>JAAVHS010000035.1 GCA_014799575.1 Clostridiales bacterium | reverse complement strand
GGGCTTATAAAGTGCGTAAACGTGGGTGGCGAAATGGCTGCGAAAGCGGATGTTCGTCCTATTGAGTTCGAGTGGGTAAAGAATTTGTATTTAGAAGCCAAAGAAAGGAATATTGAATTCTATTTTCATCAATGCGGCTCAATGTTTTTGATAAACGGAAAGAATATCGGCAAATGGAAACTCAATGAACAAATTGCACGCGCCGAAGAAATTCAGCACGAACTTGAAAGAATGTGCCTATAAATATTTATTTATACTTTTCATCCAGATTTTCATAGTCGTTTTCTGCGGCATCAATTTTACATTTATATGCTGACATTTCACAAAGAAAGAGCAGACTGACATATCTTTGCCCTTTTTGGCGTCTTTAATTGCTTTTTCCGCTACTCTTTGAGGACTAACTATCCCTGAAAATTTTACTTTCTTACCGTTAATTTCTTTTGTAAGCATATCCGTTTAAGTATAATAGCAATAAATTAAACTTGCTGATTTTACACTCCGTCTGCAAATACTTAAAAATTCCACTCATATTCGCCTATCAATAGGTGTAAAACTACAATAATTTGTATTATAATTAAGCCATAAAGTATAGGAGGTCAATATGAATCAAATTAAGGTAGGACAGCTTATTACGAAAAAGCGAAAGGAAAAGAATTTGACGCAAGAACAGCTTGCCGAAAGATTGAACGTTTCCAACAAAACAATTTCTAAGTGGGAATGCGGAAAGTGCATGCCGGACTATTCGCTTATCGAGCCGTTGTGCAAAGCGTTGGACATTTCTATTAGCGAACTGCTTGACGGAGAAGAGCGCGAAAAGGATACTAGCGCGACGGAAAATGAGCAAATAATAAAACTTATCAAAGACGTGGAGCAGTTGAAAAAAGAAAAGTCAATTCCCAAACTTTACGTTTCGGCAATTATTCTAGTGGTAATCGGAATTGCTCTTTGTCTTTTATCTACTATATTCGGCGGAAGCGCATTGCGAGATTTCATCTCGGGATTTTTAGTAGGCGTAGCAATAGATTTGATTTTAATAGGTTTATTTATGATATTTTTCGCAATCTTCTCAGCAATTAAAAAGAATAAACGATTGTGATTCCTTGCCGTAGCCGTTTTTTTATAAAAATATTTTCAAAGTATAGTTGAAATAATCCGATTCATAGTGTAAAATGGTAAGTATATTAGGAGGAGAGAATTATGCGTAAAAAAATTGTTATAGTAACGTTGGTGCTGCTTTTGGCGCTGACGGCGTTGTTGGCAGGATGCAATATAACGGAGGGGCAGGACTATACCATTCCCCTAATTGATTTGGAAAGCAAGCCCGAAGGTCTTCCTTCCGAGTATGCTTATCTTTTTGACGACAGGACTATCGTTGACCCAACGAATACGACGGATTATTTGGCTCACCCCGATTCCGTACTTATAAAAGATGCGAACGGCAATCTCAATACGATACTCACGATGTTCCCGGAAGGACACGGCAAGGGCAACGTCAAGGTAAGAGTGAGCGCAGATAAAGGTAAGACGTACGTAGAGTCAAGCGATATTGTTGTTCCGGAATCTTGGGCAAAGTCGCAGGAGACGCCTACCGTATACAGACTTATATTCAATAAGGATAATATACCGTCAAGCGATGACAAACTTGTTATGATTTCGGGCAACCCCACTTGGTACAACGACCCGTCGTATAAAAAGAACGGTTTCAATGCAAGCGTTTCTTCTGACGAGGGCAAGACTTGGACGGAGTTCGAGACTTTCTACGGAAGAGACTATTTCGGAAAGATGAAGGCTTACAAGGCGTTCAACTGCGTTGTGGCAATGAGTTCTCTTACAAGACTTAAAGACGCGACTACGCACGAGTGGAAAAACGAATGGATGGGTCTTTTCCACGATAAGAGTTGGAATTGCTACAAGACGATACTTACGTTTGACGAGAACGGAAAAATGCAATGGTCGTATCCCGAAAAGTATTTCAATAATGAAGACAACCATTATAGAAGCATTCAAAAGAAATCCAACATGTGCGAAGTAGAAGTTATCCGTTCGGAAGGCGGAGAAGGTAACGAACTTTGTCTTTTGACGAGATCCAACTCCAAGAAAATCAATTCGCTTATATCTTTCTCTACCGACGAAGGAAAGACTTGGAGCGAGCCGAAGGAAGTGCCTGCCGCGCTCAACGGTGAAAGACACAAAGCCGAATGGGTGAAAGACGGCGACAACTGGAGACTGTTCATCACGTTTAGAGCTATAGATAGAAGCGCGGATAGGATTGCTAAGTACGCGCCCAACTTGAAGTCCAAAGGCTGGATGAGCGAAGGTTGGATTGCTTGGGTAGGCGATTGGGATGACCTTAAAAACGGAACTGAAGGCGATTACAGAGTAAAACTTGCTCATACCTATCTTGGCGACGAGGAGTATCCGCAACGTAGCGCAAACGGCGACACGGGTTATTGCGGCAACGTCGTATTTGCAGACGGCACAATCGTCACGAGTTCTTACGGCAGATTCGGTGAATGGGACGAGGCTCAAGGCAGATACGTCAATTCGCAAAAGACTTATATCCTCAGCAAAACCGTCAATCTCAAAGACCTTGACGCAGTAGTAGGATATTTCAAATAGGAAAGGAAAGAGTAGATATTTGCAACCAACAATGAGCGTAGAATTTCGACAGTTCTACGCTCTTTTATTTCAATTAGATTTGTAAAATTTGGAAGAAAATTTATCTCAAAAAACGAAAGTATGCGGTTGCCTATGGCTTAAAACTGTGTTATAATAGTCAAGGTATACTAGTATAGTATATAATTTAGGATACACATTAAAGATAAATTTTGGAGTTACAATGATAAAGGCGCTTTTATTAAAACTTAAAGAATCGCTTGTTTCGGTCTTGCCGATTGCGATTATAGTACTTATAATTTCTTTTACGCCGTTAGCTCCTTTGAATGCTACAGAGAGAATTACGTTTGCGATTTGCGCCGTACTGCTTATCATCGGCATCGGACTCTTCAATTTGGGCGCGGACCTTGCCATGACCCCAATGGGCGAGAACGTCGGCACGGGTCTTACCAAATCCAAAAACATCGTCCTTCTCGTATCGGTATGCTTTGTAATGGGTGTGCTCATCACGGTTGCCGAGCCCGACCTTTCCGTCCTTGCCTCGCAAGTCAGCGACGTCATGAATAATATGGTTCTTATCGTCACAGTAGGCGTAGGCGTGGGCATATTCTTGTTGATTGCCGTACTGAAAATCGTATTCCACAAAGACCTTTCAATGCTTTTGATGTTTTTCTATTTGATGTTGTTCGCAGTCTGCGCAATGCTTATAGAAAGCGGAAAGAACAACTTCCTTCCACTTTCATTTGATTCGGGCGGCGTAACGACAGGACCGATAACCGTACCGTTTATAATGGCTCTCGGTTTTGGTATCGCGACGACCGTCGGCGGTAGAAATGCCAATGAAAACAGCTTCGGTCTTATAGCGTTGTGCTCGATTGGTCCTATTATTGCGGTTATGGCGCTTGCGCTTTTCTCAAACGGGGAAATGTCGCAAGAGACTTTGAACGCGCTCGCGGCTTACGATACGGTAGAAGAGAGTATTGCGTTGATTGGACACGCGCTTTTGAACACTGTTAAAAACGTAGCGATAGCGTTGGCGCTTATCGTAGGATTTTTCTTCATTTTGCAATTCACGGTACTCAAACTTCCGCGCAAGAAACTTGCGCAAATCGGTATCGGTATCGGATATACTTTCGTGGGACTTGTCATTTTCCTTGTTGCGGTAGAGGTGGGCTTCATGCCTATCGGTTACAAACTCGGCACTCAAATCGCTAGTTTCTCCAAACCCTTACTTGCAATATTCGGCTTGGTAATAGGTTTTGTAGTAGTATTGGCGGAGCCTGCGGTACACGTATTGAACAAGCAGGTCGAACAAGTCACCGGCGGCGGCGTAAAGAAAATGGAAATGATGATTGCGCTTTCATTGGCAGTCGGCGTTTCGTTGTGCCTATCGATAATCAGAATGATTTGTCACTTCTCGCTGTTGTACTATTTGATACCGGGTTATTTGATATCTTTGGGATTGTCGTTCTTCGTTCCCAAGATGTACACGGCGATTGCGTTTGACTCGGGCGGCGTTGCGAGCGGTCCGTTGACGTCAAGCTTTATTTTGCCTCTTATCGTAGGCGCGTGCGTCTCGATAAACGGCGGAGCGGACTTTATCTTGACCGACGCTTTCGGCGTGGTTGCTATGGTCGCAATGACCCCGCTCATTACAATTCAAGCGCTCGGTTTCAAAGCCGTAATGTCGGCGAAGGTTCGCGCTAAGATAGCGATGAACAGAATATTGTCAGCCGACGACGAGCAGATTATTTACTTTAAGTAGGATGGTAACGCTATGAGCGATAAGAAAAACGCAAAAAAACAAGAATCGGCGTCTAAAACGACTGTTAAAGCGGCGGCTAAGAAAGAATCAAAGCAACAAAAAGCAAAAGCCCCCGAGCCGAATACGGTCAGATCCAATAGGCTTAAACTTCTTATGACGATAGTCGCAAGAAAGAAAGCCGATTACTATACCGACCTTATTCAGTCCTTTGACGTAAATATGCAAATGGTAGTGCTTGCGGAAGGTACGGCAAATGCGAAAATACTCGGACTACTCGGTCTTTTGGACAATGAAAAGGCAGTTATCTTCGGAGTAATTCAAGAGGATAAAATTCCCGACGCGATGAGCGTATTGGAAGAGAAATTCCAGACCATAAGGGACGGCAAGGGCGTTGCCTGCACCATACCTTTGACAAGCGTTATAGGTACGCTTATTTACGGATTTTTAAGCAACAATAGACGTACGGTTAAGGAGAGCAAAAAATGAATAAATACGAAATGATTATGTGTATAGTAAACGCAGGTTTTACGGAACTTGTCATGGACGCGGCGAAAGAAGAGGGCGCGCGCGGCGGTACGGTTATTCACGCCCGCGGTACGGCGAATAGAGACGCGGAGCAGTTCTTTAATATAGCTATTCAGCCGGATAAAGATATCGTATTGATATTAGTTCCGTCGGATATTAAGGACAATGTACTACACGCAATCTACCGCAACGCAGGTCTTAAAAGCGAGGGTAAGGGTATTGCATTTTCAATCCCCGTTGACGACGTTGTCGGCGTTTCGGCGTCTTTCTCCGTTTCCGTCGACGGCGACGAAAAGGAAGTGAAGACAGAGTCTGAAAAACCTCAGGAAGAAAACAAAAAGACTGAAGAATAATTATCGATTAGCAAAAACGGCAAGTCAATCAGACTTGCCGTTTTTTATTTGCTTTTTAATTTTAATCTATTTCCGAAATTGGTTAATAGAATAAAGTTTTGCTCTTGCAATAACAATCATAACTATGTTATAATACTTATATTAAGAGTTGTGTGCGATGATATAGGAGGTTGTTATGAATTATTGGAAAAAGTTATCCGCTTACGACGTCAATTCAATTAAGCGTTACGCGTCGGGTTTCCCGATTGACGAGGAGGGCAACGCTACTTCGGTATGTTTGGACGGCGAATGGGATTTTAAGTTGGTGTCAAATCCAAAGCAAATCCCGTACGGCTACGAATTGCCGGAAGCCGAATTGAAAGACTTTACAAAAATTACAGTGCCGTCGAATTGGCAAATTCAAGGTCACGGACAACCTATTTATACGAATTATATGTATCCCTACGCATTATCTCAATTCAATATTGCCGACATTCCGCACGTCAAGACGCGCAAGAACGAGGTGGGTTGTTACGTCACCCAATTTGAGGTCAAAGAGAGCGACAAGGACATATTTTTGAGATTTGAAGGCATCAACAGTTGCGGAGATATTTACGTCAACGGACAGTTTGTCGGATATTCTGAAGATACGTTTTCTCCGCAAGAGTACGATATAAGCAAACTTGTGAGAGTGGGCAAGAACAAACTCGCTGTGTCGGTCTATCGCTACACGACGGGAAGTTATTTGGAAGATCAGGATATGTGGCGTATATCGGGTATTTTCCGCAGCGTATGGCTTATCTATAAACCGCAAGTGGAAATTGCCGATTACTTCACTAGGTCTGAACTTAGCGCAGATTATAAGTCGGCGAAGTTTATTACCGACGTCACAATCAATTCAAGAGAAAAAGAGGCGAGCCTTGCGAAAGTCGAGGTAGAGTTGTCCTATCAAGGCAAGCAAGTCGCGCTTATGCAAGAGCAAATCGGCGAGATAGCGCAAGAATCGTCTAGCGTCGTCACTTTGTCGGTAGACCTTGACGAAGTTGCGCTTTGGTCGCACGAGTATCCAAATTTGTACGACGTTGAAGTAAGACTTTACGACGGCGATAAGTTGCTTGATACGAGAGCGTCGCATTTCGGTTTCAGAGAGATAAAAATTCAGCCGATGATTGACGGAAGAGGTCCGTTCATTTTGCTCAACGGCAAGCCTATAAAGATTTACGGCGTCAACCGTCACGAATTCCATCCCGACTACGGTCACGCAGTGCCTGCTGAGTTGATAGAGAAGGATATTCAACTTTGCAAGGCGAACAATATCACGTCTATCCGCAACAGCCATTATCCTAATCAAGACGTATTCTACGAGCTTTGCGACAGATACGGAATACTCGTGATGGCGGAAACGAATTTGGAAACGCACGGGCTCGCCATGTTCATACCAAAGGGCAGTAAGCGTTGGGTAAAACAATGCGTATACAGAGCGACGAACATGGTGAGAAGACTTCGCAATCATTCGTGTATAATAAGCTGGTCGCTTGGCAACGAAGCCGGCTTTGGCAAAGACTTTTTCGCAATGAAAGAAGCGGTGTTGGAACTCGACAAATCGCGTTTTATTCACTACGAACCCGACCAATCGGGCAAGTTAGGCGACGTGCTCAGCGAGATGTATTCAAAGTGGGAAAAGATGCCTATACTTGGCGAGAACAAGCCTATGCGCCATTGCTATGCGCTTTGGTCGCCGCTCGGCAGTAAATATACGCCCGAGATGTATCGCGACTTGCCGTTCATTCAATGCGAATACGCGCACTGTATGGGCAACAGTCTCGGCAATTTCAGCGACTATTGGGATATGTTCAAAAAATACGACCGCTTGGCAGGCGGATATATTTGGGACTTCGCAGACCAGAGCATACGCAGACAGGAAAACGGCAAAGACAAGTGGTGTTACGGCGGAGACTTTGGGGATAAGCCCAATGCAGGACGTTTTGCTTTCAACGGTATCGTAAGAGCAGACCGCTCGCCAAATCCCGCGCTGTTTGAAGTGAAATATCAGTATCAGCAAGCGGAGTTTGCTTTGGACGGCAATACCTTGACGGTACGCAATAGATATAGGTTCACCAACCTCAATGAGTTTAAGATAGCAGTCAAAATCGTAGCGGAAGGCGACGAGATTTATTCGAGAGAATTCAAAGTCGATTGCGCGCCCGACGAAACGGCTACTTGCGAGCTTTTGGATAAAGAGATTGCATATCCAAGCGATAAAGAAGTCGTATGCAATTTGAGTATGCAGACTATAAAAGATACGCCTTACGCGCCTATCGGACATACCGTCGCTTACGAGCAATTCGTACTCAAAGAATTCGACTTTTCCGCGCCAAAGCAAAAGAGCGGAGCGACTTTTGCAAAAGATGGCAACGATTATACTGTCACCGCAGGCGACGTGGTATACGTACTCGATAAAAACGGTTATATTGTATCGGCAAAGAAAGATGGCAAGGAATTGCTAAGTTCGCCGATTAAACCCAACTTCGTGAGAGCGGATATCGACAACGACGCGCTTCCGCAAGTGCCGAGAATTATCGCGACCACGATTATGGGAATAGGCAAGTTCAGAAAAGCGATAAAGACTTTGAAGGCAAAGAGTATTGCAGTCAAAGAAGAGGGCGGAATTGTCGTAGCTCAGATAAATTGGAAAATGCGCTTTGCAAAGACCTTGCGCACGGAATATAAATTCGACGCTGACGGCGCAATTGAAATGTCTATGACGCTTACGCCTTGCAAGACGGATTTCGAAAGATACGGCTTTACTTGGCGACTTTCAAGCGGCGTCGACGGAGTGGAAATGTACGCAAAAGGTCCGCACGAAAATTATTGCGACAGAGCGACGGCGGCAAAACTCGGATTGTGGAAGGGCAATGCCGAAGACTTTATCCACGACTATCTATATCCGCAAGAGAACGGCAACCATACGGGCGTACGTTACGCAAAGATTGGCGATAGCAACGGCGTGAGCCTTAGAGCAATCGACAAGCCTTTCGAGATGACGATTCATCCGTATACTTGCGAAACGCTTTTGGGCGCGCAACATTTGCATGAACTCGAAAGAGATGACAAATTGACAATTTGCGTCGACGGAAAACAGCGCGGAGTAGGCGGAGACGTACCGGCAATGGCTTGTACCAAACCTCAATACAAGATATTGCCAAATCAAGAACACGTCTTGAAGTTTACGGCAAAGTTCGGTAAATAATTATAATATAATAACGTAAAAATTCAAGATAGAGAGCGGGCGAAAACCTGCTCTTTTTCTTTGCAAAAAATTTTTGAAGAATTTTTTTAAATTTGTTGACAGAGCCATTATGGCGGTAATATAATCAAGTTGTAAAGCAAAGATTTAGAGAAGTAGTTGCTCACTTTCGCACACAGAGATTCGGGGACGGTGGAAGCCCGATTGCAAAGCGCAATGAATAACACTAAGGAGCGCAAACCCAAACCGATTTCGGGAGTAGGGGAGACGGGAAGGCCCGTTACAGCCGATGCTTTTGTCAGAAAGTAAAAGTGATTGATATACCCGTATCAATAAGTTAGGTGGCACCGCGGAAACAGCATTCGTCCTAAAATAAGGATGAATGCTGTAATTTTTTTCGGAGGTACGCTTTATGTGTTCAATTATGGGTTATGACGGCAAAGACGTTTCGCTCGAAGAGTTTGAAAAGGCTTTTGAGCAAACGATTTCAAGAGGGCCGGACGATACGAGAATCGTCCCCCTTCAATCGGCAATTTTGGGATTTCACCGACTTGCAATTATGGGTCTTACAGAAGAGGGGATGCAACCTTTCTCCCTCGGCGAAGACTACGTCGTTTGCAACGGCGAACTTTACGGATTTAGAAAAATCAAACAATCATTGTCAGGCAAATATACTTTCAAGTCGGACAGCGACTGCGAGATTATTTTGCCGCTATACCGCGAAATGGGGCTTGATATGTTCGCGACATTGGATAGCGAATTCGCAATGATAATCTACGATTCAAAGAAAAAGCAACTCATCGCCGCTCGCGACCCGATAGGTATCAGACCGCTTTTCTACGGTTATAGCAAGAGCGGAAAGATTATGTTTGCAAGCGAGGCGAAATGCCTTACGCCTTTGTGCGAAGAAGTTGCGCCTTTCCCACCGGGGTATTATTACGCCGACGGCAAATTCACGCAGTACCTCGATATTACCAAGGTCGAGAAATATTCTTCCGACGAATTGCCGACGATATTTACCAAAATTCACGACAAGTTGGTCGCGGGAATTGAAAAGCGTCTTGACGCGGACGCGCCGTTGGGCTTTTTGCTCTCGGGCGGTTTGGACAGTTCGCTTGTATGTTCTATCGCGCAAAAGATTTTGGGCAAGCCTATCCGCACGTTCGCGATAGGTATGAGCGAGGACGCTATCGACCTCAAATACGCGAAGGAAGTCGCCGACTATATAGGCAGCGACCACAAAGAGATTATCATAACTAAAGAGGACGTGCTCGGCGCGATTGACGAAGTCATCCGCGTGTTGGAAACGTACGACATCACGACGATAAGAGCAAGCGTAGGTATGTATTTGATTTGCAAGGCGATACACGAAAAGACAGACGTCAGAGTATTGCTCACGGGCGAGATAAGCGACGAACTTTTCGGCTATAAGTACACCGACTTTGCGCCGTCGGCGGAGGAGTTCCAAAAGGAAGCGGTCAAGCGTATCAAAGAGATTTATATGTACGACGTGCTCAGAGCTGACAGATGTATTTCGGCAAACTCTTTGGAAGCGAGAGTGCCGTTCGGCGATTTGGATTTCGTCAAATACGTCATGTCGATTGACCCGTCCAAAAAACTCAACGTCTACAACAAAGGTAAGTATTTGCTAAGAAAAGCGTTCGAGGGAGATTATCTTCCCAAGAGCATTTTGTATAGAGAAAAAGCGGCTTTTTCCGATGCGGTAGGTCACTCTATGGTCGACTATATCAAAGAGTACGCTCAATCGCTTTACAGCGATAGAGAATTCGAAGAGAAGAGAAAGAAGTATGGGTATCACGCTATGCCGTTCACAAAAGAAAGTCTGATGTATCGCGAGATATTCGAAAAGTATTATCCTCATCACGCAAAAATGATAGTCGATTATTGGATGCCCAACAAGTCGTGGAAGGGTTGCGACGTCGACGACCCGTCGGCAAGAGTACTTTCCAACTACGGCGAATCGGGCGTATAATATTATAATAAAATTAAGCGAATTTTTGTTCGAAAAAATTTTTGAAAAAATTTGCAAAAAACTATTGACATTCGTAGGTAGCGGAGCGTAATATAGTGGTATAAAACAACTCAATAGTGACTTAGTTCACAAAACCGTAGATAAAGAAAAGTAACTATCGGTAGAGGCTTTACAGAGAATTGCAGTTGGTGAGATGCAATGAGTCGCGAGATAGCGAATGGGCTTTTGAGGGCAGAGTAATGTCTGACGGAATCCCCTCGTTAGTGGGAAGATGCGTGATGGCGCATTAGGGTGGCATAAAAACAAGAACGCAAAACGTAATCTTGTCCCAAACATAAGGGACAAGATTTTTTTATAGAAAATTATTTTGGAGGACACAAAAATGGAGAAGAAAATTCCGCACAGATTCTATTTGACAGAGGAGCAAATGCCAAAGCAATGGTACAATCTCAGAGCGGATATGAAAGAGCAACCCGAACCATTGCTCAATCCTGGTACGGGTAAGCCTGTTAAAGAGGAAGAATTGTATCCTATCTTCTGCGAAAAGCTCGCTCATCAAGAAATGGATTCAAAGACCAGATACGTAGATATTCCCGAAGAAGTTTTGGAGATGTACAAGATATACAGACCGTCGCCTCTTTGCAGAGCGTACAATCTTGAAAAGGCTCTCGGCACGCCGGCAAAGATTTATTACAAATTCGAGGGCAACAACACCTCGGGCAGCCACAAACTCAACTCGGCTATCGCTCAAGCGTACTACGCAAAAGACCAAGGCTTGACCTCGCTTACGACGGAGACGGGCGCAGGACAATGGGGCACGGCTCTATCCGAAGCGTGCGCATATTTCGGACTTCCGCTCGACATCTTTATGGTTAAGGTATCTTACGAGCAAAAGCCTTTTAGAAAGGCGGTTATGCAGGTCTTTGACGGCAACGTAATTCCCAGTCCGTCCAACACGACCAACGTCGGAAAACAAATCCTTGCCGACAATCCCAACACCACAGGCTCGCTCGGTTGCGCAATTTCCGAAGCGGTTGAGAAAGCCGTATCGACTCCGAATTGCAGATACGTTCTCGGTAGCGTGCTCAACCAAGTGCTTTTGCATCAATCCATAATCGGTTTGGAAAGCAAAAAGGCAATGGAAATTCTCGGCGAATATCCCGACGTAGTAGTAGGTTGCGCAGGCGGCGGATCCAACCTCGGCGGACTTATCGCTCCGTTTATGAAAGACAAACTCGACGGCACGAAGCCAAACACGAGATTCGTTGCGGTTGAACCGGCTTCTTGCCCTTCGTTCACAAGAGGTAAGTATGCGTACGATTTCTGCGACACGGGTAAGATTACGCCTCTTGCAAAGATGTATACGCTCGGCAGCGGATTTATTCCGTCGGCAAATCACGCAGGCGGTTTGAGATACCACGGTATGTCGCCTATCTTGTCAAAACTCTATCACGACGGATATATGGAAGCCGTATCTTACGAGCAGACGAAAGTATTCGAAGCGGCAGTGCAGTTCGCTAAATGCGAGACGATTTTGCCTGCTCCCGAATCCTCTCACGCAATCAAGGGCGCAATCGACGAGGCTCTCAAATGCAAAGAAACGGGCGAGGCAAAGACGATACTCTTCGGACTTACCGGCACGGGCTATTTCGATATGAAAGCGTACTCGGAATATTTGGCAGGAACTATGAACGACTATATTCCTACCGACGAAGATTTGCAAAAAGGATTTGATTCCTTGCCGAAAATCGACTAATCGACAATCTTACAAAAGGCGGTCGAAAGACCGCCTTTTTTCATATCAAAATTTAGATAAAAGAGGTATTATTATGGAAAGCGAATTTGTTACGCCACCCAATCATATAGGTTTCAAAGCGAAAAAACTCTTTGGAAAGCAAGGCGAAATTATTGACGGAGCAATCGCCTATATTGCAAAGGGCGGCGGAGGCCCGATAGAGTTGCATACGCACTCGCACGACCATTTGTTTACGGTAGTCAAAGGTCAAGCAAAGATTTTGCTAGGGGGCGAAGAGATAGTAGTCAGAGAAAATCAATCCTATCTTGTCAATGGCAATATACCGCATTCGGTATGGAACGACTCCGACGAAGAAACTATTATGATAGGTATTTCGGTTAAGCATGAGCATTGACTTCACTTACTGAATTTATTGCTATAATAAATTAGATATGATATAATATTATATACGGAGGGCAAGTTGTGATTAAAGCGCAAAACGTAGTAAAGAAGTACAATTCGCAAGAAGTATTGAAGGGCGTTTCGTTGGATATAAACGACGGCGAATTCGTAGTCATTTTGGGCGCGTCGGGTTCGGGAAAATCCACGCTTTTGAGTTTGCTTTCTGGATTGGAAAAAGCGGATAGCGGACTTATCGAGTGCAACGGTGTCCGTCTTGACAATCTCAAAGACGACGAACTTACTAAATTCAGAAAAGAGCAAGTGGGATTTATATTTCAACAGTATTTTTTACTATCGCACCTCAACGTCGATGACAACGTCAAACTCGGCGCGAATTTGGCTGCCAACAAAGATTACGGACAAATTATCGAGGCTGTCGGTCTTAAAGACAAAATGAAGAGCAAGCCGTCTCAACTTTCGGGCGGAGAGCAACAGCGCGTTTGTATAGCGAGAGCGCTTGCCAAAAATCCAAAGATTTTGTTTTTGGACGAACCTACCGGAGCGCTTGACGAAAAGACAGGAAGGGAAGTCCTTGACTATATCGTGAATTTGCAACGACAAAAGGGCTTTACCATGGTTATGGTTACGCACAATGCAAACATCGCGGATATGGCGGAAAAGGTTGTCAAGATGAACAGCGGCGAGATTGTCGAAGTCTACAACAACGACGCGCAAAAGTCGGCGTATGAGATAGGGTGGTAAAGTGGTCGTAAGCGTAAAGGACGGAATTAAACTCGTCGGTATCTCAATCGTGTGCTGTTGCGCCGTGTTCGTTTGTACTTTTATGTTGAATTATTACCTCGACATTTTGCCTCTAGAAAGCGAATTGTCGGGAGAGTATATGACTCAGCTTTACAACGCGCAACTTGCTATGGCAAAATTGACAACAATCGTTACCGGCGGAATCCTTGCCGCTATTGCGGTTATAATGCTGTTTTTCTATATAAAATTATATATCGATTCTCACGCTCAACAACTCGGTATTATCAAGGCTTTCGGCTATTCTCGCGGAAAAATCGCAAGCAAGTTTTGGGTATTCGGTTTGAGCGTATTCGTTGGGTGCGCGCTTGGCTTTGGCGGCGGTTGGATAGCAATGAGGTATATATACGACGAAATGACGATAGAGGGCATGGGTGAAATCGCGATTCACTTTCATACGGGATTGCTTTTTGCGCTCGTAATTATCCCGACGGTAGTCTTTGTCGCGCTCTCATGTCTTTACGCGTATTTTGCGTTGCAAAGACCTGCGTTGCAACTTCTCAAAGGTAAATTCGAAAAGGCAAAGTCAAAAGTCGGCAAAGAAGAAAAAGATAGACAATTTTTGTGGCAAATGTGTCTCAAAACTTTGAGCGGCAAGAAGTCGATTGTGTTCTTTGTCGCTTTTTCGAGTTTTTGCTTTTCCGCTATGGTACAAATGGGCTTGTCTATGGAAAATCTTACCTCTGCGTCAATGGGGTATATGATTTTGATGATAGGACTTATTCTTGCTATAGTCACTATGTTTATGGCGGTAACTACGCTTATAAATTCCAACAAGAAAAACGTCTCGCTTATGAAAGCGTTTGGCTATTCTATGAAAGAGCGCTCGTTGAGCATACTAGGCGGATACGTCCCGTTTGCATTCTTAGGATTTGGGGTAGGCAGCGCGTATCAATACGGACTTCTCAAAATTATGGTCAATATCGTTTTCGCCGACGTGGAAAGTATGCCAGAATATAATTTTGACGTACCCGTATTTTTCCTTACGCTCGCGCTCTTCGTCGTATGCTATTTTGCGTTGATGACATACTACGCTTTCAAGTTGAATAGAATATCCGTCAAAGAAGTTATGATAGAGAATTAAAGTATTGACTTTGAATTCTTGTTTTTTCTTGCCAATGCAAATATTATGTGCTAGAATATAGTCAGCGTGGGGATATAGCACAGTTGGTAGCGCGATACGTTCGCAACGTATAGGTCAGGGGTTCGAATCCCCTTATCTCCACCAGGGCGCAAGGTTCGCCTTAGACGGCAACGCAAAAATGAGTATCTAGTACTCGTTTTTGCATTTCCGGAAATCGGCTTACTTGCTCAAATGTCGATAATGGGACAGTTCGAAATAGTGACGCTCGCATTTAAGATGCTAGCTAGACCGTCGCTTTGCTCCTTACGAATCCCTATCTTTACCATAAGCAGACGGCAACGCAAATAAAGGATTAACTATTATGCAAATTCGCAGAGCGGAAATTAAAGATATTGAAAAGATAGACGAGATGTTGGTTCAAGTCAATCTTCTTCACCATAACGGCAGACCGGATATTTTCAAACCCAATCAAAAGAAGTATAGTGATGAACAATTAAAAGCGTTGTTTCAAGACGACGACAAGCCGATATTTGTTGCAACCGATGACAATGACGTTGCGCTCGGTTACGTTTTTTGCATTATTCAGCAACACAAGAATGATTCGATTTTGACGGATATTAAAACTCTATATATCGACGATTTATGTGTAGACGAACACCGTCGTGGCGAGAAAATAGGAAAATTATTATTGAATTTTGCATTTGAATATGCAAAAAAGATAGGATGCTACAACGTTACGCTAAACGCTTGGTGCTTAAACCAAAACGCTCTTAATTTTTACACGGCGAACGGAATGAATCCAATGAAAGTCTATATGGAAAAGATTTTAGACTAACCGCTTGACATTGCTATTTATCGCGTGTATAATGACTTTACAAATATATGGGCAATTAACTCAGAGGGAGAGTGTCTTCTTGACGTGGAGAAAGTCATAGGTTCGAATCCTATATTGCCCACCAAATCAAAAGATACGCCATAATTGGCGTATCTTTTTCAAAGGGGCAATAATAGGACAGTTCGAAATAGTGACGCTCGTATTTAAGATGCTCGCTAGACCGTCGCTTTGCTCCTTACGAATCCTATATTGCCCACCAAAAATCGGCAAGCTTTTAGGCTTGCCGATTTTACTTTTTTCTGTTCTTAATATTTTTCAATATAACTATTGACATGGTAATGATATATATGTATAATAATGTGTTAAAACATTGAAAATAGGAGCGATATTATGATAGCAAGGATTATTTCAAATGATGGAAGAGAATACTACTCGCATATTTTTGCAAGGTTTGTGGACGGTTTTAGCTCCACTGTAATTGTATTTGACGATGATGCACAAAAATTCGTACATATATGTATGTATGATACGGATCCGCATATTATAAGAAAGGTATTTATTATAGATAATGACAAAACAGGTTTTATCGAGAAAGGAGAAGACATTCAAGGTTATGGATGGCTATTGGATAACGCCGCGTTACTGAAAGCTATAAAGAAAAACAAGAAGGTAGATGACGAGTATATAAACATAGCGGTCGAATTAAATAATTCGATAAAGCAACAAGAATGGACAGATATTTGCGCGGAGAGCGATGCGGAGAACCTGCTTGTTGCGGCGTGGTACTTTCATGATAGCTACATAGAAATCGCCAAAATTGAAGATGACAGAATCACGGTCACATTCTGCGGTTGTTGGAACAGTAAAGTGGAATTGACATTTGAGGGGCATATTCAATATCGCTACGAGCCGTACAACGAATATTCGGCGAATATAGATTTTGCGTCTATACTTTTTTCCGATGGATATGTTTATTGGGTTGATGAGGATGTGACGGACGTTTCCGACATCACTGACGATATGATGTTTTTCCGTGGTAAAACGTTAAAATGGAAGCAGACAATAGGAAATGACGAAGATTAATGATTTCCATATAGATAAATTTATTTGCATAATAGTAAGACCGATAAGAATAATTTCTTATCGGTTTTAATTTGCTTTTATAAGATATAATTGCTATAATAAATTTATGAAATACCTCATAAGGGAAATACAAAAGAGCGAATACGGAATGTTGGACGATTTTTTGTACAACGTAATCTTTATTCCGCAAGGTGTGACGCCACCGCCAAAGAGCATAATACATAATGACGAACTGCAAGTTTACGTCAAGGACTTCGGCAAGCAAAAAGACGACGTGGCATTGGTTGCGGAAGTGGACGGTAAAATCGTCGGGGCGGTTAAGTCGTCATAGCTTATTTATAGATTTTGTCTATATAATGCGCTTGCAATTGTTCCACAAAAATGATATGGTTATTGAAAAGGTGATTATGGAACATTTATTTGATGATATTTTGGAAGATGACGAGCAAATCGTCAAAATAATCAAACCTTCTAAGAGTCGGTATTGGAAATTTTTTCTTACGCCGTTTTTAGTTCCGATATTTTTGCCGCACTTTATTGTAATAATGGCTTGCACATTGTTTTTTATCATTCCATTGCTTTATGCGCGTAGTTATAAAAATTTATATTACGCCTATACAAATAAGCGGTTGATTGTGCGTAATGGCACGATAGGTATTAAGTACAAAACAATGAGCTATGAATCTATTACGTCAATGACGGTCAACGTTGGTATATTAGACAAAGGAAAAACAAAGACAGGGACGTTATCATTCAAAAATGCTAATGCTTCCATACGGTCAAAAGCTTCTATAGATTTTGAATATGTCGAAACTCCATACGAATTAATGGAAGAGATAAAAGAATACATGAGCGCAGTATGTAGCGTACAGCCGGAAGCAGAAACAAGCGAAACGCAAGACGGCGATGCGCAAAGGGCGGCAATATCTCCAAAAGAGCGCGAGCAAAATATGGTAGATACCGTCAATAGTTCGAGCCATTTTGAGAGCCGCGTAAATATGGCTAATTACGAGATGCAAAACGTAAGAGAAGGCATGAGGAATGCTCCTAAGTGGGGTGTAGTGTTAGGCTTGACAATTTTCTTTTTACTCGCTGCCGATCTTATAACTGCCACGGTACTTCTCATCAATAAAATTTTTGTCGGCGCGATAGTGTGTGCCGTAATATTCGGCGTTGTTATCATTACGGCTTTTATTTGTACGGTTATAAGCCGCGCAAGAGCAATGAACGGCTATATACGAAATGCCAAAAAGATAATAAAAGGCAAAGTCAAAACTTGCTTTATGGCGAGTATGGCGACCACAAGGTTTGGAGGAAGTCAACATCATCAAAACGCTGATACCGTGCGTATAAACAACGTTACTTATAGAGTTGTGATTAGCGCAGACGACGGCGAAGAATACGGCGCATTTTCAAAACAGTTTTATAAATTTGATGAAGAGATAACCATTGCAGTTATGGGCAAAAGGCGGGCTAAAATAGTAGAAGACGCCGAGTCTTTGACTTGACATAATCTTTATGGTAGTATGTAGTTATGAAACACCTCATAAGAGAAATTGAAACGAGCGAATACGGATTGTTGGACGATTTTTTGTACAACGCAATCTTTATTCCGCAAGGCGTAACGCCACCGCCGAAGAGCATTATACAAAATGACGAACTGCAAGTATACGTCAAAGACTTTGGCAAGCAAAAAGACGACGTGGCGTTGGTTGCGGAAGTGGACGGTAAAATCGTCGGGGCGGTTTGGACAAGAATTATGAACGATTACGGACACGTGGACGACGACACGCCGTCGCTTGCAATTTCTATTTTCAAAGAATATCGAGGATACGGAATAGGTACTGATTTGATGCGGAATATACTTTCTCTACTAAAACGGAGCGGATATAAAAGAGTGTCTCTTGCCGTTCAGAAAGCAAATTACGCAGTCAAAATGTATAAGAAAGTCGGTTTTGTTATTGTTGGTGAAAATCAAGAAGAATTTATAATGGCGCATGAACTATAAATTTTCTTTTATTGACATCAAAGGATATTTGTGCTAAATTTATATTGTTAATTTTTTGTGGAAATTTCAACGTGTAAGGAGAATTTATGCCGTCGCTTTCAGTAATGATAAAGCCTGCGAGTTCGCTGTGCAATATGAGATGCGAATATTGCTTTTATCATTCCCTTAGTCAAGCGAGGGAGAAATACTCCTATGGCGTAATGAGCGAGAGCACCGCGCTTTCGATAATTCAAAAAGCGACTGAGTTTGCTGACGGTGCGCCTTTGCATTTTGCTTTCCAAGGCGGCGAGCCTACTGTCGCGGGACTTGATTTTTTTAGATTTTTTGTAAAGACGGTAAAGGAAACGGAAACGAAATCACAAACGTCGTTTTCTTTGCAGACCAACGGACTTCTCATTGACAACGAATGGGCGAAATTTTTTGCGGAAAATAAATTCTTGATTGGGCTTTCTCTCGACGGCGATTTAGAGAGCAATCAATACAGAGTTGATGCGGACGGCAAAAGCACCACAGAGAGGGTAATTCGCGCAAGCGAAATTTTGGACGCGCACGGCGTGCCATTCAATATTTTGAGCGTAGTGACGAAAAAGTCGTTGGAGAGATTGGACAGCATTTTTGATTTCTACGAAAAGCATAATTTTAAATATTTGCAATTTATTCCTTGCTTAAAGTCTTTTGGGGTAGAGAGCGCCCCGTACGCTATGAATGAGGAAGAATTTTCCACGTTTCTTATCGGCGCATGGAAAAAATACGAAAGAGCGTTTTATGAAAGAAAGCCGTTGTCTATCCGCTTCTTTGATAATCTACTTATGATGGCAATGGGCAATCGCGCAGAGCAGTGTGGACTTTACGGGCGTTGCGGGATTCAGAGTATTATAGAAGCCAACGGCGACGTTTTCCCTTGCGACTTCTATTGCCTTGACGAATGGAAACTCGGCAATATCAACGAGATAAGTTTTCGAGAAATTGGGACGTGTGAACGCGCCGGAAAGTTTATTGCAGAATCCTTGCCCGTGCGTCAAGAATGCAAGTCTTGCGATTACTACAAAGTATGTCTCGGCGGTTGCAAAAGGTATTTGTCGGATTTGGATTATTGCAAAGTCATGAAGACTTTTTTCAAAGAGGTTTATCCGTCTTTGCAAAAGATAGCGACGAATATCAAGCAGATGAAATCGCCGACGTTGCAGAACTGTTAATGAGTGAAAGAGCGCAGTTCATTACGGGAGCAGATTTTTTAATCGACGGAGGAGCGACGGCAGCGTATTTTTACGGAAAACTTAGACCGCAAAATTAAAATTTCAATTGATTATATAGAAATTCAACTAACGGTTGAGTAAATAACATTGAATTCTCCACTGCGAAAGCGTAGAATAAAATTATCAAATTTTTACATTGGAGAGTTTTATGAAAAAGAATTTGCGAATTTTGTTATTGTTGATAATTTGCATTGCATTTGTGATGAGCGTCAGCGCGTGCGTTAATGGCGGCGAAACGCCTGATACGCCTAATACGCCTGACAGCAGTTCGAGTAGTTCCGGCAATTCCGAAAACGTGGGTAATGACAATAATTCATCTATTATTAAGTTGAAACAATTCAGCGGAGTGACGTTTGAAAGTAAGTCGTTTGATTATGACGGAAATGAACATGAAATTACCGTAAGCGGCGAAGTTCCAAGTGTCGCAACGGTATCGTATACCAATAACAAAGCGACGTTACCGGGTTCATATACCGCAAGCGTAACTATTACGGCTGACGGATACGAGACGTTTACACGAAACGCTACGTTGACTATAAAGCCGACCAATAAGGCATTTGTAGACGCCGCTAAAAATTCGGCAGACGATGACAAGCAAGAATATGATTACACGTTCAACGTTAAGGGCAAAGCTAATATCTTGGGCTTTAATGGCGAGGTAAACGGAAATTATGACGCGAAATATAGATATACTCAAAGCACTGACGACTTGCAGTTCAAACGCGTAACCAGTGGCGTATTGTTTTATGATTCTACAAAATACATTATAAATAAAGGCGACCAAAAGATAACGCTGACTCAAGACGAAAATGACAAAATTAAAAAGTTTGAAGTCGACAGCGCTGATGACAGTACGTCGCTCATCAATCGCAATTTTGAATCTTTGATAAATTCTCTTACGGTAGACCAGATAGAAAATCTTAAGACTACTAATGAAAGCGGCTACAAATATCAATTTAATATCAACGCTCAATCAAACAATGCGATAGTAAATATGTTGCTCAACGTGGTTAAGAATTTAGGGCTTAATATATCGATAAAAAATATAAGTTTGACGAATCCGTTAAACGGCGTTGTAGTATACTTCAATTTTGACAGCAGTTCGCTAAGACTAAAAGACTATAAACTCGGCTTTGATATAAAAACGCCTATTAAAGGCGTCGATACCGAGCTTACGTTGACTTATGCACAACGCAAAAGCAGCGCAAGCGTAACGCTGCCAAGCATCAATAATTTTGTATACAATAAAAGCGGCATAGAAACGGAGCTTTCTAAAATCAATTCGGCGATTGCCGCGTTGAAAAACGATAATGCGTATTCGCTTGATTTGTTGGCAAGCAATGAATTTGACCCCGGCGTAACAACTTGGGCGACAAAGGACAGTTACACTTCAAGGCTTTACAAAAATACCGACGACGAGGGCTTTATATCGTTCAATAATTCATATGAATACAAGACTCATCACGAGGAAGACGGTAAAGAAACGTATAAATATACTATAGGCAACGTCACGGAAGACGAAAGCGTATATTTGGTGTCGCGTAAAGGAAAGAACACATATACAAAAGTTAACGACGTCACTCAAGACACTTTGTTTGACGGTATGACAACGCCTTTTATATACTCGTCATCTCAAATAGATTGTATCAAAAAAGAAACTAAAGGCTCGACGACAACTTATTATATCTATCTCAACAAGCAAAGCACTTTGGCGATTAAGGACAAGATTTGCGAGTACATAAATTCTAATGACGCCGAAGGCGTAATTCCCGTTGATAATTATTTCAACAATGAGGATTATTATATCGACGGAGCGGATATGGTTGTCACAATGAATGGAAATAGCATAACGGGAATTTCTATCGAAACCAATATTAAATATAATCCAACAGACGGCGAGTATACCGATAGAGTAATTAAACTTACAGATATACTTACCCTTGAAATCAATGGAAAACTTAATAAGGCGCAATCTTATAAAGCGCCTAAAAAGGCGGACGGCACTTTCAGCAATCTTGATTATATACTTTAATTTAGAGAGTCTATCTATTGATTTACCGCCACCGTGTGATGTATAATAAATATATAACCACAATATTAGGCGGTGGATTGTGAAAGTCGAAAGAGTAGAGGCGATACCTCTCGATAAAAACACAGCTATTCAGTATGTGAAAGAAATTGTAGAAGAGCAAGTCGGGAAAGCCGCGGCGGAGATAAAGTATCTCGGCGGCGGTTCGTTCGGACTTGCTTTTTGCGTTAAGTTTGACGACGGGAAAAAGATTGTCGTCAAATTGCTTAGAGCAGAGGATATGTTGGAAAAAGAAGTATTTGACTTGCGACTTTTATCAACGCATTGTCCGATAAGAATTCCCGAAATACTATTTGTCAAAAAAGCCGACGAAATAATTCCCGTAGATTGCTACGGTATGGAAATGATTGAGGGCAAGAGCGCGCTCATGTCGTTTAAAATGTTGCTTTGGTCAAAACGCAAGAGATTGGATTTTGCAGATAAAGTCACAAGCGCTTTGCATGAAATTCATTGCCAAACAAATGAGAAATTCGGGGACACGCTAAATCCCGATTGCGAAACTTGGTTGGACTACTACAAGCCTTTTGCGCAAGCCGTTTTGGACAAAGCCGAGGAGATGTACAAAGAGAAAACTCTTTCAAAAAAGATTATATCCGCAATGAGGTCGGCGTGGGAAAAGTTTGACGTCATCTTTTCCGAAGAGGTTAATGAAGCTTGCTTGATGCACGGCGATTTGAACGTGGCAAATATTATGGTAGACAAGGGGAGTAGGCTTTGCGGTTTTATCGACCCGCTAAATTCTGCGTATGCGGATAGAGAATACGACTTGTTCCAATTCGACAATATGACAGGCAAGAGGTTTTATCTGCGAGAAACATATACGCGTAAGTACGGCGCAAGTAAATACTGCGACGTAAAATGCGCTTTTTACGGCTTATGGAATGAAGTTTATTGTTATATCAAGTCGGGTATGCTCGTCGGTATTATAATGAATCCGTTGATTAAGAATATGAATAAACAACTCGCTAGGTTGTGAGCGGAATTTGCTATTGACACATGGTAAATAAAAAGTTATAATCAAAATATGCTTGATGAAATGATTGAGAAAAAACCGTATAAAGTGGTTATTGTGGGAGGCGGTCCTGCGGGAGTGGCGACTGCTCTTAATTTGCTAAAAAACGGCGTTGAGAGTATTGCTATAATAGACAAACACGCTTTTCCGCGATACAAATGTTGCGCGGGTTATATCACCAACAAGACCAAAAGCGAATATGAAAAGTTGGGTCTTAACATAGAAGAGTGTCATTACTCTTTGATAAAGGATTTTAATATTTTTTACAAGCAGAAAAAGAGCCTTAATATTGTCAACAAATTTCTTTACACCAATGAGAAAATCGATAGAGTCGAACTTGACGACGCGTTTTTTAGACTTGCAAAAGAGAAAGGAATTGCGACCTATGAAAATTGCGCGATAGTCGCGCACGATATGCAGAATAATACGATTGCGACGTCAGACGGAAGGTCGTTTGAATACGAATACCTTGTATTTGCCGACGGTACGACGGGTTTTGGCAGCAGATATCAAAAAGGCAAAAAGAGAAACATTGCATTGCAAATGATTTTTGAAAGCGATAAGGAAGAGTCGATAGATATTCATTTCGGTATAACAGAGCGAGGTTATTGTTGGGTAAGTTCCTACGGCGGTATTACCAACGTGGGAATGACGGACGTTTTTATCAAAGCGAAGGACTATAAAAAGTTGTTCGCGGATTTCTTAAAGTCGCAGAATTTTGACGAAGATACCAAGAACGTTACGGCAGCGATGACCCCAATCGGCGTGGGTACGCCGGTGATAAATTCCAACGTATTTTTCGTAGGCGATGCGGTAGGAGCGTGCGACCCGCTTACGCTATCGGGACTGAGATACGGTTTGACAAGCGGCGAGTATTGCGCAAAGGCTATTGCGAGCGGGAAAATAAAAATCTATAAGAGATGGATAAGAAATCTTAAACATAAATTTAATTTAATGAAGTTGATGCAAAAGGCGTTTTACTTAAAATCTACGCTTTGTATGGTATTCAAACTAATGTGCCGTTGTTTCGGCAAATTCGTAAGCAAAGTTTTCAATAATTTCTTTGTCAATAAAAAATAGAGCAAAGCGTATTTTTTTTTGCTTTAATGCTTTTTTTCAACTGAATATACAGTAATTCAACTAATGGTTGAGTGAATAATATTGAATTTTTCCCATTGAAAGTGTAAAATTGAATTAAAGTGAAGAGAAAATGCATAGGAGAAAAATCAATATGACTTACGGAGAAAAAATCGCGCGACTTAGAAAGAAGAACAATATGACGCAGGCCGAACTCGGCGAAGTGCTTAACGTTACTTATCAAGCGGTTTCCAAATGGGAACGCGGCGAGTCGCAACCGGACTTTGATACGCTTTCTAAAATTTCCAAACTGTTCAAAGTGCCGATAGCGTATTTCGAGGATGGAGCGGAAGAGGAAGTCGTCAAAGAGGAAGCGGCTGCGGAGAGCGCGAGCGCCGCGCAAACTCAAACGCAGGCGGAGATGTTGGGCGTGTGCGTGCAGTGCGGAAAGGTCGTGCGCGAGGGCGAGGAAGAAACAAAGCAGCCCAAGTTGATATGTAAGGCGTGCGCGGATCTCAATCGTAAGGAACAAGAGGAAAGAATTCGCGAAGCGCAAAGACAAAAAGAACTTGCAATTAAGGCAAAGCAAGATAGAGTAAATTATAGAAAATCAAGTATGAGAAAGCGTCGCAACTTGGCTTTGATTATCGGCGCAATCCCCGCGCTTGCTCTGTTGATTACGTTTTTGGTGTTGGCGCTTAGAGCGGAAAAACAACAGTTTTCGTTCATATTCGGCGTAGGTTGCGTATTCGCTTTGATGGCGTACACGTTCACGGCGCAACTTATATGGGGTTGGGGCGATTGTACGGTCTATGAAGTGCTTACCTGCGGCGGACACGTAATGAGTTTGCCCGGCTTAATCTTTTCATTTTCACCCGAAGGATTTATATGGTTGATAGTAATGAAAATAATTCTATTCTTTG
This sequence comes from Clostridiales bacterium, assembly GCA_014799575.1. GTDB lineage: Bacteria > Bacillota > Clostridia > Christensenellales > UBA3700 > RACS-045. The sequence continues at coordinate 20,856 of JAAVHS010000035.1, read as the reverse complement.
TTGCGGCGATTGTTTTCGTAGGTTCAATTATATTCTGCGTCATTGGTTCGATATTGATTTCGCCGATAATGTTTATACCTTCTTTGCTTTGGTACAACCGTCAAATCCGCAAAGTCAACGAGCATAGCGTGGATATCGTAGATTAGTATAAACGAGAGTATGTATCAAAAATAAAAATTAAGGTCGGAAGAGAATATCTTTCGACCTTTTGATTTGTCAATATTGTTTCTTTGGAAATTCGCGTCCTATCAACTCGTCAATCGACACTTCCAAGATGTCGGCTATTTTGCAAAGTCCATCGAGATTGGGCTGGCAAGTGCCGTTTTCGTAATGGGAGATAGTCCTTTGTGAAACTTCCAAGGCTTTTGCAATGGAGGCTTGTGAAATGCGTTTGCTTTTGCGCAGTCTTTTCATATTTATGCCAAATTTCATATTCCCGCCTCCCAAGTCTTATATAGTTAATATAGCATAAAATTCCCAAAAAGACAATAGAAAATGTCATAATTGTGTCAAAAAGTCGAAATTGATAATATTTGAAATTTGTCTCATAATATTTATATATTATAAAATATAACAAATGGCTTGATATTATTAAAGCGGTTTGATATAATAAAGCAGTAAAACGTGATTACAAAGGAGTAGTTATGAGAAAGAAGGTCAACGTTATCGTCATATTGTTGTTGGCAGTATGTCTTTTGACGCTTGTTGCGTGCCAAAGGGACGAAGACGGATTGAAAAAAATTAAAGCGCCTCAAAATCTTGCGCTGAGCGGCAGCGCCCTAAGTTGGGACGAAGTCGAGCGCGCGGAGCGTTATATTATTTATGTAGGAGATGAGGAGAAAGCCGAGACCACGTCGACGACTTACGATCTCAGCGCTCTTGTTACGGGTTACGGAGATTTCAATATTACCGTAAGAGCTTGCGGAGACGGCGTGAAGTACGGTAAGAGCGACAGAAGCGAAGTTATCGTATACCACAAGGGGAATTCGCTCGACGTTCCGAAAGTACTTGTGGACAACGGCGCTAAACTTGCAAGTTGGCAGAGCGTTGACAACGCAGTCGAGTACGCAGTGTCCGTCTACAACGGCAAAGACGAGGTATTGGTAAATCAAGAGGTTACTGCGCAGACTTCGTTCAGTTTTGTCGGCAGGACAAACGACGAGGGAAACGATATTTTCGAAGGATTCGACAAGTATAGAATTACGGTAACGGCTAAGCCGGCAAAAGACAATACGGAATATTCCGACTCTTTGCTTGGCAGCGCGTACTATATCAATTCCACGACATTGAGCGTGCCTGCATTCAGTTCTCTCAACGCATCGAGAATACAGTGGAACAGTGTCGCCAACGCAAAGTCTTATGAACTCAAATTGATTTATCGCAGCGCAAGCGACGGCAAGACTGTCGAAAAGAAGACCGTCACCACCACAGGTACGAGTTATCAACGCAGTAACTTCAATTACGACGAAGTCGGCGACTACTTCTTCACGGTAAGAGCAATCGGCGACAACGAAATATACTACGACAGCGCATGGTGCGAAGAGAAAGACGATTACAAGGTCACAAAGCTTTCCGGCGTGGAAGAGAACGATATTCAACTCAAATACGACGCTGACGGCAAAGCAAGATTGACTTGGAGTATTGACGCGAATACAAGCGCAAATCAATTCTACCTCTCGCTTAAAGGACTTAAACCCGACGGCAAGAGCGAGAAAGAAAATTCAGATACGTCATTGACGGTATCGAGCAAAGTAAATTACGTCACATACAAGACTTACGACGTCTACGAATATACCGATTTACAGCAAAAGACCACGGTACGAAAAGTCGCAGACGGAGCGTTGTACGTCTATAATATGAACGACGACCTCAAAGTTCGTTACAACGGAGAAGACTACTTCGTAAGTTACAACGACGAAGACGCAAAAATGTCTTACACTTCTTATACCGATAGAAGAAAGGACAACGAATATATTGATATTATATTAGTAAATGGCGACACGGTTAAGTTTGAGTTTAGACAAGGCGTAAAACTCGAGGACGATAGCAAAGTCAATCAGGCTACCGACGCCGAAGAGCAAGAACTTTTGGACAACGAAGGAAAGCCGATGTATTACTTCGAAGAAGGCAATGGGGATACGGACGTCGAAAAGTCTGTAATCTTCGACTCGCAGAATAAGCCCGAGAAGTTGGTTTTCGCAATCAATCTCGACAGCATATTTATCAAAGAAGTTGAGGAGACGATCAATCCCGAAGACGGCGAGCCTACTACGAAGACAACTTACGAATATAAGATAAAAGACCCGTCATATTACGGTATTCTTTACAACATCACCGTGTCGGCAGGCAACTCTTCGAGCAACTACGTTGCAAGTTCGGACGCGGTGACCGACGGAAGATACCTCAGCTATAAGATACCTGAACTTAAATACGACAACTCGATTGAAAGCTATTATTATGAAATCACCAATTCAGGCGAGTACGCTTATATAATATTGAATAATTATATAGATAATAAGAAAGGCGTAACTACCGCAAGAGATTACAGAATAGCCAAGAACATCAACTTTGACGGCTATGAAGTCGCTCAAATCGAGACTCTCAAGGACACGATTTTCGGCGATAGATACACGTTGTCGAATATGGTTGTCGGCAACTCTCAACTTACCGACAACGGCGTAGTCGAATCAGATAGAGCGGAGAAAGTATACTCAATGTATTACGAAATCGCTGAAAATGCAAAGATAGAAGACGCTTTCTTTATGGGAGTAAACTTCGTCGGTTACGCTAAAGAAGATTTTGAGAATAGCGACGTTCAAGATATTTTCGTTGCTCCTATTGCTTACAACAACAAAGGCGCTTTGGGCAGAGTATTCGTGCAAAGCGACAAAATAGAAGCGGACAGCGCAAACGTTGCGGGTATGGTAATCATCAACAACGGAAGCATCACGGAATCGCAAGTATACGCTGATTTGTCGGGAAGACAAGTCGCAGGTATGGCGATTACCAATCAAGCGTCGATTTACAATAGCGGTTTCTACGGCAGCGTCGTTGCAAAGGTCGGCGAATATATCAAGTCGGAAGATTTGAAGTACGTCGCAGGCGCGGGACTTGTTGTGGACAACAAGAATCAAGCGTATATATCCGACAGCGAGGCGATAGGTTCAATCAACGTCGAAGCGTCAAATCTTGACGCGGTATATGCAGGCGGTCTTGTCGCAATCAACAGCGGTAATATCGCAAGGTCGTTCAGCGGTGAATATCACGGCGTAAATCTTGCAAAGAGAACGGAAGTTTTCGCAAACGGCAAGAATTCTTACGCGGGCGGTTTTGTCGCTTTGAACGAAACGAACGGTCAAATCACGAACAGCTACGCTACGAATAGAGCGAAGGCAAGCGAATACGCAGGCGGTTTCGTAGGACTAAACAAAGGTAGCATAACTAGCGCATACGCAGTCGGCGGAACGGAACGCGGAGGAAGCAACAACGGCGTATTTGCAGGCGATAATAAGGGAAGTATTTCGGGCGTAGCCGCTTACTCGTCGGATAGTTGGGCAAAGACTTCGGCAAGCGCTACCGACTATTTGAGCGATAGCTTTATTGACAATATCGATAATTTGGGCGATATGGTTGGAATGCTTTATCCCGAAGAGAACAACAGACAAATGACTGTGACGGAGAAAGACGGTTTCCGTTATCCAATCTTGATAGGCAAGACGTATACCAAAGACTACGTTGTGGAGATGAGACCGACGGAAATTCCAGAAGTCAACGCTTTGTTCGTATCAGGCGGAGAACTCAAAGAAATCAACTTGCCGATTACCAAAGGTGACGACGTGAGCGACGACGAGTATAAACAATACGTCAACAATATGATACGCGGCGACAGAAGCAAGAGAAACAACAAAGTCGTTATCGTAATTGCGGACGAGTTGGGCAACCATATCAAATTGGTATACGGCAAAATCAAATAAAATCGCGATTTGCGAGCAGAATTTAAAGACAGAAACATACCCGAGATTTTCGGGTATGCTTTTTTATATCAATATAATACTGTTATTATAGAGCGAAAAGGTGGGCAAAAGACTTGATTTTATATTTTTACTATGATATTATATCAATGTAGTAAGGGCTAGCGGCTCGTTTTACAAAATTTTCGAGTGAGGCTATATGGATTCACATAGTAGAAAATTTAATACTTCTATTTTCGTTGATACAATAATCTATAATTGTGTTGATTTTTGGCGCAATTCACAAGGATACAATTTTAATAATACACGGAGGCAGAGATGAGACCGTTTTTTGAGTCGATTTTCAATTTTGAAAAGGATTCTTCCAATATGGCTATTTTGGCGTTGGAAGGCGCTGCGGAGTTGGGAAAGAAGGTAGACAAATACCTTGTCAACTGGTACAACAACGAGGCGAAAGCAAGCGGGAAAAATTTTTTCAAAGATACTTTTCTTGTCGGCAACACCTGTCCTAGATTTACCACGGGCGACGGCAAGGGACTTATCAAAGACAGCATAAGAGGCAAGGATTTGTATATCATTTGCGACGTCGGCAATTACTCGATTGAGTACAATATGTTTGGCACGCCCAACCGTATGTCACCTGACGACCACTATTCCGACCTCAAAAGAATTATCGGCGCTTGCACCGGTATGGCGAACAAAATCACCGTCGTTATGCCTTTGCTCTACGGCGGAAGACAGCACAGAAGAGTGGCGAGAGAATCGCTCGATTGCGCTCAAATGTTGAGAGAACTCGAATTTATGGGCGTAAACGACATAATCACTTTCGACGCTCACGACCCGCGCGTTCAGAACTCCGTTCCTATCATGGGCTTCGACAACTTTATGCCGACCTATCAGATACTCAAAGCGTTGCTCAAGTCTTTCCCCGAAATCAATATGAAGAAAGACAACTTTATGATAGTAAGTCCTGACGAAGGCGCTATGAGCAGAAATATTTACTACGCGTCCGTACTGGGCACTGATTTGGGTATGTTCTATAAGCGTAGAGATTACGCAAACGTAGTCAACGGAAGAAATCCGATTGTTGCTCACGAGTATATCGGCAACGACGTAAAGGATAAGGATATTTTCGTAGCAGACGACATTATCGCGACGGGCGACAGTATGCTTAAATTGTGTACGGAACTCAAAGAAGCAGGTTGCGGAAGAATATTCCTTTCTGCGACTTACGCGCTTTTCACCGAAGGACCTGAGAAATTCCAAAAGGCGTACGACGCAGGTCTTTTCGACGCGGTGCTTTCCACCAACTTGACTTACGCGACTGAGGAACTTTTGCAAAAGAATTGGTTCGTTCAGGCGGATATGTCCAAGTTTGTGGCTTACATAATCGCCGCAATCGACCAAAAGAAATCAGTAAGTCAATTACTTGACCCACATGATAAAATACACGAACTTATCGAAAAATTTAATGCCGGCAAACCTCAACAACTGGCAATGAACATAAGCGAGGAGTAAAATGAAAATTGAATGGCTGGGGCATTCGTGTTTCAAGTTGACGGAGTCGACCGGAACTACGATTGTAGCCGACCCCTTTGACAAATCAATCGTAGGCTTCGAGATGACAAACGTCAAGGCTGACGTCGTGACGTGCTCGCACCAACACAAAGACCATAATGCGGTGGTCAAAGTTTCCGGTTCTCCGCTCGTAATCAGCGAGTGCGGATTTTGGGAAGAAAAAGGCGTTGATATTTCATCTATGCACTCTTTCCATGACGGGAAATCGGGCAAAAAGCGCGGCGACAACTGCATTTTCAAATACCGTATGGACGGAGTGGACTTGTGTCACATGGGCGACATCGGGGAGGAATGTACCGTAAGACTTGCAGAGGGCATAGGCTCGGTCAACGTGCTTATGATACCCGTCGGCGGTAACTATACTATCGACGCAAATCAAGCCAAAGAGTACGTAGACATCATTATGCCCGATATCGTCATCCCAATGCACTTCAAGACTTCAAAGAGCGAAATCGATATAGACAAAGTCGACGAATTTTTGGACTTGTTCGAGGAGGAGCAAATCGTCAAAATCGACGGCACGACGTTGGAAGTCGACAGAGCGTATTTTGAAGGAGATTCGACGAAAGTCATTGTATTTAAGGACGAAGCGTTTTAAGAAATTAAGCAAGAGGTAGAAATACCTCTTGCAAAAAACGAAAGTTTTCGGTATAAAAATTTTTCTTTTGTAGAAAATTTAATTACTTATTTATTCACATTATACATTTTAGAAAATATATTTATTATAAGCCTTTAAGGCAACTCGTTTTGGGAGAATAATATGGCAAAAAAGAATTATACGTTGGACGAACTAAAGGGTAAAAACCTATTTCAACTGAGAGAACTCGCAAGAAAGTTGGGACTCAATGACGTAACTTATCTTTCCGAGGAGCAACTTATCGACCGCATTTGCGCAATCGGCGCAGGCTCGAACAAAGAGGCGGAAGAAAGGGGCGAAGAGCAATCGAATACGCTTGTTGAAAAACGTGTCGTCTACACCGAAGAAGACTTCAAAAATATGACGATACATACCCTGAGAATTATTGCGAGAGAAGCGGGTATCAAGTCGCCGACGACAAAGAAAAAGGCGGAGATTGTAGAAGAGTATTTCAAGATAATCGAAGAGCAAAAGGCCTTAGAGCAAAACGAATTTGAGCAAGAACCCGTTCAGCGCAAGGCTTTGGGAAGACCGCCGAAGTCGGAAGGATTCAGTATGGTGAGCGATTCGTCGAGTTTCGAGAGCAGATACGATAGAAACAACGCCGAAAAAAATAACAATAAAAATTCAGATAAATTTAACAATTACGAAAGACCCAACAATTACAACAAAAATACCAAGAACGACAATCAAGATGAAGAGGAAAAAGGCGGAGAGTCGGAATACAGAAGCGGTATTCTCGAAATGCTCGACGGCTACGGCTTTTTGCGCGCGGAAAACTGCGAGTGCGGTGACAAAGACGTCTACGTGTCGGGCAAGATGATAAAGAGTATGGGACTCAGAGCGGGCGACTTCGTGACGGGTATGGCAAGAAAAAACAGCGACAACAAACCCCCCGCGCTTGTGTCTGTCGACAGAGTTAATCCCGATTTGAAATATGAACTTATTTACCAAAAGGACGAAAAAGGCAACGACATTCCCTCGACGGGCGAATATAAAATGGTCGGATTTGACGGCGAAAGCGGTAAAGACCTCAACGACTTGCGCAAAAGACCTCATTTCGACACTTTGACCCCGATTTTCCCACAGGAAAGATTGAGATTGGAAATCAACACCGCGGATAAGAGTGTCACGAGAGGCGATTTCGCAATCAGAAGTCTTGATTTGATTGCGCCGATTGGCAAAGGTCAAAGAGCAATGATTGTTTCCCCGCCGAAAGCAGGTAAGACAACCCTTCTCAAGAAGATTGCCAATTCCATTACGACAAATCACCAAGAAGTGACGTTGTTCGTACTTCTAGTAGACGAACGTCCCGAAGAAGTAACGGACATGAAGAGGTCTATCAAGGGCGAAGTAATCTATTCCACCTTTGACGAAGTGCCCGAACATCACTGCAATGCGTCCGAACTTCTTATCGAGCGCGCAAAAAGACTTGTGGAACTCGGCAAGGACGTAGTCATTATGATGGACTCGCTGACAAGACTTGCAAGAGCGTACAACTTGACGATTCCGCCGACGGGCAGGACGCTTTCAGGCGGTATCGACCCAGGCGCGTTGGCTAATCCCAAGAAATTTTTCGGCGCGGCAAGAAATATCGAAAACGGCGGTTCGTTGACGATTATCGCGACTGCGCTCGTCGATACGGGCTCAAGAATGGACGACGTAATCTACGAAGAATTCAAAGGTACGGGCAATATGGAAATTACTCTTGATAGAAAACTCAGCGAAAGAAGAATTTTCCCTGCAATCGACCTCAACCGTTCGTCCACAAGAAGAGAAGATTTGCTCTTGACGCAAAAGGAACTCGAAGGCGTATGGGCATTGAGAAAATTGCTCTCGTCGGGCGATTCGCAAGAGACCACCGACCAACTTTTGAATATGATGCAAAAGACCAAGAACAACGAAGAGTTTATCGAGTCGATTATATCGCAAGTCAAAGTGTTGGAGAAGAGCGGATACAGCATCAGAAAATTTATTTAACGTTCGGCGGAAAGGCCGTCTAGGCAGAATTAAAAAGCATCTTTACCGCCAAATCAGCGCAACAAAAAGGTCCCAACGTACAAGAAGTACGAGGGACTTTTTCTTTTTAATTGCAAAATTTGTAGGATTTTATAAAAAATATTCAAAAAAAGTCAAAAATTTCCAAATAAAGTATACATTTCCTGACCGAAGAATTTCGACACTGAAAAGTCAAAAATCTCGATAATTAGACATATATATCATAACATATCATAATTTTTTATTCAAGTGCTTTTAGTCAGGAAATGTATACTTTTCCTGACTAGGCAAAAAATCGGATAAAAACGAGGTAAAAATGGATATAAAAAAGAGGAAATTAAAGGGGTACGTTGCGCTGTCAATATTGTTGATATTGTGCTTGATTATGGCAAGCGCAATGACCTTTATTGCGCCGAATAATGCGAATGCTTTTACGAGTTCTACAACCGTAGCTTCGCAATCTACTAATTTAGGCGAGTTGATGTTGGATGGTTACGAAAATAGTGAAGACGGAAAAGTTTTTAATTCCGATGTATTTTGGAAACTTGTTAGACTAGTCACAGGAGACTCTAAGGCAAATAAATCTACGCTTAAGAATTGGAGCGGGACAAGAACGGCTTCGCAATTTAGGACGTCAAACGCTGATAATGGCAGTAAAGATCTTACAATTACTATCAACGGTACAAGTTGGACTCCCGTGTATTTGTCTACCAATGAAATCACTGTTGACGGGGTGAAGGTACAACAACCGATATTGACTTTTTGGCTTTCTAGCAGTACTATTACTGATAAATGGCACACTCAGGCTTCAAACAATATCGGCACGTATCCTAATAATATGTACGGCACGAGTTATATGAGGGCGTCAATACTCAATAATGGCGGCAAATATGCGACTGCATATAATGCGTCTTCTCTTACAAGCGTCACTCAAAGTTCAACCGGCACATGGGCAATATATACGGTAGATAAAAGCAAAAATAGTAAATCAATCAAGGAATATCTCGAAGTGCCTGATAATATGTCTTGGCAACACAATCAAAGCGCAAAGACATCGGCAGGGCAGTCTTACGATTTCAACAACGACGCATTGGATAGCGGTTGCTCATATAATAGCACGCGTAATTATTATACTAACACGAGTGTAAGTACTAGTGGTTATCAAGCTTGGAAAAACGACACTCTATGGCTTCCTAGCGTAGCAGAAGTAGGTGCCGGTACAAGTGTCGCAGGATTGTGGAGAACATCTCAAAATCAACGCGCATCTGCTACGTCGACTTCACATTGCTGGTTGCGTTCGGGTAGTGAGGATGGCTATCGCGGTTCGTATTACATTAAATATGACGGTTCAGCAGTCTCTCACAATTATGTATCAACAAGTTCGTACGTAATTCGACCCGCGTTTCATCTTAATTTAAGTTCTGTGGGCGATGCTGTTGGAGTATCTGAACCAACTGACGTTGAAGTGGATTACAACGGAGAAAAACAATCCATAGAAAAGTTGATTGAAAACGGCGCGGATATAAAGTGGTTCGACGAAGACTTAATGACAATGGATTATCCCAGTGCAAATCAATACGATATGATTGACGCAGACACTTATTCGGTCAAAGTTACGTTAAATGACAAGAATGATAAGTTTGCAGGTACGCCGGACAAAAGTATAGGAGAAGATGACCAAACACGCTATTTTGACTTCAAGATAAATACAAAAAAAATCAAAGGAACGTTGACTAAAAACGGCACAATCGTAACGTTTACACTTGATGACGGGCAGATATATACCGACGTAGATACGGAAGCCAATGGGCGAGCGCCAACGTTTGCAATAAATTATAAGAACAAGTCGGGAACAGCCTCTTATGAGTCTACAACTCCGCCTAGCGATGCAGGCAATTATACGGCTACTGTCATAATAAGCAACCCTGAAACGTGCAAGAACTACGAATTGGACAAGACGTATTCAACGGATATTACAATAGACAAGAAATCGGTAACAAAGCCGTCGTTATCGTCTAATGCGAGTTTGTATTATACAGGGCAGGAACAGGAAATAGAATTGTCCAACGTCAGCAGTGACGTCACTATCACACCGCCGGCGAACAGCGGAATGGAATATGATGCCGACAAAAAAGTGCTTAAAGTCACCAATGCGGGCACGTATAACGTCACGTTGAAGTTGAACAATGCCGAGACAACCAAGTGGAGCGACGGAGACAGCAGGGCGGAAGTGACGTTGCCGGTAGTCATCGGCAAAGCCGAGTTGATAATATCATTCATTTCACCCGAAGGGGAATGGACATGGAATGCAGGAGTGGACAAGACTGTCACAATAAAAGACGATAGAAAGAATGATGAAGACGTGATTGAATACGTTGCGAAAGTAGACGGTAAAGATATTGCTTTCGACAAAATAACGTCGATAGGCGAAAAGAAGACTAATATCACTATACCCAAGCAGTCTACGAGAACGGAGAAATATACTTTTTCTATATCGTTGGGAAATGCAACTGATGACAACCAAAATAGAAATTATGAGATAAGTACTTCGACGACGTCGGAAAAGAAGTTCAGTATAACCGACAAGGAAGTAGAGATAAAAGAAGAGTATATAATATGGTCGTATAGCAATGACGGCAAAATTACTACGCTTGAAAGTTGGAATTCTAAAACGACGTATGATAAAGTTTCGTACAACGGCAAAGAGTTTTCTTTTTCTGCTAAGCTAGACGAAGAAATTTACAACGACGAAAGTATAAATATATCTTTGGAAGACGGAATAACGATATCTAAAACCGAGACCAAAAAGTCTGGGGTGGTGGTGACTGCTTCAAAGAATGCAGGGGAGTACACGACGACTATTACTATAACTTCAAGCAAAGTGAAGTTTAAGGTAGGAAACGAAACTAAAGATAGCGTAACGTTTACGTTGACGTGGAAGATAAACAAAGCCAAGTTTAATTTGTCTGACGTGTCGTGGAACTATGACCCAAACAAGGAAGGATATCCGTTTGAGTATGATACAGGGTTGAAAACGGTTGTTTTGCAGAACTTGCCTGCGGGACTTGCGATTGCGGATTATGAGGACGACGGCAACGCGAACGTTGACGGCAATAAGGCTAGCAAAGTTTGCGCTTACAACGAATCTACAAAAGAGTATACGCCGTATAAGACAACGGTGAAATTCAAATACGATACGAGCGTTGAGGACGTTGCGAACAACTATTATTTGCCGACGTCCACTGACAGAAATTCTTACACATATAAAGTTGACGAAGAGGACGCTGAATTTCCATTCGAGTTGAAGTGGATAATTAAGAAAGGTGTACTCGACCTTGACGCAGAGTGGGAAAGATATCCATTTGAAGACTCTAGCAGTCGAGTATTCCGTCCTTATAGAGTAGCGAGCAAGACTGTCGAAGCCAAGATACAGTATAAGTATTATGAGGAAAAGGATTACGACCAAACCAACGGAATTGCGACAGGCGCGCCTGTTGAGTTGAAAGATATTGTCGTAGACCTTAACAATCCTAAAAAGTATTACGTAGTAGCCGAAGTCAACGATAAGTATGCTAGCAACTATGAAATAAAACAAGGTACGCAGGCAAAGAGATTTAACGTAGGCGCAAACGTAGTAATCAATATCGATATGGATACTGAATTCATCTACGACGGCAAGGCGCACGGCGTAGAGAGTGAATGGAAGTTTGACGAAGACGCAGTCGAGACAGAGCATATCGTAGGCAAGTGGTACTCGATAGAGAAAGTAAAAGGGGAGAACGGCGAGGAAGAGGAGGTCAAGACCTTGCTCGAAGAAGCGCCTAAAAAGGCGGGAACGTATCTAGTAGCGTTTGACTTTGACGACGAAAATCACCAAGACAGTTATGCGCTCAGCGTGTACAACGTAAGATTTGAAATCAAGCAAGCGGAATTGGTAATCGCCCTTGACGGCAACAAGACCGAGTTTGAATTCAACGGCGAAGACTTAGCCTTGAAACTAAACCTTTCTTGCGACAACAAGTTGGACGTCAGCGGTGTCAAGATTGTCAAGACCTATTACGAAGGTACGGAAATTAAGGAAGACGGCTCAAATAAACTTGACGGAGTATTGCCGAAGAACGTGGGCAAGTATATAGTCGTATTGTCAATAGACGAAACCGACGAAGACAACTACCGCAATTACTATATAAAAGATACTTGTATAAAATTTGATATAGAAATTACGCCTTATCAAATCACTGCGGAATGGGATACGACGGGAGATATACCGACACTCAAAGGCTTGACTAGCGAAGAGAAAGAAAAGATAGAATACGTCTACACGGATAGCGAAGGCAACGTAATAGAGGATATTAGTGCTGTTGAGGCGGGCAATTACAAGGTAATAGCAAGGATAAAGAGCGAGTACGCAGGAAATTACGTGTTCGTAGACGGAGACGGACAAGTCTTGGAGAACGTTAATTCGACCGAGCAAGCGTTTGAGATTGAGGCGCAAGAACCCGAAAATCCCGAAGACCCGATAGTCCCTGTTGACCCGACAACCCCCGAAGACCCCACCGAGCCGACACCGACACCGAGCATTGATATAGTCCAAATAATCAAAGAGTACTGGCAACCTATCCTCAGCGCAATATGTATAATATTGATTATTATCTTTATGAGCAAGGGAATAGGCTACGCAGGTAAGAGAAAGAAGATAAAGAAGACGATAGAGAAGAAGTATAGCAACGCATACTATGCGGTAGGCGGTGTAGGTCTATTCAACTTGCCATACACTACTTGGACAATAATTGCTTGCATATTGGCAGGAGTTACTGTACTTGCATTCATCTTTATGCTACTTGAAAAGAAGTCTTTGAGCAAAGTCGAAGAAGAATTGGACGATGCGAGAAGCGAATACGAGCAAGCGAAAGAGAAGAAGAAAGAAGACGAAATGAGAATGATGCTCATGGGCATGATGGGCGGAAATGCAAACGGCGGACAAGGCTTTGCATTCCAACAAGGAGTGAGCGCGGACGAAATGAGACTTATGCTCAACGACGCGGTTACCGCAATGTTGCCTAACGTTACGCAATATCTACCGCAAGAAGCCTCGCATAGCGACGAACTTATTCAACAACTTATTGAGCAAAACGCGCAGAGCGAAGAGCGTATGCGCCAAATGAATGAGCAAAATGAGGAGCGCATTGAAAAGTTGGTTAAGCAACTTGCCGAGCAGAACAAGAGCGGAGTTGACGCAGACGCTATCGAAAGACTGGTAGATAAACTGTCCAAACAACAAGTTGTCGAGAAGCAAGCGGAAAGAGAAGTTGCCGCGACCAACGTCAACGACGAAAAAATCGAAATGCTGATTCGCAATCAAGAGATGTTGATGAGGCAAATGATGGAATTGTCGAGCAGAAACAACGACAAGCAAATTATTATGCCGTATCCACAACCTGTCGTTCAACAACCGATAATGCCGCAACCTACGATAATTCAACAGCCTGCGGAGAAAATTATAATCGAAAAACCCGTTGAGAAGATTGTTGAAAAGGAAGTGCGAGTTGAAGTTCCCGTCGAAAAAATTGTTCCCGTACCAATGCCGGTTGAGAAGCCTGCAAAGGCTACGAAAGCGCCTGCGCAAAGACTTACGCTAGACGAGGCGTACGCTAAGTTGTCGGCAAATCAAAAGAAGATTTTCGACACGCTCAAAGCCTACGCAATGAGCAAAGACAAGTGCAAGGAAAAGAAGTCGACTTACTTCACCATACTCGGACAATCTACCGTCAACCCGCTTGTGAAACTTACTATCAAGAAGAATACGACGGTTGCGCTCTTCAAAATGGAAGACGAGTATATGAAAGATATTCGTCGCGGCGCAAGCAGTGACGGAACTAAGGTCAAAGTCAAAGAGACGGAAGTCGTCGTCGGCGATAATCAAGCGCTCTCTACCGCAAAAGATATGATAGATTTGCGCGAAGACCAAATTGAAAGATACAATGACTATTTGAAAGAACAACGCTCAATGAAAAAGAAATAATGCAAAAAGGCAAGCGATTCGCTTGCCTTTTTAACTTATTCACTTTTCATTATTACTTTTTACTTATCAAAGCATTACGCTCAACGAGTGCTTTTTATCCGCAAATTTTGATATAAAGGTTTCTCCATATCTATTGATAAGCGCTTGACCGCCGAGTTGAGTACAGATTATAGTTTTCTTTTTGTTCGCAAGTCTTTTTTCAAGCGTAGAGAAGAGATATTCGAGAGTTACGTTCTTGTATATCGGTTCTGCGCCGAGGTTGTCGATTATCAGCATTTCGCATTCGCTTACGTAGTCGAAAAATTTGCTAAGCGCAGTTTGCTTGTGCGTATGCTTATCCAAAAAGATATTTATCAGTTCAAACGACGTGACGTAGAATACGCTCACGTTCCTTTTAAGCAAGTCGTCGGCGACCGCCACGGCTAGAGAAGTCTTGCCGATGCCGCTTGCGCCCGAGAAGATAAAGTTTTGCCACTTACACGCGTTGAAATTTCCGCATACCTTTTCTCTCATTATCTTATAGAGTTTATTTATTCCGACCTTTTGCGGATTGTCTGAATTAGAGTAGGTATTATCCTCAAAAGTAAATTTGGGCATAGGCGAAACGCTCTTGTAGTCGCAAAGAAGAGTATTGTATTCTTTGAGCAGACATTTGCAAGGCTGTCCGTCCACGTAACCGCTATCCTTGCAGATAGGGCAGGAGTAACTCGGCGAGAAATTCAAGTTGTTGGTCTTGATATAATCCGCGATATTTTTATTAAGATTGGCAAGCGCGCTTTCCTCGTCTTTTGTATCTTGATTGAACGCTTTTTTGCGAGCCAAGTCCAATTCCGCAATCTTTTTATCTCTCATCATTTGCGAAAGAGCAGGGTGCAAGTCCAACAAAGCTTTGTTGCTTTTTTGGCTGTTTGCCTTAGCGAGTGCTCTTTTTGTATCGTAAATCGTGTCTAGTTTTTGCGCAAAATATTTCAACATATTTTAGACCTCTATATCGTCCAACTCGTCGAGAGAGTAGAAGTAAGCTGACAACTGTTCTTTGGTATAAGTAGGCGCTTGGCTTTGAGTATTGTTGACGAACGCGCCGTTTGCTTTGGCTTGCTCGATAGTCATTACGCCGTTGTTCTTCCATTTTGCAAGCAAGTTGTTGAGCGCGGAAAGCGGTTTGCCTTGACAAAGGCTTGCGCCGTACTCAATCACGTCGTAGTCGAAATTCCACATCTGCGTCCATACCTTGTACATATCTCGATCGCCCGCGCAGACGTTGCGAGAATATCCTGTGAGTTCGATAATCTTCTTGATAGCCATATCCCTTTGCATAAGTTGGGCGAGATACTCGTTGATAGACTGCACGTTGACGCAACCTTCGTTGTAGAATTTGATTACGCGCTTGTTCATACCTTCCAACGTGCGGATAGAGTTGTCGAGGCAGTATTCGGCGATAAGTAGAATTGCGCTCTCGTCAAATCCGCGACCAATCCAATTATTGATATACTTTTCCACAATATACTCGACGTTTTCGTAATAAAGTCCGAGCGTCTTGTTGACGTTGTAGGCGAGTTTGTATATCGCTTGCTTGTTGGCAAGGTAGTTTTCCATTTCCTGTACGCTCATAGCCTGATTGCGATAGAATTCGTCGAGTAGGGAATCGAGCCTAGCAAATCCGCCTTTGTTTTTGAGCGACTTGCCGGCAAAGAGTATAGCGTCGAGATTGAAGCCCCAACTGCCCGTCCATTTGAGATACAAATTCTTGTCTTCCAAATCCACTTCCGACTTCTTGCCGACCGCTTTGCAGATGAGACGAATCGCTTCGTTGGTCGTCTCCAACTGCCTGATTTTTTCGTCCACGTCCGCGAGAGTACGTACGCCCTCGTCAAGCCAATTCTTCGCAACGGCGAGAATATAGTTGGCCTTTATCTTTTCGCCTTTGAGGTTGACGCAATAGCGCGCTATCGTGATAAGCGTCTCGGGCTTGATTTTCGTCTCTTCGATAAAGTCGTAATATACGGTATATTGATTTATATTATTAAAGGCGACGCTGGGGAAGAGCGCTTCGAGTTGAGAATTGAAATCCGCGTATTTGTCTTTCTTGTAGTGTCTTGCGTACGCGCTCTTGATATTCTTATATGATACGGAGAATGGGGAATAACTCGTGATATTGACAAGTCCCAAATCGGCGAGCCTGCCGAATGCGCCTTCCACTTCTTCGGAAGTCACTGCCAAAGTGTCGCAAATAAATTCGATACTGTTTTCGCTTGCCGGCGGATTGGCGCAGAAGGAAAGACCGAGCAAGTAAACTTTCAGTGAAAGTTCGTCGCACTCGGGCAAATAATTGACGACAAAACTCTTGTCGAGCAATACCGCGCCTTGTTCGTAATCTTTAGAAAGAGTACAAAAACCCATATCACACTCCTTGAAATCTCATACAAAGTATGTTAGAATAAAATTAAATCATAATATAATATATCATATATAAAGAAAATAACAAAGACAATTCGACTTCAATTTTGAAAACCACAAAATATTGTGGGCGGAAAAGTTGAACGCACAAAAGTCGAAAACGGAGAGATATGAAAATTATAGAAATCGAGAACGTTTCCAAGACGTACGCGCTCAAAGGCAGGAACAAGGGCTTGCCCGTCAAGGCGGTATCAAACGCAACTTTGGACGTCGAAGAGGGCGAGATACTCGGCTTGTTGGGAGCAAACGGCGCAGGCAAGACTACGCTAATCAAACTTATTCTCGGACTTGCTACCATTGACAGCGGATGTATTAGAGTGGCAGGTTACGACGTGGTAAAGTCGAGAGAAAAGGCTTTGACGAACGTTGGCGCGCTTGTCGAAGCGCCGACGCTTTTCGCGGAATACACGGGTTGGGAAAACCTCAAATATTACGCTAAACTTCAAGGCGCGAATATCACCGACGAGAGGCTTCGCGCTATCGTCGACCTTGTCGGACTTAGCGATAGAATCAACAGCAAATTCAGAAGTTATTCGCTTGGTATGAAACAAAGACTCGGCATTGCGCAAGCGATTATGCACAAGCCGTCAATACTACTACTTGACGAACCGACCAACGGACTTGACCCATCGGGTATCGCTCAAATGCGCGAATTGTTTATAAATCTAAAAACCGAACTCGGCACGACGATAATCATATCTTCTCACATGCTCAGCGAAATTCAACAGGTATGCGATAGAGTTGCCTTTATGGCAAAAGGCGAAATCAAAGCCGTCAAGACTATGGAAGAAGTCAACTACGGCGTGGACGCTTTCAGGAAATTCTCGATTGAGTGTTCAAACGTCGACGGCGCATGCGAAATAATAGCAAGTCAAGGCTTGGAGTGCAAAAAAGAAGGGGGAGCAATTATCGTGATTGCCGACCAAAACGCTATCGGCGACGTCGTGACGACGCTTGTAAATTCGGGTATCAACGTCTATACCGTGACCAAAATCAAGCGTACTCTCGAAGACCTTTACAAGGAGGTGTCAAAATGACAGACTTCAAAGATTTGTTTTCGTGCGAACTTTATAAGACCAACAGAAAGCGTACGTTGCTCAAACTCGGTATTGCGCTCGTTGTGATAATTTTGTTTATGACATTAATCAGCGCGGTACTTAAAAACGTGCTTGGCGATTTTATCAATAATATCGGAGGCGAATTCGGCAGCAGTCAAGAGAATATCGCCGAACTTGAAATGGAAATAGAGTACTTCGAGCAAAACCAAACTTGGCTAAACAAACTTTTGCCCGACACTACGCTCTATGAACTCAAAGCGCGCTTGACGGCGTATAAATACCTCAACGAAAACGGGCTTGCGCCAAGCAGCGTGACCTATTATTCGGCGGGAAGTTTTATGGACTTTAATTTCTACGGCTTTACAGAGATGTGTATGAGCACGGTAATGACCGTTATTATCATATTTATTATGGTAGCGTGCGTGCGCGCGACGTCAGGCGAGTATGCGAGCGGAGCGCTCAAAATGCAGTTCATCCGCCCGATAAACAAAAACAAGTTCTTTACCGCAAAGTGGCTCAGCGTGTTCTCAATTGCCGAAGCCTACTTGATAGCGTCTTTTATTCTGTCTTTCATAATCGGAGTAATAGTCTACGGCGCGAACTGTCCCAACGTGCTTCTCATATCAGGCGCGAGCAAAGCGTTTTTGACGTCCGCGTTCGGCGCGCTTGCCTTGGGTATGTTCTTCAAATCGATAATGCTGTTTATGATAGTGCAAGCGGGTATGTTTATCGGCACGTTCTGCAAGTCCGCCAGCAAAGCGCTCGTACTCGGTCTTGTATTCATAGCCTTTGAAATAGGCGAGTTGTTAGAGACAGTTCTCGCGCTCGGTTACGTCGGCTACGTCGGATTTCTCGCAAACCTCGATTGGATGAGCGCGCTAAGCCTGACCGGTCCTGCATTCAAGGGCATGTCGCTTGGCACAATGATACCTATTACGCTTGCGTGGGGAGCAGGGTTTATGTATTTTGCGTATAGGAGATTTAATAAACTGGAAGTATAAATAAAAGAGCAAGCAAATCGCTTGCTCTTTTATTTTGAATTCAATGGTATAGGTTCGATTAAATCATTTATTGATATTTTCAACACTTGTGACAACGCGTATAGTTCAATATCAGTTACTGTACGCGAATAATCTTCTATTCTCGAAATCGAGCCGCGGCAAACGTATACTGCGCAAAGTTCAAGTTTGTCGGATAGTTGCTGTTGGCTCATGTTCAACTCTTTACGTCGTCTTGCCACGTTTGCGCCGATTAAATTCATTTTCTTTCCGTCAATAATTCTTGCCATATTTTGCTCGTTTTTATAAAATTTTGTCTTGACATAAGACAATTTATATAGTAAACTATTGACAAATTAATATTGTCCTATGATAGGACAAATGGAGAAAAACTAATGATTTGCAACAAATGTGGGAAAGAGTTTGACGGAAAATTCTGTCCAAATTGCGGAACGCCTGTCGAAGAACAAAAGAATAACGTATGTCCCAACTGCGGACACGAAAAAGTAGCAGACGGCAAGTTTTGTGTGAACTGCGGTTACAACTTTGAAGAGAATAAAGAGTATAAAGTAGAAAATACTCAAATTCAAGAGAGTAACAAACCAAGCAAAAAAGAGATGAGTGTCAATATTGGCTCGATTAAGAGTGTAATCGCAAAAGTATATAGATACTTTGTTGCTTGCGGAATGGTGCTCTTGGGAATAATGGCGTTGCTATGTCTTTGCGCGCCGACCGTAATCGAAGAGTTTTTGGGTATGACGGAGAATTGGGCAAGCGGTTTTGCCGCTATCAGCAATGGCGACGTACCTGATACGATTATAAGCGCTAGCAGAATGTTGCTAGTAGTAGCTATTATCGGATTGCTTTACGGCGGATATCAACTTTACTTAGCAATCAAGAAACCTTATAAGACAATCAAGAAATATCCATTATGGGCGGTCGACGGAATAATTTCGCTTATCTTAATCATTCTTGGCGGTGTCGTATCGTCGGTCGCAAAGAAAGAGGGTATAAACGGCAAAGCAGGTTCGGGCTTTGTATTGTGTATCGTAATGGGTGTATTCGGACTTGTGTTCCTTGCTCTTAGAGTTTTCTACGAAATCAAAGTATTTAAGTGGGAAGATACGAGGTTAAGCGAAGAACAAATTGCAAAGGCGCAAGAGAAGAAACCTATTGATAAAGAAAAAGTCAAGAAAATAGCGAAGAAAGTCGCGATACCGCTTGTAATCATTGCGGTGTTGTTGGCGATAATCGCTCCGTCGGTAGTGTGGGCAAAAAACATTTTCCGCGTAGGCAAGGTGGATAAGATAAATATAGGCGATAGCAAAGAGCAAGTAGTAAAGATACTTGGCGAGCCTTATGAAAAGAGCGATTATAGATATGAGTATTTCAGCGACGATTATATTGAAATAGACGAAAAAGGTAAAAAACTTGAAGAGAATTTATTAGGCAACCTAGAGCAATTAGCAAAGTTGGAAGAGGAATTCAAAAACTTGGTATATAAATACATAAGGGTAGATTTCGATACCGACGGCAAAGTAACGGAATTATTCTTTGACGCAGAGAAGTGTGAGAGTAAAGAGGATAAGAAGGTAGTTAAAAGTTATGAACTCATAACAAAAGAAGTAATGCGTTATACTGCCACCGATATTATATACAAGGTCAAGTACGACGATAAAAGTTTTTATAAAGGGGTTGCGGTAAAAAACTTTATAGCATCTAATCAGTTCGTTGATTGGACGGACATTTGGAATAATAAATACAGTGGAAGTGTGTGCGTAATAAATAATCCTGATATTTTATACGCAAATTCTTGTGGCGAAAACGCTCGGTATGAGTGTCGTGCAAATGGCGAATTGGTTATAACTGGTAGCGGAGCAATAACTAAACAAATAGATAATTCGGATTATAGTGGCAACCATTCCGTAATAATTGGCGCAGATATTACTTCAATTGATTGCACTAGTACTATGTTCAAATCACCGTCGAAAGTAACCGAAGTAATTTTCGAAGATAATAGTAAATTGGCAAGCATAGGCAATTTTACATTCTCGAGCTGTAGCAGTTTGTCAAGCATAGAGATACCAAGCAGCGTGACGCGCATAGGAGAAAAGGCATTCTATAGAAGCGGTTTAAT
>JAAVHS010000034.1 GCA_014799575.1 Clostridiales bacterium | reverse complement strand
TAATCGCTAATATAGAGAACCAAAAACTAATAGTATAATAAAGCAAATCCCCACTTCGCGCCCAAACATTTCTATTCTATCCTAATTTTCAGCAAATTGTTAGTACCAATAGAATAACAAAAGTCCAAAGGCGGTTAGAGTGTTTGCGATTTATGTGCCTTTATAGTTTTGGGTTTAGATAAGTGTCGATTACTATCTTACCCTCGCTACAAAATATTCGTGCACTAAATGCAAATACTCTTACACCGCCCATACCCTCAAAGTTTATCCTTATTGCCGCAAAAAAAATGAAATAACCTGATAAATATGCTTGACTTATATAAATATTACAGGTATAATCTATGAGTAAATATTGCAAAGGTGAGGTGATAATATGAACGAGAATATCCAACCTAATTATCATGACGTTAAGGTCGTTTGCGCTTGCGGAGCAAGTTTTGTCTGCGGTACAACCAAAGAAGGCGACGTAATCAAGGTAGAAGTTTGTAGCAAATGTCATCCATACTATACCGGCAAGCAAAAGTTGGTTGATACTGGCGGTAGAGTAGATAAGTTCAAGAAAAGATATAGCCTCTAAGATTTTTATTCGTAGACGGCGAATTATTGTGAACAATCACGGCGATTGGCAAGTTATTGCCAATCGCTATTTTTTTATTTATAAAATATTTATTTTTATTTTTTTATATTCTAGACAAAATCTTAAATAGATAGTATAATTGTATAATAGAATCGGTATAGACTATAAAAGGAGCGACAATGGCGAGGAAGTATACTTCTAAAATCGGCGGTCAAGCGGTAATTGAGGGCGTTATGATGAGAGGGGAACGCTCTATGGCTACTGCCGTACGCGACGAGAAAGGCAATATCGTCGTCGAGAGCAGGTATATCAAGCCTGTCAGCGAAAAGCCGAAGTCGCATAGAATTCCTTTCGTGAGAGGAGTTTTCAACTTTATCGAATCTATGGCTTCAGGCGTAAAGACTCTCATGCGTTCGGGCGAAGTCTTTGAGGGCGATACCGAGCCGGGCAAGGTGGAAAAGTGGTTCGCCAAAAAACTTAAGATAAATATATACGATATAATGATGTTCTTTTCCGTCGTCTTGGGCGTTGCGCTCGCAATAGGGCTGTTTTTCTTTTTACCGCTCTTGATAATCACTCCGATTAAAAACGCGGTCGCAAACAACTACGGGGCGGATACCAACAATCTTTGGTACGTCAGCGTAATGTACGCGTTGTTCGAGGGACTGATAAGAATAATAATTTTCGTGCTATATATCGCTTTCACGACGTTGATGAAGACGGTCAGGCGCACGTATATGTATCACGGAGCGGAGCATAAGACGATAAGTTGTTACGAACACGGACTGGACTTGACGGTCGAGAACGTGCAAAAGATGTCCACAGTCCACGACAGATGCGGCACGACTTTTATGTTTATAATAATGCTTGTCAGTATCGTGGTATTTTCGATAGTAGGCATATTCGAGCCGTATTTGGCAAGCCTTGGGATATGGAAGAACGTAATTCTCTTTGCATCTAGAATAATACTTTTGCCTATAATTATGGGTATAAGTTACGAGATGTTGAAGACGATGGCAAAGTATGACAATATACTCGTCAAGATACTCAAAGCGCCGGGACTTGCTTTGCAAAAACTTACGACCAAGCAACCTGACGATTCTATGGTGGAATGCGCGATTACGGCTTTCAAAACGGTAATGGAAATGGACGCCGACCCGACTATTCCCGAGCAGAGATTCGACACGAAAAAGGCGTATGAGAAAGTCCGCAAAGAGATAAAGACAATGCTAAAAGGAGTGGACGAGAGCGATATCGACTGGATGTTCTGCGAGGCGACGGGCGTCAAGAGAAGTCAACTTCATCAGCTCACGCATATTCGTCAACTTGAATACGAAAAGGTCGTCGAGTACGCAAAGAAGAGACAGACGGGAATGCCGCTGTGGCGAGTATTCGGCAAAGTGGATTTTTACGGATTGGATATAGAGATAAGCGAAGACGTGCTTTGCCCCAGACCCGAGACGGAATTTCTCGTCGAGCAAGCGATTGAAGTAATCAAATCTGGCGATAGGGTGTTGGATCTTTGTACTGGAAGCGGTTGTATCGCTTTGGCGATAGCCGACAAATCTCAAAGCAAAGTCGTGGCGAGCGATATCAGCGACAAGGCTTTGGATATCGCAAGAAAGAACGCGGAAAGAAATTCGTTGAGCGAGAAAGTCGAGTTCGTCGAAAGCGACGGCTTTGATAAAATCGAGGGGGTATTCGACGCGATTGTCAGCAATCCGCCTTATATCCCGACGAAAGATATTGCAAAACTCGATAAAGAAGTCAAGGACTACGACCCCAAAATCGCGCTTGACGGCGGCGACGACGGTCTTGACTTTTACAGAATGATTGCATCAAAAGCCCCCGAGTATCTTGCAAACGAGGGATATTTATTACTCGAATGCGGTATAAATCAAGCGGGCGATATAGTACAAATGCTTGCAAGCGACTTCGAGTGCAAAGTAGTCAAAGACTTGCAAGGCGTGGATAGAATCATAGTAGCAAATAAAAAGGGAAACGAATAGATTTATGTTTGAAAAACTGGAATTGATGTTGAAAAGGTTTGAAGAGTTGACGGCTTTGATAGCCGATTCCGACGTGATAGCAGACCAAGCCAAGTGGCAAAAACTTGTCAAGGAACATTCTCAAATGTCGGGCACGATTGAGCTTTACAAGCAATATCTTGCTTTGCAGAAGAATATCGAAGAGTGCAAGGAGATTATCGACGACGGCAGCGACGAGGAAATGACGGCTCTTGCCAAAGAGGAATTGAGTGAGGCGCATAAGCAAACCGAGCAGGTCATAAGAGATTTGAAAGTGTCAATGTTGCCCATAGACCCCAACGACGACAACAACGTCATCGTCGAAGTAAGAGCGGGCGCAGGCGGCGAAGAAGGCGGACTTTTCGGCGCGGAACTCGTCAGAATGTATATGCGTTTTGCCGAAAGAATGCGTTGGAAAATCAAAGAGATAGATATGAACTATACCGAACTCGGCGGCGCGAAAGAAGTCGTGTTTATGATAAGCGGTACGGGCGCGTATGCAAAGCTCAAATACGAGAGCGGAGTGCACAGAGTTCAAAGAGTGCCCGAGACGGAGTCGCAAGGCAGAGTGCATACCTCGACGGCTACTGTCGCGATACTTCCCGAAGCGCCGGATATTCAAATCGAGATACTTGAAAAGGACTTGAAGATAGATACTTACCGTTCAAGCGGAGCGGGCGGACAGCACGTCAACAAGACGGAAAGTGCGGTCAGAATTACCCACTTGCCGACGGGAATAGTAGTCGCCTCGCAAGACGAGAGGTCGCAAATCAAAAACCGCGAGCAAGCAATGAGCGTCCTCAAATCAAGGCTTTACGAGTATTACAGCACCAAGGCGGAAAGCGAATACGCGGCAAACCGCAAGACGCAAGTCGGCAGCGGCGATAGGTCGGAGAAGATAAGGACGTACAACTTCCCTCAAAACAGAGTTACCGACCACAGAATAGGCATGACGATTTACTCGTTGGACAACTTTATGGACGGGGATATCTTCTCGATGATAGAGGCTCTTCAACTTGCCAATCAGAACGAACTTTTGTCCCGTCTTGACGACTGACAAATATAAAATAGAAAATCATTTTTACGGAGTGAAATATGAAATATATCAGTACTAGAAACAAAGAAATCAAAGTCACCTCGGCGCAAGCGATAGTCAACGGACTTTCAAAGGACGGCGGACTTTTCGTACCCGAAACTTTCCCCAAACTTGAAAAGGAAGATTTTGAAAAGCTTATCGAGATGAGTTATCCCGAAAGATGCGCCAAAGTGCTTTCAATGTACCTTGACGACTATTCTTATGAGGAACTTTTGGACTACGCTACGAAAGCGTATTCGAGATTTTACAGCGAAGACCCATGTCCGCTTGTGAGCGTAGACGAAGGCTTGTTCGTTCTCGAACTATGGCACGGACCGACCTGCGCGTTCAAGGATATGGCGTTGACGATGTTACCGCACCTCTTGTCGGCGGCAAGAAAGAAGACGGGCGAGAGTTCCAAGACGTTGATTTTGGTCGCAACTTCGGGCGACACGGGCAAGGCGGCTTTGGAAGGATTCAGAGACGTCGAGGGTACGGATATTATCGTATTCTATCCGTCCGAAGGCGTGTCGGATATGCAAAAATTGCAGATGATGACGCAAGAGGGCGGCAACGTGTTCGTATGCGCAATCGAGGGCAATTTCGACGACGCGCAGTCGGCTGTAAAGACTATTTTCAACGAGAAGGAAATGCAAGACAAGTTGCTTGCAAACGGATATAAACTATCTTCGGCGAATTCAATCAACTGGGGCAGACTTGCTCCGCAGATTGCCTACTACGTGTCCGCTTACTGCGACATGATTTCCTCCGGCAAGATAGAGTACGGCGACAAAGTCAATTTCTGCGTGCCTAGCGGCAACTTCGGCAACATACTTGCCGCATACTACGCTTCGCTTATGGGCGTGGGAGTAAACAAACTTATTTGCGCTTCAAACGTAAACAACGTGTTGACGGATTTCTTCAACACCGGCGAATACAATATACATAGGGATTTCCACAAGACGGTAAGTCCGTCGATGGACATTCTCATTTCGTCCAATTTGGAAAGACTTCTTTTCGAGTTCTGCGGTCGCGATGACAAACTCATGAGCGAGAGAATGAACGCGTTGAAGAAAGATGGCAAGTATTCCATTTCTATGGACGAACTCAAAAAACTCAACCAAATTTTCGCAGTCGGTTACGCCACGGAAGAAGATACGTTGTCCGTGATAGACAGCACTCTTGAAGTGTACGATTATCTAATGGACACTCATACTGCGGTTGCGACGAGCGTATACTACGACTATTACGACGCTACCGACGACGATACGGCTACCGTTATCGTGTCTACGGCGAACGCGTACAAATTCCCTTGCGACGTCTACAACGCGTTGGCAGGCGAATATATAGACGACGCGAAGAAAGCGACGAAGAAACTTTTCGCTTTCTCGGGCGAGGAAGTACCCGTACCTCTTGCCGACCTTGACAAAAAGCAAGTGAGATTTACCAAAGTAATAGACAAGGCGAATATAGCCGACGAAGTATTGAATTATACGGAGAAGAAATAAGTATGAAGACGATTTACAGCGCAATTCAGCCGTCGGGCATAATGACGCTCGGCAACTATATCGGCGCAGTCAACAACTGGAATAATATGCAAGCCGACAAGGACAACAAATGTATCTTTGCATTGGCTGACTTGCATACGATTACCGTAAGGCAAAATCCGCAGGACTTTTTCAACAACTCGCTTAGTTTCTACGCATTGTTGATGGCGGTAGGTCTTGACGTAAACAAGAGTATAGTCTATTTCCAATCGCACGTCCGTCAGCACAGCGAGTTGGCTTGGCTTCTCAATTGCTATACCTACGTCGGCGAGATGAACAGAATGACGCAGTTCAAAGACAAGTCGGCAAAGCACGTCGACAACATCAATATGGGTCTTATGGATTATCCCGTGCTTATGGCGGCAGATATTTTGCTCTACGGCGCGGATCTCGTACCCGTAGGCTACGACCAACTTCAACATATCGAAATCACGAGAGATATTGCGCTTAGGGTAAACAATATCTACGGCGACGTATTCAAAGTGCCCGAGGGATTTATTCCCAAAGTGGGAGCAAAGATTATGAGCCTGCAAGACCCCGAAAGCAAGATGAGCAAGTCCGACCCCAATCCCAACGGCGTGATTTCCTGTCTTGACGCGCCCGAAGTAATTATGAAGAAATTCAAAAGAGCGGTCACCGACAGCGATACGAGGATTGCCTACGACCCCGAGAACAAAGCGGGCATATCCAATTTGTTGAGAATACTTGCGGTAGCAGAGGGCAAGAGCGTGGAGCAAGTCGAGGCGGAGTGTCAAGGACTTAGATACGGCGATTTGAAAGTACGCGTGGGCGAGAGCGTTGTCGAGATGCTCAGACCGTTTAGAAGCGAATACGACAGACTTATTGCCGACAAAGCGTATTTGCTCAAATGCGCAAAGGACGGTGCGGAAAAGGCAAGCGCGATTGCCGAAGTAACGTTGAACAAATTCAAGAGCGCAATAGGCTTCGTGCCAAGACAAGGATAATAATATGTTCGGATACGTCGTTCCCGACAAACTCAATATGTTCATGAAAGACTATTACGCATATAGGGCGTTCTATTGCGGTCTATGCAAGAGCATAGGCAAGCGCTGTTCGCAGTTGATGCGTATAGGCACGACCTACGATATGACCTTTCTCAACGTATTGACTCACGCAGTTTTGGACGAAGAACTTGAAATGAAGTCGGGTACGTGCGTACTCAACCGCGTGCAAAAGAAGCTGATCGGTTGCGACGACGAGATTACTCGCAAGGTTGTGGATATAAGCACGATACTTGCGCATTATAAATGTGTCGACGACGTGAGAGACGACAAGTCGCTTTCAAAGAAATTCGTCGACAAAACTATCATTCGCAAGCATTACAAAAAGGCAAAGAAACTGTACGCCGACCTTGACGCGTATATAGCCGAAAAGTATCAAGAACTTGCTAAACTTGAAGAGGAAAAGTGCGACAGTATCGACAAAGTGGCGGACTGCTTTGCAATGATAATGACCAAGATAGGGGAAGTCGCGTTGGCAGATAAATACGACGACAATCTTCGCAATCTTATGTACAACCTCGGCAAATGGGTGTATTGCGCCGACGCAATCGACGACGTCGACGAAGACTTCAAAAAGGGCAAATACAATCCGTTTTTGCAAGGGTACGAGTACGCGGACAAAGCGAAATTCCTCGAAGACAACAAGCAAAAGTTGGAATTCGTAATGATGAGTTGTTATAATTCCATACTCAATGACTTTGATAAAATTCAGGTAAAAAAATACGAGGGCATATTGACAAACGTACTTTGGTATGGTATGTTGAATAGCACAAGGGAACTGTTAAGGAGAACCGAAAAATGCAAGAAAGTTCATATTTGATTTTGGGTTTGGGCGAGAACGCGACTTTGCAAGAAGTCGAGAACGCATACAAGGCGCTCAAAGAAAAATATCAAAAGCAGTGTTTTGAAGAGGGGGAGACGGGTAGTTTCGCCGCAAAAATGCTGTCCAAAATCAAAATCGCCTACAACGATTGCGTAGACGACATCAAGAAAAAGGAAATCGTCGGAGACGGCTCTATATACGAGGCGATTAAAAAACTCGTCGAGGAGAATAAACTCAACGAGGCGCAAGCCTTGTTGGACGAGACCGAACCTAGAGACGGAGAATGGCATTTTTCGCAAGCGCATATCTTTTTCAAGCGCAATTGGTTTTTGGAAAGCAAAAATCAAGTGGAAATGGCTTTGACCTACGACCCCGACAATCAAAATTACAAGACGACTTTGCTCGCGCTCAACAGTATGCAGTCCAAAGCTGATGACGAAATTAAAGCGCAGCGTCAGGCAAGAGCAGGTTATTCAGCTCCGCAGGAGACGGGCGGCGGTATGGCAGGAAGCGGACTTTGCTCGTATTGCGCGTCATTGCTACTTTGCAATGCCATTTGCTGGTTTTGTTTTTAATCGGGTTATTATATAATAATATATCAATATATAATGGTAGAAGAGAAATCTCTACCATTTTTTTATTTGAGGGTATGGCTTGTAGGTGAATTTGCATTTAAGTATTTAATTAGTTTGAGGGTCTTGGCGGTGTAAGAGTATTTGCATTTAGTGCACGAATATTTTGTAGCGAAAGTAAGATAGTAAACGATAATATACTAAACCCAAAACTATAGAGGCACATAAATCGCAAACACTCTAACCG
>JAAVHS010000033.1 GCA_014799575.1 Clostridiales bacterium | reverse complement strand
GTCTTCGTAGCGGCGCAGTAGAGCGCGCTTAATCACTCAAAATAAAAAAGAATTTCACTCTGCGCTGCGGAGTGATTTTTTTATGCAAAAAAACACCGTTAATCGACCTATACGCGATATTTGCATGGTTATTGAACAATGTTCAGAAAGAGAGGATGACGTATAGTCATCCTCTCTTTCTGAACACCCTCAATATCATTTTGATAAATTTCGGTGGATTGATACAAATTATTTTCATAGCCATATACCTCCTTCTGGATAATTCAGTATATGACGTCCAAAATAAATTGGTTACCGTCGTAAATAATCAGGCATTTTTTAGCGTTTGAATTGCTTTGGACGGATCTTTTGCGCCGAATACGTAACTTCCGCTTACCGCGATATCCAAACCTCTTTCCTGCATTTCCTTGATGTTATCAACGCTTACTCCCCCGTCGAATTCAATCATAACCTTTCTATCGCCCATCAAAGCCTTTAACTCGGATATCTTATCCATCGTGAAATCTATAAACTTTTGAGCGGAAAATCCCGGATATACTCCCATGAGCATGACCAAATCAATCATATCGAGGTATTTCTCTATACTCTTTACTTCAATATTGGGATTAAGGACAAGCCCGACCAACTTTCCGCGTCTGTGAACGTCGTCTATAATCGTCTCCACGCACTCGCTTACTTCCGGATGGAAAGTAATTATATCCGCGCCCGCGTCCAAAAACTTGTCAACGTACTTTTCAGGCTTGACTATCATCAAATGGACGTCAAGCGGTAGATCGGTATAACCGCGAATCGCCTTAATCATCGGTATTCCAAACGTGATATTTGGACAAAATACACCGTCCATAACGTCGCAATGCACCCAATCGGCTCCCCAACTTGCCAATTTTGATACGTCTTCTCCCATTTTTGCAAAATCCGCCGACAATATTGACGGAGATATCTTCACACTCATTTTATTTGCTCCTTTTATTCTTTTGAACATTGTTCAATTTAATCATATCGTTTGTTCCAACGCTTTTCAACGTGGGTAAAAAGCCTTAGATACCTATCGTATCTACTTTCGGCAATCTTGCCTTGCTCTACCGCTCGTTTGACTGCGCAATCGCTTTCTTTATAGTGATTGCAACATCTGAATTTGCAATTCTGCGCATATTCGTCAAAGTCGGTATAGTAAGTCGACAGACGCGCAGGGTCAAAAAGCGGAATTTCCAACTTACTGAATCCGCAAGTGTCGGCAATCTTCGTCCCGTCGTCAAGCGTGATTATCTCAATATGGCGAGTCGTATTCTTGCCTTTTTCGCTCTTCTTGCTCAATTCGCCGATTTTCATCTTATCTTCGCCTACGATAAAATTGATAAGAGAAGATTTTCCGACCGCCGATTGACCTGCCAAACAAACGTACTTGCCCTTGATTTTTTCCATAAGAATATCAATGCCTTGTCCCGTCTGCGTGGATATTACCAAAATGTCGGCAATGTCTTTATAGTCATTCGCCACGTCGGTTGCAATTTGTTCCGCGCCTTGCATATCCGCTTTGTTTACGCAGATAATCGGATGAATACCGTTCTCAGTCGCGCCTATAATCAACTTGTCCACGAGCATCATATCAGGCTTTGGCAATGGCGCAAGCAAGATTACTATTCCGTCCATATTGCTGACGAACGGTCTGACTAATTGGGGCTTTCGAGGCTGAACGCCCTCGATAATACCTTCCTTGTCAACGGCAATATCAACAATATCGCCGATAAACAGTTCGCCGATATTTTTGAGTTTACCTCTAGGAAAGCATTTTACCGTCTCGCCGTCATCCGTCACTACGGTATAAATGCCGCCAATTCCTTTGATAATTTGTCCGCTCTTCTTGACTTTGATAATTCTGCTCCTTTATTTTATATCATTATATATATTCGCAATCTCTTTTATAGCAAGATACTCGCGATAATGACAGCCGTACAATTCCTCGTCGCCGCCTTTATATTCCGACAACAACTCTTGCAATTGTTTTTGCACGACGTCTAAGTCTTGCCACTCGCATACGATGCCCAATGATTTTTCTTTCTCAGTATACGACTTCTCGTCCTCACCGACAATTTCGCACAGCGTATACGTACTGAAAAATATCATATCGTGAAAATATTCACGTATCGCGAAAAGCTCTTTGATAGGATTGACAACCAATCCGCATTCTTCCTTGCATTCGCGGATAATGCACTCGTCATTGCTTTCCTGTCCTTCGATACCGCCGCCTGCCAACATCAGCATTTTCGGCGTTTTGGCGTACTCAACGAGCAACTTGCCGTCATTTATTATCACAGCGCGGACGGCGTTTCTGTTATAGCCGTAGGACTTGTCCTTTGAGTAATCGTCGTCAAATATCTCAATTACTTTCATCTTTCAGCACCTTTCGCCTTAACTGTCCGCACGCGCCTTCAATGTCGCTTCCCATACTTCTGCGCACTGTCACGCTCACGCCGCGTTTTTCAAGTTCCGCCATAAATCGGTATATATTCTTCTTGGAACTGCCATCCAAACCTCTTTCCTTAACGTAGTTAAGAGGAATAAGGTTGATATGACAAGACAGTCCTTTGACGACGTTTGCAAGTTGTCTGGCGCAGTCTTCGCTATCGTTCTTGCCCGCAATCATAGAATATTCGAATATAATCCGCCTGCCCGTCTTATCAAAGTAATATTTGACGGCCTTGATTATATCCGATATTGAATACTTCTTTGCAATAGGCATAATCTCTTTACGCATCTCGTCGTTGGGCGCATGCAAAGATATAGTCATAGTCGGCGAAAAGCCGTCGTCGGCAAGCCTAACAATCTTTTCGCAAAGTCCGCAAGTAGACAGCGACACGTTGCGTCTGGAAATATTCAAGCCTCTTTCGTCGCTTACCATGCTCAAAAATTTGCATACGTTGTCGTAATTATCCAACGGCTCGCCGCTGCCCATAAGTACGATATTCGTCACTCCTCGCTCATCGTCGACTGCATTCTCGCGATTTACCGCGACTACTTGTCCGAGAATTTCACCCGCCGACAAATTGCGAATCAATCCCTCTAAGCCCGACGCGCAAAAGGCGCAATTCATTCTGCATCCCACTTGCGTGGATACGCACAAGGTATTACCGTACTTGTATTTCATCAATACGCCTTCAATGATATTGCCGTCGCTCAAACGATAGAGGTACTTCTTCGTTCCGTCAATCGCCGACTTCAACGCCTTGACTATTTCAACGCCTTGCGGATAGTAACCGCTTTTGACAAGGCTATCGCGCAAGGTCTTGGGGATATTCTTCATGCCGTCAAAGCCAATGCCTTTGTTTAGCCACTCAAAAAGCTGCTTGGCGCGAAACTTAGGCTCGTTTATCTCGACAAGCAAGTTTTCCAACTCTTCGAGAGTATAATCCGCAAGCAATTTACTTTCCATACTTTCTCTCCAATACCGCAATGAAAAAGCCGTCTTGTCCTTTGCCGTTGGGCAAATACTGATTACTCGAAGTTATTTGCCACTCGGAATTTTCTTTGACAAACTTGCCGACCACGTTGTAATTTTCTTCTCTTAGCGTCGTGCAAGTCGAATAGACGATTCTCTTTTTCGTGTACTTGCTTGCATTCGTCAATATCTTGTATTGAGTATCGGCAAGACTGTTTATCTTTTCCTGCGAAGTATTTAGATAAATATCAGGCTTTTTGCCGACTACGCCAAGTCCGCTGCAAGGTACGTCGCAAAGCGTCTTGTCAAATCTCTCGACAAAATTCTCGTTGTACTCGCAAGCGTCGTTTAGCAATATCTTGATATTGCTCGCTCCCATTCTATTGGCGTACGCACGAATAAGGTCAAGCCTATGCTCGTGAATATCGCAAGCGGTAATCTCCACGCTCGCCAACTCGCTCATCAATATGCTTTTGCCGCCCGGAGCGCTACACAAATCAAGTATCTTCTCGCCGTCCTTGACTTCCATTGCCTTGACGGCAAGCATTGACGTCATTGACTGAAAAGTCGCTTCGCCCCTCTCGCAAAGTCCTTTGACAAAACCGCAGTTACCCACGAACAAACCTCCGACTTCGCTTTGAGTATACTCGATATTTTGCTTGTCCAACTTGTCTTTGAGTCCTTGCAAAGACAACTTCTTCGAGTTGTTTCGCAAGTGCTCTTTTGTGAAAGTCGGCGCGCTGAGAAAACTCTCGCTCGTATCGTAGCCGTACTGCTTGACGTATTTCTTGACAAGCCACAACGGCGCGCTTGCCGTCACGCTAAGTCGCTCGACCTTGTCGCTAGGCAAATCTATTTTGTCGACGTCAAAGTTTTTAAGCGTGGCGTTGACAAATCCTTTGAGTTGTCTTTTTCCGTACTTTTCGCATATATTGACGACGTTGTTGACAATCGCGTATTTGGGCATCGAATCTATGTATAGGATGCAATACAAGCCAAGTTTTAACAAGATTGCAATCGTCTTCGACGGTCTTTTTGAAGTGATTTTGCCGAGGTAGTATTCTAGTTGAACGTCCTTTTGCAACACGCCGTAGACCATTCTCGTGACGATAGCTTGATTGCTTACGCCGACGACTTTCCTATTGAGTTCTATCGCGCTGTACGCTCCGTCCTTGTATATGCTCAGTAATACCTCGAAAGCCAAAATCAAATCGTTCATTCGCCCAACACAACTCCGCTTTTCAATTTACCGCCGGTCAAAAACGCCGCGATATTCATTGACCTCTTGCCCTCGATTTGCACGTCTTCAAGTCTTATAATTCCATTGCCCGTCTTGACGTATGCGGAATTTTTAGTCGCGTAGACCTCGCCGTATGCAAAGCCCTGCATAACGTCCGCTATATCTTTATCCTCGCAAACAAAGCATTTGGAAATCTTGAACATCTTTCCGTCAAGATAGGTGAACGCCGACGGCCACGGAGTGAAACCTCGCATTTTATTGAAAACA
The DNA here is from genome assembly GCA_014799575.1 of Clostridiales bacterium. Taxonomy (GTDB): domain Bacteria; phylum Bacillota; class Clostridia; order Christensenellales; family UBA3700; genus RACS-045. The sequence goes on along the minus strand of JAAVHS010000033.1, from coordinate 30,690 downwards.
CTCTCTGCCGACTGCGACCAATCGATTCTGCCGTCCTCTTTGCTTATCATAGGATAATGCGTGGCTTGATTTTCCTCTTGCGCGGTATAGACTGCTTTATCGCTTGCTATGAGTTCCAAAGCCTCGACTATCGCTTCTCCGCCCAATACCGCAAGTCTGTCAAAGAGTTGTCCCGCGTTCTCTTCGGGATAAATATCTATAGTCTTTTGAAGTAAAATATCTCCGCTGTCCACGGCAAGCGCGGTACGCATAATAGTAACTCCCGTCTGCTTCTCTCCATTGACGAGACACCACTGAATAGGACTGCTGCCTCTATACTTAGGCAATAGCGACGCATGGATATTTATCACGCCGTATTTTGGGATATCGAGTATTTCCTGACTGATGATTTGTCCAAAGGCGCAGGTAATCATGATATCGGGATTTACGCTCTTTATATCCTCTACGCCCTCTTTGCGAATACTCTCATATTGATATATTTTGATACCTTTCTCAACTGCGTACGCCTTGACGGGGCAAAAAGACTCCTCGCCTCGATTGCGCTTTCTATCAGGTTGAGTGACTACGCCGACAACGTCGTAACCGCGCTCGAGTATTTTACTAAGAGCGCGCACTGCAAAATCGGGCGTACCTAAAAACAATATCCTCATTATCTCCCCTCTTTGACGCGGTCGTAATACAAGATTCCGTCCAAATGGTCTATCTCGTGACAAAATGCTCTTGCGATAAATCCTTCCGCCGTGACGGTCATTTCTTTGCCCGTCCTGTCTTGATAATCTACCGTGACTTTGTACGGTCTTATCACGTTGGCGCTCTTGTCGGGTATGCTTAGACAACCCTCTGGTCCGTCTTGCTCGCCCTTCGTCTTAGTAATGACGGGATTGATAAACTCTATATAGAAGTCGTCCACTTCGACAACGGCTATTCTCCTCAAAATACCAATTTGCGGACCTGCAAGGCCCACGCCATCGGCGTGTCGCATCGTCTGTCTCATATCGTCCAAAAGCCGTCCGAGTTTTTCATCGAAAACCTCGACTTCTCGACATTTCTTTCTCAAAGTTGGATTCGGGTCTATTACTATATCTCTTAAAGCCATTTTCTTCTCCCTACGCCATATTTTGCGGATTGAGTTCTGCAAATACGGAAACTTGTCTAAATTTGTTTTTCTCAATCACGTCGTAAAATTCGGCGATAATTTCTCTTTCCTTTTCTCTTTTTATTCTCGCTATGATTTGATAGCGGTATTTGTTTTGTATTCTGCCAAGTGGCGAGCGCATAGCCTGAATATACAAAAACTCGCTCGCATTGCGATTTGCAAAATCGCTGAGTTGTCTATATATCGTCTTTGCGCAATCTATCACCTTGTCTTCGTTTTCCGAAGTCATAAGCACTCTTATTATAGTCGTGTACGGCGGAAAATTCGTCGTCAAACGCACGTTGTTTTCCTTCTCGAAAAAGCCTTGATAATCGTACTTTGAGGCAAATCTATACACGTAGTGATTGGGCGCGTAGGCCTGCAATATGACCTTTCCGCCTTTGTTGCTTCTTCCCGCTCTGCCCGCAACCTGCGTGACGAGTTGGAAGGTGCGTTCGTTGGAACGGTAGTCTTGATGATAAAGGCTCATATCCGCGTCCAAAATTCCCACGAGCGTCACATCGGGGAAATCGTGTCCTTTGGCTATCATTTGCGTGCCGACCAACACTTGCGCTTCCTTTGACGCAAACGCGCCGAGTATGTCTAGATACGCCGACTTTGTCGTTGTCGTCTCGTTGTCCATACGCAAGACTTTGACGTCGGGTACAAGTTTCTCTATTTCCTCTACTACTCTTTGCGTACCGAGTTTGCCGTACTTGATGTTTACGCTTCCGCAGTCGGGACAGCAAGTGAGCATCTTGAATCGCTTTCCGCAGTAGTGGCATTTGAGCATATTGTCCACCGAGTGGTAGGTCAGCGACACGTCGCAATCAGTACACTTGGCTATGTATCCGCACTTGCGACACATGACGAAAGACGAGTGTCCGCGGCGGTTGAGAAATATCATCACCTGCTCGCCTTTGGCTATCGTGGCTTTTATACTTTCCTCTAACTTCGCCGAAAACATGCTTACGTTGCCCATAAGAAGTTCGTGCGACATATTGATTATCTCGATATTGGGCATACCCTTGTCGGATATTCTCTCGTCCATTACCGCCAATGCGTACTCGTTACGCTTAGCCGAAAGATAACTTTCGATTGACGGCGTTGCGCTTCCCAACACGACTTTTGCGTTGTTGTAATTCGCTCTGAATAGCGCTACGTCTATAGTGCGGTATCTGGGATTGGATTCGCTGACGTAACTTGAATCGTGCTCTTCATCGACTATAATCAATCCCAAATTCTTGACGGGCGCAAATATTGCCGAACGCGCTCCGACTACTATTTTCGCCTCTCCTTTGAGAAGTCTTTTCCATTCGTCAAACCTCTCGCCGTCGCTTAGTCCGCTGTGCAGCATTGCCACGCTGTCGCCGAAATAACCTCTGAAATTCCTAAGCATTTGAGGGGTCAAAGATATTTCGGGAACCAGCATAATCGCGGTTTTGCCCTCGCTCAATACTTTCTTGATAGCGTTCATATAGACGAGCGTCTTTCCGCTGCCCGTCACGCCGTGCAAAAGTACCGCCGTCTGCTTTGAAGAAAAAATCGTATCAATCGCTCTTTGTTGCTGAGGACGAAGTTTGACTTGCGCTTCCTCGCCTATGACGGATTTCATAGGCTTTCGTCCAACTTGCTCGGACGTCTTGACTATCAGTCCTTTGCTCGCGAGCGCGTTGACGGCAGCCACCGAATACTCGTTGGTGATTACGCTCAAATACTCTCCGCCCTCTTTGAGCCTTTCAATCAAAGCGATTTGACTCTTTGCCCTCGCAGGTATTGCGTCCAAAATCTCTTCGACGGTGTAGGCAGGATTGAGCGTAAGATACAGTCTTATCAGTTCTTTTATTCTTCCGCCGCGAAGTTTCGAGGGAATAAAGAGGCGCAAGCTGTCAACGTATCTGACGTAAAACCTGTCTTTCATATACCGCATAAGTTCCAACATCTCTTCGCTTATGCATACGAATTCGTCCAACACTCCTTCCACGCTTTTGAGCGTAGGGACGTCGGACGTGGGCGCAATATCAATACAAAAACCCTCTATCCTTTGCGTACCGAAAGGCACGATAACTCTACTGCCTTTTTGCACGTTGAGATTTGAGGGAATTTCATAATCAAATATCTTGTCAGTCTCGCTGTTGCTTATATCTACGATAACCTTTGCAATCATCTTATCGCCTCGTCGAGTATGACGTCGGCGACTTCCGACTTGCTCATTTTCGGCAAAGAATTCGACTTGCCGTCGCGCGTAATAATAGTGACAATATTCGTGTCGGTATCAAATCCCGCGCCTTCGAGGGTAACGTCGTTGGCTACGACGATATCGGCATTCTTGCTTGTCAGTTTCTGCTTGGCGCTCTCGATTAAGTTCTGCGTTTCCGCGCAGAATACGACGAGTCTCCTATCCCCTTTGACCTCGCCGACAGCCTTGGCTATGTCGGGATTTTTGACAAGTTCTAATGTCAGCGTTTCGCCCTTGAGCTTATTCTCTATCTTGTCCTTAGGGCGATAATCGCTTGGAGCTGCAGCCTTGATTATCACGTCGCAATCTTGGTAATTCTCCATTACCGCGTCGTACATTTGACAAGTCGTCTCTACCTCGACTACCTTGTCGATATAGGACGGTATATCCACTTGCGTCAAGCCTTTGACAAGCGTGACTTTTCCGCCTCGCTTTACTACGGCTTTGGCAATTTCTATACCCATTTTACCCGACGAACGATTGGTGATAAACCTCACTCCGTCGATATTCTCTCTTGTCGCGCCTGCGGTGACAAGCACCCTTTTGCCTGCATAATCGCTCTTGGGACAAAGCACTTCAACCGCCTTTGCAACAATATCAACAGGCTCAGCCATCTTGCCTTTGCCGTTATCCCCGCACGCAAGTCTGCCCTCGATACTGTCTAAGACGATTACGCCGCGCGATTTGAGTCTTTCCAAATTTTCCTTGACGGCAACGTTCTCGTACATATTCGTATTCATTGCCGGCGCTAGGATTATCGGACATTTGAGCGCAAGAAAAGTGGTGGTCAACATATCGTCCGCTATGCCGTCGGCAAACTTGGCAATCACGTTGGCGGTAGCCGGCGCGATAATGCACAAATCCGCTTTTTTTGCAAGCGAGATATGTTCCACTTCCCATTCCTTTTCGCGGGCAAACATATCGCTGACGACGGGTCTTGCCGACAGCGTCTCGAAAGTCAACGGCGAGACGAACTCGGTTGCGTGCGCGGTCATTATCACGTCCACGCCCGCGCCGAGTTTTTTCAATCTCGATACTATTTCGCACGATTTGTAGCAAGCTATACCGCCGCTTACGCCCAAAAGTACGTTAAACCTTCTCAGCATTTGCCCTTACCTCAAAAATTACTGATTATCTCTCTTGATAATAACTTTCTCGTCGTATACTTCCTGAGCGGCGTAGCTTATCGCCTTGGTCTTCTTCTCTTCGAGAAGTTCGGGATATTGCGTCTCGAGCTGTCTTGCTCTCTTAGCAACACCGCATACCAATGCGTAACGGCATTCCGCTTTCTTTATCAACTTGTCGATAGGTGGATCAATCATCATAATTATTTACCTCCGTAGATTAGATTGTCTATAAATTTTTTATTGTTTTTTACTTTGCATTTTTCTGCTTCGATTATGGAAATAATGTCCATCGCGCCTTGCGCCGCGTCCTCGTTGACGACGATATAGTCGTAGAGTACCGCTTGCTTTATCTCTTCAATCGCGCTGTCCGTGCGCAACTTCAACTGCTCTTCGCTCTCCGTCGAACGACCTCTCAATCTCTCTTCAATCGTAGATCTCTTTGACGGCGATATGAATATCATTACCGCTTCGGGATATTTGTTTTTCACGTCCAAAGCGCCTTTTACATCTATCTCCAAAACGACGTCGTAGCCCGCGCCGAGCTGTTCTTTCACCTTGTCTATAGGCGTGCCGTAGAAGTTGTCGTATACCTTTTGATGCTCCAAAAATTTGTCGTTTTTGAGCATCTCGTTGAACTCTTCAACCGACTTAAAGTAGTAGTTCACGCCATCGACTTCGCCTGCTCTGGGTGCTCTCGTCGTGACCGATACCGAGTATTTTAAGTTGGGATACTTCTCGACGGTATGCGCCAAAACCGTGCCTTTGCCCGCGCCCGACGGTCCCGATACTACTATCAACAAACCTTTTCTGTTTTCCATCTTCTCCGCCTTTTCGCAATCGCTTTGCGAAATTGATATGTTATTCTATACCAAATTCTGAATTTGCTCTCTTATCTTTTCTATCTCGCTTTTGAGGAATACCACGCATTCGGTGATAGCCGCATAGTTGCATTTGCTTCCGATAGTATTGCTTTCCCTATTCATCTCTTGCACGATAAAGTCAAGTTTCTTGCCTATTGCGCCGCCTTCTTTGACTATCGATTCAAAGTGCGATATATGGGTATAAAGCCTTGTGATTTCCTCGTCAGTGCACACCTTGTCGCTATAAAAAGCGATTTCGTTGATGAGTTTAACCTCGTCGATAGGAGTCTCTTTGAGATACTCAGTCACTCTCTCGCGAAGTTTGCAACGATACTCGTCAAGAGCGATTGGCGCAAGCGATTGAATTTTGGGCAACATTTGTTTGATACCCTCAATCTTGCCGAGCAAATCGTCGACAAGCGCTTTTCCCTCTACTGCGCGCATAGCGTTGATATTCTCAATCGCTTGCAAGCACGCTTCCTTGATAAGAGTGGAAAGAGTGTCTTCGTCGCTCTCGTCCGCGACTTGCGTCACCACTTCCGGAACACGCAAAATTTCGTTTACGCAAAAGTTGTTTTCCACACCGAATTTCTGAGCGATTTGCTTTGATATTTCAACGTACTGCTCTGCCAAATCGTAATCAACCGCAACCTTGCACTTGTCCTTTCTCGAATCCTCGAAATTGACGTATACGTCGACGTGACCTCTTGCGATATTAGACTGAATGGTCTTGCGCAAAGTATCCTCAGCAAAGACGAATGCCTTTGGAAGTTTTATACTCAAATCCAAAAACCTGTGATTAACCGATTTGAGTTCTACCGTGATTTTCAATCCGTCTTTTTCGGCTATTCCTTTGCCGTAACCTGTCATACTGTATATCGTCATATTCACTCCAATATGCGCGTGCGCATAGTTATGTATATTAGATAATACCACAAAATAATAAAACTTTCAAGTTTTTTAATAAATATTTATAATATAAATAGGCAATTTGCTTTTCTTTTCTTTATTCTTTTTCACCAATCATTTTAAGCAAGGCGTCTTCGTCGATAATCTCTATTCCGAGTTTTTGCGCCTTGGCAAGTTTACTGCCCGCGTCTTCGCCCGCGACGACGAGATTGACCGTCTTGGAAATACTGTCCGATACCTCTCCGCCGTTTTCCTCGATAAGTTGCTTTGCTTGCGAGCGTTTGAGCGTGGGAAGCGAACCCGTCAATACGACTTTCTTTCCGCTGAGCGCGCCTTGAATCACTTGCTTTTCGGCAATCTTAACGCCGCGCTCGATAAGCGCGCGAACGTCCTCTCTATGCCTTTCGTCAGCCCAGTATTCCACAAGACCTCTCGCCATTATATCGCCAAAGTCGTCAAGACAAATCAAATTGTCGTAAGTAGCGCCCATTACGCCGTCCAAAGTCTTGAATGCGTCGGCAAGTTGCTTCGCCGCTTTTTTACCTATATTGGGTATTCCCAATGCGTATATCAGTCTGTCAAGCGTCGTGTCTTTGCTCTTTTCGATTGCTCCCAACAAATTGGCAATCTTCTTGTCTCCGAAGCCTTCGATTCCGTCGAAATCGCCCGCTTGCAAATTGTAAATATCGACAAAATGCTTTAACTTACCCTCATTGTAAAGCGTCTCGAAAGTCTTTTCCGACAAGCCGTCTATATCCATAGCGTCGCGCGAGGCAAAGTGCGACATTGCAGACACTATCGCAGGGGCGCAATGCTTTGCATTGCTACACTTCAAAAATACTCCCTCTTCGATTACAGGCGCTCCGCACGCGGGACATACCGTAGGCTTTTCAACTTCCCTTGAATTTGCCGTATGCTCGGCAATTCCCAAAATCTCGGGAATGACGTCGTTGCTCCTGCGGATAAACACTCTACTGCCTATCTTTATGTCCTTTCGCTTTATCTCGCTGATGTTGGACAACGTCGCTCTGGACACCGTCACGCCCGCCAAATCGACGGGGTCTAAAATCGCCAAAGGATTGAGTTTCCCCGTCCGCGAAACTTGCCAAACAACGTCTTTGAGCGTGGTCGTCGTCTCTTGCGCCGGAAACTTGTAAGCGACCGCCCATTTGGGAAATTTCTCCGTATAACCCATATCCTCTCGAATAGTCGTATCGTCGACCTTGATTACCGCTCCGTCAATTAGAAAATCAAGGCTGTCGCGCTTGTTCGCAATCGCGTCAAGTCCGTCAATTAACTGCTCTTTTTTGTCATATAGGTCGAATTTGTCGCTGATTTTGAATTTGTTTTGAGCAAGGAACTCAATCATTTCACTGCCCTTTGAAAACTCTTTTTCGATATAATTTACGTTGTAACAGACAACCTCTAATCTGCGTGAAGCGGTCACTTTCGGGTCAAGATTTCTTATCGCTCCCGCGACTGCGTTTCTCGCGTTTTTGAGAGGCGTTACGCCCTCTTTTGAGTTGTATTCAGCCAAAGCGGATAGGCGCATAATGCCCTCGCCCTGCACTTCCAATACGCCTTTATAATCAATAGATAGCGGTACGCATTTTATCGTCTTGACCTGCTCGGTCACTTCTTCGCCCTCTATTCCGTTGCCTCTCGTCGAAGCCCTCTGAAGTTTTCCGTCGCGATACAAAAGATTTATGGTAAGTCCGTCGAATTTGTATTCAAGCGAGCATTTTGGCATATATCCGCAAAACTTAATCAGCTTGTCAAGCCATGCGGACAAAGCCTCTTTGCTTTGACACTTATCGAGAGAATAAAGTCTGCCGAGGTGGCGAACCGTATTGAAGCCTTTGAGAATCACGTCGCCCACGCGTTTTGTAGGCGAATTGTCAAGAGAATACCCGAGCTCGCTTTCCAAAGCGACGAGTTCGTCATACAGTCTATCGTATTCCACGTCGGCAACCGTGGGATTGTCCAAAGTGTAATATTGATAGGCGTATTCGTTGAGCAATTCGACAAGTTGTGCCATTCTCTCGCTTTTTTGCATATTATATCCCCCTAATCTTCAATCGGTTTGATTGGCGCTAGACGTAAATTAAACATCTTAACTCCTAGACTTGGAAATTCTACTTTTGCATTTTCGCCCGTAATCGAAGTTATCTTTCCTTGTCCGAAACGCGAGTGTTCCACAGCCATACCTACTTTGAAAATAGATACGTCCTTTGACTGAGGCGCAGTTAAATGCGTATTATTGGCAAAAGCGGATGTTTTAGAATAATCATTCATAAGTTTTTTCATCTCTGCCACTTTGTCACGTCTATCCGTCGACGACCTTTCGCTTATCGGCTGATACTGCGAATACTCGTCGCTAAAATAATCATTTCTAAGGCTGCTATTGCTTCTACTTGGCTCGACGATTAGACCGCCTTCTTTGAGAAATCTGGATGATATCCCATACTCCTTATGATCGTATTTATATCTCGACTGCGCGTTGGTAAGATAAAGTCTTTCCCTCGCCCTAGTAATTGCAACGTACATAATTCTACGTTCTTCTTCCACTTTATTATCGGAATCACCTTCGCGCAAACTTGGAAAAAGGCCTTCCTCTAAGCCCACAATAAAACAGCATTTGTATTCTAGACCTTTAATTCCGTGAATAGTTGCAAGCGTAATACAATCGTCAATAGGCTGATCTGAATCAGTGAGAAGCGATACCGATTGAAGATACTCATCAAGCTTTCGCGACGGATTATCCTTGCAATACTCTTTTACCAACGTGATAAATCCATCTATATTGTCAAGTCTGTTTTTGTCCTCTTCGTCTTTGTTATTGTACTGACAGGCAAAATCAACGTATTTATTGACAAAGTCAATATAATCGATAAGCGGCATTGAAGATTTTTCGCGAAGTTGCCATACTACTTCGGAAAAAACTCGAATTTTGTTCTTTACCACGCTTGTGAGCGGCATATTGTCGATATCCAAAATACCTTGCAACAGCGTAACTCTTTTCTCCGCGCACGCTTCGATGAGTCTTTGAACTGCAGTCTCGCCGATACCTCTTTTAGGTACGTTGATAACTCTCAAAATACTCTCGGTATCGTTGGGGTTAGCGACAAATTTTAGATATGCCAAAAAATCTTTAATTTCTTTTCTATCATAAAATTTATTACCTCCAATTATCTTATATGGAAATCCATAAAGTTGGAGTTTGTCTTCAAATGGACGTGTCTGAGAACTAGCTCGCACTAAAATTGCAAAATCTTTATAGTCGTAATTATTGTACCTAATAAGATTACAAATTTGCTCTAAGACGTAGTCAGCTTCAACCTTTTCGTCATAACAACTCTTATAAATATTTTTGACACCATTATCTTTATCCGTCCACAACGTCTTATCCATGCGCTGAGAATTGTTGGCGATAATTTTGTTGGCAAGGTCGAGGATTCTCTTGGTACTACGGTAATTCTGTTCGAGTTTATAGACACGACAGTCAGGATAATGCTGAGTAAATTTGCTCATATTCAAAACATCTGCTCCTCTCCATCCATATATGCTTTGGTCATCGTCGCCCACAACGAAAATATTTCTGTATTTGTTGGCAAGCATTCTAACTAAAGTATACTGGATTCTGCTAGTATCCTGAAACTCATCGACATGTATATATTTATATTGGTCTTGATACTTTTCTAAAACTTTCTTGTCGTTTGCAAACAGCAGGAGAGTCTTGTAGAGCAAATCATCGAAGTCAAGCGCGTTGTTCTCTTTGAGTTCCATTTCATACTGCTCATAAGTTTCTATAATAAGTTTCCCATACGGTTCGCCCTTGAGATTACGCGCGTATTCTTCAGCATTCATAGCGTTGCATTTCGCTTCTGAAATCTTTCTAAGGACACGTTTAACTATATCTCTGTTTTCATCAAGGTCTATATTTTTTGATTTTAGTATTCTTGTTACAATTTTTTTACTGTCTTCTTTATCGTAAATGGAAAAGTTTGAGTTGAAGTCGCCAAGCCTGGAAATCTCGTTCCTGAGAATTTTTGCGCAAAGCGAGTGGAAAGTGGAAATAAGCATACCGCTTCGACCAGTGACGTCCAAAATACGCTCGCGCATCTCGCCCGCCGCCTTGTTGGTAAAAGTGATAGCAAGAATATTGCGAGGGTCTACTCCCTCGTGTTCAATCAAATAAGCGATACGGTACGTGAGCACTCGCGTTTTGCCGCTTCCTGCGCCTGCGAGTACCAATACCGCCCCTTGCGTATCCTTTACCGGCAACAACTGCGCCGAATTCAAAAGCGATTGATAATCCATATATTAGATTATATAATATATAAGCAAAAAATTCAAGTAAATATAAGACTCAAAGCGTAAAAAAAGAGGCGATTTGCTCGCCTCGATTTTTCTTAAATTAGTTCTTGTACATACGCTTGCGCGCAGCCTCAGCCTTTTTCTTACGCTTTACGCTCGGCTTCTCATAAGCCTCTCTTTTACGCAAGTCGCCGATGATGCCGTCTCTTGCGCATTTACGCTTAAATCTTCTGATTGCGCTGTCCAAAGACTCGTTCTCTCCTACTTTAACCGTTGACAATCCACTCGCCTCCTTTCGCTCTTGCGACTTAATACTTCAACATTATTGCATAATGACAAAGAGTTGTCAACAAAATTCAAGAGGTTTTTCAATTCAATTTCAACTTGTCGCAAACGTCCTTCAAGTCTAAATCGTACTTTTCTTTGAGCGGCCATATGTCAACGCCGTCTTCTTTCTTTCTCGGAATAATATGGAAATGCAAGTGAAATACCGTCTGCTGAGCGCTTTCTCCGCTTGCGTTGAAGATATTCACGCCGTCAAATCCGCAATTTTCGACGTAATGCTTTGCAATCTTCTTCACTGTCGTTATCGTCGCTTGAAGATACTCGTCGTCGCAGTCAAGCGCGTTTTGACAATGCTTCTTTGGTATAACCAAAGTGTGACCGAAACTGTCGCAAGCGATATCCAAAAACGCGTAGGTCTTTTCGTCCTCGTAAATCTTGTAGGAAGGTATTTCCCCTTTGATAATTTTACAAAAAATGCAATCCATAATTTTCTCCTTTATTTATCGATTTCTTCAAATACCTTGCAGTGCGCTATGCCGTCTTGAATCTTTTCGACTTGGACTTTGTAAAGCCTGTCGCTCTCTCCGCCGTCGATATAGCACTTGATATACTGTCTGGAATATCCGCACATAAATCCGTCTTCTCTATCCTCGCTCAACATTTCGAGCGTCTTTCCGACAAACTTTTGCAAATACCTCTCTTTGCATTTGCGAGCGACTTCCGACGCTCTCGCTTGACGGGACTTTACTACCTCGGCAGGCAATAACTTGTATCTCGCCGCTACTGTACCTCCCCTTTGAGAGTAAGAAAAAACGTGAACTTGAGAAAAACCTATTTTGTCCATAAATTCAAGAGTTCTTTCAAAACTCTCCTCGTCTTCCGTCGGGAAGCCGCAAATGAGGTCGGTCGTTATACCTGCGTCGGGGAAAAACTTCCTTATGAGTTCCACTTTTTCAGCGTACTGCTTTACCGTGTAATGTCTGTTCATTTTTCTCAAAACGCCGTCCTCTCCGCTTTGCAAAGACAGGTGGAATTGAGGACAGAATTTTTTGAGCGATTTGAGCGCTTGGAGCAACCTCTCGTCAATGACGTTGACTTCCAACGAACCCAATCGGATTCGACAGTCTATATCCGCCAAATGCTCCATCAATTCGGCAAGCGAACTGCCTATATTTTTCCCGTACGAAGATATATCGATACCCGTGATTGTAATCTCTTTGCAAATAGCCGAAAGTCTTGCGACTTCATCTACCACACTTTTGATTTTTCTCGACCTGCTCCTGCCTCTAACATAGGGAATAAGGCAATAACTACAGTAATTATCGCATCCGTCCTGTATCTTAACGTAGGCTCTAGTGCGCACTACTTCGGGCGAAAATCCGTCCTCGTATTCGGTGGGGATAGGCTTTATTAATATACCCTTTTCTTCGAGATTGTCGACAAGTTTGTCCTTATCGGCATTGCCTATAACGTAGGTCACGTTTTCTTTGTCTGAAAACTGCGTCGGATTGTTTTGAGAAGCGCAACCGCATACTACGATTTTTGCATTTGGATTGAGTTTTAAGCACCTGCTGACACACTGTCTTGATTTGCGCTCCGCCTCGTTGGTAACGGCGCAGGTATTGAGTATATACAAATCGGCGTAGACCAAGTCTTCGCTCACTTCGTGTCCTCTTTCTTTGAGGCTTTTGAGCAAGCTGTCGCACTCGTACTTATTGACTTTACATCCCAAATTGTATATTACCGCTTTCATTTCTAATTGTATATTTAGACCGTTTTGTCCATATAATTTTTGTCTTATTTTTCTATCCTTGCAACTCGCCAAGTTCGTACATCACAAGGCTTACGGCGACGATACTTGCCGTCTCGCACCTCAAAATTCTCTTGCCCAGCGAGACGATTTCTCCGCCGAGATTCTTTACTCTTTGGACTTCTTCCTCGCAAAAACCGCCCTCGCTTCCTATAATCAAAGCGATTTTCTTTCCGCTCTCCAATCCTTTAATTTGACCTATCTTGCCGACTTTGGAATTTTCGTACGGCATAATTATTACGTCGTAATCTTTGAGTTGGTCTATCAATCCGTCAAAGTCCGTCAACTCGCCGACATCCGCCTTTCTCGAACGTCCGCACTGCTTGCACGCCTCTAAGGCAATCCTTTGAGAGCGGGCGTAATTGAACTTGCTCTCGTTGGTATATCTCGACAAAAACGGCGTGATTTTTTCCACTCCGAGTTCCACGCATTTTTGCACTATAAAGTCGAATTTATCGCCTTTTGGCAAGGCTTGGAAAAGCGTTACGCTCGCTTTGGCTTTGCATTCGTTGTCAGTCACGGAATCTATGCGAGCGATAGCGCAGTCTGATTTTATCTCGCTCAAAGTACAGTTATAGTCCTTGCCGTCGTCGAGATTCACGATAATTTTGTAGCTGACTTTGTGCCTAAGCACCTTTGTCATATGCGTAAACTCTTCGCCGTAAATTCTTATATTCAAACCGTCGTAATCTTCGCTATTCGCGAAAAATCGCTTTATTTCCATATTCCCCTTACTTATTACTTCGTTAGTTTGAAGGCGACCCACTCGCCCATATTAATTTTATCGACAACGACAAATCCAGCCTTTACAAAAGCGTCTTTGACGTCATTTTCTCTCTTCAATATGATGCCCGATATTATTACTAATCCGTCTTTTTTCATATAATCGCCAAGACTTTGGGATAGCATTATCAGAACGTCGGCGGTAATGTTGGCAAGCACTACGTCAAACTTGCCTGCCGTCTTGTCGAGCAAATTCGCGTTTTCCACGACGATTTTATCTTGCAATCCGTTGAGAATGCAATTCTCCTTTGCCGACTTGACCGCGTTGTCGTCGATATCGTACGCTTCTACGGCTGTTGCGCCGAGTTTTGCCGCCGCCAAGGCGAGAATTCCGCTACCCGTGCCGACGTCGATTACGCTCTTGCCCTCCATTCCGACGGCTTGCAAGAGATTGAGACACATTTTCGTGCTTTCGTGTTCTCCCGTGCCAAAAGCCATACCCGGGTCGATTTTGACGATATACTCGCCCTCTTCAGCCTCATAGTCTATCCATTCGGGAACAATAGTCACTCTGCCCGCCTTAATCGGCTTGTAATATTGTTTCCAACTCTCCAACCAATCGCTATCGTCAACGGTATTGAGCGATATTTCCAAAGAGCCGTAATCGAAAGGACAGTTGGCTTTCAAAAACTCTAACTTTTCTTCTATCTCTGCGCGAACTTTGTCGAAATTATCCACTTCAAAGTAGCCTTTGACTTGCGCTTTTCCGTCTTTTTCAAGCAAATGCTCGTCCATATAATCCCACACGACTCCGCTGTCGGCAAGGTCCGCCAAATCGTTGTTGTCGTATATGCCTATGCCGTTGCTGCCAACTTCCGTCAATATCTCGGCGACCAACTCGCTCGCTTCGCTCGTCGTGTCTACGGTAACTTCGTAATACTTCATTTATCTTCTTCCTTTTGATTTTGCGATACTTGCGTCGTCACGCTTTCATCTATCGCTTCGCGCTCTTCATTGGCGGTATTTGACGACAAATTTTCCGTATCCGTGTCGATTTTATCTGCTATAACCGAATTTTGCTCAACTTCGCTTGATTGAGAAGATTGTCTTTCTTTCTTGCTTTTGACCATTTTTACTACTATTCTGATAAAATAAATAAGCAGTACCAAAATGACGATTACAAAGAATATATCAAGCACGATATTCATATAACTTTTCAAGAATATAGCAAGCACGGTGACTATCGCGCCCGCAGTCAAATTACCCAACCACACCATTGCCATTGACTTCCAAAACGGGATGTCAAGGAAAGTTGCGACCGCGCTTCCCGTCCACACTCCCGTCAAAGGTATCGGAAACGCTACGAAAAGATAGACGCCGAGCATCTTTTTGCGTTCCAACTTCTTGGCTTGCTCAAGGGTAAGTTGAGAGTTGTTTTCTCCCGCGACTTTCAACGCTTTGCTCTTGAATCCGCTCTCTATAGCGTTGGCAAACGACGCGAAAGCCTTATATTTTTTCATCCAATCGAGTATCGGTCGAAGTATCAAAAGAAGTATCGGCGCAACGATTGCCGAACCTGCCCACGCCAAAGCGAATGACACGCCTGCCGTCAAGCCCATAGTCATTGCGGCAGGGATTGCTCCCCTCAATTCAACAACCGGTATGATGGAAATCAAAAACGTTGTAATATAATCGTTGCCTATAAGATTGCGGACGAAATTAATTATCTCTTCTGTCAAAGCTATCTCCTTGCCCTTTGATACAAAATATGAACAATATATTTTGTCAATTACTAATTTAATATACTATATTCTCTTGCAATTAGTCAATAAAACCGCTAAACTAAAAATATGCAAAAATTATTATCCCTGACAAGAAAAGCTCTCAGCGATTACAATATGATTAAGGACGGCGACAAAATTGCCGTAGGTCTATCGGGCGGAAAAGACAGCATATCTCTTCTAGCCCTTCTTGCCGCGTATAAAAAATTCGCTCCCGAAAAATTCGATTTGTTGGCGATAAATATCGATTTGGGATTTAGCGACATCAACAAAGACGAGGTTCAGGCGACGAAAGACTACTGCGAAAGCATTGGCGTAGAACTGATTATCGAGCCTACTCAAATTTACGATATAATACTCGAAAGGCAGGAAAAAAGTCCTTGCTCACTCTGCTCGAAAATGCGTCGAGGCGCGCTCAACAGCGTGGCTAAGGAACACGGCTGCAACAAACTCGCCTTGGGTCACCACGCCGACGACGTACTCGAAACTTTCCTGCTTTCCCTCATATATGAGGGAAGAATTTCCACGTTTATGCCCACAAGCCACATGGATAGAAGCAATATTACGCTGATCCGTCCTCTTATCTATATCGAGGAAAAATACCTTTCGGGACTTTGCAGACGGTATAATCTGCCGATTATTCACAATCCTTGTCCGCAGGACAAGCATACCAAGCGCGAGGACGTCAAGGAACTCGTCGCCAAAATGGAAGAACAGTACGGTTGCAAACAAAATATGCTCACCGCGCTTTTTCATCCTGAACGTAACAATTTGTGGGATAAATCCCTAAAATGACGCTAAATACTTGTATAAGACGACGCCTGATTTTCGCAATCGGGCGTTTTTTGAGCGATATACTTTCTTCTCGTGCTTTCTCCGCCGCGCAAATGACGGACCGATAAATTATAACTCAATACCCCCTGAACTTCTTCGTATAAATCTATATCAATATATTTTAATCTGTTGCGCATATAGCTGTGAACAGTGCTTTTTCCTATGCCGAACACGCTTGCGCACTGCCTTACCGTACAACGCGTCTTTAATATGTAGTCTGCCATTTCCAAAATGATTTGAGAGTAATTTTCTCGCATATTCCACCTCATTTATACACTCATACTCTATGATTGCAAAACTCGAAATATGCAAGATTTAGTCGTTGAAGATATATTCCTCTTTACATTTGTTCATATATGCATATATGCATTTGAGCAATGTCGCAATCATCATAACTACTCCGAGCGCAATCAAAAATATCGCAAAACCGATTGACAAAACCTTGCCGTCGATTTTACTTACGAATAACGACGACACTATACTCGTCACAAGCGCAGGAATTGCGACCGTCAATACGCTCTTATAGTCTATCTCTTTACGCTTTATGTTTATAATGGTAACTATAACAGCCATAGGAATAAACGCAATCAAATTTATCGCTTGCGCATTTTTCTGCGGTATATCTAAAAAAATCGTAAGTATAGGTATCAAGAGCGTTCCGCCGCCCATTCCCATACCGCCGATTATTCCGCCTACTATTCCGCCCAAAATCAGTAAAAATATAGTCATTTTGTATCCAACTTTCCCTTTGATTATTTATTTATGCATAACCTTTTATTTTAACTTACCCACAAGCATGATTATTCCGGCAATTATCATCAACGTGTAAAAAATGATTCTCAAAAAGTTGTTGGAAAACTTTTTCATCAAAAAAGTACCGATTAAACCGCCGATTATTACTCCCGCGCCGACGTAAAGTCCCTGCGGCGATTGAAACTGCCCGTTGACGGCGTAAATTATTCCGCTGACCAAACTCAAAGGTAAAATCGTCAATATCGCAGATGAATGCGCGATTTTTTCTTCCAATCCCAACAATACCGTAAATATCGGCACGACCAACATACCGCCTCCGCCGCCGAAAAGTCCGTTCGCCACGCCAACGAAGAGCGACACAATCACCGACAATACGATTTTTGTCGATTTTTTCAATCCCTTTGAATTATCTTGCTTTTCTTTATCCTTTATTTTCTCCATCGGACTTATTCTACGTAATAATTCGGTTTTTATTTATAAAAAGTTAAGTGTTGCCTTATAAGAGAATTTGCATTTAGATTTTTATTTGGTTAGAGGTTTATGCTATCGGTGGCGTTTGCTTTCTTACTCAGAATTATTTTTTAGCGATACTAAGATAAAAGTCGCTAATGTGGAGAACCAAAAACTAATAGTATAATAAAGCAAATCCCCACCTCGCGCCCAACTTCGCTATTCTATTAAAACTTACAGCAAATTGTTAGTTCCAATAGAGTTGCCCAAGTCCAAAGGCGGTTAGAGGGTCAATTTATGTGCCTCTATAGTTTTGGGTTACAAATTTAATGCCGACAGGCTAACCTTTTTAAGTCCGACAAAAATTGAGCGTAGCCGTAAGGAGCATTGCGACGGTATAGCGAGCAAGCCGTGCGTCTTGCGCGAGCGTCTATTTTTCGTTTGGTCGGAGATAGGGCACGAACTCGACCGCAACCATATGCGAGTGTATTTTAATAAATGCACTCGCTCTAACTTAGGTCGTAGTGAGTGCCCAAACGTGCACTAAATGCAAATACTCTTACACCGCCAAAACCCTCAATGCAAAAATAAGATCAAGTGGAAGACGCGCCGATATACGCGGTCGGTTACAAAAATTTAAAAAGTGTATAATTTTAATTGATTTTTTATTATAGGTAATATATAATAATTAAGATTATTGTAAATTATTATAATAATATTATTATTTATTATATAAAGGTGGTCAAATGAACAAGAAAAGACTTTTTATCTTAACAGCTTTGATGTTGACAGTATGTCTTATCTTTACGATGTTTGCCGTTGCGTGCGACAATGACGATAAAGACAAGAATGAAGAAGACTCAAGCACTTCAAGTTTGTTGTTCACAAACGGTACTTTCAGCAGTACCGGTGAAAACTCCGAACTTTCTTCTCCCAACTCTTGGACGGGCGCAGTAGGCTCATCGAGTTCCTCTTCCGCTACTCCTTCGGGCGAATCAAATCTTAGAAGCGGCGTAGTAAGTACTGCTACTAAGGCTTGGAAGAGTTTGAAGAGAAAATATTCGGACATCGCAATCGAATCTCCGGGTCGAGGCATTTCCAGTGAAAACGGAAATAAAGAACTTGACGACGACAACGTACTCATGATTTATAATAGAGTTGCTACGTCGTACAAGTACACTTCCTCTTCGCACTCCCTCGACGTAAACAGTTATTATAAATTGTCGATAGACGTCAAGACCATACTTGACGCCGACAACACCGACCCTCTTGCGGGCGCATACATCACCGTAAGCGGAAGCGCGGAAGCCAACTGGGAAGCTATCAACACCCAAGGCGAGTGGAAGACGTACGTTTTGTATATCGAAACTTCCGAACTTTCAAGCGGTACGCTCTCCGTCGTTCTTTCCAACGGTATCGGCTCTACGACAAGCGGACATATGAGCAAGGGTTACGCATTCTTTGACAACGTAGTTCTTGAAAAAGTTTCCGAAGTCGACGAAGACGATAAGGACGCGGTGGCTTTCACAAAAGCAGACTACGACAAGGTGCAATTAAGCGCAACCGTCGCTAAATACTCTATGAAGACGGCAAACGCTGAATTCGACTTCGCATCTTCTACGACTTCAATTCCGTATACTCCGTCCAAATACTCTCTTGTAGCAGGTTTCGGCTCGGGCGATACGGCAAGCACCTCGTCTTCCGATACGGTAAGAGGTATTATCGACACGAAGAATTTCAGCAACACATCTTCCCTCACTCACCTCAACGCTTTGTTGCAAAATGAGGGAAAATCTCTTGCCGACTTGACGACTCCCGAATCGTCTATAGGTTCGAGAATGCTTTATATGCAAAGCAAGGGTGAAAATCCGACCGCGTTCGGTTATCGCTCGTCGGTCGCTATGAATTTCGATACCAACAAATACTACGAAGTAAGCATTTGGGCAAGAACGTACGTCACGAAGGGCAACGCTACGATTAGACTTACCGACGGTACGAACGACGACAGCAACGGCTACGTATTGATTGCCGATAGTCATGACAATTGGACTAAATACACATTCTACGTTCAAGCAAATCAGTTCCGCGCTACTTCTCTCTATCTTGAATTGTGGCTCGGCTTCGGCGGTAAAGACGACGTAGATACGCTTGCATATGGCGCAGTTCTCTTCGACAGCCTCTCGCTCAATGAAATCACAAGCGAAACTTACAACGCTCAAAGCGGCACTAATACTCAAAGAAAAATCAGTCTTTATACTTCCGAAGAGAATATGGAATCCATATCTTTGGAAAACTTCGCTATTCAAAATGAAAAAGACGTGATTGCAAATCGTTCAGTTGCAAGAGTACTCGACACGAAAAACTTTGTAGCCGACAAATACTTTACCGAAGATAAGAATCCGGGTATGCCGGTAATCGACGCGTCCGAGATTTTCAAATCTGACGTACTTGCTATAAACAACTACTATCCTACTTCGACGGTTCTCTCCACCTTGACCGCTCCGAAGGAAGGAGAAAAGATTGGTACTTCAAATCTTTTGCCCATTAAAGCAAACGAGGCTTACGCAATATCTATGTATATCAAGACCATCGACGTAGATACGAGCAAAGGCCTAAACGTAGAACTTCTCAAATATAACAAAGAATACGACGAAAAGCCTTACGATGGCAAAGACTTCTCTAAGGCTTATACTTCCGTTTCGAATTTCTCCAACCTCAATACGGAAAATCTCGAATCGCTAAAAGGATACAACGACTACACGCTCATTACGTTCTACGTACTCGGCGCGGAAATCGAAGATACTCAACTTGCTATTTCAATATCTTTGGGTAGCGGTAAAGGTAGCGACTACTCCACGTTCGCAATGGGCTATGGATTCGTTTCTTCAATTTATCTTGAAAAACTTTCTTACAGCGGTTATACCTCTGCTAGCACAAGTTCCGTAGTCAACAAAGTGTCTTTGGCAAGCACAGGTTCAAGCAGTGAAGTTTCCTCCAACGGTTTCTTCAACTATACCGATATAAGCGCGACAATCAACCTATTCGGCGACGATTGGAAGAAATCCCCCGTCTTGGGTCTTCCTACCGGTTGGTCTTCCACCGATTCTTCGAAGATTACCAAGCCGAACGCTGACGAGCCTCTTGACGTCTACCCGAATATGGCAGGTATTTTCAACCTCGCTAATCAAGATCAAGCGGAGGCTTTGGGCGTACCCGACACGTCGAAGTTCTATGAAGGCGCAGAAAGTTATCTTTCCTACGATAAGCACAAAAACGTACTCGCAATCAAGAAAAACGACGATGAAGGCATGGATATGCTTGGATTTAAGTCCAACGCTATTTCGCTCAGCGCAAATTCCTTCTATGAATTCAAGATTTGGGCAAAAGCAAACGACGGAGACCAGTTCAGCATCGTTTTGAGTACCGTTACCGCAAACGACTCAGATTACAAGTACGCCGTAATCGACGGCGACGGCGCATGGCATGAATACTCTATCTTTGTTGAGACGGGTATTTCCAGCGTATCGGTTACCCTTACGCTTGCAGCAGGAGCGAAAGGTCTTTCCCCTGACGATTGCACCGTATTCTTTACTCACTTGACTTACGGCAGCGTTGATTCAAAAGTATTTGAAAACGCTTCTAAGAATGAGAAGCCCGAAAACTTCCGTTTCCTCACTCAGTCTTGGCTCGTTGATTCTTTCGACGACGTAGACACTTCCGACAACAGCATTGTCGCTCCTAAGAATTTCAGCGGCTCTCTCGTAGATTCGGACGCTCCGAGCGACGACGATTCTTTGATTGCAGGCGTAATCGACAAGAACAAAACGGACTTCTCCGACATCGGTCTTGACACTGACAAACCTGAAGATTTGGCGGTATACAACGCTATCTTCAACAACAGCGAAACAACCATCGGCGACAGAGCGCTTGTAATCTACAACAAGGAAAACACTTCTTACGCTTATACATCAAACAGCGCGACTATTTCGAGCGGAAAATACTACAAGATAAGCGTTTGGGTATTGACTTATAAACTTGCCGCGACGGGTAAGGTAGACCAATACTTCGTTCCGACCGCAACTATTACGTTGAAAGCAAACAACAAGACTTATGAATTCGGAAGAAGACTCAAAGAAAACTCCGAAGACTACGACAAGTCCAGAATCGTCAACACCTCTACCTATGAAAACGGCGTGGAGAAAATCGGCAAGTGGACTGAATACGCCTTCTATATCTATGCGGAAAACGATATATCTTCGACGACCGCTACGTTGAGCGTAAGCCTTGGCTTCGATTCCGAAGACTACCGTATGACGGGTTACGTCTTCGTAGACAACTTCTCCGTTGACGAAATCGACGAAGCTGACTTTATTGCTCGTAAAGACCAATACGGCGAGGACGCAAACGGCAATTACTACAAAGACGGCGACGACTACAAAGAAATTACCGACTCCAACTACTCCGGTACTCGTTATAAACTTTTGAGCGACAGCGAAGTTGCTAAACTCGACAACTCGCTCAACAGTCAGCTTAAGAACGACGAAGATGCAAAACAAAACTTCCGTATCGTATTCACTTCCGACGACTCTAATGCAGAGCCCGAAGATAATGATACTGGCACTGACGATGAACCAAAGACCAATTCTATGATGTGGCTTTATATTTCGCTCGGCGCAGTCAGCGGCATAATCGTCATAATCGTAGTAATTTATCTCATCAAGAAGTTCGCTCCGAAGAGAAAGAAAAAACTCGTCAAGAGTAACAAGGGCGCAAGAGCTTCTGGCTCGTCCAATAGCAAGAGAGACCAGTTCGGTAAATAATCTCTAAACTATCAAATAAAAACAGCAAGCGTAACGCTTGCTGTTTTCTTATTTTCTTACGAACACTCTTTGACCGATAAACACTCGTTCCGAATTATATTCCATTATTACATCTTCGCTGACGGCGAACTTTTTGGCAATGCTCGCAATCGTATCGAACGGTTGCACGACGTAATACTCCCCTTCGCAAGGCTCGATTAAAAGTCGCATACCCACGAAAACGTCTTCTTCTAAGTTATTCAATCTAGAGATTGCGTGCGGCGTGGTATGGAATTTCTCTGCGATTTTTTCAAGGTTTGTCAACTTGTTTACTCTAAAAACTATTCTACTCATAATACTATCCTCAAATTGTTTTTGAATGTTCTTCTCTATATTCTATTTTGAATTACCGCCAAATATTATATTGTATGAGAAAATTGTTTAAAGCGTTCGCAACCGTAACCATAATTTCAGTGGCGACAAGACTGATGTCTTTCGTATTCAAAATCTATCTATCGCGCAAACTAGGCGCGGAAATACTCGGATTGTATCAAATATGTATGTCCGTATTTATGTTATTCGCGTGTATTTGTTCGTCGGGACTTCCCGTCACTTTGTCGAGAATTACCGCCGAAAGCGACACCGTCGGCAACAACAAACGTCAGTTCGGCGCCGTCTCGACTTGTCTTTTGGCAGGAGTGTTGATTTCGCTGACGATAATATCGATAATATTGATTTTTCCGCAAATACTCGACTTTGTCTTCGCTGACGAGAGATGTCGCAAGATATTCATAATAATGTTGCCAATGCTTTTGACAACTTGCATTTACGCTATACTAAGAGGTTGGTTCTGGGGTAAAAAGTATTTCGGTATTTTTTCTATAACCGAACTTATCGATGAAATACTCAAAATTCTATTTGCTATAATTTTGCTTGAAAGCGCAGTCTTTGCAATACAAAAAGAATACGCTTACGCTATCGCAATGCTTGCGGGCGATTTGATTGTTATCGTGGTAATTATCGTGTCTTATTTCGCCAAAAAAGGAAAGATATCCAAGCCTACGCAAGCCAAAGAGATTGCAAAGAGCGCGACTCCCTTGACAGTCACTCGAATCTTCGGCTCGCTTATGTCGACTTTTATATCTCTCATACTCCCCGCTTTGCTCGTGTCAAAATTCAACTTGACGCAAAGCGAAGCGACTGCCGAATTCGGAAGAGCAAGCGGAATGGTCATGCCCTTGATATTTACTCCAACGTCGATTATAGGCTCGCTCGGCGTTGTGCTAATACCCGAAATCGCATCGGTCAACGCAGGCAAAGGAGTCAAATCGCTTTCATCCTCGCTCGGCGGAGCAATAACTTTCGCCTGTCTTATCGCCTGCTACTTCTTCACGATATTTTCGGGTTCGGGCTTGCAGTTGGGCGCAGTACTCTACGACGATACGGTGAGCGGCGAATATCTAAGTTTTGCGGCAATAATTATGATACCGATGTGTATTAACAATCTCGTCGTATCTATGCTCAATTCAATGGGTAAGGAAACCAACACGTTTTTCTCTCATATATCGAGTTGCGTCATACTGATAATACTCGTGCTGACGACCCCGTCTCTTCTCGGCGTGAAAACTTACTTTGTCGCGCTGGGCGCATTCCATACCTTGTCTATGACAATAAATTTGATTATGCTCAACAAATACGTGGGCATAGACGGCAAGACGCTTTTCAAATGCGGGCTGTGTCTAATCTTCTCGCTGGGTGTTGCGCTTGTCAACAAGCTTGCCGTGCGCGCTATGTCTTCATACTCGCACATACTCGTGATTGTCATTGTAGGTTTAATAACCACGGTTGCGTTCATCCCGTTCATACTACTGACAAAGACGGTAAAAGTCAACTTCAAGAAACTTGCGCTCAAAAACAGAACGACGTTCCTATAAAATGTGACTCTCAACATTAAGAATCCGTTGGGTTAATAAATAGTATTATTGACTTTGATTACGTCTTAGCCTATAATATATAATATGATAAATATAATAGTAGCGATAGCAAAAAACGGCGTGATTGGCAAGGACGGAAAACTGCCTTTCTCGCTTTGCGAGGACATGAAAAGATTCAAGCGACTGACTATGGGTAATACTGTAATTATGGGCGCAAATACCTATAAAGAGATTGGCAAGCCTTTGAGCGGCAGGTTGAATATTATTCTCTCGTCTACCCTTAAAATCTACGAGGACAACGCTATCGTTTTACCCTCGCTATCGCAAGCGATAGAATACTCCAAATCCGTTGACAGCGACAAAGAGATTTTTATTTGCGGCGGCGAAAAAGTTTATGCGGAAGCATTAAATATAGCCGACAGACTTTATATTACTCATATCGACGAAGAATTTGACGGCGACAGATATTTTCCGCCTATCCCAGATTGCTTTGAACTTGTCGAAAGTTCTCAAGTCAAGGACGGAGATTTTTCGACAACCTTTTGCGAGTATGCAAGGAAATTGTTGCAATAACTTCAACAGTATGATATAATCAAATAAAAGTGTAGAGATTGCGCGTGAAGTGTCGCTCGGACGGGGAGTGCCGACGAACGAAAAGCGAAAACGCTTGCGGTGCAATGCTCACTCCCACTTTTGGACTGATTTATCTTAGGACGTAGGTCTATTTTTGTGGGAAGCTCTTTTGGGAGGTTCTTTTTTGTTTTATAAAGAAGCGGTCGATTATATCGAAAATCTTGAAAAATTCGGCAGTACGTACGGCTTGGACACCGTGCGTCTACTTCTGGATAAACTTGGAAATCCTCAAAATTCTTTGAAGTTCGTACACATCGCAGGCACGAACGGCAAGGGCTCGACAAGTTGTTTTATCACGAATATTCTCGCGCAAAGCGGTTACCGTGTGGGTACGTTCAATTCCCCGTCGGTATTCGGCTACAACGAAAGGTATTTGTTGGACAATCTACCGATAGACGACGCCTCCGTCGCGAAATACATTACGCAAGTGGCGGTGGCAAGAGATGAGATGATAAAAGACGGCTTGAACGCGCCTACCGCTTTTGAAGTGGAATTCGCCGTCGCTATGCTTTTTTTCAAAGACAGCAAATGCGACTTCGCGGTTTTGGAATGCGGACTCGGCGGACGGCTTGACGCGACAAATTCCATACCCCACAAAGAGGTGGCAGTCATTACGTCCATTTCCTTTGACCATACGACAATACTGGGAAACACCTTGCAAGCGATTGCAAGCGAAAAAGCCGCGATTGTCAAGGACTGCCCCCTTGTCACTTATAAGCAATGTGACGAGGTAATGAGCGTATTCAATAAAGTCAACGATTTGAGAGTATGCCCAGCCGCCAAATTGATTTCAAGTTCAAAGAGCGGACAAACCTTTGAATATAAAGGCGAAAAATACTCTATTCGTCAACTCGGCGAGTATCAACTGCAAAACTGCTCTCTTGCGATTGAATGCGCAAAAGTACTCGCAAGCAAGGGATATCATATCAGCGACGACGATATTAAACTCGGCATAGCGGGCGCGCTTTGGAAAGGAAGATTGCAGATTGTAAACAAGGGCGAAAAAACTTTCATACTCGACGGCGCGCACAACCCCGACGGCGCAAAGGTATTGGCGCAAGAACTCAAACGCAACTTTTCTGACGCTAAGAAGTGCTTTGTCTTCGGTATGTTTGCAGACAAAGATATTGACGGCGTGCTTGAAAATATCGGCAGCCTGGCGGATAAATTCATCGCAATCAAACCTACTTCAAAGCGAGGCCTAGACGAGAAAATTACGCTCGAAAAGTGTCTTAAGTATACGCCATGCTCAATCAGCTGCTCGACTATGGGCGAAGCGATACGTCTTGCATATCAAAGCGAGAACGACACTATTATCGTGTGCGGTTCGCTGAGCATTCTCAACTCCGCGCTCGAAGAAATAAACAAACTATAAACTACTTTCAATAAGGATAAAAGATATGAAAGAAATTGATAAAGACAAAATACAAAAAGCGATAAAAATGCTCTTAGAGGCTATCGGCGAAGACCCCAACCGCGAAGGACTTATCGACACTCCAAAGCGTGTGGCGAATATGTATGAGGAACTCAGCGCGGGTTATCGCGACGACGAAAAAGTCCACCTTGCAAAGACGTTCGAGGGCTCTACCGGCAATCTCGTAATTGAGAAGGACATCACGTTTACTTCGATGTGCGAACATCATCTCATGCCCTTTTTCGGCAAGATAGCGATTGCGTACATTCCGAGCGAGCGTGTTGTCGGGCTGTCAAAACTCGCCCGCACCGTAGAGGTATTTGCCCGCAGACTTCAACTGCAAGAGAGGTTGACCCACGATATAGCGCAAGCGATTATGGACAATCTCAACGCGAAGGGCGTAATCGTGCTTTGCGAAGCCGAACATACTTGTATGAGCGCAAGAGGCGTAAAGAAAGTGGGAAGCAAGACTGTGACATATACCCTTCTCGGCGACATAGACGAAACGCAAAAGAATTCCATTCTTGCGTTGATGAGATAATATGAGAATCGGCAACAAGACTTTTGACAAAGGTACGCATATTATGGCTATCGTCAACCTCACTCCCGATTCCTTTTACGAAAACAGTAGGGCGACGGCTGACGACGCGCTTAAACGCGTGGAAAAGGCTATCCAAGACGGCGCGGAAGTAATAGACATCGGCGGTCAGTCTACCCGACCTTCGCACGTAGCTGTAAGCGCGCAAGAAGAATGGAAGAGGTTGGAGAGACCAATCGAGTTGATAAGACGTAACTTTGATATTCCCTTATCCGTAGACACCTACTACCCTTACGTCGCGAAAAATGCGTTGGAAATGGGCGCGGATCTTATCAACGACGTTTGGGGATTGCAATACAGTGGCGACGGCTCTATGGCAGAAGTAATAGCCAAGTATGGAAGGGGCGTATGCATTATGCAAAATCAAAACAAGATTTCCCCCGATTGCGACTTGTGGCAAGATATGTTTGACTTTCTCGATAAAAGCGTGGAATTGGCGATAAACGCAGGAATTGACGAGGATAAAATACTCATTGACGGCGGAATCGGCTTCGGCAAGAGCAAGGAACAAAATTGGGAAGTATTGAACGGCTACGAAAGGCTCGACAAATACGGCTATCCGCTTTTGTTGGGCACTTCAAGAAAATCAATGTTCGGCGGGGACGTAAAAGACAGATTACAACCTACTCTTGAGTCCACTCGCCTTGCGGTAAGAAAAAACGTACTCTTCGTGAGAGTACACGACGTAAAAGAAAACTTTCAAGCGATTGCCGACGAGCTTTCGCGACTTGGTGGACTATGACGAAAATCGATATTCACAACTTGACGGTGGACGCTAAGCACGGCGTATTTGACAAAGAAAAAGTCAATCCGCAGCCATTCGTATTCGACTGCTCGATTGACTACGATTTTGAGAAAGCGGCGGTCAGCGACGACTTGGCGCTCACCCTTGATTACGGCAGTATCATGCAAGATATCACCGACTTTTGCAAAAGCAACTGCTTTGATTTGATTGAGACGCTTTGCTATAAAACGGCGCAAACGCTTATGGATAAATACCCCATAAATAGCATTTCCTTGACGGTCAAAAAACCTCAAGCGCCCGTAGACTTGCCGTTTGAAAACGTGTCGGTAAGCGTGTCGCTTGAACGCAAAGACGCGTATCTTTCGCTTGGCAGTAACCTTGGCGAAAGACAGGAAATCTTGAACAATGCAATCAACCAACTTGCGCAAAACAAGGCTGTCAAGGTATTGAAAATATCTTCGCCTTATGAAAATCCGCCCTATGGCGGCGTTGCGCAATACCCCTTTATAAACATGACGGTAAAGATTTCTACTTACCTATCGCCCGACGCTTTGCTGGATTATTTGCACGCAATCGAAGAGAAAGCGCATCGAACTCGCGAAGCGCGTTGGGGCGACAGGACGCTGGATATTGATATAATCTTTTACGGCGATATGATAATTGATACGGATAGGCTGACAGTCCCCCATGCGGACTATCACAATCGCGACTTCGTACTAATTCCGATGGGTGAAATTGCGCCCAATTTCGTATGCCCGTTGAAAAGAAAACGAATATTTGAATTGCTAAATGACTTAAGTAAGTAAATCGGCAGACTCAAAAGTCTGCCGTTGTCATTTAGAGAATATTTTT
This sequence comes from Clostridiales bacterium, assembly GCA_014799575.1. GTDB lineage: Bacteria > Bacillota > Clostridia > Christensenellales > UBA3700 > RACS-045. The sequence continues at coordinate 2,492 of JAAVHS010000033.1, read as the reverse complement.
AATTTTGTATGCGAGTAAGTTTTTGGAATTCTCAGCCATACTCTTGATTACGTTGGTACGCGTGATTGAATCGTCGTACATCTCGGCGTACATAGTGCCTTCAAGTTCCCCGATTTCCTTGTAAATGTCCTTGACGTCGTTGTTGGGACAAGTAAATTCGAGAATATCACGTCTTTTCGCCCACCACTCTTTCATTTGTAAAATTGCTTTGCGAGCTTCGGCGTAATCCTTTTGGATAAGCATATCCTGGATTTCCACGCACTTATCGGCAAGGTCGTCGAAACTGTTTTGCATAAAAACTTGCTCGGTAATACCCAAAGCCAAAATTACCGCTACCAAAACTACTGTCAATATTATCTTCGCTTTCATCCTATCTCCTCGCTTAACTTGCCCGTTATGAATTTACCTTTTTGCGGTTGAAGATAAAAATCGTCTCCGCCCGTCACCAACAAAAGCAATACGTCTTCTTGCTTGAATTTGAATTTATCCAACAGCGAGAAAATTTTGCTCTCTTCAAGATTGCATTTTTGGATATTTTGAGTCATTTTCTTGCCCTCGCAAATTACCGAGTATGGCAACTGCGTTTCCTCCGCGCTCAACTGCATATCCGACACGGTCAAAGGTCTGTTTGCCGCCTTAGGCACTACGGACATATCGCCGTTGGTCTCGATTATCGCCCATTCAATCTCTTCGGGCGACGTGTAGTCCTTGGCTCTGATTGACTCCATAATGTCGTGTACGGTCATATCAAGCTTGTTTATCGCTTCAAAATCAATACCGTTGGGCGTGATGACGATTACGGGCTTGCCGTTGATAAGTTTACGCATTTTCAAAGAGTGCTTGACTATCTTTGTCAAGCAGAATTCTACCACGAAAAGCGTGAATATCGGCACAAGACCGTAGAGTATCGGCACTTGCGTATCCGACATAGGAATACACGCAAGTTCTGCGGCAATCAACGTAATGGCAAACTCAAAAGGCTGCAACTCGCCCAACTGCTTTTTGCCCATCAATCGCATTACTATCAACAAAAAAATATAGATGACTATTGCTCTTGTAAAAACTATTAACATACTTGCAGTATGTGTAAGCGTAAAATTTTTATGTAATAGCATAGAAAAAAAGCAAGCAGTTCGCTTGCCTTTTTTCTTTATTTCTTTTTCATTGAGCGTTGCTCACGCAAATAATCATTATATCTCTCGATTTGATCTTCGCGCAAATCAATCATATCCTTTGCAGTAGAGAGCGCCTGATTATCGCCGACAATGAGTTCCGTCTCTTTGACTTTCATCTTCGTGCCGTCGCTGCCTGCATTACGGCGAATGTCTTTGAAATACTCGTCTTCCATTTTGAACATCGCAACGGTAGTGTTTTTCTTTATCGTCAACTTGACTAACGGATTGACCGTAGATTGTCCTAATACCGTGAAGTAAGTCGATTTCTTCTCTTTACACTTGTCTTTTGAAAGCGCGTAGGCTTTGAGCGTATCGAAAATCTTCTTTTGAGTCGCGGATAGTTTCTCATACGCTTCGTCGAGCGTAAGTCTTTGCGCGGGCGCTTTCGTCGTCTTTGCGGGCTTCTCTATAGGCATAGGAACGACTTTCTCGACGGGCACTTCTTTGATTATCTCTTTTTCGATGATTTTCTCGACCGGTACTTCAACCTTAACTTCCTTCTCGACAATTTTCTCGACGGGCTTTTCGACTATTCTCTCCGTCTGTCTATTGTCTGCCTTGACGGAAAGTTCTATCATCTTCTCCATCAATCTTTCGTTGGACTTGTCAGAATTCTTTGCCGACATCTCGATTACTCTTTCCATCAACCTTTCTTGATTGCGTACAAGCATTTCGATTTTATCAGTATTGCGGTCGATTTCCGCCATTTTGCTTGACGGCAAACCCTCGGCAGGTTTTTCGGACAATTTGCGCATAAGCATATCCTGTCCTTCGACAAGTCTCTTTATAATGTCGGCGTTTTCTTGCTTTTCGGCTTTCTCCGCTTCCGCTTTCTTCTCCGCGTCTTGCTGAGCAAGTTTCTCCAAAATCGCTTTTTGTCCTTCGATTAGGCTCTTGATTACCTCGTCGTTTGCATTTGCCGAAGCGACTTCCTTTTCCGCTACGCTCTCAATAAGTCTTTGAGAAGAAAGTTTCTCGACCAATCTTTCAATCGTGTCTTCGCTTACGCTGTTCTTATTGTTTTGCTCGGCAAGTTGTTGCATCATCATTTGCATACGCTGTTCGTTCTGCTCGTTTTGCTCAATAAGATGCTGAATAAGTTCGTCGCTGTGCGAAGCCTCTTGCGGTAGGTATTGAGTTACGTTGGGCAACATATTGTTCATAGTGTCAGCGACTATTCCGCGTATGTCGTCCGCGCCCAAGCCGGGTTGTTGATATACGAAACTCTGTCCGCCGCCGTTTTGTCCGTTGCCTCCGCCAAGCATACCCATTAGCATCATTTGCAACTGCTCGTCGCGGTGCTGATTTTCGTCCACT
>JAAVHS010000032.1 GCA_014799575.1 Clostridiales bacterium | reverse complement strand
TATATCAAAACCAAAAGACAAATGCAACCAAAATTTGTAAATCAATAAACGGATTTATACGCTTGAGAATTTATTATCTCCTCTATCGTCGTTAAAGTCGCGCCTTTATCCTCGACCGATACGAAACTGCCGTCTGCCGTCCTAGCCGCGCCAAACGCCTTCGAACCGTTTGTCGAATAGTAGTAATTGCCTTCGAAATTATGATATTCGATATTGCCGAAAGTGGATGAATTGCTTTCATAGATATTTGCTCCGCACACGCCGACGATATTGCCAAAGTACGCGCCCTCATTCACGCACTGCCCTATAAAATAACTGTTTGTCACCCAACCGCCAAAGTAAATCGTTTCGTCTTCTCCGTATGGAAATCCCTGTTCACGCACAAAGCCCGTAATACCGCCGACGCAGACATGCGTACCGCCAGTTGTAGACACGCTGATTTTACTTTCACTTATGCAAGAATTGACTTCGCCGAAAGCAAGGTTGAGCGTATCTAAAAGTTGATTGTAAGAATAGCTGATTTCACTGAATCCTAATATTCCCCCTGCGTAGACGTTTTTCGCCGCAACGGTAACGTCGCCGCTTGAACGGCAATTTGAAATCTGCGAATTGGTATAGGCGGATATTCCACCGACATACGCATCTCCGTTGTCCGCGCTCACGTTTACTCCGCCCAGGTTTTTGCACCCCTCTATTGTTCCGCTCGAAGATATGCACACGCCCGCTACGTACGCGTTTCTATAACCCGCGCTACACTCGACTTCGCCCGAGTTGACGGAGTTTTTTATATAGGGATTTGAATAGGAACTCCTGTTCAAATACGCTATACCTGCCGCCGAAACGGTAGATTCGTATCCCTCTTGTTCTTCGAATGCTCCGCAATTGGATATCGACGTCATCTTGCCTTTGTTCTCGCAGTTTTCAACCGCATTCGCGTTGGTAATGACGATTCCGCAAACTATGGGATTCCAACCCGTATCGGCGGAAGTCTGCGAAAGGCTTGCCTCGTTGACGTCGCCGTTTAGATATCCGTTGTTGACGGAACACACTCCCGCTATATCGAAAGTGTCCGCGATTATTTCGCCCGTGACTTTGCAGTCCTGCAAATATCCGTTGTTGATACCCGCCACGCCGCCGAAAGAAGCGTTGGCGCCCGTCGTTCCCGTAAGCGTAAACTTGGAATAATTGACTGCGCAATTATTTATTACGCCTCTGTATACCGTCTGAGTAGCCGAATTGACTTTATAGTTGTTGGTCTGCACTATTCCGCCGTAAGAATCAACCGTCGTGGTCGAAGTAGCGTCTATCTTTCCTCTTACGTTTACGCTTACGCCGTCAATCGCGCCGTAGTTGTTCAGCGCGACGAAAGCCGTACCGTCAGTCGTAGTCAAGTCCGCCTTTACGTTGACAACGGTATTTTCAATCGAGCCTTTCTCTGAAATGGAAGAGAATATCGCATCCCCCGAAGTCTCGATAGTCAAGTCGGATAGTTTTCCGTTCAATACTCCAAGCGTTGCGCCCTTGCGGAATACTATTTTGTGACCGTTGCCGATAATAGTACAGTTGACTTCTTCTACAGAAATATCTTTCGTCACGACTACGTCGCGCTTTAAGGCGAATTCCTCTTTGGAAGTCAAGTCGACGTACTTGTCAATACTTGCCGGCATAAGCTCAACCGTCGTGATAGGAGCGACGATTGCAAGCGCAATCGCCACTAGCACAAATGCTGCCACGGTTGCCATTTTCTTCTTTTCGCCGAAAGTCATCGGACGTTTGTCAAGAATGATATTGTCGCCCTCGAATTTCATACTCAGCGAATACTTTATATAGTATATAGACCTAAGTCTGCCCTTTACCGAAGACGAAGGTTTCGTCAAAGGAAATACTTTCGTCAAACGCTTTGTCATGTCCAAAATCAAAAGCGTCTCGATAGGCGATACGATTTCATTGAGATAAAGTCTTAGGCACTTACCCGCCTTAGAAGAAAATTTCTTTGAGAGTTCCGCAGGCTCGCGCAAAGCCTCGAAAGCCGTTATTTTCAAAAAGCTTTCTTCGTATTTTTTAAGTATCTTGCGCGAATTATAGAGGTATAGCAAAGACAGCGTGGGAAATCTACCCAGTCGGTATGCTCCGCACTGCGCTCTTTCCATCAAAGCGTCAAACGCTTTTATATCGTCTTTTTTGATTGCTTGAAGCAATCTTTCCTCTATAGTTTGCGACATTTTTCCTTATAAATCAGTTTTGCTTTTTCTTGATTTTTACCTTTCTATCTTCCGCCCATTTGTCGAAAGCGTCAAACAAATACTCCTCATTGACAGTACTGCCCTCGACCAACTTTTTCAAGAGCGCGGACGTCTCGGAAAACTCGGACACCAGCGTGGCGATGCCCTTTCCTTGCTCGGCAACGACTGCCGACAATTCTTCGTTCTCTTTGCGGATAGCCTCTATCTTATCCGCGTTTTGCTTCAAGACGGAAGCGATGTCCTTGTTGATAAAGTCGCTGATTTTCTCTACGTTCTTGTTGTAGCCGTCAAGCGACTTTTGCAATTCTTTGAGATTGTAAGACGAACGCTTTTCGGTAATCAACGCGTCAATCTTGGCAAGTTGACTTTCCGCGCTCTTCTCTATTTCGCTGAGAGAATCGATTCTGTTGACGACTTCGGAGAAACTCGAAGACATACCCTTTACCGCATCCGCGTACTTCTCGCCGGAAGACGCGTATTGCTCAATTCTCTTGCCGAGTTCCTCCCCGCTCCTCGCTTGCGCGTTGAGCGTGGCGTGAACCTTTTCAAGTTGATTTACCGCATTGCCCGAAAAACTCTTCGTGAGATTGTCAAGGTCGTTTCTTATCTCTTCGTAGGTCTTGCTTACGCTACGCAAACTCTCTTGCAAAGGCGCAATCAAATTGCGGTATGCAACAAAACTGTCTATTAGTTCCTTTATCGAATTTTCGCTTATCTTTTCGCTCATTGTCTTCTCCTCTTCATATTAGCGTTGGCGACTTTCAAAGTTGTCGCTATTTCTTCACTCTCTTTATTGAGTGTATCTAGTATTATCTTCTTTGCCACGTCGTTGTCCTCGACAAGCGGATAGAAACGTACTATTTCGGGGTCGAGAGCTCCGCCGCCTTGCAAGCATGCGTCCATAAGCGGGAACAACTTCTCGTCGCCCGATTGTGTGAACATCTCGCGCGCCTCGCCGTCCATGCCCAATCGCCAGTACTCTACGCCCGCTTCGCGTATCTTGCCGTAACGCAAAAATCTCTCGTGAATGGATATATATGCGAGTTGCTTTTTCCTAAGTTCGTCGGACGACAACCTATCTGCGGTATTGCGCGCGTTCTCGTACTGTTCAAGCGAACAAAACTTCTCGATTCGCTCGATAAATTCGTCGTCGTCTATCTCCAACTTGCCCGCAATCTCTTTCAAATACGCAAGCGCGCCGTCCTTGTTCTTGCGCTCGAAACACTCGTTGAAAAGCGAATTGAAGTTGTCGGGATAATCGGATTCGGCTACGAACAAATACTGCTTAGCGCGCGATATTCCCACGTAAAACAAATTGAAGTAGTATCTGAAAACGGAATTCTCGTCGGCTTTCTTTCTGTTGAGCGTCATATTGTGAAGATATCGCCACTTGTCTAGGTTGTCGCTCAACACGTCCGCAAGAATTACCGTATTGCGCTCTAAGCCTTTCGCTTCGGCAACGGTGAGAATTTCTATCTTGCCCAAGACTTTTCTGAGTTTTTCTTTCTTGGCCTGAGAGGCAACGATAACGGTCACGTTCTCAAATCTCTTCTCGCCGAGCGAGTAAACGAAACTCCTATCCTTTACCAACACCGCCGCTGACGAGAGCGGTGAAGGAACGCTTTCTCCTTTCAACACGAAACTGTGCGTGCCGAATCTTTGCATATTCATTTCGCCCAGCTTTTCGGCGATTTTTTCTATCTTCTCCGTACTGCGATAATTGTGGCGAAGTTCGCTCACTCCCGTGACGTCGCCGTACATTATCCTCTTCAGATATCCGAAACTGAAATAAGACGGATTTATCATTTGCAACGCGTCGCCCACGCAAAACAACTTTCTGCATAGCGTTTTCATAAGACACAAATTGACTTGCGTGAAGTCTTGCGCTTCGTCGATTACGCCTACCGAATACTTGGGCGAAGAAATCTTGCTCAAAATTTCACGGCTCATAAGATTGTTGTCGGTATATCCGCGCTTTGTCAAAAACTCGGCGTAGTCCGTCGCAACCGAATAGATTACGTCGCATTCGCGCCTTGTAAAACTGTCGCTTCTCGCTTCTGCGTACTCGTCGCGCCCCAGCATATCGCGAGGACTGTCAAGTTCGTACTTGCCGAAAATCATTCCGTAAATCTCTTTGTAAATTATCTCGGGCGCAATATGCTTTATCTTCTCGAGCGCGCCCGAAAGTTTGTAATTCCTGCCACTGCCTAAATACTCACCCATGAACACGCTTTCGCCCGCCACTTTCTTCGGCGCAAACTCTTGCGCGTAAATATCCTCTATCAATCGGTATTCTACTTTCTCTTTCAAAAACTTAGCCATGCGCTTCAACGCGGAAATAATCTCCCCGTCCTCGTCGACGGAAAACAAAATGCCGAGTTTGTTCTCCACCGCCTTTTTGTGGTTGGAATCGAGAAAATCTACCCGTCCGCTCTCATACGCGGAAATAAATCCGTCAATATTCTTTGAAAACAACTCCACTCTATTTCGCGTTTCGCTCAAAAGTCCGCGAGAAAAAGTGGTATACAACACCGCTCCGCGATAGTTACGGCAAGCGCAATAGACGATTTTTTCTACGCACACGTTGGTCTTACCGCTACCCGCAATACCCTGCACGAGCATATTCGCGTCTTCGGTCTCTACAATTTGCCTCTGAGTTGCGTTGAGATAAGGGAAATTGACTATTCCGTCACTACCCGACACGAGATACAACCTAGTCAAATCGTCCTCGGTGATTACTTCATCCGTTTCTCTTAATATCAACGTAATCTTGTCGTTGGAAGAAATATATTCCGAAAGTCGCCTGTCCGTTCCGCCGTCGCCGGGATTTGCGCTCAGGAATTTATAAAAAATAACGTCGCCCTCTGAAAGTCTTTCATCTCCGCCCTTACGGCGCAAGAAAAGCGTATAAAGTCCGTCTTCCGTCTGCGCTATACAGCAACCGTCGGGAAGTATCACGTTCTCTCTGAAAATACTTTCGGCGACACGGGAAATAAAAGCGTCAATCGCAATTACCTTGCGAGTAAGCGTAACAAAGCCTTCCGTCTTGTAAAACGTTCGGCTTGAAGATAAAGCTATCTTTTTCGTATCTGCCGTAATTTTTTGTATCATAACGCTGTTAGTCCGTTTATATATTGAGTGAACTGCGCTTCGTCAAGCGGAAAGGGAATTTTCGCAAACGCTTTGAGTCGCGTATCGCTTAGCGTATTCGTCGTCGCGTCAAAGGATAAAGGAGTGTTCTTCCTAGAATACTGCGCGCTGATATCCGCTTCGATACGTTTCTTCTCCGCTTGCTCGCTCATATCTTTCAACCGCTTTTCAATCGTCTCCAAAGCGCGTCTTTTGTTTTTGAGTTGCGACCGCTCGTCTTGACATACGACGCTAAGTCCAGTGGGCAAATGCGTGATACGCACTGCCGTTTCCACCTTGTTGATATTTTGACCGCCCGCGCCGTGCGAGTGAAATAAATCTATCTTCAAATCGCTCTCTTTGACTTTCTCTACCCTCGCCGACGGGGTCACGGCAAAACACAACTCTTCGCTCTTCGTCTTTGTATTCACCTTGTGCGCGCCGACAAGAGGACTGAGACGAGTGATTACGTCCTCGCCTTCGGCTATGAAAGAAATCTCTTCCACGTAACCGCCCTTTGCGTTTTCAATCTTTTCGTCCGCTATCTTCGCTCCGCGCGATAATAAATCTATCTTTATAAGAGAATAGAGCGCTACGCCGAACTTTGACGAAACTTCCTTGAACTTGAACCTGCAATACGCTCTCTCTTCCACGCGCTTGCATCCCAAAGCGTCCGCAAGATGCGCGGATTGCTCGCTCGCCACTCTTTTCAAATTGGAAATTTCTTCGTATATTACGGCGCGCTCCTCGTCGGAAGTCGCATCCGCAAGCATAGCCAAACACTCTTTTTCCTCTTCAAGCGAAGATTTGAGAGCCGAAAGTCTGTCTTTCAAAAATTTGAGATTGTTGTACTTTGACAGTATTGACAAATAATAAGCCTTGTCCGCCTGAACTTCGGGATATTCCAAAAGCTCTTTTGTTTCGTCAAAGCAATCCAGCGCCTTTTCCGTCGCGCCGACTATATCGTCGTAAATACCGTACATAGAGTTATTGTAACACAAAATTACAAAAAAATCAATTATATAGCATTCGCGAATTTTTTTATGACCCAATAGGTCATTTTTCACAAATCTCTATTTTGTTATGTTACACTGTTTTTGCAAGGCGAAAAAAATATGTGAGCAATGCTAAAATGTCAACAAAAATAAAAAAACAACTGATATAATGGTTTTACAAGGAGAGAATACATATGAAGAACGACAAAAAAATTATTATAACAAAACAAAAATTAGATTGGAATTTAGTTTCTTACTTTATGCGAATGTTTTACGGTTTTCCAGCGGTAATGAAGGATAAAGGTTTTCGAGAGATATTCGACCAGTTGAATAAGTATGTTTCTAGTAAAATAAATCCACCATACAGTGGCGATATACTAGAAGAATATGTATTAGTTGAGCAAGAAGTAACGGATGAAGTATATGCAACGTGGTTAGAAAACAACAAAAAATAGTACTCTGCTAGCATTGCTAGCAAAGTCTTAATTTAATTGATTTGAGGGTTTGGCTTATAAGTGAATTTGCATTTAAAAATTTTAATATGAGGGTATACGCTATCGGTGGCGTTTGCATTCTTAATCAAATTATTTTTTAGCGATACTAAGATAGAAGTCGACAATTAGTCAGACCAAAAACTAATGAGTATAATAATGCAAATCCCCACCTCGCGCCCAAACTTTGCTATTCTATCCTAACTCTCAGCAAATTGTTAGTTCCAATAGAATTACCCAAGTCCAAAGGCGGTTAGAGTGTTTGCGATTTATGTGCCTCTATAGTTTTGGGTTTAGTATATTATCGTTTACTATCTTACTTTCGC
>JAAVHS010000031.1 GCA_014799575.1 Clostridiales bacterium | reverse complement strand
CGAGGTGTAAAATGGATATACGAAAAAGGAAATTAAAGGGGTACGTTGCGCTGTCAATATTGATTATTGTGTGTATGATTATGGCAAGCGCAATGACCTTCTTTGCGCCAAAAAATAATGCGGAAGCGATATGTGATTCTTCGAAAATAAACAATATAGGAAATTTGTTGCTTAGCGACTATGATTCGGAAAGTAGAACGGATGGCAAAGTATTTGACGGAGATGTAGTCAACGCTCTATTTGAGAAATTGACGGGAATCAAAAACGCCAATTATAATCAGGTTTTACAATCTTCAAAAACACCGAAAAAGAGTACTTATTATAGTGAAGGTGACAAAGAACTCGTTGTTACGATAGGCGGATATACGTGGAGTGTCGTGTATTTTTCCAACACGTCAAATGACGGTTCGGGCGACCCGATAGTTACGTTATGGCTGACAGATTCCGAGCAGTTGCCGTCGTCATATAATACAGTCCAGTGGAGCACATACTATGTCAATGACGGTTATGTTAAATATCCCACAAATATGTATGGTACAAGTAGAATCAGGGCGGTTTCGCTCAACAATGGCGGAAAGTATGCGACGTCGACGAGTACTCTATCTGCATCTGCAGTAACGCCTAGCGCAAGTCATCCATTTGCGAAATTCACTGTTCCTAATTCAACAACTTATAATAGTAGTTTGACGAGCTTTATAGCAAAGCCTAACGAAGTTGAGTGGCAGAGAAAGGAGTCGTCTTCGACTGCGACGGGCGGAGTAAATAATGACCCATGGAATTACAACAACGACGCGCTTGAGCCAATAGACTCGTCGTCTTTTAGAGCATACGATTATCAAACAACTCCTAGCACAAGTATAATCAGTCAAGCGCAGAGAACACTCGACTATACAGCATGGGGTAGCGATAATATATGGCTTCCGTCACTTGCGGAAATCGGTTGGAACGAACCTTCGCTAACTGGTCTATGGGATATTAATTATAATGTGGGCGGAAACTCAGCCGGCTACAATACGTGGACGCGTTCGGCGACTCTTGTAAATGCTTGTGATTGCGTAACGTATGACGCTAATGGAGCAACTGCCTATAATGAGGATACTACAACCGGCGAAGCTGTTCGACCTGCGTTTCATTTAAATTTGGCAAAGGTGGCGAAAGCAATGGCACTACATTTGCCTTTGTACAAGAAGACGAATGATAATAAAGACGACAATCTAAAATATTACGACAACGGCAGCGACGTCACGTTTGAGTTGGACAAGATAAACAAAGAACTTGTCGATATAGAGTTTACCGCCGAGTATTTGGACAGCGAATATAAGAACGTAGAGACGGCTGTTACTTATTCATGTACGCCTAGTTATGCGAACGGAGGAATGTCGTTTAAAGTCAACGAAGTGGGCAAGTATACTGTCAAAGTTACGCCCAAAGAAGGACAATCTTGGGTAGACGGAACAAATGAGACTCGGACGTATACTTATACTCTGAAGTACAAAGTAAGCGAGCCGAAATTCAGCGAGAACTCTACTACGAGTATAGAAAAGACGTATGACAAGAGTGAAAAGTCGCTTGCTCTTACTTACAATAAAGATTTAATAGACGTAAAGATAAAAGACGCAGACTCGACTAATTTGAAGTTTGACATAGGCACTTCTGCATTCAAGGTGAAGAATGCAAAGACGTCGTACGTCGTTGACGTAGCGTTGAAGAACAACGAACTTATGGAATGGAGTACGGCGGGAGATATTTCGGACAAGTCTTTGACTATCACAATCAAGAAGATGCAGATAGCCCAGCCAAAGATAAACGGAGATAAAAGCAAGCCGTATACGGGAAGCGCGGTGACGTTTCCGTTGTTGAATTATTCCGCCACAGGCGGCGACGTGGAGTTGAAAGGACCGAGTCCGAGTACGAACGTCGTCACGTCTATTGCGCAAACAAACGTGGGTACGTATAATTATACCGTATCTTTAAAGGATAAGGACAACACAGCGTGGGCAGATGAAGACGGAGGCGGAAAAGACGACTTTACGCTTACTGTAAGCATAACGTCGTCGGGAATAAACAAGCCGTCGTTGAGCAACACGGAGTTGTTGTTGACGCAAAAAAAGACTTATTCGACGACAACTACGCCCAAGGGAGCGACGTTTACGTTATACAACACAACGGGCGTTACAATAGAGCCTGCGGACGAAGAGCAGACGGACGCAGTGTTGAGCGGAAATACCATTACGGTGACGAAAGCGGGAACGTATATCTTCAACGTTGAGTTGGCGGACAAGTCCAATACCGAGTGGAAAGACGGTACGAAGGCAGGTTATACTATCACAGTGACGGTAGATAGAAAGAGTATAGACATACCGCAGTTTGCTTTGGGAGCGGACAAAAAGACTTACAACGGAAGCGAGCAGACTTTTAATTTGACTATGGATAATGACGCCATAGAAATAAGAGATTCGGAAAGCAATGTGGTCACTGCGATTACCGGAAAGAATGCGAGAACGTATGAATATACGTTGAATCTCAAAGACCCTATCAATACTCAATGGAAGGGAACGAGCGACGGTGACGTAGAGGCGAAGAGTATCAGCGTGACAGTAGACAAGAAAGCGTTGAAATTTACAATCTCGTGTAGCGTGAGCGGAAGTACGCCGACTTGGGAAACGGGCGCGGATAACGTAGTCTATACGGTAGTGATAGGAGAAACGTGCGCCGACGATACGATCAAGTTGAGATTGTATACGGAAAAAGGCGGAATAAAGTCCAACGACTTCGCAAGTATAGACGAGAGCGTGGCAAATACAGTAAAAGCCGCTTTGCCCGATTATTTGTTGCCCGGCGGATATATCTTTGGAATAGATTTGCCCGAAGGCGTGGCGGATAATGACAACTATAAATTACCTGTTGCCGCAAGCGATTATAGGAAGAGTTTTACAATAAAAGGACAGGGCTTGAGTTTGACCGCGGACAATATGCCTTGGAGATGTAAGTACGTAGATAAAGACAACTTGGAGATACCCGTCGAAATAATGGGAGAAGGGTACGTTACCGGCAAAGCGAAATTGACTTATAATACCTATGAGTATGAGTTCTACGTAGACGTCGACGTGTTGTCTGCGTTGGGCGCGGAGATAGATACGGAGCAAGGTGCAAACGGATTTAGCGGTGATATTAAGTGGAAGAATGCGACGACTGCGACAAAGACGTTTACCGTGTATTGGAAGCCTGCGGAAGGCTATGAAGGAGAAGGCGGAAGTTTTACGCTGACGTACGAAATAGAAAAGGCGAAGTATGATTTGAGCAAGGTATATTGGAATTACGTCGAAGGTTCGAAAGAATATACGGGCGATATGCAAAGAGTAGACCTTGTCAATCCGTATTCGACTTTGATTCCGGATATTAGAGAGAATACGGGTACGGAAGCCAAAGATTATACTGCAAAAATCAGGGAGTTCGGCAACACCGACGAAAACTACTTTACGCCCGAAAAAGATAATCCCGATACGTATATCTATACCGAGGGGAAGGAATTCCCTTGGAATTTGCCGTGGAGTATTGGAAAGGCAAAACTAACCCTTGTGTGGGAAGGAAAGGTCGTGACGGACAAAAACGGTCGTACGTACACCGACTACGTTGTCAATTCGCTCAACAGCGACAAGATAGAGAGATACGAGTATTATATCGATGACGACGACGGGTTGGAACTCGTAAACGACAAGTCGGATATAGCGGTAGTCCCCGGCAAAGAGACGTATTACAAGATAAAAGCTATACTCAAAGACAACTTTGCCGCCAACTACGAGATTGTAAGCGGAGAGACCCGTTCTATGACCGTAGGCGCAAATAAGAACGAGATAATGATAACAATGCCAGTCAAGGAATTTACCTACGACGGCAACGCGCACGGAGCAGACGGAGAGTTGAGCGTTGTATCGGGCAGTATGAATATATCCAACGTTATCAAGACGTATTACAAAGACAGCGTAAGCGAGGACAATAAGTTGAGCGGAGCGCCTATTGATAGCGGCGAATATATCTTGGTAATGTCTTTGAACGATAGCGATTCGCTGACCAAATACCTTGGAGCGGAACAAATACCGTTCAAGATAAATAAAATCAAGATAAAAGCGGTATGGAACACAAGCGCGAATATCCCTGTAATATCCAACCTTGACGAAACGACCAAGGCGGTAGTAGGCTACGTTTACTATGACGAAGAAGGCAATCAACTTGAAGAGGGCGCAACCTTAGAGGCGGGAAAGAATTACAAGGTAAAGGCAATACTTGTGGGAGATAATGCAAGCAATTACGAATTTGTGACCGAAGACAACCAACCTATATCGGGCGAGGTTGCCGAAGTCGAGAATTTGGAAAAGAGTTTTACCGTAAGTTCAGGCAATAGCGGAAACAACGTGGGAGTAGGCGACGGAAACGAGCCTGACCCCACCGAGCCGCAACAGACTTTTGATATAGCACAATTCCTCAAAGAGTATTGGCAACCGATTGCAACCTTGATTTGCATAATATTGATTATTATCTTTATGAGCAAGGGAATAGGCTACGCAGGAAAGAGAAAGAAGATAAAGAAGACGATAGAGAAGAAGTACAGCGGAGCATACTATGCGGTTGGCGGAACAGGTTTGTTCGGTTTGACGTACACGAATTGGACGGTAATCGCTTGCATAATGTTGGGCGTGACGGTGCTAGCGTTTGTCTTTATGCTATTGGAGAAGAGAACGCTGAACAAAGCGGAAGAGGAATTGGAAGATGCGAAAGACGAGTACGCGAAGAACCAAAAGGAAGCGGAAAACAAGCAAATGCAAATGATGCTCATGGGAATGATGGGCGGAAATGCAAACGGACAAGGCTTTGCGTATAATCAAGGCGTAAGCGCGGACGAAATGCGACTTATGCTCAACGACGCGATGACTGCGATGCTCCCCAACGTAACGCAATACTTACCGCAAGAAGCGTCGAGCAACGAAGATATAATGCGAAAACTCGAAGAGCAGAATGAGGAAAACGAAAAGCGTATTCAGAAACTCAACGAGGAAAATGAGGATAGAATCAAGCAACTTACCGAGAGCAATGAAAAAGCGATAGAGAAGTTGGCGGAGAAACTGTCCAAGCAACAAGACTTCGAGAAGCAAGCGGAAAGAGAAGTCGCGTCTACTAATGCCAACGACGAGATAATAAAGAGCCTACTCGAAGGACAAAGGGCGATTATGGAAAAACTATCGCGACAGGACGAAGACAAGCAAGTTGTCAAGGTAGTTGAAAAGGACAGCAAAGACGAAAAAATCGAAATGCTTATGCGCAATCAAGAAATGTTGATGCGACAAATGATGGAGATGTCAGGCAGGAACAATGACAAGCAAGTCGTTATGCCGTATATGCCACAACCGACGCTGGTTCAACAACCTGCGGAAAAAATCATAATCGAAAAGCCTGTCGAGAAGATTGTCGAAAAGGAAGTGCGAGTAGAAGTACCCGTAGAGAAAATCGTCGAGGTAGAGAAAGTCGTTCCTATGCCGATTGAGAAACCTGCTCCAAAGGCGAAAACACCCGCGCAGAGACTTACGCTTGACGAGGCTTACGCGAAGTTGTCGGCTACTCAAAAGAAGATATTCGATACGCTCAAAGCCTACGCAATGAGCAAAGACAAGTGCAAGGAAAAGAAGTCGACTTACTTCATAGTATTAGGTCAATCTACGGTCAATCCGCTCGTCAAATTGACGATAAAGAAAAACACGACGGTTGCGCTCTTCAAAATGGAAGACGAATATTTCAAAGACATTCGCCGCAACGCAGGTAGCGACGGAACAAAGGTTAAGGTCAAAGAAAGCGAAGTTGTGGTTAATGACGCGCAGGCTCTCGCAACTGCTAAAAATATGGTGGATTTGAGAGAAGACCAAATTGAGCGTTATAATGAGTATTTGCGAGAGCAGCGTGCTATGAAGCGTAAGTAACCGACTGCGTATAGCAACGCACCTTTTGCCTGATCATCGAGACGACACTCAGGGTCACGTACGGGAAGTACGCTCACCATTCGGTCGCTCTTGCTAAGACAAAATCTGCATCACTCTCCGCACT
>JAAVHS010000030.1 GCA_014799575.1 Clostridiales bacterium | reverse complement strand
TTCTGCATAGACAATAATTCTGCAGTGTGCTTGCCCGCATTTTTTTGCCTATTGCTGTTTGGCACGTAATCCGCGCTGTTTATTGTCAAGCCTGTTGGCAAGTCTATTATACTTACGCTGCGGAATAACAACGGATCATACTCAAACGGACTCGTATAATTCCACTTAGTATTTGTAAGATCGTACTTCGCCTTCTCTATATTGTAGGTCAACGTAAAACTTCCGCTCGCGCTCTCGTATCCTTCCGCCGTCTTCCAATATACGATAATAGTCTTTGAGGTTGTAGCGTTTGTCCATTTATTAGCATCTCCGCCAAAGCCGCTATTGCCTTCGCTTGTGTCTATCTCCGCGCCCAATGCGTACAACTTTTCCGTATCTACGGTAAATTCATATTCTCCGCCATTATACGTCACTTTTACGCTGCTTGAATATATATCTACTTTTTGCTCCATGCCGTACTCATCGGTATACTTGTATATCCACGGCATATTTTGTTCAGTCAAACCCAAGCCTTGTCCTCTTACTATAAATGCCTTGCGGTATTGACTTACGTTCGTAGTAGACAGAGTGTAATTGCCGTTGGCATTATCCGACGCGGGGTCGGCTAACTCCACAACTATCGTGTAACTACCTTGTGGCAAATCACTCGGTATAGTAACCGTTACATTCTTTGCGACGCTTTCGTCGTTGATTAAGTCGCGAACCTTTTTACCGCTCTGCTCAATGTATATCTTCAATCTTACCGTATCGTTCGGATACGAGTCCTCGACTACTGTAAACGTTACGCCTGCCGTACCTTTTTCCCAAGACGGCGTGCCCGTACTTCCGCCTTGAATATCACTACGATTAAAACTCGTGATATTCAACGTTTTTTGAGTTATATAGAATTTTATTTCTTTTTCAGTTACGTCAGCGTTTGTATCTTTCCACTGCGTATTATCTTTATCTTTGAGGTTTAATTTATACGTATACGTTCCCACATCCTTTTCTTCAAACGTAGCCGTAGTCACTAAGTTTCCGTCTGCGTCCTTTACTTCTATCGCGCTGATATCCAAATCGAGAGGATTAAACAGCTGATTGCTTCCGCTGTAAGGATTACTATCTGTGCCCGTCGCAAAATAAGGTATTGCTATATCCTTTCTCTTTATTGTGACGGAGAGAGTGATAGGTGTCGTAGCGCCACCTTCCCATACCGTGTTGATTGGGTCAACCAAAGTCGCGGTATAGTCATAAGTTCCCGCATACATCGCTATAAGATTATTGCCCGATACGCTCGCTCCGCTTGGCGAAGTTGGCGCTGTTATGGTCACGTCATCTGACTTATTTGATAATGCGAAACTTACGTCACTTCCCGTATACGGCTTACTTGCCGACTCAGTCGCAGCCAAAGTAGGCTTTGCTACTTCCATAGGCTTTACTTTTACTATGAGATCGTAATTCCCGCTCGTGCCGTCATTCCATTGTGTATTTGTAGAATCCGCCAATGATACTTTGAAAGTATACGTTCCTACTTTCGTTACCGTTATAGTATTTCCGTTTATGGTAGCGTCAGTTTGCGTACTATCCGCCGGCGTTATTGTCGCGCCCGCCGTGTTGTATACGGTAAACGTCGCTCCCTTTGGCGCAGTCGTCGAATAGACCTTTTCTTGTGTCGTCAACTCCGCGCTACTGCTTAGCGACGGCTTGGCAATTCCCGACGATTTGATTGTTACAGCCAACGTATAGTCGTCTGTTCCCCCACCGTCCTCAACTCTCCACTCGGTATTATTCTTATCTTTGAGAGATGCCGTATAGTAATACGTTCCCACGTTCGTCTGCGTAATCGACTGAACAACGGCAGTACTCGGGCTCGGTCCTTTCAACTCCACGTCGCCGCCTGCGGTATAATTCAACAATGGGAAAGTCAACGGACTTCCCGTAAAGTCCTTTGACGGCGGGTTGTCGCTCAAAGTAGGCTTGGTCACTTTCTTTTTCGTTATCTCAAAAGATACCGACTTGATTCCCGTTCCGCCACTGCTCCATTCCATAAGAGTTTTATTTTTCAACTCAACGTTGACGCTATACTGCTTTACGTTTATCACCTTAAACACAGCGGGAGTTACGCTGTCGTCAAAAGTCAAATCCGTCACTGCGCTTGCTTTTACGTCCATCTTGTCTTTGTCGTAATTGAGGAGCGCAAAAGACTGCTCTTTCCCGTTGTATATGGCAGTTTTATTTCCCGCTATATCCAACTCAGGCACTTTATATTTGAGATAATAGGTAAATTGTATAGGAGTGACGCTTTTGTCAGTCCAAGTTAATCCGGATTTTGGGGCAACTTGGACAGTATACACTCCAACTACACTTGAAGTGAGTCTGAGCGTTCCGCCGCCGTCTATTGCGTTGTACGTCATTGTATTATCTGGCAATGTATCGCCGTTGACGTCGATACCGCTACATACAATATCCAACTTTGAAATATCCGCTCCAAGCAATTCAAAATCTATATTTGCGTTGTTGTTGGCATAGTCTTTGACTTTTGAGCCCTGCACCGGCTTAGCGACGGTTGCAGATTTCTCTACTTCATACAAGTTCAAGTGAAAAGCGGGACGAATATTTCTAGAAACATTTACGTTATTATTGAAGCCATCTTGAGTAAAAATTGAATCATAGTAATTATAGCCGGCTGCAGATCTTGACCAATAAATTGCGCTATTTTGAAATAAACTGTTAGAAACTTGCCACATTGCCCTATATGTATCATAACCAATCTCAGCCAAACTCGGTATCCAAATTTTGTCTTCATTCCAATTTGCATATCCCGGTATGGTCTCCAATGAAGTACGTCTAAGACCAGCGAAACCGCCAACGTTATTCCAAGCGTCATTTTCATAATTAAACCCATCGGGATCGCCAACCGCCTTTGACTGTTCGAATTCCTGCCATTCCATTTGTTTGGGTATCTCTATAAAATTATAGAGACTTCCCGTCACTTGACCGTCGTCATACGTACCGTTTTCCATAGTGAATCTTGCAAAAGGATGGCTGGCTTGTTTCGTGGCAGTATCATAATCCGTGGTACTTGTGCCGTAGACCCCGCCGTTGTTTAATCCTACCGCCCTCATCTCGCTTGTACCGTACATATTTGCAGGATAATTGTCCAACGATTTTGCAGAAGTATAATTATTAAAATAATAAGAAGAATAGTTAGAATCCGAAATATAATCCGAACTTACAAGCCATAAAGTCAATACGGGCTGTGACGATTTGTTGTTGGCAAGATACACAGCCGCCCACTTCATATTGTCCAACGTAACGTAAATTTCATTACCGCCGTTGTTTGTTCTGAAATTTTTGCTGCTTAATTCGCCTTTTGAAGAGTTCGCCAACAAATTAACCACGTCACCGTAAGTGGCGTTGTCTTCTCCCACGATTTGACTGTACAGAGCGCGCAATTTATCTCCGTCAAATACTTTTCCGTTGGGATTATTTTCGTATCCGCTTATTGTCAACGTTCCTATGTCGCTTGAACCGCTTACCGCTGCATTAGCAACGTCGCTCGGCTCAACAAGCGTCACGCTCGGTATCGTCAACACCGCGCATAAGGTTGCTATAATTATCAATATTGACAGCGCAATATACCCCTTAAATTTCTTTTTTCTTATATCCATTTTTACTCCGTTTTCGGTTTGTTTTTTGCCTAGTCAGGAAAAGTATACATTTCCTGACTAAAAGCACTTGAATATAAAATTATTGTGTGTTATGATATTTATGTCTAACTATCACGAATTTTGACTTTTCAGTGTCGAAATTCTTCGGTCAGGAAATGTATACTTTATTTGGAAGATTTTGACTTTTTTTGAATATTTGTGATAAAAATCGACAAAATATTATCATCGGTTAATTTAACTGCATAACCAAAAGTAAATTTAGAATTCCGAATTTTAAAATTTTTCATTTTTGTTAAAAATGCTAGAATTTCAAACGAAAAACATGCAAAAAGGCTCGCCCTTTTCGGGCAAGCCTTGTCGATTTTGGAGCTACTGGCCAGATTCGTAAGGAACGAAGTGACGGTCTAGCGAGCATTTTGCGAGCGTCACAATTTCGGACTGTCTGCGCTAATAACTCTCAAAGAAAGGCTCGCGTCCAAATCGGGAGTAAAAAAAGAAGGGAAAAACCCTTCTTTTTTTGCTCTCGTGTATAGCGAGCTCTTTCTCTATGGAGCTACTGGCCAGATTCGAACTGGCGACCTGTTCATTACGAGTGAACTGCTCTACCTACTGAGCCACAGTAGCATAATGCGAATTAAATCGCATTTATTATATACAATAATTTGTCTTTTAGCAACTAATTTGTCTACTTTTCAAAAAATATTTTTAGAAGTCGGCGTTGCCTGTCGTACGCGAGAACGGAATTACGTCTCTGATGTTTTGCATACCCGTGAGATACATTATCAATCTTTCAAAGCCGAGTCCGTAGCCTGCGTGCTTTACTCCGCCGTATCTACGCAAATCAAGATACCACCAATAGTCTTCTTCTTTTAGACCGAGTTCCTTAATTCTTGCGGTAAGCAAATCCAATCTCTCTTCTCTTTGGCTTCCGCCGATTATCTCGCCGACGCCCGGCACAAGCAAGTCGACAGCCGCAACGGTCTTGCCGTCGTCGTTAAGGCGCATATAGAAGGCTTTGATTTCCTTTGGGTAGTTGGTGACGAAAACGGGCTTTTGGAAAATCTTTTCCGTGAGATATCTTTCGTGTTCCGTCTGCAAGTCCGCTCCCCAGAATACGGGATATTGGAATTCGTCTTTGTGCTTTTCAAGAAGTTCGATCGCCTCGGTATAAGTCACGGTAGCAAAATCGCTATCTACTATACCTTGCAATCTCTCGATAAGACCTTTATCCATAAAGTTGTTGAAGAAAGCCATCTCCTCGGGACACTTTTCGAGCACGTCTTTTATCACGTATTTCACCATATCGCGAGCGAGGTTCATATCGTCTTGCAAATCCGCAAAAGCGATTTCCGGCTCAATCATCCAAAATTCCGACGCGTGGCGGTTGGTATAACTCTTCTCCGCTCTAAACGTAGGTCCAAAAGTATAGACGTTGCCAAAAGCAAGCGCAAAACATTCTGCGTTGAGCTGACCGCTTACCGTCAAGCCTGCGGACTTTCCGAAAAAGTCTTTTGTATAATCTATCTCGCCGTCCTTAGTCAAAGGCGGTTTCTTCATATCCAAAGTCGTGACCTTGAACATCTCGCCCGCGCCCTCGCAGTCGCTCGTCGTAATAAGCGGCGTGTTGACGTAAACGAAATTTCTCGAAGCAAAGAAAGCGTGTATTGCCTGAGCGGCAACCGAACGTACTCTAAATACCGCTTGGAAAGTATTGGCTCTCGGTCTAAGATGCGCAATCTCTCTGAGGTATTCCATAGTATGACGTTTCTTTTGCAAAGGATAAGACGGCGTGGAAGTCGCTTCGATTTGAATGCTCGTCGCTTTGATTTCAAAAGGCTGTTTCATTTCGGGAGTAACCACAACGACGCCCTGCACGCTTATGCCTGCGCCGACGTTTTGCGAAACTACCGTCTTGTAATTATCCAAACTACTGTCCGCAATAATTTGCGTGGACTTGAAGTACGTGCCGTCGTTGAGTTCGATAAACGCAAAGTTCTTGCTATCTCTTATCGTCCTTACCCAACCGCAAACGCACACTTCCTTGTCAGCGTATTTTTGAAAATCTTTCGCGAGTTCTTTTAATGTCAATCTGCTCATATCCGCCTCTTTCCGCTTTAATATATTAGAGTATATCATATCTACTACCAAAAAACAATCTTTTTATTTGGATATTTTTACCACAAAAAAATAAAAATGGGTATTGCAATTACTATATACGTATAGTATAATATAGATACACAAGCGAGTTGCACATTGTACCGCACTCTTGAATAGGGAATCCGGAGTTGGGAGTTGGCTGGCGCGCCTTACCGCAACAGCGGTTGAAGGATTACAAAAGATTTTCACAGGATACCCACCTGCTACAAAGCGGGTTCAGAATTGCGCTCGGTTGTGTACTCTAAAAAATATGGCAAGCGAATTTCGCTTGCCTTTTT
>JAAVHS010000029.1 GCA_014799575.1 Clostridiales bacterium | reverse complement strand
GGCATCGTCGCATTAAACACCGCAGAGGGCTTAATCACCGAGTGCTGGTTCGAGGGTATCCGCGTCCACGGCAATAACAACGTCGGCGGCATCGCGGGCGAAAACGCGGGCACGGTAAATTACTGCTTCGCGGCGGCAACTTACCAAAGCGGCCCCAAGGTACGCAGCTACGTCGGCGGCTACACCAATATCGGCGGCATCGTCGGTCTTACAAGCGGCGGCACCGTATCCAACTGCTTCGCAACTTGCAACGTCTACGCGTACGGCGATACGGCTTATGCGGTAGCAAGCACTTCAACCAACTGCGTTTACCTCGGTTTCAGCTTCGATAACCGTGAAGAGGTATCCACTTCGTTAACGGCCCCCGCGGGTGAAAACAATATAAAAATAGCGGAGGCGGTTGCCGTACTCGAAAAAGACAACAGCAGCTACGCCCTCCCCGCAACTTACACCTATAAGGTCAACCCCGAAGACCCCGAAAGCGAGGAAGCAACGGTTGACTACCTTGCAACCTTAAACGGCGAGCTTACCGAAGAAGAGCAAGGCAAATTCAGCGGCACCAATGGCGTTCGTCTTGCCGATGAAAAAATCGACACGGTAACCGTACACGAAATATCCGTTACCGTAGGCGGCGAAGACTACAAAGTCAAAAATACTTCATCCGACGTCGTTCCTCTCGGCAAAAACGCCGCACCCGCAAAAGAGGGGCACTACCTTACGGGTTGGTCGCTCGTAGAAAAAGGCGAGGCAGTGTTCGGCACCAAGTCGGTCGGCTATGCGGATTTAGAGGAGTTAGGCCTCACTTCGTTCAACCTTTACCCCGTGTACACCGAGGGCGAGGACCCCTACGATAGAATTCTCAGCGTTGCCGTCTACAAACAATACGTTGACGAAGAAATTATAGCTTCTCTCATTGAAGCCTTCAAAACCTACTGCACCGAAAACGGAATAGAGGTAAACGAGTTCAACTACACAATGGTCGGCAATTCAAACACCTCGGTTACTTCGTTCTGCAACACGGTCAAGGCGG
Source organism: Clostridiales bacterium (assembly GCA_014799575.1). GTDB lineage: Bacteria > Bacillota > Clostridia > Christensenellales > UBA3700 > RACS-045. The sequence goes on along the minus strand of JAAVHS010000029.1, from coordinate 4,011 downwards.
GCGACTTCAACATAATGCTCGGCCAAAGGGCAAACCTAACCATAACCGTTACGGGCAACACCGACACGATGTTAAAGGTAAACGGCACGGCAAGAAGAATTGCAAAGATTTTCGACGAGCCCGAGGGTACCGCAGCTTACGAGTTCTACAACTTCGTTTTGAATGCGGACGCGGCAAAGAAGATTCTCGACCCCACTTATATCACCGAGGCAGAGGCGGACAAAATCGAAGTAACGCTTTTAAACGGCGAAATGCAGCACGGCGACAAGCTCACCGTCTCCAACGCCACGGGCGCCAAGAAGGTAACTTTGCCCACACTCACGGCAGCGGACGGCTACAACTTTGCGGGCTGGGCGTTGACTGCGGAAGCGGCGGAGGACGAAGTTCTTTTAAGCGGCAGCGTAGGCTATGCCGATTTGGTAAACTACGCAGAGGGCGGCAAACTCACCTTGTACGCAAGATTTACCGAAATTCCTCAAATACCCACTGTTGTAATTGCAATACATTCTTCGGCAAGTTCTTCAACCTATATAACCACGGAAGAAATAGAAAAAATTAAGACCGGCTTTGAAAATTATATTAAGAGCAAAGGCTATACAACTTATGATATTGATTGGTATGTCGTAACGGGCAAAAACTCTGGTGGGTTCGATACTGCCGTAAAGGGCTATGACAAAACCGTCAACGTTGCGGTCGGCGCAAAAGCAATGGGTCTTGATTTCGATACCGAAAAAGAAAAAGTACTTGTCGGTTCTGGCATTTTTGCCAACACTTCGAGATACGTCGGAGTTTTGGACGGTTCGGGCGATAACAAGCTTGCGGGCTTGTTCTACGAATATATGACTACCGCGCAGTAACGTAAGGGGGAAAATTATGGAAAAGGAAACCGTACAAAAAACCCCGTTTAAGGAAAAGCTTAAAAACTTTTTCGTTAAAACGGGCGAGGTTCTCAAAAACTTCTTTATAAACGTGTGGAAGGATAAATCCAAACGCCTTATGGCTTTCGCGTTGGCCTTCCTCATAATAGGCACGCTCTTCGCCTTTGCGGTCAACACCGACTGGGGCAGAGTGAAGGTAACCTCCTTCAAGCTCGAAACGGGTGAAAAAACTTGGGTAGTCGCGGACGTCTACAAGCCCAAAGCTGCCGCCAAGGACAAAAAAGCCCCTTGTGTAATCGTCTGCCCCGGATATCAACGCACCAAGGAAACCCAAGCGGCTTATAACCTCGAGCTTTCCCGCCGCGGCTTTGTAGTAGTGTGCTTAGACCCGTACAGCCAAGGCGAGTCCAGCACAACGGACGAAACCGCCGAGCAAGCGGGCTACGGCTTGTTTGCAATCATCGAACACGTAACGGCAGTGGCGGAGGACGTTGAAGAGGTAACCCCCGAAACGGACGGCGTCAACTTCGACTATATCGACTTGACCCGCGTCGGTATCGCGGGCCACTCGGCGGGCGGCAACGCGTGTATCTACGCAATGTCGCGCTACGGCACCTACAACAACCAAAAAATTCAGTCGGCTTATATCTCGGGCTACGTCCGCAACAAAATTTTAAGCGACGAAAAGCTGATTAAGCTTAAAAACCTCAACTGCAACATAGGTCTTGCTTACGCCCGCTACGACGAGGGCGCATACCAAAACACGGGCACCAGCACCGTCGTCGATGACGAAAACGCAACGTCGCAAGACTATTCGGATATGCGCTACACCGTATCCGCAATAAACGTAGTCAATTCGGGCATCTACGCCCACGAAGGCTACCTCGACGAAACCAACATGGTGCAAGAGGTGGTAATAGACGACTACTACGGCTCCCCCGACGACCATTCCTTCCGCGTCGTCCACAACGAGGAAACGATACACGCCTTACAGCCCTACGACAATCTGTCCATAGCCCATATGGTAGAATTCTTCGACTACGTTTTCACCGACGGAGCAGTGGAAGAGGGCGGACTTCCCTCAACCGCACAAGTTTGGTGGGTTAAGGAAATTTTCCAAGGACTTATGCTTGCGGGCATGTTTATGTTCGTACTCGCCGAGGGCGCGCTTCTACTCAGAACCAAATTCTTCGCAACGGCAGTCCACGAAGTCCAGCCCATGAGCCATAACGATTCCAAAATCGATAAACTCATTTTCTGGGGCATCTTCGTCGTCTGCGCAGTGTTCGCAATGCTCTCGTACAAGTGGATGGCAACTCTCGCCTCAACTTGGTTCACCACTGGCCCCGTGGAAAGCAAAGGCGGCTTAACTTGGCTGTTCCCCCAAAGAATGACCAACGCCGTCATGCTCTGGTCCATAGTCAACGGCTTATTAGGTTTAGGTTTATTCTTACTTGCCCACTTCTTAAGGCACCGTAAGCGCGGCGCAACGCTCATAAACTTAAAGGAAAAGCCCCGCAACGTCTTAAAGGATTTGCTCCTTGCGTTCATACTCTTCTGTTCGTTCTACGCGATAATCGATATAATTTTCTTAATCTTCCACGTAGACCCTCGGTTCTTCTTCGTCTGCGCAAGGCCGCTTTTCTTCTCCACCAACTGGCGCATAATAGTGCTCGCACTGATGTATATGCCGCTGTTCTTCTTGTTCTACTTCACCAACTCGGTAAGGGTCAACTGCTCGATGCGCAACGCGCGCTGGGGCAAAGTGGGTAGTATGGTAGTGGCGTGCGTCGCAAACTGCTTGGGACTAATCGGCATAATCGCCGCGCAGTACATCGTGTTTGCGGCAATGGGCACAGTCTGGCTAACCGAAACTTGGCTGTACGTCAACCTTCTCTTCGGCGTCGTACCCATGATGATTTTATTGCCCATTTTCAACAGATACTTCTACAACAAAACGGGCAAGGTATATCTCGGCGCCTTCGTCAGCTGCATGATATTCATAATGATTTCCATGCTCAACACCGTAACCTACTTACCCTTGCTGTAACCCGACTACAAAACAAAAAAAGCAACGCCACCCGCGTTGCTTTTTTATATTTTATCGTCATCAAGTAAATTCCTGCGTTCACAGCCATTCCTCCCTGCGTATTTTCCCCTCGCAAACAAAAAAGCACTTAACCCCGATGCTACAGCTTTACCGTTTTTATTACACGGACTAATAGCAAAATTAGTACACATTTTAATGCTAAAGCTAATATGCAACAATTTGCATATACTTGCTAAAAATAAGCTGCTGTGCTATAATAAAAAAAATATTAATTAGGGATATTAATTATTTAATGGACTCTGTTTACGAAAAAGACGGGCATAAAATCATTTGGGGGAATGCTCTAGATAAACTAGATTTAATTCCAAATGAGTCTGTTGACTTAATATTTATCGATCCACCGTATAATATCGGGAAAAATTTTTCTTGTACTATAGATTGTTGGGAAACGGATGAGTCTTATTTAAACTGGTGCTACTCTTGGATAGATAAATGTATAGATAAATTAAAGAGTAGTGGAAGTTTATATATCATGATGTCAACTCAATTTATGCCCTATATAGATATTTATATAAGAAATAAAATGACGATTCTATCGCGCATAATTTGGTCATATGACAGCTCTGGTGTGCAAGCAAAAAAATTTTACGGTTCTTTGTATGAACCTATTTTATACTGCGTTAAAAGCAAATCGACGTACACCTTTAATGCGTCGGATATATTAGTTGAAGCAAAAACAGGAAGTCAAAGGAAGTTAATTGATTATCGTAAACCTATTCCTTGTCCATATAATTCAAAAAAAGTGCCGGGCAATGTCTGGTATTTTAACAGAGTAAGATTCAGAATGGACGAGTTTGAAAATCATCCCACACAAAAACCCGTATCACTGCTTGAAAGAATAATTAAAGCAAGTTCAAATGTTGGAGACACGGTTTTAGACCCTTTTGCCGGCACTTTTACGACAGGTTATGTTGCAAAATCACTTAAACGAAAAAGTATTAGCATTGAAATAGCTAGCGAATATGTAAAAATAGGTTTACGAAGATTACAAATATGTGATTCGGTTGATGGTCAAATGCTAGT
>JAAVHS010000028.1 GCA_014799575.1 Clostridiales bacterium | reverse complement strand
GAATACGTCTACACGGATAGCGAAGGCAACGTGATAGATGATATCAGTACCGTTGAAGCGGGCAATTACAAAGTAATAGCAAGGATAAAGAGCGAGTATGCGGGGAATTACGTATTCGTAGACGGAGACGGACAAGTTTTGGAGAACGCAAATGCGACCGAGCAATCGTTCGAGATAGAGGCGAAAGAGCCGGAAAATCCCGACGATCCGATAGTCCCTGTCGACCCCGAAAATCCCGACGACCCAAATCAGCCGCCTGCGACAGGTTTTGATATAAACAAACTTGGCGAAGCAATCAAAGAGTATTGGCAGTTGATTGCTAGTATAATAAGCATAATATTGATGCTGATATTCATCTCAAAGACGGTAGGCTATGAGAACAAGCGCAAGCAGAACAAAAAGACTATAGACAAGAAGTACAGCACTTTCTATGGAATTACGTTGTTCGGTCTTACGACAATGACTTGGACTTTGATAGCGTGCGTATTAATGGGCGGCGCGTTGTTGACGTTCATAATAATGCTTGTGGCGAAGAACAAGTGCAAGAAGTCCGACGAGGAGTTGGAAGACGCGAAAGACGAATTTGAACGCAACCAAAAGGAGACGGAAGGCAAACGTCACGACGAGCAGTTGCAAATGATGCTAATGGGAATGCTTGGCGGAGGCAACGGACAAAACGGCGGCGGACAGAGTTTCGTATATCAACAACCCGGCTTGGGCGCGGACGACATACGCGGAATAGTCGCGGACACTATGAACAATATGTTGCCCAACGTGACGCAATACCTACCGCAAGAGGCTTCGCACAGCGACGAACTTATTCAGCAACTCATTGAGCAGAACGCGCAAAATGAAGAGCGCATGCGCCAAATGAACGAGCAGAACGAAGAAAGGGTAAGACAACTTACCGCGCAGAATGAGCAAATGATGGAAAAGCTTATGGACAAGATGTCCGAGCAGCCCAAAGAGAGCGTGGACGAAGACGTAATCGAAAAGTTGGTCGAGAAACTCGCTAAGCAACAGGCAATCGAGCAAGCGGCAGGAAGAGAAGTCGCTGCGACTGTCGTAAATGACGACGCTCTTAGAGAGTTGAGAGAGAGCATCAACGATATTAAGACTCAAATGAACGCCGCGGCAGAAAAAGAGGAAAAGGAAAAGAACGCCGAAATCATAAGGAAGATTGTCGAGGGACAAGAGAACTTAATGCGCAAAATGTCCGAGCAGCAACCTATTGATAGATATGGCAGAGCGGTAGCGTACGACCCCAACGCGGATAAAATCGAAATGCTGATGCGCAATCAAGAAATGTTGATGAAGCAAATGATGGAGATGTCGGCAAATAGGGGCAACGATAAGCAAGTCGTAATGCCGTATATGCCGCAAACGTCAGAAAGGGTGGTGGAGAAAATAGTCGAAAAGCCTGTCGAGAAGTTCGTTCCCGTTCCTGTCGAAAAGGTAGTGGAAAAGGAAGTGCGAGTAGAAGTGCCCGTCGAGAAAATCGTCGAAGTAGAGAAGGTCGTACCTATGCCCGTTGAGAAGCCAGCAAAGGCTGCGAAAGCGCCCGCGAAAAGACTTACGCTTGACGAAGCGTACGCAAAACTTTCCGACAAGCAAAAGAAGATATTTGACACCCTCAAAGCCTACGCAATGAGCAAGGACAAGTGCAAAGAGAAGAAGTCGACGTACTTCACGGTATTAGGACAGTCTACCGTCAATCCGTTAGTCAAATTGACAATCAAAAAGAATACGACGGTCGCAATGTTCAAAATGGAAGACGAATACTTCAAAGACATCCGTCGCGGAGCAACGAGCGACGGCACGAAAGTCAAGGTCAAAGAAAGCGAAGTAGTTGTAAGCGACAATCAGGCGCTTTCTACAGCAAAAGATATGATTGATTTGCGCGAAGACCAAATAGAAAGATACAACGAATACCTCAAAGAGCAAAAGTCTATGAGAAATAAGTGAAACACTTGACAAATTTAATATAATATATTAAAATATTATCGTTAAAAAATAAACAAAGTCTTTTGATTGTGACAAAAGGCTAATGGGGTGTTATATGACGAAAAAGTGGCTTTACGGTAGAAACGTAGTTTTGACAGGTTGCTCGACGGGTATGGGCAAAGAAGTTTTGTTGCTTTTGGTTAAGAAATACGGATGTAACGTCATGGGCGTGGCAAGAAACAAAGCAAAACTCGACGAATTAAAAGTTGAACTCGGCGACAAGTTCAGTTACAGAAGATTTAATATTTCCGATTTGCAAGCGTGGAAGGATTTCGCAGTCGAACTCGAAGAGATGGGATTTATGACGGATATTCTTATCAACAACGCAGGTATGATTCAGCCGTTCTCTCAGTACAACGACTTGTCTGACGACCAAATCAAAAAGGTCGTAGATACCAACCTTATGAGCGTTGTGTACGCTTGTAAAGCAATGTTGCCGACTATCAAAAAGTCTAAGTACGGTTATATCTGCAACGTTGCAAGCGCGTCTGCGATTTTGCCTGTCGGCGGCGAGAGCATCTATTCCGCGACCAAAGGCGGAGTATGGGCGTTGACAGAGTGTCTCGCGCAAGAATTGAAAGGATTCGGCATCGGCGTATCGTGCGTAATGCCCGGACCTGTTAAGACTGATATATACAAGGCAAGAGAGGGAGAGAGCGGACCGAAAGCCGATTCACTCGTTGAGAGTATCGGTATTACCGCTAAGACCGCGGGCAAGAGAATTGTCAAGGCTATCAGAAAGCGCAAGGTCAGAGTAGTTACCGACGCAGTCGCAAGATTGATGGACTTCGGTATGAGAGTATGTCCTGCGCTCACTTGCAAGGCTACGGGAAGTCTTATCAAAAAGTTCAGCCCGAAAGTCAAATCTTTCTATCCTATTTATCAAGAGCAAATCGAAAACAAGAAAGCTATTAAGCAGATGAAAAAGGAAAGAAAAAAGACCGTTTATAAGAAAAATGAGCAAATCCCACAAGGCGCGTTCGGCAACGACGATTTGCAGGATAAATAATATAAAAATATATTCGCTCTAATACAATAAAATGTTTGACACACCTCATAGTTTGTGCTAAAATGTATACGCACCTATTATGGGGTGTAATTTTTTTGGAGGGTTGTGAAATGACAACAAGAATTACCTTGGCTTGTACGGAATGTAAACAACGCAATTACGACACATATAAGAACAAAAAGAATACTCCTGATAGATTGGAAATCAAGAAGTATTGCAAATTCTGTAAAAAAACCACGGTTCACAAAGAGACCAAGTAATAAGGGGAGCGCATTTTTATGGCAAAGAAAAATAAAAATAAAGCGATACAAGGCGAGCCTTTGGCTGCCAACGCGCCTTTGATGGACGCGGATTTGAGCGCGCAAACTGCTACCGCTCAAAAGAACGCTTATAAGAAAAACAAGACGAAGAAATCCGAGCAAAAGCCAAAACTCGGCGCTAGAATCAGAAGATCTTTCAAGGAGATGTTTTCCGAGCTCAAAAAGGTGTCTTGGCCTACGGCTAAAAAGACGATGTCCATGTTTGGCATAGTTATCGCCGTCGTATTATTTTTCTTGGTCATTATTTCCGCATTTGACTACGGCATCATCAATCTTATCGAACTTTTGATGAAGCACTCGATAGTATAAGGAGAGACTTATGGAAGAAATGGAAAAGACGAACGGTATAAGCGACGCCAAATGGTATATTCTTCAAACGCAGTTTGGTTATGAATCAATCGCTTATTCTTCTTTGAAGCAGTTGGTTGAACTCAACTCTTTGCAAGATTACATTTTCGATATAGTCGTGCCGGAAGAAGAGGAGATAGTAGAACGCAACGGTAAGAAGAAAATCGTGATGCGTAAGAAATTCCCGAATTATCTCTTTATTAAAATGATATACACCAAAAGAATTTGGTTCTTGGTCAAGAATACGAGAGGTATCAAAGATTTTTGTAGCGGCTACGACGGCAAGCCGTTGCCTATGAGCGACGACGAAGTTAAGCGCGCGCAACTCGAAAAAGTCACGATTGACGACCTCAAGATAAACGTAGGCGACCATATCAACATTATGAACGGACCTTTGCAAGGATTTATCGGCGAAATCAAGGAAATCAAACTTGATATCGAAAAGGTCAAGGTTTCCGTTATGATGTTCGGCAGAGAGACGACCGTCGAGTTGGACTTTGCTCAAATTGAAAAATTATAATTGTCAACAAGTAAGTCAGTAATGACTTGGGAGAGATGTAAAATCTTTTAATGCATCTCGTTAATACCACGATTGCTAGGAGGTAAAACACTATGGCAAAGAAGATTAAGGCAGTAGTTAAGTTGCAACTACCTGCCGGTAAGGCAACACCGGGACCACCTGTCGGTTCCACCCTTGGTCCTCACGGAATCAACATTCCGGGATTTACTAAGGAATTCAACGAAAAGACCAAAGGTCAAGAAGGACTCATTCTCCCTGTAGTAATGACGATTTTCGAAGACCGTTCCTTTACGTTTATTCTCAAAACTCCGCCAGCTGCGGTTCTTATCAAGAAAGCGTGCGGTTTGCAAAGCGGTAGCGCTAAGCCGAACAAGGACAAAGTCGCTAAACTTACGCAAGCTCAACTCGAAGAAATCGCAAAAACCAAAATGCCCGACATCACTGCGGGAAGTTTGGAAGCAGCAAAGAAGACTATCGCCGGCACTGCTCGTAGCATGGGCGTTCTCGTCGAAGAATAATAGGAGGCAGAGATATGAAACAAGGAAAGAGATTTATCGAGGCTTCCAAATTGGTTGATTTGACGAAGTCTTATGAGCCGCAAGAGGCTATGCAGTTGGTAGTAAACACCGCTACGGCAAAATTCGACGAGTCTGTCGAACTTCACGTTAGACTTGGCGTAGATTCAAGACACGCAGACCAACAGGTCAGAGGCGTTGTAGTACTCCCTCACGGAACGGGTAAGACGAAGAAAGTCCTCGTTATCGCAAAGGGCGCAAAGGCTGATGAAGCTACTGCAGCAGGCGCTGATTACGTTGGCGGCGAAGAGTATATCAACAAGATTAAGAATGAGAACTGGTTCGATTTCGACGTCTGCGTTACCACTCCCGAAATGATGGGCTTGGTAGGTAGAATCGGTAAGATCTTGGGACCTAAGGGCTTGATGCCTAACCCAAAATCCGGTACGGTTACTATGGACGTTGCTAAAGCTGTCAACGAAATCAAAGCAGGTAAGGTTGAATACAGACTTGACAAGACCAACATTATCCACGTTGCTATCGGCAAGAAGTCTTTCGGAAGCGAAAAGCTCGTGGACAACTTCAATACCATTTTCGACGCTATCTTGAAGGCTAAGCCAGCCGCTGCTAAGGGACAATACGTCAAGAGCGTATCCGTTTCCAGCACGATGGGACCCGGTATCAGACTCGCAGTCAAAATGTAATTGAATTTATTTGTTAAATTCGTTTGACAAATATATTAAAATAACTTATTATAAATAAGCAAATATCTTGCCAAAGACAGCAAGCGCGAGCAATCGCTTAATTTCTTGCCGAGGTAGGGATGAGTTCTCAAAGAGTTTTCTACCCTCTGTGTCTTTGGCATAGAGGGTAATTTTATAGGAGGTAAATATGTCGGCATCAAGAGATTTGAAGGCGCAACACATTGAGGAAATCAAAGGCTGGATTAAGAACTGCAACAGCATGGTAGTCGTATCTTATCAAGGTATTTCGGTCGCTGAGGACACTCAACTTCGCGCAAAATTCAGAGCTGCAAACGTTCAGTATAAAGTTCTTAAAAACAGACTCGTTCAAAGAGCTTTGACCGAACTCGGCATCGAAGGCTTTGACAACCATTTGGAAGGCTCGTCTGCTTTTGCTTTCGCAAACGGAGATGCGCTTGCCGCAGCAAAAATCGTAGTCGAAGAAGGCAAGACCATTAAGGCTCTTCAAGCAAAGTGCGGTCTTATGGACGGCGCTTATATCGACGAAAAGGTAGTAGCAAAACTCGCATCAATACCGTCAAAAGACGTATTGCTTGCTCAACTTCTCGGAATGTTGCAAAGTCCTATCAGCGGTTTTGCAAGAGCTATTCAACAAATTGCAGAGAAGCAAGCTTAGTAATCGGTAATTAAAATTAGTCGAAAGACAACAAAACTATTAAAATCAGAATTATTATTGGAGGAATATAACAATGGCAGATATCGCAAAGATGATTGAAGAAATCAAAGGTATGACAGTACTCGAACTTAACGATTTGGTTAAGGCTATCGAAACAGAATTTGGCGTAAGCGCAGCAGCTATGGCAGTTGCAGCTCCCGCAGCAGGTGGCGCTAGCGCTCCCGCAGCAGAAGAAAAGACTGAGTTTGACGTAATCTTGAAGAGCGCAGGCGCTAACAAGATGGCAGTTATCAAGCTCGTTAAGGATTTGACCGGCGCAGGTCTTAAAGACGCTAAGGACCTCGTTGACAACGCTCCTAAGGCTATCAAAGAAGGTATCTCTAAGGAAGCTGCTGACGAAATCGCAGGCAAACTTAAAGAAGCTGGCGCTGAAGTCGAAGTTAAGTAATTTGTTCGTGAAAAAGGTAAATTTTCAATATTAAAATTTGCCTTTTCCGCCAAATCAGCACAACAAAAATATTCCTCGTACATCTAGTACGAGGAAATTTTTCTTATACTACCTTGACGAAAAATTCATAATTTTACTTTTTGAAAATCCACCTTTCTCACGAACGGGTTGCCTCATAAGAGTATCTACTTTCTCGCCAAACAAATAAATCATAAAATAAGAGTATAGTTATATGACTGTACTCTTTTTTTTTTACAAATTTGCCTATTTTAATCTAAAAATTTTGAATTTCGCTAATAAAATATTAAAAAATTACAATTTTCTAATAAAAGTATACATTTCCTGACCGAAAAATATTGCAAAAAATATATCGAAATGCTATAATAATTTTGTGAAATACTTAACAAAATGGCTTTATAACCAAAGTCAGGAAATGTATACTTTTCCTGACTAGCTAAATAATATGCGCGATTTAAAGTGGAAACGAATAGATACAGGGAGGAATTTACAATGATTTGTAAAAATTGTGGCAAAGAGTTTGATGGCAAGTTTTGTCCTGACTGCGGAACACCTGTTGAAGAGAATTCTTCTACGGTATGTCCGAATTGCGGGCATGAAAGATTGGCGGATAGCAAATTTTGCGTAAACTGCGGTTTCAATTTTGATGCTAGTCAAAGCAATGAGGTGTACGAAAACGTTGAATACGTCACAAAAGAAGGCAATAAAGCAAAGAAATCATTAGCCAAAGTCTATAGATTCTTTATGGCTTGTGGAATGTTGCTCGTTGGTATCATATCTATGTTGTGTCTTTTAGCCCCTACTGTTAAAGAAGAATTGTGGGGAATGAAAGAATATTGGGAGTCAGGTTTTAATGTTATTGCAAACGGCGCAAAAGTCGATACGTTGGTTGACATATGTATAACGTTGCTTGTTGTGTCTATATTTAGTTTACTTTACGGGGCGGTTCAACTTTATTTGGCAATAAAGAAACCTTACAAGACAGTAAAGAATTTTATATTTTGGATAATAGATGGAATCATCATGCTTATGCTCATTATTCTTGGAGCAATAGTGTCTTCAATAGCAATGAGAGAGGGGGCTAATGGCAAAGCAGGTTCGGGCTTTACTATGTGTATAGTAATGGGCGTTTTAGGACTCGTACTTCTTGCAATAAGAATATATTATGAAATTAAAGTATTTAAGTGGAAAGATACATCGCTTAGCAAAGAGCAAATTGAAAAGGCTCAAGATAAAAAAATCAGAAAGAAATTAAATAAAAAGACCAGCAGAATAATTATTGCTTCGGTTGTTATCGCTGTGGCATTAGTCGCAATCATTGTGCCTTCGGTCGTAGTATCGACTAATATCTTCCAAATAAATAAGGTTGATAAAATAAATATCGGAGACAGAGTGTCTCAGGTAGTCGATATACTGGGCGAGCCGGACGAAAGAGGAGTAAATAAATACCTTTATTATACAAGTGGTCATGGTAAGGGCAAAGAGTACAAATATATTCAAGTAGACTTTGACGTAAACGGCAAAGTAACTTTGGTATTTTTCGACGCAAAGCGCATGGATAACAAAAACAATATAAAAGAAATAAAAAGTTATGAGGCCGTGACAGAAGAAGTGACAAGATACGTAGAAACAGATATAGTGTTCAAGTCGGTGTATACAGATGGAAGTTTCTGCAAATACATAGCGATTCATAATTTTACTTTTGTTGACGGTTTCGGGAATGTTGCGTGGACGGATATATGCGGAAACAAATTAAGTAGCATAAACTTAAATTCAATAACAATCAATGAAAATCCTAATTTGAAACTAAAAGGCATTTATCAAGATTTCTACTTTGAAATAGACGGTCGAGATACTTTGAAAGTATTTCCTAAAAATAAAGCGTCGAGTATCGATAAAGAATATTCTAATATTCAGTTTAGCAACGTTGCTGAAATAAGAGTAGAAAATAACGATGATTATAAAGTGGACGGGAATTGTCTGATTAGAAATTCAGATAATACGTTGGTAGTAGGCTGTAAGAATAGCAAAATACCGGATTACGTGACAAGCATAGGCGATAGCGCTTTCGCCTATTGCAGCGGTTTGACAAGCATAGAAATACCTAGTGGCGTAACAAGCATAGGAATCGATGCTTTCAAACAATGCGAAGATTTGACAGGAGTGTATATATCGGATATAGCGAGTTGGTGTTCAGTAAAATTTAATTCTAATCCATTATACTATGCGCACAATCTATATCTAAACGGCGAGTTGGTAACAGAGTTGGTAATTCCTGACGGCGTTTATAGTATCTCTTACTATGCATTTAATAATTGTAGTTTGACAGGGGTAGAGATACCTAGCAGTGTAACATATATAAATTCTTATTCATTCAGGGATTGTAGCAGTCTTGAAAAGGTAAAGTTTGGAGAAGATTCGCGCCTACTCAGCATTGGCAATGACGCATTTAACGGTTGCAGTAGTTTGACAAGCATAGATATACCGAGTAACGTAACGAAAATATATTCACGTGCATTCTCTAACTGTAGTAGTTTGGAAAGTATTACGGTTGATGAAGATAATGCAAGATACAAGAGCGAAGAAAATTGCTTAATTGAAATAGATACAAACAGCGTGATACTTGGTTGTAAAAATAGCGAAATACCTAATTACGTTACGAGCATAGGCGATTATGCCTTTGAAGGATGTAGCGGATTGACAAGCATAATCATACCAAGCAGTGTGACGAGTATTGGATGGAAAGCTTTCGATGAATGTAGCGATTTAGAAAGCGTGGTTTTTGAGAATACTGAAGGTTGGTATTATGCAACCAATGCAGCGGATACAAGCGGAAAAGATATTGACGTAACGAACTTGTCGAAAAATGCTAGAAATCTTAGCTATAGATATAATGAATATTATTGGAAACGCAATAATTGACAAAGCCGAAAATTTGCATTAGTCTTGTTATATACTTTGGGATATGGTAAAATAATCGTACTAGCAAATAAAGGCGGAATGAACGTATGAATCATAAAAATAAGAGTATGGTATATACCATACTCTTTTTTTAATTCAAAATTCACATTTCTTATGAACGGTTTGTGAAAAAAGAAGGTGGGTAATTTTCATATCATAGACAAGAGTTGACAAAGAAACTATTGACTACGTACTTTGGGATATGGTAAAATAATCGTACTAGCAAATAAAGGCGGAATGAACGTATGAACTATTTGTCAAAGATATGCAGGTCGATTCAACCGTATATGGCGGGCGAGCAACCGCAGGACAAGAAGTATGTCAAATTGAATACGAATGAAAATCCTTATCCACCGTGTCCTGGCGTGGAAGAGTTTCTCAAAAGCTATGACGCTGATAAGTTGAAACTTTATCCCGACCCCAACAATACGGCTTTGGTGGCAAAAATTGCGAAAAAGCACGGTTTGAAGCCGGCAAACGTATTTGTGGGCAACGGAAGCGACGAAGTGTTGGCAATGTGTTTCCCCACGTTTTTTGACAAGGACGGCGACGGAGTAGCGTATTCGGACGTGACCTATTCTTTCTATAAGGTATGGGCAAAGATGTTCGAGATAGAATCGGTCGTGATACCTTTGATGGACGATTTTAGATTTGACGCGAGCGCGTTCAAGCAAGCTAAGTGTCAGGGTATGATTATCTGCAATCCAAACGCGCCTACCGGACTTATTGTCAACAGACTTGATTTGATGGCGATTATCGAGGCAAATCCCGAAAAGGTCATTATTATCGACGAAGCGTACGCAGACTTTTGTAATTGCTCTATGGCGAATTACGTTTCCAAATATCCAAATTTGCTTATTGTAAGGACGTTTTCCAAGTCGTATTCTTTGGCGGGAGTAAGATGCGGTTACGCTATAGGCAACGAGGTTCTTATCAACGGATTGAAGACTATAAAGGATTCTATCAACAGTTATACCGTCAACAGACTTACCGAAGGCATTGCAATAAAGGCTCTTGAGAATAACAAGTATTTCACGGCTCAAGTAGACAAAATCATCGCGACGAGAGATTTGTATGCGGACAAGTTGAGAGAGTTGGGATTTGACGTATTGCCCTCAAACAGCAACTTCCTATTTGCGACGCATAATGAAATTGCAGCGAGCGAGTTGTATTATCAGTTGAAAAAACTCGGCGTGCTCGTCAGACACTTCAATCAATCGAGAATAGACAATTATTTGCGTATTACAGTAGGCTCGGACGATGAAATGGAAGCGCTTATCAAAGCTTTAAAGAAGATAATCGACGACGCCAAAGCGAACTAAATTTGACAAAAAAAGACACAAGCGGAAAAAATCTACAAAGATACTACTTTGAAAAGGTGGTATCTTTTTTATATGGAAAAATATTTGACCTTGACAAGCGACAATATTCAAGAAAGCGTAGCCAAAGAGTGCTCGGCTGTAATGCCCGGCGGTCACGTCGGATTTTGCTGTCAAAGCAAGGACAGAGCGTATGCCGAGAGCGTAGCAGACGGCATTTCTCGCTTTGAATACAAGGTCACTTTTATAGAATATCCCGACGGCGTTGAGGTGAGTCCCGACACTGTTTTGGACGTAGTTCATTCCGAGGACGATATAAGGTTTTTTGTAGGCGTAGGCGATAGGGTAATCGCATCTATGCTCGCTGAGGCGACGAAGTCGAGGGATATGGAATACGCGCTTGTATCCACTTCGCCCGACGTCAACGGCGTGGGATATGATATCGAATGCAAAGACGAGGACAAGGCAATTTCGCCGAGATGCGTATTTGTCGACAGAAATATTTTGGACACTCCTTATCCGTACGCGGACGTCGTGAGCAGTATTTTTTCACATAGAGTAGAGTTGATAGAAAAGAAATATATCCACTATCTTAGCCGTCGCTTTGACGAAAAAAAGTTGGCGGAAGAGGAAAAGTTGCTTGACAACATTATTGCTGACGGCAATATGAGCGACAGGAAAAGGATATTTGAAGGTATAGTGCAGTACTCATCTCTCGATAGAGAGAAATTCAATTCATCAAATGCGATAATGACTAACCTTTTGGGGGAACTGGCGTTGACTGCAAGCGTGGGCGATTGCAGACTTTTGTCGGCTATTACGCTACTCAAATACTACAAGACTATACTGTCCGTCGAGGACTATTATCTTACAATCCCTCTCGATATATCGCCAAAGTGCAGACGGCTATCTAAACTTATGAACGTAGGTATAAGCGATATTATCTCTAAAGTTCAAGATAGAAAATACGAGCCAAAGTGGCTGTATATCCACAGCGAGTATAGGGAAGACTTGCTTGCCGAGGTACTCGCCCTTGAAGAGAAATCCAAGAAGATTATCAAGAGCGCGAAGAGGTTTATGGCGGACGTAGGCTATCATTTGGGCGATGACTTTGACAGCAATTATCTTATAGAAATCTTATATAATATGTCGCCGTTAGTTGATGAGTGTTCGCTTGTCGCAATGGCTGATATTCTTTAAATTAGTAACCGACTGCGTATAGCGGCGCGCCTTCCACTCTCCGCACTCGCCACAGGCTTTATTCAAAATGTAATAGTATTAAATTATTGTCGACTTACGTCGACTTTTTTTATTCTCAAATTCTTTGTATAAATCTAGTTTTCCTGTCAACAATACCAATATCAAATCAATAAGGCAGGCGAGAGATAATGAAATCAATAGCTGTATACATACTCGGAATTACTTTTCTTTCTTTGATTCTAATGGCAATTGGGATGCAAGTGAAAGTCCCCGACGGAGCGGTCGAAATGCAAGTGTATTCCCGTACTCTTCCTTTTGAGGGCGAGTATCAAGCCGTCGACAAGATGAGCAACTTCAATATTTACCATTACGATAAAGTCATAGGTATAAAAGACAATCGTTTGGACAATACTCTGGGTGTTGCTTACATATATCCGAAAGAAAGCGCAGAGGTGAATGAGCTGATAGAAAAGTTTTCCGCGAAAATTCACTACACTCAAGATTTAGAAGACGGCGTGACCTACTACGGTTATTGCAAAGGCTATGACAAGAGCGTGGAGATAGACAACAAGGAAATCAATATTCAAATTGTAAGCAATAAAGACAACATCATTGTAGGCTTTCCGCTGATTATGGGAAGTTATTAGGAGGTAAAAGATGGCAAAGAAAACAAAGCAGACCAAAGAAAAAAGAACCGGCGCTCCCTCTCAAGCGGGAGTAAAAGTTGCTCAATTCTTCAAAAAGAATATTTACGTTATCTTGATGATCGTATGTATTCTCGCAATCGCTACCATGATCACGGTAGCAGTAGTAGTCAACAATAGAGGCGAGGGTAACGAGGTACTTAAACCTATTGATCCGGACGATCCGACCACACCGGACAATCCGGTTATCACACCGCCTGACAACAACGAACCGGACGATCCCGTTGTTACACCGCCGACGCCCGACCAACCAAACGAACCGGTAGTCAAAGAATTTATTCTTACAAGTCCGCTTGATAGTTACACGATGGGTCAGGAATTCTACGACGCAGAGTTGGTATGGCACACCACTCAAAAGCACTGGGCAACACACGAGGGCGTAGACTTTATGGCAGCGGCAGGCAGCGAAGTCAGATGTATGTTTGACGGAGAAGTCAAGAGCGTCACTACTGACAGCTATTACGGCACTGTAGTCACAATCTCGCACCAAGACGGATTTGAGTCGGTATACAAGTTGCTTGACGAAGTTACTTTGAAACAAGGCGACAGCGTTGCGCAAGGTCAAGTCATCGGCAAAGTATCGGACAGCGCGCTTGTAGAAACGGCTGACGGACCGCACTTGCACTTAGAACTCACAAAGGACGGCAAGCGTGTCAATCCATTAGAGTATATGCTTCAAGGCGACAAATAAAAATATAATGCGGATGGGGAAACCCGTCCGCAATTTTTTATAGGTAATAAGTAATAGTGAAGAGTGAAGAATTAAAAAAAGAAAAGCGAATTATTGTAGCCCTCATAGTGAATATAGTAAAATTGTATTTTTTCGTAAAATAAGACTCCCGGATTAAAATTCCGAGAGTCTTTTACTAAGCTAAATTGAAATTTACAGCTTTGTCGTATCCAAATAATATCTGTTATCAAGTTGATGCACGACGCCTTGTTCAATCAAGCGCGAGATAACCGCTTGAAAATTATTTGGACCTGAGATGCCTGCTTCTTCCAACGTAATAGCAGTTTCAATAGAAATAGCATTCTTTTCCAATAGCTTGTTTATAATGCGCCTTCTTACGATAAGGGGTACAGGTAAAATCATTTTTATTTCTCCGTTAAATTACTGTTTATCGTAGAATGATTATATCATAAATATTAAATGAATGCAACTGAAAGTGAGTTTTATAAACCTATCTATATCTCACTAGTCTACAAGTAACTAAATTCCTACTTAGAGGATTAGGCGAGGCTGTTAATGAGAATTCACATAATCTAAAATCTTGGCAATAAAAAAGAAAAGCGAGTTACTTCGCTTTTCTTTTTACTATACTAATAAAATTACTGCTCGACGCGCTTTGTAAAGCACTTCGTACGCATCATACCGTCCGCGACGTTGACTATTTGAGAGCAACAAGCGTTGTTGTAGTTGTAACAGCATTTCGTGCTGTCGCACTGAATACATACTTGGTCGTTTTCGTTGAAGTCAAAGTCTTTTGCCGCTTCTATGTTTGTCTTTTCCTGTTCTAGCACGCCGTATTCGCGTTTTTGTTTTGTCTTGCATACGCCGTTTTTAGAGATAAAAATCACGCCCGCGTTGCAATGACAGTTGCAGTTGTGTTCGCAGTTGCGCGTTGTACATTTAAGTCCCGACATACGATACCTCCTAATTTTGTTTTCGTTTATAGTATTGTCATTTAAGACTTAATTATGCGAAGTTGGGAATTCTTATTGCATAGCGTCGATTTATGTGATAAAATATAGAAAAGAGTAGAGGTGAAATATGAAAGTATTATTGCTCAAAGACGTGAAGACCGTGGGAAAGAAAGGTGAAATCGTCGAAGTCAACGACGGTTACGCGCGCAACTTCTTGATGAAAAAAGGACTTGCTCAACAAGCTACGGCAAGCGTAATCAACGAGACCAATCAAAAGAACGCTTCCATTGCAAGACAAAAGCAAAAAGAGTATGACGAAGCAGTTGCTATGGCAAATACACTCAACGGTAAGACTATAAAAATCGCCATAAAGTTCGGTGAAAACGGCAAGCCTTTCGGCGCGGTTACTTCCAAGGAAATCGCTCAGGAACTTGCGAATATGGGATACGATATCGACAAAAAGAAAATAAATCTCAAAGACTCGATAAAGAGCGCAGGTCTATTCGACGTCGAGTTGAAAGTATACTCGGGCGTAAGCGCGACGGTAAAAGTCAACGTCTGTCAAGCGGACGCGCAAGAGTAATTTGATTGTATTGACAAATAGATTATTGACGAGCATTAAAAAGCCCCGTTTTGAAACGGGGCTTTTGTTTATTCAATTTCAACGTTTATTATTTTTTCTCGAACTTAGAAGCATAAGCAGTATTCTTGCGACTTGCGTGAGCGAGTAAAGGAAGGACAGCAGATAGGTCTGCGCGGCTTTCCCCAATACCTTTGACGCGATTGGCAATTCGTCGTTTGCAAGAATATTGAGTCCTGCAAGTTGGTCTTTTGCGCGTCTGCTCGCATTATATTCGCAAGGCAGAGTCGCGAGCGTGAATATGCAGTAGAATGCGTAACAAATCAATGCGATAAGATAGCATATCGAAGATAAGTTGACGGGAAGAGCCATTGCAAAGAATTCAAGTATAATACCCAATATCAAGAACGGGGTAATGAGTTTTGACGTGAAGTTGACTACCGGCACGAGCGCGGAACGGAATTTTATCGGAGCGTACTCGTCGGCGTGTTGGATAGCGTGACCGACTTCGTGAGCCGCAACGCTGATTGCCGCGACCGACGTGGAGTTTATCGTCGCGGAAGAGAGATATACGGTATTGTTTCTTGGGTCGTAGTGGTCGGTCAACACTCCCGCGCAACCTGCGATTTGCACGTTGAAAAGATTGTTGGCGTCCAAAATTTTTCTGGCGACTTCTTTTGCGCTAAGTCCGCAAGAAGCGAATACCCGATTATATTTTGTAAAAGTCGTCTTTACGCCTACGCTGACGAATATCATAGCGAGCATCAACGGCAAAGATAACGACGCGAGGATAACGATTAAAATTTCCATTTTAATTACTCCGTTTGTATAATAGGATAATTATATCATACAAAAGAAGTATACGCAATATAAGCGAGAAAATTTTACAAGAGATTGACTTTGGTAATTTTACCGCCGCTTACGGTGAATTTATACGTTCGGGTAAAAAATCCTCCTTCGCCCGAATACACGAGGGTGACGACGAAAGGAGTATATTCCAAGCAGTCGCATATTTCTAAAAAATCGCCGAAAAAAGCCTTGAAGTCAAAGCCTTTCATTGAATAGGCTACGCACCTTTGCGCGCAGTCGTCGTCGCGGCAGTTGAGACTCTCGAGAAAGACGTAGGGGATAAGTTCGTCGACGTAAACGTGATTGCAAGCGTATTCAAAGTGACGGCTGACTTCCACAAAGCCGTCTTGGCAAAAACAAATCTTGCGCACGCACTTTCTCGCCATAGTGTCGTCAAGTCTGTCGTAGACAATCAAACCGTCTTCCTCGCAGTATATTTCGTCGCAGATAAGCGAAAGGAGCGGGGTGTAGTCGTCGAGATAGTGCAGTATGCCGACGTAGGTCTTGCCGTTGTCGAGTTCGGCAAATATCGCGAGCAATTGTCCTTCTGAAATGGACGCGATTTTGAAATCGCAATTTATTACTTTCGCGGGTATATCTATATAATAAATCTCGTTTTCCGTCTCGACTACGATTTTGTGTCCCTCTTTGCATTTGCAACTTATGCAGTGCGAGCGAGAGTTTGGACAATCGACGAAGTGTTGGATATACGTTTGCTCATCCACGCCGATAGGTTTTTTGACGGGGCAGAATTTGACTATATAGTCCTTGCCGTGCTTGATAAAGCACAACTCGTTGGTACTCGAAATTTTGTTGTTGCAAGCGTAGGTAACAGGGCGGTAAGAGTTGTCGAAAGGTATGTATTGCATACAAAAATTTTCGCCGACTTTTGCTCTGTCGCCGTTGCATCTTATTCCGTCGATGAGTATAATGCCTTTTGGTTTGTCAAAAAAGAGTCTTGCCATATAATAATTCTCCCGTTTATTATATGCAGGGCGTGAGAGAAAAATGAAAAAGGCGTCGCTATTTTGCGACGCCGTGATTTTGCATCAAAATATTTTATGCGTTTATAGAGTAGGAATATTCGATAGATTTGAGTTTGTAGGTCATTTTGCCTTCTTTAATCATTACTACTGCGCGAGAAGCGAATTTATCTCCGTCCTGCATTTTCAAAGGATATGCCGAGATATAGCAAGAAATCGTACCCCTCACCAAAGAAGAATTCGTGCTCGTGAAAGTACAGCAATACGAGGGGATAGCGGAAGTCAAGTTGCTTTCGCCCTCTGCGACTTCTTTGTCAAGCAAGAATTGATTGTCAACGGAAGCTGTCATATTCGCAAGATAGGTTACGCCAAAAGTCGACTTGGACACTTTTTGACTTTCACTGCTCACTGAGTAGGTCGCCACGTTGATAGATAGAGTAGAGGTCAAATCCGTCGTTCTTGCAAATTGATAAATATACGAATTGTCGTAATTCATCAAAGCGGTCTTGTATTTTACCGAATCGTCGCTTACCGCGCCGTCGACGATAAAAGTCGCGTTGATACGCTTTGCATCGTAAGAGGTAATTGTCTCGACGGAGCTATCCGACTTCTCTTGAACGTAGCAAAGTTTAGGAGCGAGATTGAGGTCTGTATAGCTCACGCTACGTCTTTCGTACGTTTTGCCGTCGGCAGTCGCGCTCATTTCCGTCTCGAATTTATAGCCCGAGAAATTTTCAATCGTACGGTTTTGCTCTTCATTAGAAGTAGTGATTGTTACGGTCTTGTTGTAGACGTAACTCATTTTGGATACGTAAGTTCCGACGTTTACTTCGCCGTCAAAGACGTCGTAGACGCAAGTCTCGTTTCCGCCCGTATGCCAACCGAGATTGCTTTCGATTTGTTCTCTGACGTTCTTTGCGCCGAAAGACTGCTTACAGCCCACAAGCGCAAGGGTAGTCGTCAACAAGAGTATAATTACAAGTATAATAGTAAGTGACTTTTTCATAATGTCTATATTATAACACAATTGAGGTGAATTGCAATTATTTTTATTGTAATATATTGCCATTAAAGTCAAAAATTGTTACAATTAGTATATGATTGAATTGATTTTGACAAATACGTTGGATAGCGCGCCGATACTTGAAAAACTCAAATCGTCTACTGCGTCCTCCAAAAAGCACATGCTTTTCGTGCCCGATAGATTTTCTCTGTCCTATCAAAAAGCCGTGCTTGAATATTTGAATATCAAAGGCACTTTCGATATAGAAGTGACGTCATTTCCAAGACTTGCCAATCAACTGTTGAAGGGCAAATCCCGTCTTTTGGACAAGCAGTCGGAAATAATGTTGCTTAGAAAAGTTATAGAAGACAATAAAGAAAATTTGCTTTGCTTCAACAAGATTGGCAGGAGCGCGGATTTTGTAGGCGATATGTACGCGGCTATTTCGCAAATTCGCAACAGCAATATTCCTGTCGAGAAAATGGCTCAGGCGGTAGGCGACTTACCCGAGAGGATAGCCAACAAGACCAAAGACATCGTCACGATTTACAAGGATTACGTAGAGTTTCTTCAAGAAGGATATACCGACGGCACGAGCAAATTGCAGGCGCTTGCCGACTTGATTTACAGCGGTATTCTCAACGATTACAATATCTATATATCAGACTTCATGTCATTCTCGAGCGTCGAATACGAGATAATCAAAGCGTTGGCGCTCAACTCTTTGAACGTGACTATTTGTCTTGTCGATTCGCAAAACGGCAATTCGCAAGTCTTTCCATACGAAGTCAAAGCCAGACTTTCGTCCATTGCCGAAGAGTGCGGTTTGGGTTTAAAGATTTCTCACGTCGAGCAAGAATTGACTGGCGACGCGCTGTTGGTATACAAAGGACTGTACGGCTACAAAAAGATCAAAGGCGAGCGCGACGGCAGAATGAGTATCGTCGCTTGTCAAGACGTGTCGCAAGAGATAAAGAGCGTGGCGAGGGAGATAAATTATTTCGTACGCAAAGGCGCAAGATACAAAGATTTCGCGATAGTGTGTTGCGATTTCGCAAGTTACGCGCCTTATATAAAAAATATCTTTGACAACTTCGGCATACCTTTCTACGCCGACATAAAACAGCCTCTTTCTTCGCAATCTATCACAAAATTGATTACGAGCGCAATCAGGGCGGTCAACGAAGACTTTGCGCAATTTGAAGTCGTAGAGTACGCCAAGCATCCGTTTGTCACAAGCGACTACAATGAAGCGTGCATTTTCGAAAATTACTGCTTGAAGTACGGCATAGAATACACGAGATTTTTATCGCCGTTTTCGATAGGCGACGAGGGGGCAAGAGAGGTCGCGGAAAAGGTAAGACAAAAGGTAGTAGACTCGCTTGCGAGCATAAATAAAGCCGAAAAAAGCGCAAGAGATTTTGCCGACTCGATAGAGAATTTCCTCAAAGATTGCGACGCGGAAAAAGCTCTTGAAAGCCTTGCCGAAAAACAAAGTCTCGACGGATATGAGGAATTGTCGTCCATTACATTGCAATCGGCAAGAAAAACCCAGTCGATACTCAATCAATGCAAGGCGATGTTGGGCGAAAGCGAGATGAGTCTTGACGAGTTTTACGGAATACTTTCGACGGCTATCGACAGCGTTGAGATGTCCAATATTCCGCTATATTCAGACTGCGTATTCATAGGCGAAAGCAGTGAAAGCAGGTATGAGAACATTGTCTATATGTACGTCATAGGCGCGACTGCGGGCAAATTCCCGCCCGAGCATAGCGACACGGGCATAGTGTCTGAGAGGGAGTACGTCGCTTGGGGAAAACTCGGCATTGACGTTCAACCCGACTGCCGTCGCAGGAACAGTAAGGAAAGATTGAATACTTTGATGATGCTGACCAGGGCGCGTAAGAAATTGAGAATAAGTTATTCGAATAGCGCAAGCGGGGGCGAGTTGACGCAACCTAGTTCCACGATTCAGTATCTTTGCGATTTGCTTGATATCACTCCGCAGGTTGCGGATATGCCCACGAGAGATTGGGGCAAGGAAGATTTTGCAAAATACGTATCATCAAAAGGCAACGTCACGCAAGAATTACTGTCTTTGAATTCTTTGATAAAGAACGGCGGATTGGAGAGCAACGACGTCGCTTTGCAAGTCGAGGATATTCTATACGCGCTTGCTTGCGAGGAAAAGGGCAAAGAGCAAGTCGACGCATTGCTTTACGGCGAGGGAGAGGAAGACGCTATAAACGGCGTGGGCGACGTTATGTTCAACGGCAATCGCACGTCGGTAAGTCAATTCGAGAAATACTTCAAATGTCCTTTCTTGCATTTCAATGAAAACGTGCTTAAACTCAAGACTCGCGAAATCAACGGGCTTGAAGTAAAAGACACGGGTATACTTCTTCACGCTACGCTTGAAAAGTATTTCAGACTGCCCGATTGCGCGCAAAAGAGCGAAGAACAAATCGAGCAAGTCGTGAGCGAACTTTTCCTTGAAGCGGTCGGAGAAAACGACGATTACAAGATGATGTTGAAAGACCCGTCGCACGCGCTCACGTTGAAGCAACTCACTTCGCAGGCTGTCTACGTCGTCAAGAACCTTGTCAAAAATATGCAAGTCACCAAGTTCCGCCCGTACATGCTCGAAGCGTCCTTCGGGGCGAATCCGCACTTTCATCAACTCAAAGGTATGCAAATCAACAACGGTTACCGCGATTTGAGTTTCGAGGGCGTGATAGACAGAATAGACAAGTACGAAGACAGAGCGATTATCGTAGACTATAAGTCGAAATACAATATTGAATTCACGCCGTCAAATATCCTGTACGGCGATAGAATTCAGCTGTTCGTGTACCTCAATGCGTTGAGAAGAAACGGAGATATTACGCCTCAAGGCGTGTTCTATCTTCTTATGAACAATAGATTTGTTCGCAGCGGAAGCAAGTCGGGCAAGCGCTTTATGCACCGAGGTTTTGTCAACTGCGAGGAAGATTATTTGAAAGACCTCGACGAGGGATTTGAGCAAGGCGCGTCCTATGCAAGCGACGTTTATCCTATCAAGCGCAAAGTCAACAAAGACGGCGAAGTGGCTTATTCGGGACAGGAAAACGGCGAGATTTTGGACAGCCAAGAATTTAGCGACATGTGCGATTACGTCATGCGCTTGACTACGAAATCGGCAAAAGAGATTGAGGAGGGATATATCGCGAAATCGCCTCTGAATATCGGCGGAGAAGAAGACGTCAAAGCGTGCAAATACTGCAATTATTCGAGCGTATGTTCTCGCTCGCGCGTTAAGGTTCGCAACGTCAAATCGGTGAATATGCAAGAATTTACAAGCGTTACGGGGGTGGATAAATGTCAGCGGTAAAGTGGACGGCAGAGCAACAAGCGGTCATTGACAGCATTGATAAAAACACTCTCGTATCGGCTTCGGCAGGCAGTGGAAAGACTGCGGTAATGTTGGAGCGAGTAATGCGACTTATCGTCGGCGACAAGAGCGCAGGTCGCGCGCCCGTGCCGCTTAGAAAGATTATTATTGTCACGTTCAACGAATCCGTAGCGTCAGAATTGAAGAGCAAAATCAGCGCGAAATTATCCAAATTGATTGACAGCGGAGAGTACGATACCGACTATTTGAGCAGACAAATCGAGGACATACCGCTTGCGGATGTATCCACTTTGCACTCTTTTTGCGGTATGCTTATCAAGACCAATTTCGAGTATTTGGGCGTACAGCCGTCGTACTCAATCGTCGACGACGAAGAAAAGCAAACGCTGTTTGGCAAGGCGATAGAAAACGTACTCAAAAAATATAGGACGAGTTACGACTACGAGTTGGACGTACTGATAAACTATCTCGGCGGTGAAAGGTCTTTTGCCGACGCGCTATCGAGATTGCACGACTTTTTGGAAGCGCAGTTGGACAGGAAGAAATTCCTTGACGAAATCGCGCTCTCGTCATATTCGAGCGAGTTCAAAAAAAGTTCGCTTGCCAAAGCGTATATGCAAAGCGTACTTTCAAGTTGCGTGGAACTCTTGACGGAAGGCTATGACAAGTTGAGTTATTATGATGAAATGGGTATGGACAGTCGCGCCGAGCATATCAAAGGCTCTTTGGACTTCCTCAAAACGCTAATGGACAGCAAGGATATTGAGAAGTTGTCGGACGAACTCAAACTTATGCCCAAAGCCAAGCCGATTCCAAGGTCGAAGAAAGACGACGCGGTGGATATTGACGCGGGAGCCGAGTATAAATATTTCAACGACAGATACAAAGATTTTGTCAAAGGCTTGAAAGAAGTCTTGGATAAGGGTTACAGCGAAAATCAGGCGATTATCGACAAGAATAGGCATTACGTCCAAAGGCTTGTAGATATACTTGCGAGCGTGGCGGACGAATACGCAAAGTTGAAACGCAAGGACAACAAAATGGATTTTGCCGACCTTGAATACTATGCGGTGAAACTTTTGCAAAACGATGAGATAGCAAAAGAGATTTCGCAAAAGTACGAGTACGTCTGCGTAGACGAATATCAGGATGTCAACGCCGTGCAAGAATACGTACTAAATCGCGTGTCCAATGGCAATAATCTATTTATGGTCGGCGACGTCAAGCAAAGCATTTATCAATTCCGTATGACCGACCCGCAAATATTCTTGACGAAGTATAGAGCGTACAGAGAGGACGGAGAGTTAGGTTCGTCGCACTCTTTGAACAAGAATTACCGTTCGAGTAAAGAGGTGATAGACTTCGTCAACGCCGTATTCAACAAGATTATGACTGAGAACTTCGGCGGTATAGATTATAGACGGGAAAGCCAACTTTCGCTTGGCAATACCGATTATGAGGAACAGAGCGACGAGTCTATAAGTATAACGTCGTTTGCGCCTGACGAAACCGAAGTTGAATTGCCGGTCGGCGAAGACGGAGTATACAGCGTGCGAGATTCGCTCACTTTGAGCAAGGACAGCGTATACCAAGAAGGCGTATATATCGCTGAGAAGATTTCTTCGCTCGTAGGCAAAGTTCAAATACAAGTGGCTTCGCCCGACGGCGGAATGACGTATCGCCCGATAAGGTTTTCGGATATTGCGTTATTGTGCCCAAAGCGTTCGGACGGCGTGGAAAAGATAATCGGCGTTCTAAAAAGCGTGGGTATCCCCGTAGACGGCGGAAATATACTCAAAGATAAATTCAACCCAAGCGTTGCGCTTATTATCGATTTCATAAAGATACTTGACAATCACAGACAAGACGTGCCTCTTGTCGCTATGCTCACTTGCAAGGCGTTTTCATCGCTCACGTACGCGGATATGGCGGTAATAAAGAGATCATATAGGAATGAAAAATTCTTCTGCGACGCGATTGAAAGATATATGAGCGAAAAGAGCGACGGCATTTCGACTAAACTCAAAGACTTCTTTGCGATAATCGACAAATATCGATTTGCGTCTTCGTTTATGAGCGTTAGCGCGCTTATAAGACGAATACTTATTGACTTTGACTATCGTTCTTTTGCTTTATCGGGCGAAGGCGGCGAGAGCGAATACGCAGGGCTGGAACGCTTTATCGGCAAACTTGAAGGCAAGCCTTATAATCTATCGATTGCCAAATTTGCAGAGTCGGCAGATTCTATCGCAGACTTTGGCAGCGTGTCAAGCGACGTAAGCGCGCAAGGCGACTTTGTCAAGACGAGTACGATACACGCAAGCAAAGGTCTTGAATATCCGATAGTATTCTTGATTGACGTGTCCAAGCAAGCGAGTATGCGCGACCTTTCTTCGCCCGTAATCTTTGACAAGAAATATGGCTTTGCAATTAGGGATATTGACGACATGGAGCGCAGTTACGACGACTCGCTTCCTATGAATTTGATAAAGTCTTTCAAGATGAAAGATATGATTGAAGAATATATGCGACTTTTCTACGTGGCTACGACGAGAGCGAGAAACAAGTTGTTTATCACCGCAACCACGACGAGAGAGTTCGGAGAAAAATTCGTCAATAAGCCGAAGAGTATGTGGGATTGGCTCAACAACGTGGCTTGCGAAGACAACGCTTTTATGGATAAATACTACTATAACCCACAGAAATTCTATGACGAAATCGACGAAGAAAAAACTTTCGACGTCGCAAGAAAGTCGGTCGATAAAGACGCTTTGCAAGAATTTGTGAATATGCTTGATTACAAGTATGAGTATCAAGACGCGACAAAGATGCTTGTCAAGCATACCGTCACGGCAATCAACAACGAGTATTACGAGAGCCGTTGCAATACGAAGAGGACGTATGCCAACGACAGTGAAACGCTCGTCGAGATTTTGAAGAACGGCGACGAAGTCGAGCGCGCGGACGTGATGACTTCTTCCGACGAAGGTATTGCGTACCACAGAGTGTTGGAGTGCATAGACTACGATTGCTTTACCGTAGGCGACGTAGAAAACAATCTTGACGGTATGGTCGAGCAAGGACTAATCGGCGAGGAGCAAAGAAAGGTCGTCGATGCAAATTCAATATACGAGTGTTTGCAAAGCGATGTTATGCAAAGCGCAAGAAGGCATCCGCATTATAGAGAAAAGCAGTTTATGCTCAATCTTCCCGCGATTGATATAATGCCGACGAGCGTCAAGGACAAAGTCTTGTTGCAAGGCACGATAGACTTGTTTATCAACGGAAGGGCAAACGGCGGAGAAAATATCCTTGTCGATTTCAAATTCTCTCGCAAGAGCGAAAAGCAGATAAAAGAGCGCTATCGCCGTCAGTTGGAACTTTACGCGACCGCTATCGAAGAGTGTATGGGAGAGAAAGTCGACAAAAAAGTTATTTTCGTGCTTGGCAGAAACGTGACGATAGAAATATAAGGAGAAAGAAATATGCGTTTTAAGTATTGTCCCGAATGCGGACGAAAAGCGATTTTTAAGGAAATAGGCGACGAGGGCGAGATTCCGTATTGCGAAACTTGCAAAAGACCGCTATTTGATATGTTTTCTTCTTGCGTTATTTCTCTTGTGACCGACGGCAAGGACAACGTCGTCTTGCTTAGACAGAATTATATATCCACTGATTATTATAATCTAGTTTCCGGTTATATTAAGCCCAAAGAGACCGCCGAAGAATGCGCTAGGCGAGAAGTTGAGGAAGAAATCGGCTTGAAAGTTGACACAATGCGTTTTGTCGGCACGCAGTGGTTTGATAAAAAAGATATGCTTATGATAGCCTTTATCGTCACCACCAAAGACAGAGAGATTAAACTTTCGGGTGAAGTCGACGAGGCTTTTTGGATAGACGCCAAAACTGCGCTTGGCAAAGTGCATCCTAAGGGGAGTGTTTCCTATTATCTTATTGAAGAGTATGTAAAGTCACGAGCCAAGTAAGTGACCGACTGCGTATAGATGCTCGGATTGCTCGCGCCTTCCGCTTGTTCTTATTTTAATAGTTTGAGGGTTTTGGCGGTGTAAGAGTATTTGCATTTAGTGCACGAATATTTTGTAGCGAGAGTAAGATAGAAAACGAAAATATACTAAACCCAAAACTATAGAGGCACATAAATCGCAAACACTCTAACCGCCTTGGACTTGGGTTATTCTATTATGGCGGTAAAATTATTCTAATTTTTTATGTAATACACAATTTGAACAGTGTTCAATTTGTGTATTATTTATATAATAAATAATATTTAGATTTACATTTAATATAAGCCTATTATTTATTAGCAGAAAGTACGCGAGATTTTGATTATATCTGAGCATTTAATAAAGATATTAACAAAACTGAACAATGTTCAATACGTATTTTATCTCAGTATTTGAGAAAAGCAACATTTCCAATTCAAATAATGTTATCGTAGTTATGTAGTTTAATAGTTGACCGATAGGCGAGAGTTGTGCAAAAAATTACTGCAAGGAGTAAACTTATCTTAAACTATACGAATAAAGTCTAATATTTGGAGGATAAAATGATTACTGAGGCGCAAATTAAACAAAATTTAGCAAAAGCGATAAAATCAAGTGGAATGGCTTATACTCAAATCGCAAAGGAACTCGGAATAAACGTTCAAACTGTATCTCGATATGCCAATGGGAAAACTTTGCCAAGAGCGATTGTCTTCGGAAAGCTTTGCGTAATACTGAATTTAGACCCCAACGAGATCCTTTGCTTGACAAAATAGAATGTAACGTATAATATTATAATATAATATCAATATAATATATCCATTGATTTTTTACGCGATAAAATTTTTTGAAAAACTTTGAAAATTTTGTTGACATATAAAATCTTTAATGCTATCATATAAAGGCTGTCGAGAGGACAGACGGTTAAATAACTCATTCGTGGGGGATTAGCTCAGTTGGCTAGAGCGCCTGCCTTGCAAGCAGGAGGTCAAGAGTTCGACTCTCTTATTCTCCACCACTAATGGGCTCATAGCTCAGCTGGTTAGAGCACACGCCTGATAAGCGTGAGGTCGGTGGTTCGAGTCCACTTGAGCCCACCACTTTCGGTCTAACCGAAAATTTTTTTGCACATTGACAACTGCATAGTAGGGTATACATATGACGAGTATGTATATTCAAGTATGATGAAAAGCATACAAAGCGAAAATATAATACGAGAAGGTAATATAAAATCTTTGAAGAATTATACAAACAGCTGAGGAAAATTTGAAATGATCTGAAATAGGATTGAAAGACGAAAGACGATCAAGCTACGAAGAGCATAAGGAGGATGCCTTGGCACTAGGCGCCGAAGAAGGACGTGACAAGCTGCGAAAAGCTACGGGGAGTTGCAAATGAGCGTAGATCCGTAGATATCCGAATGGGGGAACCCACACACCGAGGGGTGTGTACTGCTATATGAATACATAGTATAGTAGAGGGAACCCGGGGAACTGAAACATCTAAGTACCCGGAGGAAAAGAAAATAAAAAAATGATTCCCCGAGTAGTGGCGAGCGAAAGGGGAAGAGCCCAAACCTTGGTATAGTGATATACAAAGGGGTAGCGGACTCACGTAACGTACATCTAGCATAGACGAAGTTTACTGGAAAGGGACAACAGAGAGGGTGAAATTCCCGTAGTCGAAATGTGATGATGGCAGTGAGTATCCAGAGTACCACGGGACACGAGGAATCTTGTGGGAATATGCGGGGACCATCCCGTAAGGCTAAATACGACCTAGTGACCGATAGCGAATAGTACTGTGAAGGAACGGTGAAAAGAACCCCGGGAGGGGAGTGAAAGAGAACCTGAAACCTTATGCTTACAAGCAGATATAGCACTATTGGATAGTGTGGTATCGTACTTTTTGTAGAACGGGCCGGCGAGTTACGTTGTGTAGCGAGGTTAAGATATTAAGTATCGGAGCCGAAGCGAAAGCGAGTTTTAATAGGGCGAATAGTTGCATGACGTAGACCCGAAACCAGACGACCTAACCATGAGCAGGTTGAAGCTGCTGTAAAAGGTGGTGGAGGACCGAACACACATCCGTTGAAAAGGGTGGTGATGAGGTGTGGGTAGGGGAGAAATTCCAATCGAACCCGGAGATAGCTGGTTCTCCTCGAAATAGCTTTAGGGCTAGCCTATGTAGAGAATACCGAAGGTAGAGCACTGTATGGTCTAGGGGGCTTCGCGGCTTACCGAAACTTAACAAACTTCGAATGACGGATATTTGATTACATGGAGTCAGACAATGTGAGATAAGTCTCATTGTCAAAAGGGAAACAGCCCAGATCTACAACTAAGGTCCCAAAGTACAAGTTAAGTGGTAAAGGATGTGTCACTGCTAAAACAACCAGGATGTTGGCTTAGAAGCAGCCACTCATTTAAAGAGTGCGTAATAGCTCACTGGTCGAGTGGTGGTGCGCCGAAGATTTATCGGGGCTAAAACTTGTCACCGAAGTTTAGGGATGTGTTTAGGCACATCGGTAGAGGAGCAATCTATACAGGCAGAAGGCATACCGGAAGGAGTGTTGGACAGTATAGAAGAGAGAATGCCGGCATAAGTAGCGAGAGCGGGGTGGGAATCCCCGCCGTCGAATGTCTAAGGTTTCCTGGGGAAGGCTTGTCCTCCCAGGGTAAGTCGGGACCTAAGCCGAGGCCGAAGGGCGTAGGTGATGGACAACAGGTAGATATTCCTGTACCTCTGAGAGACGCTTAAATGAAGTAATGACACAGAAGGATAGTTGATACAACACGGTGATGGATAGCCGTGGCCAAATCATGAGGCTAGTGTGTAGTGAAGTACGCACACTGTTAGGCTAGGTGATGATGGGGAATGAAAATAGTAAGAAAGACAACGAATTCACGCTGGCGAGAAAAGTTACTAAATATGTCTTAAAGAGCCCGTACCGCAAACCGACACAGGTGGACGAGGAGAAAATCCTAAGACGGACGAGAGAATCATTGTTAAGGAACTCTGCAAAATGACCCCGTAACTTTGGGAGAAGGGGTGCCAACGAAGGTTGGTCACAGAAAAGAGGCCCAAGCAACTGTTTAGCAAAAACACAGGTCTCTGCGAAATCGAAAGATGACGTATAGGGGGTGACGCCTGCCCAGTGCTGGAAGGTTAAGGGGAAGTGTTAGGAGCAATCCGAAGCACAGAACTTAAGCCCCAGTGAACGGCGGCCGTAACTATAACGGTCCTAAGGTAGCGAAATTCCTTGTCGGGTAAGTTCCGACCCGCACGAATGGCGTAATGATTTGGGCGCTGTCTCAACAGTGAACTCGGTGAAATTGTAGTATATGTGAAGATGCATATTACCCGCGACTGGACGGAAAGACCCCGTAGAGCTTTACTGCAACTTGATATTGGATTTCGGTAATTAATGCACAGGATAGGTGGGAGACTGAGAGACCGGCGTTTCGGCGTCGGTGGAGTCAACGTTGGGATACCACTCTTTGATTATTGAGGTTCTAACTTTGTGCCATAGATCTGGGCAAAGGACAGTGTCAGGTGGACAGTTTGACTGGGGCGGTCGCCT
This sequence comes from Clostridiales bacterium, assembly GCA_014799575.1. GTDB lineage: Bacteria > Bacillota > Clostridia > Christensenellales > UBA3700 > RACS-045. The sequence continues at coordinate 383 of JAAVHS010000028.1, read as the reverse complement.
CCCAAAGAGTAACGGAGGCGTTCAAAGGTTCTCTCAGAATGGTTGGAAACCATTCGTAGAGTGTAAAGGCAGAAGAGAGCTTAACTGAGAGACAGACATGTCGACCAGATACGAAAGTAGGACTTAGTGATCCGGCGGTAGAGAATGGAATTGCCGTCGCTTAACGGATAAAAGTTACCTCGGGGATAACAGGCTTATCTCCCCCAAGAGTTCACATCGACGGGGAGGTTTGGCACCTCGATGTCGGCTCGTCACATCCTGGGGCTGGAGTCGGTCCCAAGGGTTCGGCTGTTCGCCGATTAAAGTGGCACGCGAGCTGGGTTCAGAACGTCGTGAGACAGTTCGGTCCCTATCCATCGTGGGCGTAGGATATTTGAGAGGCG
>JAAVHS010000027.1 GCA_014799575.1 Clostridiales bacterium | reverse complement strand
TTGCGATAGGCGTCGTAATCCGACGCATTAAAATACCTTGACGACTTACCGTCTATTTTTATCTCTCCGCCGTCGGCGGTGTCCAGTCCGCCGATGAGATTGAGAAGCGTGGATTTACCGCTACCTGATTTGCCCAAGACAAATACCAATCCCGTTTCGCCAAAAGATAAATTTATCCCTTTGAGCGCCTTTACCGGCGCTCCCTTCTTCGGCATGTACGTCTTGGTCAAATTTCTAAGTTCAAGCATTTCCACGTTCCTTTATTTCTATACTCATCGATTATATCATATTATTTTGCCGTTGGCAATATATTTAATGGATTTTAATGCGCTTCGCTGACTCCGGTTAATCCATTTATTCCATCAATTTCATAGGTATGACCATTATGTCCTGTTTTAACTTCGTCGAAAATAGTTTTACTGGGCTCACCAGCAGGCGCACCATAACCATAAAATCCGGCTATACCGCCTTTGCCATTAAATCCTACATAATATCCATTTTTTTCAAGAGAACCGTATATCATAGGTTTTGCGCCAAATCCGCCACTTCCGCCTAATCCGCCGTTTCCGCCGTCTCCAGGCTCAACAGTAAACGAACCGAAGCTTCCGTTTACTCCGTCTCCGCCCATTTGTCCATTTCCACCATTCTGCCCGTCACCGCCGTCTCCGCCGTGGCAGTACAAAGACGATTTGGAATTGACAATTACCGTGCCCGGGAAATAAATTGCGACTGCGCCGTCACTACCTCTTTTGCCATTAGCTCCATCCGCTCCGTCTTTGCCTTGCTCGGCTTGATTTTGTCTAAATTCATCTTCAGAAGGACAATCAGGTCTCAATCTATTGCTATAGTTGTCAAACTCACCTCTACCACAACCTCTTCCGCCGTATACCGAAACAGTGCTTGCGTCAATTATCAATTTGTATCCCGCGTCTTCCGCTCCGCAAATACCCGCTCTTCCATCTTTTTCATAAGACACGGATTCTCCGCCATTTATAAGAAAATACTCTCCCGACAAAGTCAAGTTCCTGCACTCTATTGCGGCTCCGCCTGCTATTGAGCCTCTCGCTTCACCGCCTGTCAATTTGACACTGTCGAATGAATACAACTCCAAATCAGGGCAGTTGGTCGCGTCGATAACGCTATTGCCGCCTGACGCCATAATTTCCATATTGCTCATATTTATGAAAAGTTTCGTACTTCTCGGCTCTATGATTATAACGGTATCTCTGCAATATCCGTTTTCAAAAGTCACTTCTGTCGCAGTCGGATAAATTATAAACTTCATCGCAGTCATAAGCGAATGTTTTGAGCAATCTACCAAAGTAGCCTCGTCGGTGATTTTAGTAGTCGAAATGGAGCCGGGCTTTAACGTGGTTCTTCCCGACGTATTAGGATAAATATACTTTGATACGCTTGCTGTGCCCTTTACACTATAATACTGCCTAATTCCCAAAGTGGAATAACTCAAGTATGTTATCGTACTTCCGTTACAATACCAATCGTAGAATATGAATCCTCTTACGTGTCCGTCTGAAAGTCTTACGTTGCCGTCTGCGCCTATGTATTCTTCGGGATTTGTCGTCTCGGCGTCGTAATAATCCAAATAAACCCTAACCCACGATGTACTCAACGTCAAATTAACGGTAACCGACATACTATCTGCCATCCAATACTGCCTGAGATTTTCTATTACAATATTGCAGTCTTTACCGCCAAAGGTATATTGTTGAGATTTATCAGTCGTATTCAACAATACGTTACGTCCATAATACTCTGCCTCGTTATAGCCGTAACTTCCCAGACCTTGGACGGTATATCCTTCTTGCGGTACGTTATATGATATATTATTGATTACGACGTAATATTCTACGTATTCAAGTTTAGGCGTCAATGTGATATATAAGCTATCGTCGATTCCGTCGCCGTCGGAATCGAAGTTGTAATCGCTTCCTCTTCCGGGCGTAAGGTCAAACATTTCTGCGCCCAAAGCAAAATTCACGTAATCAGATTTGCCCGGCAAATACCAACCTACAAGTCTGTAAAGGTCTTTATTGCCAAGTTCAAATGCCACCGACGGGAAAATCGAATTGGTGATTATTTCGCCGTAAGTCACTGCTCTTGAAGTAGCGTCGTCGCCATCATAAGGTGGCATAAATTCAATATAATACTTTTCTGTTTCCCATACAGGATATAAAATATAGTAATCGCAACTGCTTATAGCCGACTTAGTATATGTAAACGTCTTCAAGAAATAGCCTTCTTTCTTGCCCTCGTCAAGTTGAACAAATTTGGCTTTCATATCAATAAGTTCGCTAAACAAATCGCCTTCGAATATGATTTCCGACGGTTGGTAACCTACGATATTTGTTCCGTCCCACCATTTCGTAGTCATATTGTCGAAATTTATTTCCATGATGACGCCTCTCTTTTCCCACTTCGCATCAAGTACCAAATAGTCGGCAAGCAACTCTCCATAGCTATTACCTTCGTTGTCGGTAATTAGTTCATCGCCATTCTTCCAACCTACGAAGTTGTAACCGTCTTTTTCAGGCACCGGCAACTTAAATTCTTTTCCATAGTAGAATATCTCGTCATACTCATACTTACATCCGTCGACGTACAAGTCAATATTGACTTCTTGCACAAATTCTTTAATAGTAATTGCGCAACCGCCCGTTCCCTCGATTACGATATAGTTCTTGCCTTGGAGAACCGGGAAGCCGTGACCGTCGTCTACATACTCATTGAACTGACTGTCAATAAGGTAAACCTTATTGTCATCAGGCATTATTTGGTAACCTATTCTCATATTTTGTTCTGAGTTGAATACGAAAAAGTTCTTGCCGTTTGCAGAAGAAAGCGTCAAATAATTGAATCCAAAGACCAACTCTTCTCCTCCCAAATTCAATTCAAACGTTCCGCCCTTTTGTCTTTTGACTACTCGATAAACGTCCTCGCTTGCATTTAAGTAGATACTGTTTACGTCTTCACCTATAAGCGTCCAATTACAGTAGACGTCGTAAGTTCCTTCGCCGAACTCATACGTCGCGCTTGCTTTGGGGATAAATTCGAATACTTCGTTGTAGTCTAAGGAACATTCAACACTCTCGCCAAAATTAGTAACCTGATTGACGTGAGAATTGGATATAATCGTCATAAGTCCAAAACTACTGGATTGCAAGTAATATGTCTTTCCTTCTTTCAAGAAAGCGTCATCGCCATTTATAGACACAAGTTCGCCTTGTTCGTCAACAATTCGCTTTGAAAATGTCTTATAGTATTGCGTATACTTAGGAACGTCATACTTATAATACAGGTTCTCAATATTTTGATATTGGCTTGCGCCCAAAAGCAATTTGCCTTTATTTGTAAAGACAAAAGCATGCGCCTCGTCGTCTTTATTGTCGCAGACGATATAATATTTCTTATTCTTCAACATAGGATAGTTGATGTAAATATTATTGCCGTCTCTCGTAGAGGATTGTATGATATTTAAATCCTCGTCAAGTATGTGCAAATCCACTACTCCATCATATCCCATCGTATCCAAAACGTATAGGTCGTTATTGATTTCACTCGTTCCTATTTCTCTATAAACAGGAACATCTGGATTAAGAGTCGTCACGCCCAACTTCAATTCCTGAGCTCTTGCAATACCAATATTTGCAAACGTAAAGTTTCCGCCGATAAAGTCTTGCGCGAGTAATCTTTCTCCGTGAAGGTTGCCGCTTGCTTTTTTGCCAGTTTCAGTGGTTATGCCTACAGCTTCACCATATCCAAGTATTGTAAGAATATTGTTCCAACTTGATTCGGACGTTCCAGTATTAGCGTAATAACCTTCCGGCATAGTGAATTTATATAATTCTACCTTGTCAGGCTCAAATTTGAACGCACTGTCACCATTCAACATCGGCGTAAGTCTTTGATATTCCGTAAGAGTGTAACCGTCGCTATTTCTCTCCAAAACTCCGTACTTAGACTCCGTGTCTTCATTAAGTGAAAAGACGCTCTGAGAAGACCTTCTTTCCTTATGACTTACACTCACTGTGCTGTATAAACATACGTCAAAAGATACATTATTATATATATAATAATTATTATTAAACGAACCGCCCAATTCAAATGACGCTTTGAGATAATCTTGATTCTCACTCTTGAACGACAAAAAGTCGTCTGCGCCTGCATCTACTGACAATTCTATACTTCTACTAGCATTAAGATAGGTCATTTCGCCCATTGTTGCGCTTAGAGAATTTGTTTGCCCTTTTACTGCATTTACTGTCAAGTCGGCAACATCGTACGAAAGTATTTCGTTTGTTTTCGCTTTCGGCTCTATTTCCAATGAAGTTATACTGAAATTGTTGCTCGTGTTGTTTTTGTCTAAGAAACTTAAATCTCCGCTAAGACCTGCTCCATTAAAATAAGGACTTGTCTTATCCGCCTGGTCATAAGCGGGATTTGCAATATTCTTCTGCATATCTACGTCCATAATGAATTCGCTCATCTTCACGTTGGACAATGCAATAGAATCCACTACGTAGGCATTAGTTATATTATTACCCGCGAGCTTATAAAACTTATTCGTATACAACACTTTAAATTCGACTTCATACTTATTTTCACTTGTCTTAGTATACGTTTCCTTGAACAACAAAACGTGATTGGTATTTGCTTTAGAGTAAATGACAAAACCGTAGTTTCGGCCATTGTAAATTGTCGTTCCGTCTTTGTTGAATTTATCGATAGGAACATATTGACTGATATTTTTCCTATCGATTGAGCTAGGCAATTCTTGGTCAGTATAATTAGAAAAATCTTCATACCCTGACGTTGCATAGGCGCTTACGTCCGTTGAGTCAAGTTTGATTGGCTCAAACGTGTTACTGCCATTTGCGGTATTCGTCTTGCTTAGAGCAAAACCCAACACCGTCACTACAAGCATTATGACTACTGCCAAAACGCTTGCAACGCTTCTTCTTTTGGTTTGCATATTTTCTCCTTCTTATGCCTTTGCGAGCAAGAGACTTACAAAAACATAATAAAATTTATTTTCTTTATTTTTGCGCATAAAAAATTAAGCGGACTTTGCAATCTGCTTAATTTTATTACATTAGCCATAAGCTTAACAAGTAAACTAGTGTCAACTTTAGTTTACATTATGTCAACTTTAGTTAACATTAGAGATAAATTACGGATAAAAACAAAACGTCGTCCTTGCGGACGACGAATTGCTCTGCCCTAAACGAGGTAAATTAGGGTTCTTCAGAGACATATGTGTGTATGAGCCGATATTAACTTTTCCAAAATACCGAATATCTCGCTATTAAGGATTCCAGTTGTTCATAAGTAATCAATCCTTTGCCTATGGATACTTTAAGGTATTGACCGCCGAATGCCTCGAATACCATTTCTGGTATCGAATAAATCTCGGCAAATTCTCCATACGTGAATAAACCGTATTGCTGTATATCCGCAAGAAATGCGTCTCGGTCTATTGTCATAGTGTCTGGGTTGACGTCAAATATGTTTATCAATCCCGTAGTCGCACCCGGCATTGAAAGCATGCCGTTGACATAATAACAAAGATGTCCATACGTCACAGGACTCCATGCAGACGTGTATTCGTTCTGCAAGACGACATCTGTCAACTGCACTTTGGTGTAGCCGAAATTTCCATCTTCGTCGACTATCTGCTTGTTGAACCAATGCCCTACGTATTGCGACGCGTCATCCCTTAGGAAAACGTATCTATTGAGATTGAAATCCCAAAATCCGTGCTCGTCTATTACCTTAACGCAGGTTCCGTCCGAGAAATATAGATTTATGACTTTATATTCCCTCGCAGGGTCTTTGTCAAGGAAGAGTATCGGCGCAACGTCAAACTTGCCTGTAAACATATTCCATACCAGCAACGTCTCGTCGCCCTTCAACGACTCAACAGGAACTTGACTGCCGTCTGCAAGAGTGATGAGAGTACCATCGACTACACATGCGGGCGACTTTTGTACTATAAACGAAAATCTCCCAGAAGTATGTCGACTATCTCCATCTCGTGTCGTATCGCATGATAAATATATCGAATACTTTCCATTTTCCAAATTCAACGTATTTATCGTAAAAGACCTATTTGTATACGATACGTTGCTTAATAATCCTACTTTTACCTGACAATTAAATACGTCATGTCCCTCTATTGGGATGTTTTCATAGACATTTTCGTTATTCACAAATTCAATATTTATTGTACTTTCTATTGGCTTTAAAATGTTGTATACACTTTTAGTGCCGAGCGCAAATTTGAGATCTACAGCTTCGGTAATAACAAGATCGTCATCATCATTGTAGTAATAATATATATTACTATCTATATTCAAATTAAGTGTTCCATTCCATTGATACTTACCGTCACTATAGCCAAAATCTTCTGAAACTTTTCTATAAGGCATATTTCTCAATGCCGCTTCCGCATTTAATCTACCGCCAGTATAACATTTACCTTTATATCTATCATCTTTGGTAACATTATTTAATATTGCTTGCTTAACTCGCGAGGCAATCAAAGTATCGTCTATCCCGTATGAGCCAAAATACTGAGAATACATTAACGCCGCAACGCCCGTAACAAACGGCGCCGCCATAGACGTACCATACATAGTTTTGTACCCGGATTCTTCTAGGCTTGTTGGATACGTACTTAATATATTTTCACCGGGGGCAAATAAGCTAACGCTATTATTACCATAGTTCGATTTTAAAAAAATATCTCCGTACTCATTGGTTGCTCCAACAGAAATTACCCTATCTAAATATGAAAAATTAGACGGATAAAACGGTATTGAATCATTATCGCTACCTTTATTTCCAGCGCCACATATAAATAATCCGGTATAATTTTCTATTGCCGTCGCCATTGGCACATAATTGTTATTGTCTCCAGCACTATAATTCAATATGTCGACATTGTTATTCATAGCCCAAGTTATAGCGGATACTATCGCCTCCCTCGATAAGTTATCTGTGTCCCCTGCTCCATTGATGTACACTTGTAACGGAACCAATTGCAAGTTGGGACAAACACCCATTACGCCGTTTGCATTTGCGCCCGTTGCTCCAATTATTCCGGCAACGTGTGTTCCATGACCTAAAACGTCGTCATTTGTGACTTCATTGTCATTATAGAAGTCCCAACCTGACACTAAGTTTGCATTCAAATCCTCATGGTTGGCAATTCCGGTGTCTATAACGCCTACTCGCACCGCTTTGTTGCCGGTAGTATACTTCCATGCGCCTTCAACGTTTATGCCATACTGCCAATTAAGTCCCCATTGCAAAGGATACGAAATGCCTGACATTGCAGGCGCCGCTACAACAGAGTCGTATCCGCTCACTCCTGCCCACAACACTCCGTCTATTTCCTCTATTTGACTTATTGTATCAAGTACTTTTTGTTTTGATTTCTCCTTGAGAGTAATTTTAAGGATTTGACGAAAACTTGTTTTATTCAAATACTCTTTACTTTCTATGTCTCCATCTATACTTGTTAAATCCTTTATAGATTCAATTAGAGGTAATTGCGAAAAAATTTCGTCGTGATTTTTATTATAATCACTGGAATATCTGTCCATTACGACCAATAAACTATCGTCTTCGAAGTCGTCCTCAATTTCTGAATGAGTATAAATCTTGTCTTCACAAAGATTAGCGTCAGTATCTTTCGTATCTGCCTTTGCTATTGAAAGATTGTCGATTGCCAACAAAAAAGATGCAATCGCAATTATCATAACTAATATAGCAACTAGTAATTTGCTTGTTGTAATTCTAGCTTGTTTCATACTTTTCTCCTTAGTGAATTATTACCTTAATGTATTTCCTCAACTTTAATTTTCTCTACGTCCTTTATCGCTTGTTTGCTAACCTCTATTACACTTACCCTCACTACTGCAACGGCAGGATAACTAACCCCATCAGGTAGTGCAAATGATATTGTTAAATTTCCATTTTCCAACCTCATCTTTGCTAAATCACCCCATTCGAAACTCGCTGCCTGCATTACTACTATCAAAGACTTTTCGGTAAAATATGTATCGTCAAATGCATTAAGTCTTTGTAATGCTTTATTGACTTTATTTTCTTCATATTCTTCGTTGAAGAACGGATATACTTTCTTGCTTCTCAATTCATTTAATTCTTCTAATGTGTCTACTTTTTCTTGCAACGGAGGTACATCTTTCCATATCTTCGATCGTATCGCAAAAAATTCTTCAGCCGTAATATCCCCTAAACGACCTTCAACGAAATCTTGCCAAGTTGGTCCCCAATTGCCCCAATAATCCCACTCTGAAAATGCCAACTCAAAATAATCCGCTCCTTTCCATTCTTTGTTGCTGTAAAAGCATACGCTTGCCGTCTTGACTTCATATTTTCTCTTATATTCGTCGTCCTCTATACTTGCAGGCTTGCAATCGAAAGTCACTTGTATTTCATAGTAATTCGACGCAACTACCCCCTCTTCTTCTATTGGCAAATTTCCCTCAGTATTCAAATCTTCTTTATAATCTCTTTGCCAAAGTCTATATACTTTTATGCTCAGACTTTCATTGAGTGTTGTTTTGGGCAAATTTTTATCTAGCAAGTACTTATCACTATTTTTGTCTTTTACTCTTACTTCTATCGGAGTTTGCTCCGTCGGCAAATCTAAAACGGCATCCTGCTCGAATAATTCTCCCGTCAAGGGGTTTATAATTTCGATTTCCACTTCTTTGGGTTTTCTTTCCGCGCACGCGCCAAGCATCGCCATACACGTCGTCAATAATATTGTCACAAGAAGTATTGTCGCTATTTTCTTTTTCATATTTTCCCTTTCACTTATATTTTATTATATTAATTAGTATAAATGCCTAGCATTTTCCTGTCAACTTTAGTTAACATTATGTCAACTTTAGTTAACATTAGAGTGAAATTGCTGACAAAAAGCGAGGATTTGACTATCCTCGCTTTTGTTTTTGAAAATAAATTATATGGCGCTGATTACGTTATTTTGCAGGTGAAAAAGTCAGCGCGCCGTCCTGTTCATCGATTGTGATTTTGTCGCCGATTGCGAATTCGCCTCTGAGAATTCTTTCGCTGAGTTCGTCCTCGACCATTCTTTGCAACGCTCTTCTGAGAGGTCTTGCGCCGTACTCTTTGTTTGCGCCCTTTTCGACGATAAGTTTTTGCGCGTCTGCGCTTACGGTGATATGAATATCTTTTTCGTCCAATCTCTTGATAAGCGAATCTACCATTATCGACAAGATCGTGGACATATCCTTATCCTCTAACGGACGGAAGATGATGATGTCGTCGATACGGTTGATAAACTCGGGTTTGAGTGTCTTTTTGAGCGCTTGCATTTGGTTTTCGCGCATATTCTCATAACTGTTGTCGGCGGAAGTTCCGAAGCCGAGCGCAGGCATTGCCTTTATCTCGCTTGCGCCTATATTCGACGTCATGATAATAATCGTATTTTTGAAGTCGACTTTTCTTCCGTGCGAATCCGTCAACACGCCATCGTCGAGTATTTGCAAGAGCAAATTAAACACTTCGGGGTCGGCTTTCTCTATCTCGTCGAAAAGCACTACGGAATAAGGCTTTCTCCTGACTCTTTCCGTCAGTTGTCCCCCCTCTTCAAATCCTACGTAGCCTGGCGCAGAACCGATAAGTTTGGACACGCTGACCTTATCCATATACTCGGACATATCCACTCTTACAATGAGATTTTCATCGCCGAAAATTGCTTCGGCAAGCGCCTTTGAAAGTTCGGTTTTACCTACGCCGGTAGGTCCTAGGAATATAAATGAGCCGATAGGTCTTTTGGGGTCTTTAATGCCCACTCTCGCTCTTCTTACCGCTCTTGAAATTGCCTCGACGGCCTCGTCTTGACCGATAACTCTCTTCTTGAGAATTTCTTCCATACCCAACAACTTTTCGCTCTCCGTTTGGGTGAGTTTCGTCACAGGGATTTTAGTCCAAGAAGATACGATATTCGCAATGTCCGAGTCGTCAATCACAAGACTTTCGCGCACTCTTTCTTTTGTCCAACCCTTTCTCAAATCGGCAAGTTTCTTCTCTTTGGCCTTGAGCTGAACGTCAAGTTCGGTAGCCTTATCAAATGCTCTCATTTTTGCGTAACTGTCGATAGCCTCGTTGAGTCTTTGAATATCCTTTTCAATGTCTTGGATATGTTCAGGCAACAACGTGCCGTTGATTCTCTTTCTCGAAGACGCTTCGTCAATAAGGTCTATTGCCTTGTCGGGCAAGAATCTGTCGTTGATATATCTATCGCTCATCACTGCGGCGGCGACGATTGCGCTGTCTTCTATCTTTACGCCATGGTGTTCTTCATACTTGCTCTTCAATCCGTGCAATATTGTAATGGTATCCTCGACCGACGGCGGGTCTACGGCGACTGTCTGGAATCTACGTTCCAACGCGCTGTCCTTTTCAAAATACTTTCTGAATTCGTCCAACGTCGTCGCGCCTATTGTCTGCAACTCGCCTCTCGCAAGTTGAGGTTTGAGAATATTCGCTGCGTCCATACTTCCTTCCGTACTGCCTGCGCCGACTATAGTGTGAATCTCGTCGATAAAGAGTATCGTGTCGCCTCTTTTGTTGAGCGTCTCAATGGCTTTTTTAAGACGTTCTTCGAATTCGCCTCTATACTTCGTGCCTGCAAGCAAACTTGCCATATCGAGCGAAAATACTCTCTTGTTTTTGAGAAGTTCGGGCACCGTACCTTCGACTATCGCTTGCGCCAATCCCTCGACTACCGCGCTCTTACCAACGCCCGGTTCGCCTATCAAGATAGGATTGTTTTTCTTTCTTCTCGAAAGTATCTCGATAATTCTGTTTATCTCGCTATCTCTTCCGATTACGGGGTCGAGTTTTCCGTCTCTCGCCTTTTGGGTCAAGTCCTCGCCGAGTCCTTCCAAAATATCGTCGTCATCTTCCTCTTCTTCGACGGGCGGCGCGTACTTCGGACTGCCGCCCGCGGAGGATGCGCGCGCTTGTTCAAAATTGCGTCTTACGGCGGTATTGTAGAGTATTCTCTCCGCTTCTCTGCTTATCTTTGCGCCGTCAACGCCGAAGTAACTCAAACTCTTGCAAGCGATTGACGTCCTGTCTTCAAGACATGCGCTCAGTAGCGCCAACGACTTGACTTCCTTGTAATCGCAGTCCTCGCTGAGTTTTTTCGCTCTATCCAGCGCGCTGATTACTCTAGGCGAGAAATTTACGGTATCGTATATAGTCCCATCGCTTCTGAGCAAGCGGTCGACGATATTGTCGTCAATACCGTACTCGGACAACAATATACCTGCGTTGGTCTTCGGGCAAAGCGAGATTGCGCAAATAATATGCTCCGTTCCCAACACGCCTCCGCTTCGTCTTGCGGCTTCCTTAGCAACTTCAATAATTTCAGAGCTTTCGCTATCAAATCCTTCCATTAAATCACCTCATTATTATATTCTGTATAATTTCAATTTTTCGTTTATCATTTGGGCTCGTATTTGATCCCTTTTGTTTGCGTTGAGTTCCCTTCTCTCGTTCAGCATAAGCGTATTTTTTTGAGTATCGTTTATCAACTTGTTGAGCATATCTATGTCGATGTCGAACAAGCCGTAAATTACGCCGAGTTTGACAAGCGCGATATTGTCGGCAAATTCCTTTTGACACAACTGTTTCGCATATCTCAAAAGTCCGTATGCGCGCCAAATTCTATCGAACGTATTTTCATTCTTAATACTGCGTTGCGCCTGCTCTTCAAGTTCGCAAAGCCTCGCGACTTCGCTCTTAACTTTTTGGAGTATTTCGTCCTCGCTCATGCCCACTGCCGACTGATTGGAAATTTGGTACATATACCCGTCCGCCGTCGAGCCTTCGCCGTAAACGCCTCGAAGCGTGATGCCTCGCTCCCGCATCTTTCTTATCTCCAAATCTATCGTATGGTTTATCGCCATTGCGGGCAAAAACATCATTACCGACGCTCTCATTCCCGCGCCCAAATTCGTCGGGCAGGAAGTAAGGTGTCCGTACGGCATTTTGAAAGCGACGTCAAGCTTATTTCTCAAAGCCATATCCACGCTTTCCACCGTCCTATAAGCCTCGTCAAGTCTATATCCGCCGAGTATGCACTGCTCTCGCAAATGGTCCTCTTCGTTGAGCATTATAGACAGCGTCCTGTCGTCGCTGATGATTACCGCGCCGAATTCGTTTTCGCACAGCGCAGGGCTAATCAAATGGTTTTCTATCAAAGACCCGAGTTGCAATGCCGACAGACTGCTCACTCCGAAGAATTTGTTTTTGAATCTCTCGTCGCATACCTCTTTCGTCTTGGAATACAGTTCCTTCAACTTCGGCTCGTTGCCTCTCAGTCTCGACGGGAAAGGCAAGCCGTTTATATTCCTTGCCAACCTAACTCTACTGGAAATGACCGTATTATGCGCGTTTACCATACTATCTTCCCCCCTCGAGTTCCTTTATCTTGTCGATAATAAGTTTCGTCTTTGCGCCGTCCGACTTGATTGACGGATATTGCAACATCTCGTACAAATGCGGCAAGTCGGCTTTCGTAGCGTCTTTCAAATATCTATGCTTGCGAGCGGAAGCGGTCGAGGCAAATCTACCTCTATACTCTACGCCGCGCAACTCCCTGAAATATTCGTCGGCTTTGTCGGCAAAGACGTCGTAGCATTTACTGCAACCGAATTTGTATCCCTCGATTAGTTGGCTTTCCCTAAGTCCGCAGTTGGGGCAAACTCTTTCCTCGTATCTCTCGTCTATATAGTCGTCAACGTCGAACAACATATCGAAAAAGTCAATCATCGGCGAATATATATTGAGTCCCGAGGCGCATACTTCGCAAAGCTCCATGTCGCAACCGTTGACTTTCATAAACGTGGTCGCCATTCTCTTACGGCATCTCTCGCACAGCATTTTTACCTCCTCATCAATCCAATAAGGATTTCCTTGAATACGTTTTTCCTGACGTTCGCCGAATGAGTGGGAAAACTCAACGCCTTGTCGCTTATCGCGCTCTTGATTATATCCCCCTCTTTTTCGTCTATTATCTCTTCGCGCTCCAACCTCTGCACGAAGTTGCACGCTCTGTTGAACGACAACGCCTCTATACTTTCAAGTTCTTGCACGATACTTTGCAAGACTTCGTCCTTGCCGTCGTTTATTCTTACCAAAGTTATGCAACCGCCGCCGCCGCGCTTGGATTCGATAATATAGCCCTTGTCAAAACTAAAACGGGTCGCAAGCACGTAATTTATCTGACTGGGAGCAACGCTGAAATACTGCGCCAAATCGTTGCGCGAGAGTTTGAGCTCTTCGTCGTCATTCCATATAGAGAGTATAAACTGCTCGATTTCGTCGGATATATTCGCCACTTTGACCTCCTTTAAAAAGTTTGACTTTCTTTGACCTTAGTTTTATTATATCACTATTTTCTCCCTTGTCAATAGTTTTTATACAGTTTTTGATAAATTTTCAAAAATTATTTTTTGCTTAAATCTACTCATAGCCTATATTTTGCCCAATATGAATATTTCCTTTTGTATTATTCATAATCAATGTACTTGTAAAATACAATTAAATAGTATATAATATAATAACGATAATAATTGAACTTTTGCAATAAAAAAGGAGAATTATGACACAAATCAGAAAAGCGGTCATTCCTGCCGCAGGTTTCGGAACAAGATTTTTGCCGGTGACGAAGGCTATTCCAAAGGAGATGTTGCCTATCGTCGACACGCCTACTTTGCAATACGTTGTGGAAGAGGCGGTAAAAAGCGGTATCACGGATATACTTATTATCCTTGGAAAAAACAAAAAATGTATTGAAGACCATTTCGATATTTCCGTTGAGTTGGAGCAAATACTACTCCGCGCGGGCAAGGACGATTATTTCAAACAAATCAGAGATATATCCAATATGGCGCACATATATTACGTACGTCAAAAGGAAATGAACGGCAGCGGTATGGCTGTGCTTGAAGCCGAAGCGTTCGTCGGCAACGAGCCTTTTGCGGTACTCTACGGCGACGATATTATCTACAATCCCGAAAAGCCTTGTCTAAAACAACTCATGGAGGCTTACGACAATACGGGCAAAATCATACTCGGCTGTCAAGAAGTGCCGAGAGAGGAAGCGTCCAAGTACGGTATCGTCCAACCCGGCGCGACGAAAGGCAGGTATTCGGAAGTAATCAAACTCGTCGAAAAACCGCCTATTGACAAACTCCCCTCCACTATCGCAAGCATAGGCAGATATATTCTCACGCCCGACATCTTCGACGTGTTGAAAAAGACCCCCGCTATGCCCAACGGCGAAGTTTGCTTGACCGACGCAATTCAGACGATTGCCGACTCCACCGGCGCGTACGCCTATACCTTTGACGGAAGACGCTACGACGTGGGCGACAAACTCGGCTATATCCAAGCGACAATCGAATACGGTCTGCGCGATAAGAAACTAAGCGAAGGACTAAAAGCGTATATCAAAAGTCTTAAACTGTAATTTATTTTTTCTTCTTATCGGTGTACATTAAATAGTACCATATTGCCAAAGGTGGAAGGATGGAAATAACAAGAAGTCCAATTCCGGTAAATACAAACACGTTGTTGTGTAATATTGCCGACAGCGCGAACAAAATACAAAAGGCAATGAAGGATATTGCGGCACCAATCGTATATATCTTGTAAAGCGTCGAAAATGGCTTTTCTGTAAAATATTTTTTATTATATCCATGTACTGAGTCTTTTTTGTATATCTCATAGAGGAAATCTTCGTCTATGGCTACGTAATTCTTGTATATTTTTACTTTTACCTTGTCTAAGGACTTCAAATATTCGTATTCGTTTACGTCATATACTTCGTCGGTCTTGAACGTCTTTACTTCCCCGTCTTTTTTATAAGCCAAATCAAAGCCGTAACGCACATATGTGCGATGAAACGAAGAATTGTCATTGCCTTCCGCATGCCAATGACTTTCTACAATTATAGCAAAACCGTCTTCGCCATATTTTTTTGTCAAACGCTTCTTTCTCCAATGATAAACACCTTTCCAACCCCAAACCAAAGCGAAGATACCGCCTCCTAAAAATGCCAATACCAAAAAACTCATAAAAATATATTGCCCGCCAAACGGTGTCTCCCCTCGCGCCACTTCTCTCAATATTTTTATTTCTAGCGTCAACAGTCCAAGTCCAATTGCCGAAAATCCGCAACCAAACAAAGTCAGAAAAATAACGTTCATTATGCTGTATTGTCTTCTGTGGATAACCGTTTTCCCGTCTTTCTCTTTTCTAGCCAACTTAATTCGCTCCTCTACTAAATGATAAACCAACCGCCCTAAATTGTCAATGCAAAAGTCATTTTCAATTTAATCGCAAAAATATTTGACACTCAACTCTCTTTCATTTATAATGATTAAGCAAACGAATTTGTTTGCTGCTATGGCTCAGCAGGTAGAGCACGTCCTTGGTAAGGACGAGGTCACCGGTTCAAGTCCGGTTAGCAGCTCCATTATGACACTCCCAATGTTTTGGGAGTGTCTAATTTGTTAAGATTGTAGCGGCGTAAAAAGGACTTAATCGTACACGAGATAATATATGTTGGCTTCTATTTTGATTTGTTGTTTTACATGTCTTGCGATGATTGCAAGCATAATATTTTTTCCTAGGCTGAAAATAGGAAAAATTAAGTTGGACACGTATTGGATAATTACACTTATCGGAGCTACAATTTTGCTTATTTTCGGACAGGTCGATATTCGAAACGTGGGAAGCGCGCTTGTCGCGGACAACTCCGTCAATCCTTTGAAAATTCTCGTTTTGTTTATTTCTATGACCGTACTGTCCGTCTTTTTGGACGAGTTGGGATTTTTTCGCTATCTTGCCAACGCTACGCTGAAAAGGGCGCGTACGGGGCAAAAGAAGTTGTTTTTGTATCTCTACTTGACCGTATCCGTATTGACGGTCTTTACGTCCAACGACGTCATTATATTATCGTTTACGCCATTTATTTGTTACTTTGCAAAAAACGCGAAAATCAATCCCATTCCTTACCTCGCGGCTGAATTCGTCGCAGCCAACACTTGGAGTATGGCTTTGATAATCGGCAACCCCACCAACATCTATTTGGCGACGGCTTACGGACTTGACTTTGCGAGTTATTTGAAAATAAGTATAATCCCCACTCTTTTTGCAGGCGTCACGGCATTCGTCGCGCTTTACCTACTCTTTCGCAAAAAACTTTCCGAGCCTATGCGCGCGGAAGTAGAGCAAGTGGAAATCAACGACAAATTATCTCTTTGGGTAGGCATAATTCATCTTGTGGTCTGCACCGTTCTGCTTGCGATAAGTTCTTATATCAACCTAGAAATGTGGCTTATTTCGCTTTGTATGGCTGTCAGTCTCTTGGTAATCTCCGCTGTACTTGCGTTGGTACGCAAGCGTAAGCCTATTGCTCTTTTTGGCGCTCTCAAGCGCGCACCCTATCCACTAATTCCGTTCGCTCTGTCTATGTTCGTGATGATTGTCGCGTTGTCTGAAAACGGCGTCACGGCAAAAATTGCCGATTTGCTAGGCTCTGACTTATCGATATTGAAATACGGAGTTATGTCATTCCTCGCGTCAAACCTTATCAACAACATACCTATGAGCATACTGTTTTCGTCGATAATCGAAAGCGCAAACGGCGCGGTAGGAATATCCGCTGTGTTCGCAACGATAATAGGCTCTAATTTAGGAGCGCTGTTCACGCCGATTGGCGCGCTGGCAGGTATTATGTGGAGTTCTATTCTCAACGCGCACGACGTAAAATTTCGCTACGTAGACTTTTTGAAAATAGGTATAACAATCGCTATACCTACTCTTATCTCCGCTCTGCTTGGGCTTTGGCTTGCCGTAACGGTAGCCGTTTAATCAGTCGATTGATTGTCAAGTAAATACCGCCATACAAATTGTACCTGCCGTCAGCAATACAAATCCTATCCACGCTTTTGCGGATAATTTTTCTTTGAAGACTATTAGCGAGAAAACAACGGTAACGAGTATGCTCATTTTATCAATAGGCACGACTACGCTGACCTGTCCTTTCTGAATTGCGTAGTAATAGCAAAACCAATTTGCGCCGGTGGAAATTCCCGAAAGTACGATAAATAAAATCTCTTTGCCGCCAAGTTCCTTTACAAACTTGACTTCTCTTTTGCAAAACACGATTAGCCAAGCCATTACCAAAATTACGCACGTTCTTAACGCTGTCGCCGCGCCCGAATCAATACCCTCCGTGCCTATCTTGCCAAGCAAGGAAGTCGCCGTCGAAAATATTGCGGAAAGCAACGCGAAAATTAGCCACGCAATTTTCTTTTTGTCGTCGCCGCGTTTAATATCCGTCATTAGCATTGTGCCAATAATAATCACTGCAAGACAAATGAGTTTTACCCACCAAAGAGCGCGTTCGTCAGGGAAAATGATAATAGCGAGCAAGACCGACAATGCCACGCTTGATTTGTCCACTGCTGCGACCTTTGACGCGTCGCCTATTGACAACGCTTTGAAATAGCATATCCAACACGCGCCTGTGGAAAAACCCGACACGAGAATGGAAATAAGCGCTTTTGAACTCATATCCGCAATGGATTTGTACGCGCCCGTAATAAGCACGATAATCCAAGAAAAAAGAAAGACGACGGAAATACGGACGGCTATCTCAACGTCCGAATTGCCCTTTTTAATTCCGCATTTGGAAAGTATCGCTGTCAATCCCGCGAACACCGCAGAAAGTACGGCAACAAAAATCCACATAACGCCTCCCTGTAAAAAAGACTTGCAAAGATGCAAGTCTTTTTCTAATTCGCTGTAATGCGATTACTTCTTGTCTGAATTTTCTTCGACTTTATCGGTCTCTTCCTTAGCCTTGTTGGGGTCTTCGGTCAACTTCTCGACGATACCGCCGTAGCCCGTTGCGCCGTTGAATTTGACAATCTTCTTGACGAGTTGACGCTCAATGAGGTTGGCGGTCGTGTCGTAAGGCTGGAAGTAATCTACTTCTTCGCGGTCGATACGCTTTGCGCCGAGACCTTGCATTATTTCGCCGATAAGGTCTTTTGCATAGCCTACGCGACGCTCGTTCTTAATTCTGTAAAGACACGGCGTATCTGCGCTGGACGCGATATGCGAAATATCCTCGACTTTGTACTTAGTGTCGATATAGTTGTTGGGATCGAGCGCAAGTTGTAGACAAAGCGTCTTACCGCGGATAGTAAAGCGCGCAATGCACTGTCTTCCAAAGCGGTAGCTCTCGCGCTTCCAACTCATTCTGTCTTTTATCTTTTGATAGGACAAAAGTTCGTTCTTCAATTCGGTATACCAGCCGTTGGACACTTCGTCAAGCTGAATTACTTTTGCGGTAAAGCTCTTGTTGAAGCGGATTACGTTCATACCGTCGAAGATAACTTCGTCTTCGTCTTCATCCTCTGCATCGGCAACCGCAATTTCGGGTTCAGGTTGAGGCTCCGGCTCCGGCGTCGGAATAGCCTCAAATTGCGCGTTGACGTTCATATCCGATTCGATTACGAATTCATATACGCCGTCTTTTAGTTCCTTCTCCTCGCCGTTTACGGTGAACTTAGCGAGCATGCAACCGTCGTTGGCTTTAACCGTAACTTTAACGGTAGTGCTTTCGATAAACTTGGTCAACTCTTCTCCCGACGGGTCGGTTACGATTACCTTGCCCATATCGTTGGCTTCAACGGCTACGACGTAAGTAACAGGCACGCGAATCAACTCGAACTTCGCATCTACAGTAACAGGACCTGCCATGACGATTTCGTAAACGCCTTCAACAGGCTCTTTTGCTTCGCCGTTTATAGCAAGACTTGCAAGGAAATAACCTTCGTTGGCAAATACCGCAATTCTGATTTTTTCGTCTGCGACGTACGCCGTCTTCTGTTCTCCCGCAACGTTGGTCAAAGTTACTCTACCGCCATTGTTGTCAAAATTGGTCGTAACTTCGAATATTTCAGGCTGTGGCAATACCATCGCGTTTTGCTCGGTTTCAATTACCGTAATCGCCTCAAATTCCGCTTTAATTCTAGTATCCGCGCTGATTACGAATTCGTATACGCCGTCTACGAGTTCTTTATCCTTACCGTTTACGGTAAAGAGATATCCCTCGTTGGCTTCTACCGTAAGGCGAACGAGTTTCTGTCCCTTGCCTGCCTTGACGATAATCTTTACGTTTTCGCCGTACTTGAAAATCGACTTTTCAACGTCGGAAGCGTCAGCCAAAGTGATTTGACCTTTGGTCTTGTCGTATTCCACGACAGCCGTCACGTTGCTGAGACGCGCTCTCATCTTTCTTCTCCATCCCGCTGCATACATTGTCGATAATACCGTAAGCAAAACTATCAGGACAACCAATACTGCCAAAAATCCGACAAGTAACGGTTCGCTGACGTCTATTGCGAGCAATGCATTATCCGTTAAAAATTTCATCATTGTTGTTTCTCCTTGCTTTTAATAATTGGTATATAATTACTGCTGCTGTTATTGACGCTATCGTCGCCAAAGCGATGTTTATCCATACGAGCAAATTACCCGATACGCCGGTGATGCCGTATTTGTCGTAAATCTCAAAGAAGACTTCCGCATACAAAGGTCCGTATCCGTCTACCGCTTCGGCTTGAGCTACGAGAATATACTTGCCTACTTTCTCCGGCGGATTTTCTCCGGTAGAAATTGCTTCGCCGTCTATGCGGTATTTGCCAAGCGCTTGGTCGTATACGGCTTTATAATACGTATAGTTGACCGTACCGTATTCCGAACTTGCGGTAGGCAAATTTGCGGGACTGCCGTAGAACCAGTTGTCTATTTGAGGCAATTCAACCCATTTGTTCTCCGCGTAATAAATATCGAAGATATGGTCGTTGTTCTTATCAAGGCGTTTGTAATCTTCCATTTCGGGATAAATTGCCAAAAGATGATAAATGCCCGGTTTAAGATTCTTGATCACTTCTTCCACGTTTGCGATATTCGTGAAATATCCGTCGCGAGTAAGCACGAGTCCGTTTTCGTTGTAATATCCGTTTGCATTCTCGTTGAATCTTGCCGCATACTCACGGAAAGAAGCAATCTCGCCGTAAAATGCGTCTACAATCTTGAAGTATACCGCTTCGCTTCCGATGAATTCTGGCGTAGCCATAGGAACTATCGAAGAATCGTACGAACCCCAAGTCCAATCTTTGATTGTCGGTCTAAGCGTCCAGTTGTTGTCAGCCTTCTCAACTTCAAAGTAGCTTGTTATCTTTTGTCCGCCGATATAATTATCGTTCTCCGCTACGATAGTCCAATCGAGCGCGTAAGTACCCGTATGCAAGTCTTTGAGCGCATCGTTGAGTTCCTCAGTGCCGCATTCTGCTATCAATTCACGATTGCCGTTCACAACTTTATAAACTCTCGCGGATATATATCCGTACTCCGCCGTCGGAGCGCTCCAATATCCTCTGAACTGAGAATAATCATAGTCGTTGACGTAACAGAAATCGGACGTGAATCTATTTTCGTTGGGGACTACGGTAAACGGCAATATCGTTTCCAATCCCAAGTATCTTCCGTATACGTCATCCTTGGATACGCTTACTTTGATAAGATATTTGCCTACGGAAAGATTGTTGATTCCGTCAATAGTAGCCAACGTGATTCCCTCTACTAGGCTGCACTTGTTGAGATCAAGTATGCAGTTGCCGGACAAATTATATTCAAAATCGCAACCGTCGTTAAGTCTATAAACTGCCGCGGCTATCGGAGTATCGCTTGTTGCGTCATAATACTGAGCGATAGGTCTTTGCCAATATTCGAGCGTAAACGTATTCCACTGCCATTGCTTGCCGTTTGCAGTAATTTCAGGCTTTCTTACCCATGAGTTTTTGTTGACCAAAACTTCGAAATTAAGTTCTTCGGGATTCTCGCCTGTAATTTCGGAGTTGTCGTCGTCTTCCGCCGTCCAAATAATACGGTATCTGCCTACTTCGAGTTGCGCAAGTTGCGCGCCGAGCAAATCGGGAGTACTCTTTGGAATGACGGTTTCTCCGTACGTATTATCGTCGTTCAACTTGATTACTCTTGCGTTGGGATAGCCCGATTGAAGCGTAGGAGCTTGCCACAACTCGTCGCTGTATGCGCCCCATTGCCAACTTTCGATATGCGGATTTTCGTCCGTCCAAGTATTAGTACCTCTATTGACGATAAATTCGATTGCTTCAGTCTCAATTACTTTATAGTTGCCGGTATTTTGAGGATCGGCTGCCGTCCAAACTATTTTATACAGTCCGACGTCCAAACGACTCAACGTATTGTCAATGTTGACTTCGCTGGAAATACCTTCGATAATAACGTCGAGTTCAGGCGACCAAGTATTAGGATTTCTTGATTTCATTATCCTCGCCTCGACGATACCGTAGCGCGCCTTAGGCACGGTAAAGTATGCGCCTTCGTCCTCGCCGTAAGTACCCCACGACCAACCGTAGTCAATGCCCGACGACGCTTTCTTGTCATTCTCGTGCATAATCGGAGCGCTCAACCACTTGTTGTCGTTTACTTTGACTTCGAAGTTGATATATTCGCGCGTCAATGGCTTATAGTTCTTATCCTCGGCGACTGTCCAAATGATATAGTACGAACCCGCGTCAAGACCGTTCATAATAAGGTCGAGCGAATAGTATGCGATATTTTCCGCGATAAGCGCGCCGCCTTTGCCGTCTTTACCTTTATATACCGCCGCATAAGACGTACCGAATTTAGGCGCAGGTTGCTCCCAAATATGTCTAGAGCCTACGTAGCCGTTGTTGTATTCGCCCCACGTCCAATCGTCGACGTACGCCGTCGTATCTTTCTCTCCGTCCTTCCAACCGTTGACGTTTTGAATTACCGAGAAGGAGCGTTCGTCTTCAAATCCGTTGTAATTGTCAGTTTCGTAAACGATAAACTTAATCTTATGGTTGCCCACTTCAAGCGTCGAAAGATAACGCGACGCAGCCGAGTAAGCGACTTCCTCTCCATTTACTTGTATAGTCAATTCGCCGAATTTCGTAGCGACGTCTTTCCATACCGAGTCGGAATAATTGTTCCACTCCCACTTAGTAGAAGAGTTGATTATCGGCGCTTTTCCGTCTTGCCAACCGTTTGACGCTTTTGATACCGTCAAAGTAATTGCGGCAAGTTCCTTAGCGTTGTAATTGGTTGACTCGGTAAGCGTAATTCTCATCTTATAAGCGCCTACGTTGAGCGAATTCAAACGGCTATAGAATGCGCTTAATAATATCTCGTTGTTGCCTTGGTCAACGTTGTTTCCAAGCATTATGTTCATAGTAGCGTAACGGAAGTCGACGCTTGGCGTCTCATCGTCGCCGCTTACGTCTCCGGTAACGACAAATTGAATTTGCATACCGTTTTCTTCGTTCATCGCCGCGCCCGTAATAATATCGTCAATCGACAAATTGGAGTAAACCCAACCGTTGTTCTTGATTTGCGGAAGCGTCTTGAAATCATTGTCCGCCTTGCTGATTTGGAAAGGCAAATCAATGGAGATTTCATTGTAATACTCGTCGGTAGGTACGGTAATTCTGACATAATACGTACCTGTGTTGATCGGACAACCCGAAAGACGCTGTCCTACTTCTTGCATACCCGATTCTTCGTTGATAATCACGTCGTGATACGTTATCTCTATCAAACTATCGTCTATTTCGTGAATAAGGTTTATACTACTCTTATCAAAAGTATGCGCAGTTTTATCATACGTCCAACCGTTCATTGTCGGCGTAATGCCGTCAAGCCAATCGTTTTGACCTAGAAATACGGTAAATATCTCCGAATCCGATTGAGCGGAATAATTCTCGCCGCCTGTAGTGACGTACCATATTGTGTAATCGTTGCTTCCGCTTCTATTGCTCGCAAGTTGTTTGATTTTCTCAACCAACTGCTCGTACGTCAAAGAGCTTTCATACGTGATTGGATTTTCGGAAACTCTTACCGTACCCAAATTATCGTCAACGTAAAAACCGCCTTTGGATATACGGTAACCTACCTTGTCGCTATCAAAACGCGCGGTATATCTTGTCATATCAACGTCTCCGCCGATAGTAAAATTGTTTAATACGTACGTTTGGTTGAGCGTATTATAAGCCTTGTTGACCGTTACTCTACGCTCGTCGTTGATTGCAAGATAATTTACGCCGTTGCGCTCGTTCTTGCTTGCCTCGTCGCCGTGTACGGTAATCGTATACGTACCCACGCCAAGCATATTGATAAGTTCAGCGTACGTATACTCTTTGCCGTCTTTCGTCAAAGCAACGTCCGTGAAATCTATGATGTCTTTAAGTTGTTTACCGAGTACGGAAATGACGCTAGTCTTATTTCTATCGTAAATAGCGTAAGTAAGTTCCGTTTCGTACTTCGCCATACCCGTATAGATATTACGGTCAAGCTCGAATTCCGAATACGTCCAATCTGACGTTGTAATCGTATCCGCCCATACGTTGTTTGCCGAACCGATTGTAAACGGTACTGCGCCTTCAAGGAAAGATGCCTCGGTGTTGTTAAGACCGGTATAGTTGTTTGCGCTATAAACGGTAGCCACCAAATAGTATTGCCCCGCAGGAAGCGCGGCAAGTTTCTTCGCCACGTCTAGCGGCAATACGAAATGACTTCCGTCTTTAATAAATTCGCCGTGTTCATCTATTGCGTATTGGAAGTGGAATTCCGTCTCTTCGTCGTCAAAATAGACCATCTTGTATCTATCGTTACCCGTAGCGTTTTCGTCAATAGAGTAAATACGGAAGTCGAATCTGCCCGAACCTGCCTCTGCTACGGTCGACGACGTGTAATAAGTCGGGATAGCGTGTATCTCGATAGGACTTACCGCTCCTGCCGCATTCCAATCGAAATTCTCGTATTGATTCCAAGTCCAGGTGGAGATACTGGGAGTTCTTACCCAAGTATTGACCGCTTGATTTACGGTAACTGTAATACTTGCGGTATACTCCGACCAATTGCCGTATATCTTTTCTTCCGCGCAAGTAGCGTACAAAGTATAAATTCCTGCCGGAGCCGCGCCAAACTTGTTGACATCGGAAATCTCTACTATATTGCCGTCTTCGTCTTCAAAGGTGGATACTAACGTAAACGTGAAGTTCTCCCTATCGTTGCCAAAACGCGTCTCCCAAATGATATTATCTTCAGTGATTACGCTATTCCACAACCAACCTGACATATAAAGCGCAACGGTAGTGGAATTTTGAGCGGGAACTATGTTGTATTCCTTTTGAAGAGTCTGCGTAAACTTTCTATTATTAGGCGTATCCCCTTCGTCCGCAAAGCGATAAAGATTATACGAACCGATACCCGAAATTTCATACGAATCTACGGATATAGTAAGAATAGCCTTTTTCTTTGCGCTTGCCTTGTTGACGTTGACGTTGTCTTGTCCGTTTGGATAAGTAACCGAATAATATGAACGTTCGGAAGCTAAAGCGCCGTTCTCATATCTTACCGTCGGGAAGTTCTCCAATCCGTCGTAAGTAATATCGTCTACCGTAGGCGCAGTGAGAGTCTTATAAACTACCACGTAGAAACAATAATCTCTACGAGTATCGTTGGCGGCATCGACAAGCGATTCGCGGTTCTTACACGTCAACTGATAATATACTGTATATACGTCGACGTTATCCATAGGATAATTAGCATCTTTTATCAATTCTTCCAAAGACACGTAAGTATTGTTCCACATACGGTTGAGGTTGTACGTTACTGCAAAATTGCTATCAAACAACGAATTATAGCCGGTGTTTGCCCATTCTCCGACACGTGGAGTGCTTCCCCACGTGTTGGTGTTCATACCCAACATATCTTTTAGTCTACCGCTCGGGTCGTCAAGCTTATCAAAGTCAAAGAGAGCCTTATTGTCAGAATAAGCCTTCGGAACTTCATTTTTGTCATACTCAAATACTTTTTGATTCAATGCGGAAATTGCGTTTGCCTCATCATCGGAGAATGCTTTATCATAAACCGTGAAAGAAAAACTCTGTTGGAAAGGTTCGTAAACAGAACCTTCTCCTCCCGAGAATGTGACGCTGAAAATAATTCTGTATTCGCCCGCAGGCATAGAAGAGTTGACGTACTTATAGTAATCGCTGATTGGGATAGTTGAAACGCCGTCACTCGACGTTGAAATCGTCAAAGTACCGTTACCGCCTATGACGTTTTTCGAGGTAAGTTCCAATACAAATCCAATGCTTGCATACGATGAGCCAAGCGCTACCGTAGGTGCTTGGAACTTAATCTGATTCGAAGAATCAGAACCTACGTTGAGCGTGCTCGGGTCAGTGCCGAATTCCCAACGCGTAGGCACGTGATAAGAAGGAGCGTCATCGCCTTCCCTGCCTTGCATAGTAAGCCAGTTGTTGAGTTTTACGATAAACCAAGTTTTGTAGATTGTCGCCGAAGTAAAAGTATCGTCATCAGCAGCTCCGATAAATCCGCGATCTCTATCACTGGTTACGGTCAGACTGTAATTGTTCTTTGCTGCTTCGGTCAATTGAACGTTAACGAAGTCTCTATATTCGCCCGATTGGCTATACTCGTCGTTCGAGAAAGCGCAGGTGAAGACGTCTCCGCTTCTATGAGCGTCTTTGATTATAGGAGTAACAAGCGCAAGTCTAAACTTTATATCGTCGCCCTCTGCGCGGACAAAACTGTTCCAAAGTCCCGTTCTTGTCTCATCGGGCGTAGTTCCCAACGTGGTTTGCAAATCCGTAAACCAAGAACCGCCGTATTTATAAAGCGTAGCGCTGGTTTCGCCGCTTACTTCTTTACCGGGGCGCAAATTGGTAACTATTTGCCCTTCATTATCACTGGTCACGCCAAGACGGAAAATCTTATAGTCGCCCAAATCTATTCTGGCTTTGTTTACCGTAACCGTCATTGTAGGAACGTTTTCGGCGTCCCATTGACCGTAAGCCGCGTTAGGTTTAATCTGTATAGTATATACGCCCGCGTCCTGAATGGATTTGTTGCTAAGCGTCTTTTGTACGCCGCTACTGTCAACGTAACTTGTAATTTGTATATCGTAGTTGTTTAGAATTTCAGTCGGAATTCCTGTGATTTCTTCCGAGTTCGCAACGACTACGTTGTCGGTATAGACTCTTTCTTTATCGACAAGGTCGGAAGAAAGTACAATCTTTCTTGCGTACATGTTGATTACGTCTCTATTACTTGTCGAAGGATTGCGAAGAGACGCAACGTCAGCGCTTATGCCGACGGAAGTCTCGGTATATCTTGTAGTGCAGCTTGCGCTTGTAAACCAATTTGTCTCTGTATATCCCGTATACTCCGTCAACGCTGGGAAAGTCTGCGTTGATTTTACCCATACGTCAGACGAGTTACGAACAAAACTGAAAGGATCGGCGTAAATTTCACCGCTATTATAGTTTTGCAATCCGCCTGTATACAAACGTTGCATTTTTTCTGAATCTATTGCAGTATATCTATAATTTTCCGCTACACTCGCGTCATACTCGCCCACGTTGGGTACAACGTCAATAAGATATGTAAAGAACTTTCCTCCGCCTGCGCGCAACGTACTATATGCCGCGTAATAAATTCCGCTGGAGTATGTTGCTCTACTACTATAATTTGCATAGTTGCGGTAGACAAGCAAACGCGGCATATCGCCCGGCTTATCCGCCGTACCGTAATTCAAAGCATTTTGAGCGCATTTCGGATTATTAGATGGCAAATAGAACGTAAGACCAACTGGTTTAGTGCTAAATACCAATGCGTTTGCCCCAATTGTGTCTACGTTGCCAAGATTAAACGTCCACATTGGCGCAAACTGAAATGCGTAGTCTCCAATTACGTTAATGATATTATCGGGAATAGTCACGTGCTGCACCCACTGATAATAAAACGCATAGCGTCCGATGTCGTAAGTATAACTTCCGCCCGCTATTGTGCGACCTGATACATTGTTTCCAAGAGCAGAGTCCGTCGCAATATCGCTGAAATCATTCTGTATCTCATTACCCGAGCAATCGAGGTAGTCGAATTGTCCGGCGCGATTGACGCCGTTTGTTGCAAGATCAACTTGTTCGGGCAATCTTATCATATAATCTTCGCCCGCGTTGACGGTATCGCCGCCGCTTTCCGCTCCTTGGTAACCTACCATATACCATTTGCCCGTAGTATAACTAACAGTAGTAATGCCCGTTCCGCTTGCAAGCGTGCTTGTTCTTGAAATATTTTTACAAAATACGAAACCGTCATTGGTGCGTACCAACCACGACCGTCCACTGCCTTTCTTATAGACGTTAAGATACGTATTAGTTACCGAAGTCATACCTTGAACTTTGGATACGAACGTGCTGTCCGCATTGGAAGGAAGTTCGATTTCTACTAATTTTGAACAATTAGTAAACGCTGCAGAGTTAAGTCCGGATCCGCTTGCGCCAAGTCCCGAAGGCAACGACACGTGAAGCAACGTCTTTCCGCTAATTGCGCCTGCTCCTATTGACGTAACGCTGTCCGGAAGCGCAATATCGTACAATCTGTCGCATGCATAGAACGCATAAGCGGAAAGCGAAGTAAATTTCGTCGCTCTAGTCAAATCTACTCTTTCCAGCCATCCTTGTCCTCCAAAAGCGCCACGAACGCTAGCGCCGGTTCCCGTTCCGGCTTCAATTTCAGTAAGTCCGCTTCCTTCATCCGCCTTAATTGAAAGCCAGTGAACGGACGGTATACCGGTAGTTGAACTGGTATTTTTCGCTATCTTCGTAACACTGTTTGGTAAAAGCAAATGCACGTACTTACCAATAACGTCGGTTGCGCCCATAGACTTCCAAACGCCGTTTTCGATATTCATCGCGCTGGTGCTAGCATAATTGTATTGATTTTCAGGTATGCCAAGTTCTGCGGCATACGCTTTGGCTTTAGCGTCTGTTTCCGCCATTATGTATGGGGTCTCTTTGTAAAGTTTTATTACGTCAGTCTGCGTAACCGCAATATCTCTTTCGCCGTTATCTCTTGTCGGCAACGACAAAAGCGCGCCCACCGCAATAATCGCGACTAGCGCTGCAATAAGAATTATTAAAATACTTTTTGTAGATTTTTTATTTACCGTATTCATAATACTGTCCTTCTTCCCACTTCTTCCCCGAATTATCGATTACCTTATCATAAATACTCTCGTTTTCCCTCAAACATACGGGCAAAACGTTATTTCGCCCAAAATGTCTTAAATCGCAAACATTATATTCTTCTAATAACCCTATGTCAACTGTTTTTGCAATACGTTTTGCGTTTTTCCACAATTTTCCTGCATTTTTTTACTAATTTCGCCTATTTTGGCGCTCAAATGCGCGAAATACGCACGTTTTAGGACTTAAATGTCAATACATATCACGTTTAATCATTGTAAAAAAGCCGCATTTCACGTCTAGACAAATAAAAAACGGCAGCCCCTAATGAGTTGCCGAATGTAATATCTTATTTTGATTTTCTTCGTCTATTTAGAATAAATATCGCTGCCTTTTGAATCGATTGCCACAACGACGGGGAAATCTTTTACGGTGATTCTGCGGACTGCTTCCGTGCCTAAATCTTCAAAATGCAGCACTTCAACCTTCGTGATACACTTGCTGTATATTGCGCCCGCTCCGCCGATTGCAGCGAAGTACACTGCCCCGTTACGCTTAAACGCGTCTATACAGTCTTGACTGCGTTTGCCCTTTCCGATTTGAGCGGAAAGGCCGTTGTCCAACATAAAAGGCGTATACTTGTCCATTCTGCAAGACGTAGTAGGCCCTGCGCTGCCGAGTACCTCGCCGTTTCTTGCGGGGCAAGGTCCCATAAAGTAAATCGTCTCGCCTTTATAATCAAAAGCCTGTTTGCCGTCTAATATGCTTTGATAAAGTCGCTTATGCCCCGCATCTCTGAATACGAGCATATCGCCGCTCAATCTTACCATATCCCCTACTTGCAAATCTCGCATGCTCTCTTTGGTAAGCGGAAGAGAAAGATATTTTACATTTGACATACTTCGCCCTCCTTTTTGCCGTCGATTGTGAATTTTGCCGCTCTTGAGCAGTGGCAAAGCACGTTGATTGCCACCGGCAAGGACGATATATGCGTGGGATAACTCTCTATGAACACGCCGAGCGCAGTCGTCTTTCCTCCAAAGCCTTGCGCGCCGATACCGAGTGAATTTATCTTGTCAAGCAATTCTCTCTCCATTTCGTCCAAATGCGGAATGGGATTTGCGCTTCCAATCTCTCTGAACAGCGCGTGTTTGGACATCAAAGCGCATTTTTCCAACGTACCGCCCAAGCCTACGCCTATTATCACCGGCGGGCAGGGATTTGACGCCGCCTGCGCCACGGTGTCGACGATAAGCCGCTTTGCCTCGTCAAGTCCTTGCGCGGGATTGAGCAAATAGACCTTGGACATATTTTCACTGCCGAAGCCTTTGAGCATTATCTCTACTTTCACGTCCTCGCCCTCTACGATTGACGTGTGAACCACAGACGGCGTATTCGTCTTCGTGTTGATACGCGTCACTGGGTCAAGCACGGATTTGCGCAAAGTGACGTACGCTTCTTCGACCGCTTCGTCGATTGCGTCCTGCAAGAGTTTGCCAGTCAAGATGACTTCTTTGCCTATCTCGACGAATACGACTACCATGCCCGTGTCTTGACATACGGGACGGTGTTCCGCCTTTGCAAGAGCGATGTTGTCCAACATTACTTCGAGAGCGAATTTTGAAGTCTTGCCGTCCTCTTTCTCGCAAGCCTGCTCCAAAGCCTTTCTGCAACTCGGCTCTACTTCGCAAGATATTTTGTCGATAGCCGATTTGATTTTGTCGGCTATTATTTTAGTGGAAATTTTAATCATAGTTACCTCTTTGCTTACATTTTACCATAATATCAATTGTATATACAATAAAAATATGTTAAAATACTTTTATGAAATTCTGTAATCTCGCAAGCGGAAGCAAAGGAAATTGTACCGTTGTGTCTTCCGACAATATTACGCTGATGATAGACGACGGATTGAATATACGCGACCTTACTCAAAGAGCAAGAGAGGCGAATATCGATTTGGGCGCAATCGACGCGATTTTGGTCACTCACGAGCATAGCGACCATATCAAAGGTATTGCGCCGTTGGTAAAAAAGTATTCGATACCGCTCTACTGTCACAAGGAAAGCGCGAGTTGTCTTGACGCGTACGCATCAGCATATCTTGTCGAGAGAGATATGGACTTGCCCTTTGATATTGGCAATATTCACGTCTCGCCCTTTCGCCTGCCCCACGATTCCAACTACAATCTCGGGTATAGATTGAGCGACGGCAAAAAGACCGTATCTATCGCGACCGACTTAGGTTGTATGAGCGAAAGTATAATACGCAACCTTGCCGAAAGCGATTTGATAATGTTGGAATCCAACCACGATATAGATATGTTGCGACAGGGCTCTTATCCTTTCTTGCTCAAACAGCGCATTTTGGGTAAGAACGGACACCTATCCAACGACGAGTGCGCGCAAAGCATAGTTACGCTTGCAAAGTACGGGACTAAGCGTTTCGTACTCGCCCATCTCTCGCAAGAAAACAACACGCCCGAACTCGCGTTCGAGTGCACGGCAAAGGCGTTGGAAAACGCTCGTATTATCGAGGGAAAAGACGTATTCGTCGAGACGGCTTTACAACATAAATCTACTCAAAAAATAATTCTGGACTGAGGAAAAGATGTCAAAGAAAAATCAAACGACAACGCAACCTGCAACCAATAAACGCTTTTTCCAAAAGAGCGCGTCAACGCTTGAATTTTACGACGCAAGCGCAATGTTTATAGTACAGTTCGTGTTGCAATATATGTTGCAACTTGTGATGATGATACTCGGATTTATGATAATAGCCGACTCATTCGGCGTGAGTATGACGACTGAAGACGGCTATCAATTCGTGACGGAAAAATTCTCCCTTTTCACCGCGTCGACGGGCGGTATTATTCTAATCACTTTCATCAACGAATCTACTATGATTTTATCCCCATTGGCGTATTGGAAAGTCAAATCTTTCAACGTCTTCAAAGACCTCGGCTTCAAGCGCAAAATCAACGGCCGACAAATCGCGATGACTTTCCCGATAGCGGCGACGTTGCTTGCGGGATTTATGCCGATTGCGACGCTGTTCGTCGCGCTCGTGCAAAAGACGGGTTATCACTACTCGGGCGCGGACATCACAGTCGATTCTTTCCCAAAACTATTGCTCTATCTCGTCTTCGTGTCGGCGATACCTGCGGTGTGCGAAGAGATTTTGCATAGAGGCATTATCGCAAGGTCGGCAAGAAAATTTTCCTACTTTATAGGCGTAATTTTGAGCAGTACGTTGTTCGCGTTTATGCACGGCTCGCCTATTCAACTCGTCCATCAATTCTTCGTCGGCGTGGTATGCTCGCTCGTATATTATATGAGCGGAAGTATATGGATAAGCGCGCTTACGCATTTCTTCAATAACGCAATTACACTCATAGCGGGATATATCGTATACGCAGCCACGGGCGCGTCGGATTTCGCTATGCCGTGGTGGGCAATGCTGATTATGTGCGTTATCGGACTTGTGGGACTATTCTTCTCTCTTTGGGGTATGTATAAGATATGTTACGCAAAAAGAAAGAAAGAAGACGCTTCGCTCAATTTAGACGAGCAAAATCAAGAAGGCGAAGTAATTCATATCGGCAAGAAAAAATTCCTCAAAGCGTTCAACGAAAAGATGGATTATCTCTTCACTTCCCCCGAGCAAATCGCTCAGAAGAAAGCCGACGCAGCCAAGCTTGACGAGCAACTCGGCGAGTACAGCGAAGAGAAAAAAGAAGTGTATCAATCGCTCAGACAGGAAGACGAAGTCAATATCAAAAAGAAGAACAGCCGCGGCGTAATTTTCTCGCTTGTGATCGTGCTTGCAATTTGGCTTATCAATACGATTTCGGGATATATATCATGAACGTAAATATAGTGTGCGTGGGCAAAATAAAAGAAAAGTTTATCAAAGACGGAATTGACGAATATGCCAAACGTCTTTCGCGCTTTTGCAAATTCCAAATCATCGAAGTAAGCGAGGAACTTTGCAATGACGCAAACGCCAAAAATATTCAACTTACCAAGACCGCCGAAGGCGAAAGAATTATATCAAAACTCAAAGGCTACTCTATCGCGCTGGATCTCAAAGGCAAGACCCTTTCGAGCGAGCAAATAAGCAAGAAATTGTCCGACCTAAAGCAAGGCGGAACGTCAACCGTAAATTTCGTAATAGGCGGTTCGTTCGGTCTGTCGCAAGAGGTAATCGACAAGTGCGACTTTTCTCTCTGCTTCGGCGCAATCACCTATCCTCACCAACTTATAAGGCTTGTGCTAAGCGAACAAATCTACCGCGCTTTTATGATAGAAGAAGGCAGTAGTTATCACAAATAAAACGTAAGACAAAAATAAAAACGCCGTCGATTAAGACGGCGTCTTTTTATACTGTTTGAAAATCAATTACGCGTTCTTCAATGCGTCAAGTTGCTTGGAAAGTCTTGAAATCTTTCTGCTTGCCGTGTTAGCGTGATAGATACCGTCGCTCTTTGCTCTGTCAATCAAAGAAATGGTCTCAACTAAAAGTTTCTCGGCAGTAGCAACGTCCTTAGCGGCGATTGCAGCCTCGTATTTCTTAACAGCGTTACGAACTCTGCTACGCTTAGCGGTATTGATTTCGTTCTCTTTCTGCGCTATAATAACTCTTTTTTTCTGGGACTTGATGTTTGGCATACTCTCCCTCCGTGTTTATTTTAGTATTTTTTACTAAATCATTTTAGCATAACAATTTTATTAACGCAACAAAATTTAACACATATTTTCGTCTTTTATAAATATTTCCGCTATTTTCACGCAATATTTTCCCTCAAAATGGCGACAATAATAGCATTATGAGTAATTTTAGCGACTTACTAATCGAAGCGGGCGAAGAGATTTCTATCCCTTGCCACTCTTACAGACAAAAAGGCATAGACGTGCGAGAAACGAAGGTAGACAAGGTTCTGTCCCGTCAATGCGGAAAGAAAGAAGGGCTCTATCTCACTCTCACGCCCAATTCGCATACTACCCCGACGACGCTCGGCGACGTATTGCAAAACTCTATCAAAAAACTAATTCGCGAGTGCGGAGTCACCGAAGGCAAAATACTCGTCGTCGGTCTTGGCAACGAAAACGTAGTCGTCGACGCGCTCGGCAACGAAGTCGTCAAGAGAATTCGTACGGGCGGAAAGGCTTTTTCTTTGAGCGCAATCGCTCCCAAAGTGGCGGATATTACGGGTATAAAGTCCTTTGACATCGTCAAGGCGATTGTAGACCACCACAACCCGTCTTTGGTGATTGCGATTGACACTCTTGCGACGAGCCTTTTGCATAGACTTGGCAACTGCTACCAACTGACGACCGCAGGCATTTGCCCCGGCGGCGGCGTGGACAATCCTCAGCCTTGTCTAAATAGGTCTACTCTATCCGTGCCCGTCGTAGCGATAGGCGTGCCCTTGATAATTTCCGTGGGTAGCATTATGGGAAATAACAGCGGTGAATACGCAAGATATATGCTCACGCCGCGCGACGTAGACACTCTCGTACGCAACAGCGCGGACGTAATCGCCTCGGCGATAAACGACGTCTCTTTGTGAGAAAAAATTGTTAAATATTTGAATTTTGCGGTTACTATCTTTATACAGTCGGCATACAATGTAGTGTAATACAAAAGAAGAAATTAAGTACAAAAGTAAAAAGCCATAATTTATCCTTCAATCAATCAAAAGCCAAAAAATAGGTCGGGGCGAAAGTCCCGACCTTAATTGCGTAATTTTGAAGATTACTTCTTGTTTACGAATACCTTTTTGAGTTTCGCAAATCTTGGCAAACCGTCTTCAAGCGGAGCTTTGCTGTCGCCTTGGATGAGCGGCAAAGCGTAATCGATAAAGTCTTGCGAAAGCATCGTGCCGTCGTTGATAATCCACTCGAGCGGAACTTTCTTTTCGGTGTTAGCGGCCTTTGCTACGTTCATAGTGCCGACTTTGCACTTATACTTGCCGTTCTTGTCGTCTCTCTTGAGAATTACCATCTTGTCGGTAGAACCGTTTACAGCGTACTTAACTGCAGCCGCGCCTGCCTTGAAAGCCTCTTCAACGTCCGTCTTAGAAGCAAGGTGCGCGCCGCATCTTTGCATGAGCGAGAACTCGATTGCTCTCGTCTTGCATCCGAACTTCTCTTTGCAAAGATTTGCAAGAGCCGTGCCAACGCCGCCGAGTTGCGCGTGACCGAAAGAGTCTTTTGCTACGTTCTCGTTTATCTTTTCAGCGATAAGAGTGCCGTTTTCGTCGGAGATACCTTCGGAAATGACAACCATACACTTGCCGTTGTTGGCTTTCATCTTCTTGTCTACGTCAGCGAGGAACTTGTCCGTCGAGAACGGAACTTCGGGAAGATAAATCAAATCCGGACCGAGCCCCTTTGCGCAAGCCAAAGCCGAAGCTGCGGTCAACCAACCTGCGTGACGACCCATAGCCTCAACCACGGTAATCATCGGGGTGTCGTATACGGTAGCGTCCAACTTCAATTCCATAGTCGTCGTAGCGACGTATTTAGCGGCAGAGCCGTAACCCGGACAGTGGTCTGTACCGAACAAATCGTTGTCGATAGTCTTAGGTACGCCGATTACGCGGCATTCCCAACCCGACTTCTTCATATACTTGCTGACTTTGTTGCAAGTGTCCATAGAGTCGTTACCGCCGTTGTAGAAGAAATAACGGATATTGTACTTTTTGAATACTTCCAAAAGTCTCTTGTAATCGGTATCGTCTACGTTTTCTGCTTTCAACTTATATCTTACGCTACCCAAAGCGGAAGAAGGAGTGTTTTTAAGCAACATAAGTTCGCTCAAATCCTCTTTGCTGATATCGTAGAATTCTTCGTTGAGAACGCCTTTGATACCGTGAGCGGCTCCGTAAACAGCCGTGATGCAATCTTGCTTTAATGCTTCGGTAAATACACCTGCAGCGCTTGAATTGATAACTGACGACGGTCCGCCGGACTGTCCGAACATACATGCGCCTACTAACTTTTCCATAAAAAAGCCTCCAAACTTTAATTTTCCTTTACTATTTTAGCAAAAAGGTATAGAAAAGAGCAAGCGTTTTGCTTGCTTTTATTCTATTTGTTTGAGGGTTTGGGCGGTGTAAGAGTATTTGGACTTTTGTTATTCTATTGGAACTAACCTTTTGAACAAAAGCTACATAAGACCGCAGAGAGTGGTGTGAATTTCGTTTTATCTAGGGCGACCGAGTGGTGAGCGTACTTTTTGTACGTGACCCCGAGTGTCGTCCCGAAGATCAAGCGGAAGGCGCGCCGCTATATGCGGTCTGTCTCTTACTTCTTCTTGAAAGAGCGTTGCTCTTTCAAATATTCCCCATAGCGTTCTATTTGGTCTTCGCGCAAATCAATCATCTCCTTTGCGGTAGCCAACGCTTGGTTGTCGCCGACTATGAGTTCTGTCTCCTTGACTTTCACTTTCGTGCCGTCGCTCGTCGCGTTTTTGCGAATATCTTTCATATACTCGTCTTCCATTTTGAAGAGCGCAACGGTCTTGTTTTTCTTTATTGTGAGTTTCACAAGCGGATTGACGGTAGACTGTCCGAGCACTATGAAGTAATTCGACTTCTTCTCTTTGCACTTGTCTTTGGTAAGCGCGTAGGCTCTAAGCGTGTCGAAAATCTTCTTTTGATTGCTAGATAGTTTCGCGTACGCTTCGTCGAGCGTAAGTCTCGGCGCGGGCACTTTCGTAGCCTTTGCGGGTTTCTCTATCGGCATAGATACGGGAACTTCCTTTTCGACGATCTTCTCGACGACTTTCTCGACCTCAATCGGCACTTCCTTGATGACGGGCACTTCGACTTTGACCTCTTTGACGACCTCTTTCTCGACGATTTTCTCGACTGGAACTTCCACTCGCACTTCCTTTTCGACAATCTTCTCTTCGGGTTTTCTATTCGACAACTCGATTATCTTCTCCATCAACATCTCTTGATTTTTAAGAAGTTGCTTGATTAACTCGTCGTTGCGTTCCGTCTTTTCGACGACTTTGAGAATTGTATCGTTGTTTGTAGCAGGTTGCAACTTGCTTACCAATTTTTCGATCACTTCGTCGTTCACGTTTGCTGCCGCGACTTCTCTTTCCGCTTGACGTTCCACGGCTTGTTGCTTAGCGAATTTCTCGAACATCTTCTCGATTTTGTCTTCGACGGAATTCTCTTTGGATTGCTCGGCAAACTTGTCCATCAACTTTTCCATTGTCTTTTCGTTCTGTTCGGCAAGTTGACGAATTCTCTCCTCATTCTGCGCGTTCATTTGACGCATACGCTCTTCGTTTTGCGCATTCTGCTCCATGAGTTTTTGAACAAGTTCGTCATTGCGATTTGTCTGTTCACTTTGCGTTTGTGCGTTCATCTGCAACTGC
Organism: Clostridiales bacterium; assembly: GCA_014799575.1. Taxonomy (GTDB): domain Bacteria; phylum Bacillota; class Clostridia; order Christensenellales; family UBA3700; genus RACS-045. The sequence continues at coordinate 67,490 of JAAVHS010000027.1, read as the reverse complement.
ATGTCTCTAATACTATCTTTGAGTTCTCTGAACATCTCGTCATTGTTGTTGGCAGTCGGTTGCGGGAGCATATTCGTCATAGCGTCGTTTATCATATAGCGCATCTCGTCCGCGCTTACGCCTTGCTGAATATATCCGCCCTGTCCGTTGTTGCCGCCAAGCGCGCCCATCAACATCATTTGCATTTGGTCGTTGCGTTGCTTATTCTCAATCTCGGCTTTGTTGGCGGCGTATTCTTCCTTGGCGGTCTCGAGTTCTCTTTCCGCCTTCTTGTATCCGCTCTTTTCCAATAGCATGAATATCAACGACAATACCGCCGCTCCCATAAGTACGCAAGCAATAACAGTCCAACTCGTCATTGCCAAGCCGAACAATCCCGTTGCTCCCGCGTAATACTGAGTAGTATACTTGTCCTTGGCAGTCTTCTTGGCTTGCTTTTTCTGATTAGCGTAGCCTATGCCTTTTGCCACGAATATGATAATAAATACTATGCTTACGACGCTGACGATGACTTGCCAGAATTCTTTGAGCACTTCGCCGACCTTGCCGAAGTCTACCAATCCATCCTTCTTGCCGTCGTCTTCATTAGGGTCTTTGCCGCCTTGCAAGGTTGGGTCGTACGTAATTTCTTCTACTACGTCTTTGTTTACGTCTATAATATCGTAATTGCCGCCCACAATTTTCGCGACTACCTTTGCGTACTCCATTCCGTCTTTTATTTCCGCCAAAGTGAGTTCAAATCCATCGGCGTCATAATAGGCGTACGTAAACTCTATGTCGCTGTGTCCTCTGACCGTAAGCGTAGGCAAGCCGTTGGCGTCGGTATTCCATACCAACGTATTTTGCGAAACAGTCGCCTTTGCTATCTTGACGGTATAGGTATAACTTTCATTACTTCCGTCTTCCCAAACGTAAGTGTCCCCGTCAAGGCTGATAGACACTATATACTCGCCTGCGTTTATCATTTCGCTTACGCTAAATACCACGCCCTTGTCCGCAGGCTTTTTCAAGAACTCTTCGACCGTGTGCGCGTTGCCGTCGTAAGTCACCGTCTTTTCTTCGTCAAACGTAGGCTTGGACAACTTAATCGGTCCCGAGCCCGGTCGAACTACCGAAATAGTATTCTTGCCGTATATCAATATGTCGTCTACGTATCCCGCCTTAGCGCACAACTCTTTTAAGTACGCAACGCCGGGTTGCATAGTCCCGATAGTGACTTCCTTGCCTTCGCTGTCTTTATACTTGTACTCTACGAAAGGTTTTACCCAATTCTCGAGTTCAACTTCGGCGTTGGTATTGCTTCCTTGCCACTCATTGACTTCTATCTCGTATTTCTTGATTTGTATCGTGTATTCGTAGTCGGGCCACTCAAGCCACTTTACGTTTTCCTTTCCCGAATTGGAAGTCGGCTCTATAAGGTCAAAACTTATTACGTAATCTCCCGCCTTGATTGCCTTATACTCTTTGTCCGTCAAATGGTCGTAATCAACTCCGCTCACTCCCGCGTAGGATACGCCGTCTTTGGATATAGTTATTTTGATATACTGCTTCCAATCGCCTTCGGTAACGCCGAACATCTCGACGAAGTCGTGGACGTTGCCGTCGAATGCGCTCCAACTGTTGTCAAAGACAGGTTTGTCCAACTTCTTCGGCTCGACTTCCCAATAAAGCGTGTTGAGCAAACCGCTTGGCATTACCAAACTTTCATAATTGTTGACGTCGAAGTTGTCAATGCGATAAGTAGTGGAATAACTGCCCACTTCCGTCGTTCCGTCGACCGTACCCGTGTACTTGATAAACGCTTTCAATTCTTCGGGTACGTTGATAAGTTTGACGGTGTACTTAACTTCTCCGCCCTCTATTCTCGTGTACGGTAGATTCTCGGTATACGCTATCTCTTCTTGGCTTACGCCTACCGTATATCCCCATACTATATTAGACGCGTCAATCCTTGCTTTCGCTATGCTCCACGAAAGCGACGTATCAAAATTAGGCGCATTATAATTTTCCGTATCGTAAGTAAACGTCAATTGCGCGTTGTGACTACCCGCATCGGTCTGCTCGTTTCCGCTAAGGGCAACGGTAAGTCCGTTTATATCGTCCTTGCCCTCAAGCGTTAAAGTATGCGCCGTTGTATCGTAGGTCATTGGCGATATCTCGTGACCTTCCGCGTCAAGCCATTTGCCTTGCGCGGCGTCATACGTTGCGTTCACGACGTTGCCGTCCTTATCGGTATGAGTATACGTCCATACGAGCGAACTGATATCAAAGTCCGCTTTGATTATCTCAAATTCAAATTCCAAACTGTCGCTCGTCAAATAATACAAATCGCTGCTTTCGTAATCAAGCGATACCGCGACTCTATAACGTCCGACTACAGTCGGATTCCCCTCAAGCGGAGTCGACGACGAATCTTTGTAATAGATGATTTGGACGTTGCTTGCCGTCACGTTGCCTTGAGTAATATCTATCGTCGGCGTAATCGCATTGCCCGTATATGGCAAATGCGCGTCGTCTATATTCATTCCCTCCCACTTCAATATCAACGTTACTGGATACTTGTCCTTGCCTATATAGAAGGTATATTCATTCGTACCCTCTTTGAACTTATAATTGACAGCGTAGTTGTCTTTGAGCGTAGCAACTACTCTGAATTGCATCTCTGAAGTCGTCTGCGAAGGCAACGACGTCACTATATTGCCCTCTTCGTCATAATACGTATAGTTGACCATCGAATCCAAGTCCAAATCGCCTATACTTCTCAGCGTAGGCAACGTATATACGTCGCTGTTGCCGTTGTCATCCTTCCACTTTCCGCTTGCGTCCAACGTCGCTTGAGTAATACTCCAATCAAAGGTAAATTCAAAGTCTCCGTCATAAGTGTCGGGCGCGCCGTTTGTCGGCACGTAATAGTTGTCCGTATCGCTCACTCTGAACGTCGCCGTCGTCTTATATCCGCCTACGTTTACCTTGCCGTTGCCGCTATACGTCACCGTCAAGCCTTGCGCCATACTGCCTATAAGTTCCATAGACTGCGCGTTGCGGTTGTACTCCGTCGTATTGGACGTCGGCCAACTCAATCCCGACAAATCATACTTCGCCTTGTCTATTGAATAATTCAAAGTATACTGCGAATTATGGGATTCGTAAGTATTGTCGTAATTGGTGACGTATACGGTGACCGAATACGTACTCTTTGCATTGGTCACGTTGACGTCTCCGCTATATCCGTTTACGCCCTTCGTTATATCAACCTTTGCGCCGTTATCTCTCAATACGCTTGCGTCTACGCTGAACTGGTATGCATTGCCGGTGTAAACCAACTTGACGTTGTTCGTATCGTCAATGACGGTAGTATTGTACAGCCACACTATCTTGGACGCGTCTATCGTGACCGCGCTACCCTTGATAGTAAACATCGCCGTCTTGGGTACGTCCAACGAATAGTTGTCGTTGTCGTTGTTGCTACCGTACAACTCTACGCCTATAGTATAACTGCCTTGCGGTATGTCGCCCGGCATCGTTATAGTTCTCGTATTGCCGTTGATTACTTTATTGTTGTTGATGCCGTCGTGCTTTACAGACGGATTTTTACTGTCTATATAATAGATATACAAATCAGTGCTGTCATCGGCGAAAGAATCTTCGTCGATAGTAATTGTCGGAGTTTCTCCTACGTTCCACTCCCATCCTGCCGAACTCGTTATCGTGATTGACAGCGGTTTCTTGGTTATCTCATATTCAAGCGGAACAGGGTCTGTACTTCCGTCCGCCCACTGCGTCGATACGCCGTTGTCCGCAAGAGTTGCAATTACCGTATACTTTTTGGCGTTCTTGGCTATCAGCGTATTGGTATTGCGGTCGTTGTCTTTCCACGACATACCTTCGGGCAATTCAAAACTTATAGCCGAATTATTCCCGCCCGTCAGCGTGAACTCAATAAAATCGCCTGCATATCCTTTGCTATACTGTCCCGATATTGCGGGCGACGTCACGTTCGCCTTTTTTACTGAAAAAGTAATGGAGTTGGACGAAGACGCTATGATTTCATAGTTCTTGCACGTATTTGCATTGAGTATTGTCGCGGTAGCCGTATAAGTATCGACTGCCGTCGGCAATTCAGTCGTCGGCTCGCTTAATTTCCCGCCCGAATACAAAAAGCCTAGATTTGGCGCTCGCCCGTTTGCCACCGTATCGCCCGTATATACGTCGCTCGAATTTGCAAGCGATACGACGGGCAACTCGCTTGTGTCCAAAGCGACGGTTACGCCTATTCTCTTCTTTGTAATTGTAAAATTGAAATAGCGTACTTTATCGCTTTCGTCGCCGTTACCTTTGCTCGGGTCGGGGTTACCTAAAAAAACGTCATCTTCAGTGGTAATTGTAACCTTTACTTGATAGGTGCCGACGTCTTTCACTCCTGCAGGAAAGGTAACAGTCATTTTAGAAGAATCGTACCAAGTCTTTTTCCCATCCGATATATTTTTCAAAGAATTCCACTCTTCGCCGTTGTATTCTACGTCATTTATGTCAGTAGGTTCTGCTAGTCCCAGAGAGCCTGCTCTGTCTGCCGCCGACTTTAAATTAAGATGAAACGCGGGACGAACACTGAAGGCTGTAGTGACATTATTTGCATCCATAAAACTGCCGTCCTTGCCTAGAGCGTATGAATAGCTATAATTACTAGAATTAGTCGAACGCAACCAACAATAGCCTACCAAAGTCCCTGATATGTTTTCTGATATCGTCCTTTGTTTGACAGTCGTTTTCCACAGTCCGCTTGTTGCGCCACTGTCCACACCATGTCCTACTTCCGCAAAACTCGGCAACCATAGCCTATCGTCTCCCCATGCTAAATAGCCAGTTTGGTTTACAGTCCCATGACCATAATACGTATAGGCTGTTTTGTTCGAGGCACTTCTATAATACATATTACCCGCTATCGGCTCTCCCAAACATTCATTATTTGTGTCATATTTATAAGTCGAATGATATGATTGCGTCTTTGAGCTCTCTTTGGTACTATCTTTTTGATAAGGTACGTTGCTCGGCACGTCTATAAACGACGTCAAACTACCTGTTGCGCCGGGCATTGTGAATTTTGCGTAAGTACTGCCCGCTTGCTGCTGAATGATTTCCGAAGCGTCAGTATTGCTTCTCGCAAACGCTCCGCCGTTGTTTAAGACCGCTGTCGCCATTGCGCTTGTGCCGTAAGAATTGGCTGGATAATCTGCTATGCTATCTACACTGTTGGTGGGATTAAATGCTACGTTTACCCCTTTTGCCATACTGTTGGTACTTACGTCGTAATAATTGATTGACATTGCGTCAGCTTGCCACAAGGTCAATATCGGGTCGCCATCCTCGTTTTGCGATAGATACGTCGCCGTCCACGGTATTCCGTCTATTATTACCACTACGTCAGCGCCGTTGTAAGTACGGAAATCTGCCGAAGTCTTTTCTTGTCCTTCCTGTATACTCCAACTATCCAACTGCGTTTTATTTTTAACCGCTCCACCGCTTACCTTTTCAATGAGTTTCCAAAATATCTCGCCGTTGAATACCTTGCCTCTGCCGGTAGTGTCTTTCTCATAGCCATCGAGCAACATCTCGGTCGTCTTGTTATCATTCGCTGTCAACGCCGTATAGTCGTTATTTTGAAAAGCATTTGCGGTATTGTCTATCGCAAAGAAGGTCATTGCGCTTGCCATAACTAAGCACACAATAATCAATACCGTCAGCGCAACCCCCTTTAATTTCCTTTTCCGTATATCCATTTTACACCTCGATTTTTATCCGATTTTTTGCCTAGTCAGGAAAAGTATACATTTCCTGACTGAAATGACTTGAATAAAAAATTATGATATGTTATGATATACATGTCTAATTATCGCGAATTTTGACTTCTCAGTGTCGAAATTCTTCGGTCAGGAAATGTATACTTTTCTTGGAATTTTTTGACATATTTTGAAATAATCTTCCAAAATTCGATAATTTTTATAAATACGAACGCGGAAAGCGACGCGTTCGCTTGATTGGATTGTACGTGTCAGGCAAAAATACGTTTTTGCTTGACAAGACTTCCAACGAGTAATATTATATATGTAATACTTTAATTATAATTATCTAGTAACTACATTACTACTAGTCGCGGAGCAAATTATGGATTTTATCAATATTGAAAAGAAGTGGCAAAAGAAGTGGGCGGATACGAAACTCTACTCTTTTGACAAGTCCAAAATCAAAGACAAGTATTACGTCCTCGAGATGTTTTCTTATCCTTCCGGCGCAAAATTGCACGCAGGTCACTGGTACAACTACGGACCGACGGACAGTTACGCTCGCTTTATGAGAATGAACGGCAAGGAAGTTTTCCAGCCTATGGGCTTTGACGCTTTCGGTCTTCCTGCCGAAAACTATGCGATAAAATCAGGTATTCACCCTGAAGACAGCACGCTTAAAAACATCGCTACTATGGAAGGACAGTTGAAAGCGATGGGCGCGTCGTTCGACTGGGACTACGAAATCAAGACTTGTATGCCCGACTACTACAAATGGACGCAGTGGATATTCTTGCAACTCTACAAGAACGGACTTGCTTACAGAAAAGAAGCGCCCGTCAACTGGTGTCCGTCCTGTAATACCGTGCTCGCCAACGAGCAAGTCGTGGACGGCGCGTGCGAGAGATGTAAGACGACCGTGCTAAGAAAAAATCTCACGCAGTGGTTTTTCAAAATCACGCAATACGCCGAGGAACTTCTCCAAGGTCTTGACACGATAGATTGGCCTGAAAAGACAAAGGCTATGCAAAGAAACTGGATTGGCAAATCTTCGGGCGGAGAGATAGAATTCGCCTGCGAAAGCGGAGATAAGTTCAAAGTATTCACCACTCGCGCGGACACGGTATTCGGCGTATCTTACGTCATACTCGCTCCCGAGCATCCGCTCGTCGACAAGATTACCACGAAAGAGCAAAAGCAAGCCGTCGAGGATTATAAACTCGAATGTTCAAAGGCGACGGAAATCGAAAGACTTTCCACGACGAGAGAAAAGACGGGCGTCTTCACAGGCGCGTACTGTATCAACCCCGTCAACGGAGACAGAGTGCCCATTTGGATAGGCGACTACGTGCTCTACTCTTACGGTACGGGCGCGGTAATGGGCGTTGCGGCGCACGACGAAAGAGACTACGACTTCGCAAAGAAATTCAATCTCCAAATCAAGAGAGTCGTCAAGTCTGCCGACGGCAAAAACGACGACTTGCCTTTCTGCGATTACGGTATTATTTGCAATACGAATACTAAGTTCGACGGAATGACCTCGCAAGACGGTAAGGTCGCAATCGTCAAGTGGCTTGAAGAGAGCAATCAAGGACAGTTGAAGACCAATTACAGACTTCGCGACTGGCTAATATCCCGTCAAAGATATTGGGGCGCGCCGATACCTATCGTCTACTGCGACAAGTGCGGCGAAATACCCGTACCCGAAAAGGACTTGCCCGTAAGTCTTCCCTACAACGTGGAGTTCAAACCCAACGGCAAATCTCCGCTTGCAAGTTGCGAAGAGTTTATGAATACGACCTGCCCCAAGTGCGGCGGCAAGGCAAGAAGAGACCCCGACACGATGGACACTTTCGTATGTTCGAGTTGGTATTATCTCAGATACCCCGACGCGCACAACGACAAGATGGCTTTCGACCCCGAGATTATCAACAAGATGTTGCCTGTCGATAAGTACGTCGGCGGAGCGGAACACGCTTGCATGCACTTGCTCTACGCGCGTTTCTTCACCAAAGCGCTCAGAGATATGGGCTATCTCAAATTTGACGAGCCTTTCAAGTCGCTCGTACACCAAGGCACAATACTCGGCCCCGACGGATTCAAGATGTCAAAGAGTCGCGGCAATATCATATCCCCCGACGACTACGTCAGCAAGTTCGGTTCGGATGCGTTCAGACTTTACCTCATGTTCGGTTTCAGTTATATCGAGGGCGGTCCGTGGAGCGCAACGGGTATGGAATCCATTACCAAGTTCTTGGAAAGAGTGGAAAGAATCGTCGACAAGTCGATGTCTTTGAGCGGTGGAAGCGACAAGATGAACGCCGAGGAAAAGGCTCTCAACTATACGAGAAACTACACGATAAAGAGAGTGTCTGAAGATATGAAAGCGTTCTCGTTCAATACCGCCGTGGCGCGTATTATGGAATACGTCAACGACCTTTACAAGTACGACAACGCTAATAGCGAGAAGAACGTAAAATTCTTCAAAGACTGTATAAAAGACCTCGTGCTTTTGCTTGCGCCGTTCGTACCTCATATCGCCGAGGAACTCAATGAAAAGATGGGCGGAAAATATTCGGTATTCGACACGTCCTACCCCGTCTGCGACGAAAAGGCTTTGATAAAAGACGAGTATGAACTAGCCGTGCAAGTCAACAGCCGTATGAAAGCAAAAATCGTCGTTCCCAACGACGCCGACAACAAGACTATCGAAAGTATCGCCCTTGACAACGAACTTATCAAGAGCGCAACGCAAGGACTCAATATCGTCAAGGTTATCGTAATACCGAAACGCCTTGTCAATATAGTCTGCAAATAAACAATCAACTTCCCCATCGGGAAACGGAGTAAATATATGTTAGATTTGAAATTTGTATGTGAAAACATTGAAGAAGTAAAGCAAAGACTTGCCAACAGAAGCGGTAAGTTCGACTTAGAGGGACTTGGCGAACTTGCCGAGGAGAGAAAGAACCTCATTCAAGACACCGAACAGAGAAAGGCGACCAAGAACGCGGTTTCCAAACTTATCCCCTCGCTCAAAGGCGACGAGAAGGGCGCGAAGATTGCCGAGATGAAAGCGCTTGGCGAGGAAATCAAGGCGCTTGACGCAAGACTTAACGAGGTTGAGGCGAAAATAAGCGAAATTATGCTCACTATCCCCAACTTGCCCAACAAGGAAGTTCCTATCGGTAGCGACAGCGACGACAACGTCGAAGTAAGAAGATGGGGCGAACCGACCAAGTTCGATTTCGAGCCGAAAGCGCACTGGGATATCGCCGAAGAAAAAGACCTGTGCGATTGGCCGAGAGCAAGCAAGATTTCGGGCGCAAGATTTACGGTATACAAGGGTTTGGGCGCAAGATTGGAGCGCGCTATTTACAACTTTATGCTCGACACTCACACGAGCGCGGGCTATACGGAAGTCTTCCCCCCTTATATGGTAAATAAAAACGCTATGATAGGCACGGGACAACTCCCCAAATTCGCCGAAGATATGTACTACGTCAACAACGAAGGTCAAGACTTCTATCTCGTCCCGACCGCGGAAGTGCCTGTTACCAACTTGCATAGAGAGGAAATCATACCTTACGAAAATCTTCCTATCTACTACTGCGCGTACACCGCATGTTTCAGAGGCGAAGCGGGTAGCGCGGGAAGAGATACGAGAGGTCTTATCCGTCAACACCAATTCAACAAAGTTGAACTCGTCAAGTTCACTACTCCGGAAACAAGTTATGCGGAACTCGAACATTTGACGAACAGCGCGGAAAAAATCCTTCAACTTCTCGGTATTCCTTATAGAGTGGTCTGCCTATGCACGGGCGATTTGGGCTTTGGCTCGGCAAAGACATACGACATCGAAGTGTGGATGCCTTCTTATAATAGATACGTGGAGATTTCGTCTTGCTCGGACTATGAGGACTTCCAAGCCAGACGCGCAAGCATCAGATATAGAGATAAAGACGGCAAGGTCAAGTTGGTGCATACGCTCAACGGTAGCGGTCTTGCAGTAGGCAGAACGACGGCTGCGATTTTGGAGAACTTCCAACAAGCCGACGGTAGCATTATCATTCCCGAAGCGCTCAGAAAATATATGGGCGTGGATAAAATCGACTAATTTATGACAAGCGCATTGCTCGCAAACAGAAAATCCAAGTCTTCCAATAGAATTTGGGAGTTGGATTTTTTGCGCGGAGTATGCGTACTTTTGATGATTTTCGACCACACGATGTACGACATCGGTTTTCTTTTCTGCGATGCGTGGCGCAGCGTGGGCAACGATACTCTTTCCCACCTCGTAGACCTTGCGGCAGATTATTACAGAGACTCCGCTCTGCGACTTACCACTCAACATATCGTGGTATGGATATTCGCTTTGCTTTGCGGTATTTCCTGCTCTTTTTCGCGCAACAACCTCAAGCGTGGCGTGCAAGCCGCGATAATTGCAATGATTATCACTCTCGTCACCTATTTGATGAACGACACGATAAAGTTCGGCATACTGCATATGTTTGCATTCTCGATTATCTTTTGGTGGCTTATCGACACTATCTGTATGCACAACAAATTCTTCACCACGGGAATATGCCTTTTCCTAGGCGTAATGATTATAATGATGGATAAAGGCTTTATGGCTACTTACGCCGCGAATAAGCAAGCTTTTACGGACAACAATACTTTCTACTTCCTCGGAGAATTTATGCTCGGCGACCCGAGAAATTTCTCTTCCGCCGACTACTATCCTATCTTCCCCACGACGGGATATATGCTGATAGGCTCGTCGCTCGCGATTTTCCTCTATCCCAAGAAAAAATCGCTCTTGCCGTGGCTGGGTAAATACGATTGGCATAAGCCCTTTTCCTTTTGGGGTAAAATCGCAATTTGGGTATACGCGCTGCATCAAGTCGCTGTCGTCGTGTTGCTTTCACTCGTAAGTTTCTGCTTTATGTCACCAAGCGAATTGTTCTACTACATTATGTGACAAGGAATATCATTAAAGATAAATAAAAAGGCGAAGAACTTCTTCGCCTTTAATTATATATAAATATATTATCAATATTATAGTTTACTTTTCAAAAGCCTTATAGATGGCTACTATCGCCTTTTCGTAATCTGCGGTCGAGATACCTACGATAATATTGAGTTCGCTCGAACCTTGGTCAATCATACGAATATTGATATTGGCTTTTGCAAGCGCGCCGCACAATGCCGAAGCCGTACCCGGCTTGTAAGACATACCGTGACCGACGGTTGCGACAAGCGATATTCCGCTCTTTATCTCGATATGGTCAGGCGCAACGACTTTCTTAATTCTCTCTACTACGACTTCTTCTTTACCTGCAAGTTCGTTTTCAGCGACGACAATACTCATTGTGTCGATGCCCGTGGGCAAATGCTCGAAAGATATGTTGTAATACTCAAGCACTGCAAGGACTTTGCGGACAAAGCCGAGTTCGCTGTTCATCATAGATTTTTCGATATTGATTATGCTATAACCTTTCTTTCCCGCAATACCCGTGATTACTCTGTCTTTGAGTTCAGCCTCATCAAGTTCGGCAACAATCATCGTGCCTGCCGCGGACGGATTGAACGTATTGCGAATGTTGATAGGTATATTGCTTACTCTTACTGGGAAAATAGATTCGGGATGAAGCACGTTCGCGCCCATATACGCAAGTTCGCGCAATTCCTTGTAAGATAGTTTTGCAATAGGTCTTGGATTTTCCACGATACGCGGGTCAGCCGACATAAAGCCGTTGACGTCAGTCCAGTTCTCGTACAAAGCCGCGTTGACTGCGCGAGCGATTACCGCGCCCGATACGTCCGAACCGCCTCTGCTGAACGTATGCACGATACCTGCACTATCTCCGCCGTAAAAACCGGGAACGACTGCTCTGTCGATTTTGCTCAATACGCTCTTGACTTTCTCGTTGGTGTTTTCAGCGTCGAAGTCGCCGTTTTCCGTGAATATCATAATATCCTTGGCGTCAATGAAGGTATAGCCCAAAGTCTTTGCGACGATTACCGCCGACAAGTATTCTCCGCGCGACGCGCAGAACTCAGCCGAATTGTATTTTTGCATATCGCTTTCGACTTGGTCTAAATAAGCGTCGATATCAAGGTCAAGTCGCAAATCATTGACGATACCCTTGAATCTCTCTCTAATCTTATCAAAAGTAGCCTTGCACTCGCCGTTTATCTGCAAATCGTGATAGCAAGCGTAAAGCATATCCGTAATCTTGTGGTCTTGTGAAAATCTCTTGCCCGGAGCGGATACAACGACGTATCTGCGTTTTGGGTCTTGCTTAATTATGTTGGCAACTTGCGTGATTGATTTAGCGTCAGCCATTGACGTACCGCCAAACTTGACGACAGTAATAGACATACCGTACCTCTTATAATTTACTTTAACAATATTTTACATTGCCGATAGACTTTTGGCAAGCAAAAAAATATCAATTATTCAAAATTTGACGACATTCAAGATAATATCTCTTATCTTCTGCGTGTCCCATTGAAAATGACTTTCTAGGCAACACTCCGCGTCTTGCGACGTAGTCGAACAAACCTTCTTTCGCAAGGCATGGCATAAATACTCCCACGCCGTTTATCGCGCGCGACACTTCCTGCAAATGGTTGTCGCCGTGAATATAGTCGATTACCATATCCTTGCGCGTCTTGGCGTATTCGTCCATTAGATGCTGAATATCCGCGATTGCGTCGCTGGGATTTGCCGATACGTTCCACTTATACTCTTTATCCTTAAAAATGACTTTAACTTGCGACTTGCCCTCTAATCCTTTGCTCATATAGTCTATAAAGTCTTCGTCCACTCCCATTACCACTCTGTGGATAGGTTGGAATTGCAAAGAATTGTCGTGGAGATTGACAAGTTCGCACAACGCGTATCTTGCAGGGTGAGAAGATTGCTCGTCTTTAGAAAGCGTCTTTTTGATATTGTTCCAACACTCTTTTGCCGTCGCCAAAGAGTGATTGCCGTCGCCCACCGCAAATAGTATCGGCTTGTCGAGCAACGAATACAATTGCGCAATAATAGGCTGACAGTCGGTAATCTTGTAGCCTTTGATGCGACCGCCGCCCATATTGAGCGTAAAGTCGTACGCCACTTCAAAATTCTCTCTTCTCTCGTAAAGTCCTTCGATAATGCTTTTCTTCGCGTCGTCCATAAGCATCATTATATGAGGAAGTTCTAAGCACGCGCCTTTTCTTACTTCAATTCTCGGCGGTAGCCTGTCGATGACCGTCTTTTCCGTCGCTTTAATCAAAGCGTTGTTCTCGGGCGTATAGTCGTATTCTTCAAGGTCTACGGATATTACAAGACCAAGTCTTTTCTCTCCGTCGGGCGTAGTCCTCTCCACCAAGATAAAGCCTTCGAATTCGTCGAATATTCCGCCTTTGAGATAACTCGACATATTGTCGTTGATAGCCTTAATTCGCTCTTGCTTATCCTTGCCTTCCAAATATACTTCGGGGAAAATAATGCTCAGCGTCGAGGGCGAATCGCCTACGAAATCAGCAAGTTTCTCCCAATAGTCGGGTTGAGAGGTGAATTGGTCGCAAGCGATAACGCTCCACTTGCTTTTGTCGATATGCTCTTTGGGCAACAAAATCTTGGGTACTTTGATAATCTCTTTCATATTCATCCTTTTAGGTATAGAAAAACACCACTCTGCTTTTGCGTATGAGTGGTGTGGTTGATTTACGACTTTTTAAGGAATTTCCTTTCTTTACGCACCGCAGCCGACTGCGAACTTATTCTGTATATGACCTTTATCTCTTCAAGCAATTTTTCAGGGGTCATATATCTCTTGATCGTTCCGCCTTGTACGACGCTGATAATACCGCTTTCTTCGCTGACTACGATTGCGAATACGTCGCTCTCTTCGGTGATACCGATTGCCGCTCTGTGACGTGTGCCGAGTTCCTTTGCGAGCGTAACTTCCTGCGAGAGCGGCAAGAAGCAACCTGCGGAAATAATTCTATCGCCGAGCACGACTATCGCGCCGTCGTGCAAAGGTCCTTTCGTGCTGAAAATACTTTCCAAAAGTCCGCAAGAGATTGTAGCGTCCAATGCCGTGCCCGTATCAAGGATATGCGCTGGAATTTCCGTGGGAGCGATAATGATGAGCGCGCCGACGTCGTTCTTTGCCATATTCTGACAAGCCTTGACTATCTCCGTAGCGGATACGAGAAGCTGTTCGTCGGTAGTGGTATAGCCGTATTTGACTTTCTGCCTTCTTGCAAGCTTACTCATAAATATTTTCAAGTCTGAACGGTAAACTTCTACCGTAGCAACTATCCAGAAGATGTTAAAGAATCTGAGCACTTCCAAAGCAATGTAGCCGATGTTACTCCACTTTTGGTTGAGCAACAAAATCGCTAGATATACAACGGCGTAAACAGCGGTAATAATTGCCATACGATGAGAGTTTCTTCTCGAGAAGAAAGTAAGCAAAGCAATTGCTACCACAAGCGTTATTACTATATCTAAAATGACCCAAGCAGGATGCTCCATAAACGACTCCTTAATTTACTTCCTTATTATAATATAATTTTTTTTTGCAAAAATAAAGTGATTTAGCAAAATTTTTAACAAAAAATACTAATTTTTTTTGTTTTTTATCAAACGAACGGGTCGTAAGGCTGATTTTTGCCGTCGTCGCCGTCAAAATCATCGTCATCGTCCTTGCTTTCGTCTTTCTTGGGATAGGTGTCGAAGTCAAACGGCTTAACCACGTCTTCCTCGACAGGTTTTTGCTTGATATAAAGATTACGGTTCTTCCTGATATAGTTCCTGACCGTAAGCGCGATACCGAAGAATATTGCTACCGCAACGAGTTTAATTGCAATAGAAGTCACTGCAGCGGCTTGAGAATTCTGACCTTTGCTCTCGACTTGTCCTTTTGACAACGTAAGCGCGCTGTCGAGCGCAACCGCATTGTCTTTGCTCAAAGCGTTGAGTACGGAATTGACGACGTCGTTCAACATCGACTTTATACTCTCTTCGCCCTTTCTCTCTATCATCATTGCCAAAGTGTCGTTTTGAGTATGATATACGTTGGCTTTTCCTTGCATCTCCGTCATAACGGGATTTTCTTTGCAAGACCAATTGTGCGACTTATAATTGACGGTCGGCACGTTTCTATTCATAAGGAAATATTGATTGCCAATCATGCCGATATTGGAAAATGCGTACATAGGATAATTTTCCATGATGAAAGGCGCGACGTTTTTGTCCTTTGGGTTGGGCGTAAGTCCGTCGCTTGCGCTACGCATATATCCGCCGAAATCCGTCGCGTACTCGCCCGAATACAAATAGAGATTGTCGCCTCCGCCCAACATTGAAAAATTGATATTGAGTTTAATATTTTCACGGTCGGCGCTCTTTAAGTTGGCGACGTATTGGCTCGCCCCTTGCCAGCCGTAACTACCGCCTGTGAAAAACGCAAAAGTTACGTCGTAAGAACATTCGATATTGCTCATTAACTCGGCAAGCGCAAGCAACGTAGCCGTACCGCTTCCGCTCTCGTAACTGCCGTCGGCTCTCCACATCTCGTCGCCCGTCTTCTCTTGATAGAGATTGTCATACTGCGTCGAAAGCAATATTACGCCCTTGGACTCGCCCGCCGCTTTCTTGGTGAAGATTACGTTGTATACGTGAATATCCGACAATGTCGTGCCGTCGTATCTGGTGTTGTTTATCCTAAACCTTTGCAAGCCTACTCCTTCGTCGGAAGAATACTCGCTAGTATATCCGAAAGACGCTAATTTGGATGCAAGATATTGCGCCGCATTCAATTCCCCTTCCGCGCCCATAGACCTGTCGGGATAATTGTCCGCCAAATACTGCATATTTTCAAAGACCAAATCTCCGTACTCGCCGCGATTCTTTACCAAATCGTATTCAGGGTCAACTTGAGAACAGCCCGTCAGCATACTCAACACAAGTACGCCCATGAGTGCGATTATCGCTATCAAAACTTTTCTGCGCGAAACTAATCTCTCCATACCCACCTCACACGACTACTACCAAAATAATGGCAGGAATAAGCATTACGTTGAGAAGTATGGGATAATACTTCTTTTCCATTCCTCTCGTATAAGCGAAGAAGAACGCAGCAAGCGCAATTATCGCAATCAGCGGGTCTACTATCGCCTCGCCAATATTGCTTGCAAGCGGATAGCAATAGAATATATATCTGCTTACGCCCATAAGAAGAGCGAGCAATACCACCGAGCAGTCAAGGCATATTCTGAATTTGCGAATATCGAAAGACAGTTCAAGCACTCTGCTTTGATTGAATACCAAGTACGCGAAAAACTTTGCGTATAAAATATAGAACAAAAATACGATAAGAGAGGTGATGAGAGGCGACACTACCTTGAAAGCCACCGCCATTGCTCCGCTCTCAAACATTGACATAAGTTGCATTACGCTCATACCCGCCGCTTGCGTGAAAGTATAGCCGTACGTCGCGTCTATAACGTATGCGAAAAGTGAATTATAATTGCCTACGCCGCTGAAAAAGTTGCAAAAAAATATACTGCCGATAAGCAATAGTTTGACAACTATCGTGAGCCAATCGTTTTTCAATTTCGGCGTCGACGGCGGACGTGTGTAAATGACTTGTCTAGGTTCGTTTTGCATTGGTCTTTCCTATCAAATATGTTATTGCCAAATCAAGCGCGTTTTCCTGAGAAATCTTTCCGCTCTTGAAGTCGTATTCCAAAGAATAAAGATAATAGACGGTGTTTTTCAACCTCGACAAAAAACCGGGCGCGCGACGTTTCGCCATATCTATTTTCTTCCTTGCCATAAACAACGCGGGCTTGCGCATACCCAAACTTTCGCAAAGAAAATCGTCGTCGCCTTCGTTGGTCATTATCGCAAACGTACGCTTGTACGTCAACGTAATCGTGGCAAGTATCATTGACGGCTTGTCGCCTCTTTCGAGAAGTACGTCAATTATGCTCATCGCCTTGTCGTAATCACCGTCCTGTATTGCGAAAATAAACTCGAATACCTGCGTTTCCGTATCGGTGGGAACTAAGTCCTCTATCAACGCCCTGTTGACCTCGCTACCGTCTTTTGCGTAAAGCATAATTTTGTTGACTTCGTTGTTTATCTTGCCGAAATCTTTGTTGCATCTATGCACTATCTCGGAAAGCGAAGATTTGTCGTAATTTATCTTGTAGAATTTGAAAAGCGTCTCGATATAATTCACGTAGTCGATAAGGCTCATTTTATTGCAATCTACCTCGACGACAAATTGACTTATCGCATTCTTCACCGTAGGACAGTTGACAAGCACGAGGATATTGCCGTCCACGATATTGCCTACGTAATCAAGCCAACTTTCAGTTTCCGCGACCGAAAGTTTCCTGTTGAAATCCTTGACGATAACAAGCCTTCTGTCTCCAAACATCGAGCTGTAAGACAATGCGGATATTACGTCCTCGCTCGTTATCTCGTTGCCCTCGAACTTCTGCACGCAAAAATCTCTCATATCCTGCGGTATCAAATCGTAGAACTTTTCAAGAGCGTACAATATCAAGCCTTCGTCGTCGCCGAAGATTGCGTAGATATCCGAAATATTCGTCTTGAAAGTCTGCTTCAACTGTAATGCTTGCATCAGTATCTCCAACTTGGATTTATTAGTATTTTACCATTGTTTAGCCTAAAAGTAAACGTCGATGGCAGATTATTTTTCAAAGAATTTTCATTTCCTGTCTTGCTCACCGCATATTGCCCCTCTTTTAGCGAAGTTTGCGCGTCATAGGAAATGAGTATATCGTAATTATCGTCGGGCGAATTATAGTCCTCGGCAACTACTCTAATCACGCTCTTGCCCGCTATAATTTCGAGAGTTCCGCTATTGAGATAAGAGAGCGTCAACCCGTCTTCTATAACGAATGACTTTGCGTACAACGACACGTCTATAAACTCATCGGCGTTGAAAGCATAAATGTCAGAGCAATTCAAATTCTGTGCTAGTTTTTGCAAAACGTTGCCGTTGACGTCTTCGCCGACTACCGCAATTCCGTCTACTTTTGCAAAACCTTTTCTATTGATAAAATTCAACGTCGAAGACACTGTGTCGTCGGTAAGTCTTCCGTTGACAATCATATATCTTCCTCCACCTGCGTTTTCTACGAAAGCGTACTGCGCGTCGTATTTGTCTTCATAGCAATACGCTATTGCGTTTTCATTGCCCCACTTGGTGATATTCGTTACTACGCTAAGACATAGACAAATCGCAAGCGCAACCGCCGTGACTTTCTTGATTTTCTTATCCGCGAAAAAGTATTTGGAAAGCAAAAGCATTACTACGATAGACAGTACGATAAATATTGCGCCTGAACGGAAATATATCACCGGCGTTTCCAACTCGCTCAATTTACCCACAAGAGCAATCATCACCGTAAATGGCGCGCCGACAATGGACAGCAATATTCCGGAAAAAGGAAGTATACATACGACAACCAACGCGACGAGATAGATAGGAAATATTATACTCGCAATCGGTATAACAATCAAGTTGGCGACAACCGACAGCAAAGTTTGACTGCCGAATGTCATTATCATAATCGGCAACAAAGCGACGTTGACCGAGATAGTCGCCGAAAGAAGAAAGGCAAGTTTTCTCGGCATTTTCTTTGGGAAAAGCTTTTGTATCGGCGTGGAAATGGTAATTAAACCGTATACCGCAACAAAACTCATTAAGAATCCTACGTCGAAAAGATATAGCGGATTGACAAGCAAAATCGCGCAACCTGCCAAAGACAGATTGGATAGGCTGTCGCTTCTATACGCCAATGTCCTTGCGCCCAACGCTACCAACGTCATTACAGTCGCTCTTACGGTAGACGCCGAAAATCCGCACAACGCGCAAAATGGAATTAACACCGCAGCGACTACTGTGAATTTCACGTAATATTTCTTGACTTTCAACTTTTTCAAAAGCCATAGCAACGCGCCTGCGATAATTCCGACGTGAAGACCGGATACTGCAAAAATATGCGCCACTCCCGTCCTTTGGAAATCAGTCTTTATCTCTTTGTCAAGTCCCGACTTGTCGCCCAATGTCATTGCGTAGAGAAAGCCTGCCGTCTCGCTCTTGACGTTGGAATACACCGCGCTTTTGATTTTCAATCTCACCCTGTCGCCAAACTTGACTTTGTTTTCGATTACTTGAAATATCCTCTCTTCGTCCTCTAACTTTTCCGAGCAAGTCACGTAGTGGTAAATATTGTTTTTGTATGCGTATATACTGTAAGAATCCGTCACGCACAAATTCTTCGGCGAGACGTTGCCTTTGAATTTTATTCTATCGCCGATACGCAAGCCGTCAGCCAATTCCTTTGAAGAAAAACATACTTGCGCTTCGCCTTTAATCGCACTTCCGTTTACCTTTACGTCCTCGATATAAACGTACGCCACGCTTGAATTGGTATTGACAAAGTTGCCCTCCTCGTCGCTGTCCGTCATCATAGATACGCTGCCCTCGACAATGCAATCGCTAGAATAAATCTTTGCGTTCTCCACTCGCACGTACGCAAGAGAAGTAATGCCCATCGCCAACAAAAATACAAAGCATAAGACCGTCAACTTTGCTCTTGCATTGCAAAACCGCTTGACAAAAATAGCCGCTGCGCCCAATACGAGCGCGGCGACGGCAATAACTATCGCAAGCGGAACGTCGCAGAAAGTTACGACGCAAATCGCCAAAACAATGCCGAGTAAACAAAGTGGCATTATTCTGAAATTAAAAAGTCTTTTCATTGGTGATTAGATTTTATCAGTCTTTCAAAAATACTTCGTTGTAGAGTTGAATGGCTTTTTGTATTGACTCGACCGCGACTTCTCTTCCCGAGAGTTCGAGCACTTCCATCTTCTTGCCTTCCAACTGCTTGTAAACGCCGAAAAAGTGTCTCATTTCTTCTATGATGTGCTGCGGCAATTCTCTTACGTCCTGATAGACGTTCCAGTTGGGGTCTTTGAACGGTACGGCAAGAATCTTAATATCCTCTCTTCCCTCGTCTATCATTGAGATTTGACCTATCGGATAGCATCTCACGAGCGCAAGAGGCGCGATGTCTTCCGAACATATTACCAGCACGTCCAACGGGTCGCCGTCGTCCGCGTACGTGCGAGGAATAAAACCGTAATTTGCAGGATAGTGCGTAGCCGTATACAAAATTCTATCCAATATAAGCATACCCGTCTGCTTGTCAACTTCGTATTTGTTCTTGCAACCTTTGGGAATTTCAATACAACTTATAAAGTCTTCGGAATTTATCCTGTCCTTGCTGATATCGTGCCAAATATTCATTACTCATCCTTCCCCTATTCCGTTTATATTTCTATTGTACAACATAACCTTCTATAAATCTAGATTTTTTTCATTATTTTTTGAAAAATTTGATTGCAAATAGCCAAATAGTATGCTAATATAATAAAGCACATGACAATTTACCCTTGCCGAAGTGGTGGAATTGGCAGACGCGCCGGACTCAAAATCCGGTGATGGCGACATCGTGCGGGTTCAAGTCCCGCCTTCGGCACCACCCAAGCACACGCAAAAGGAGCGTTACTAATTTGAACTCCGAAAGCGTGTGTTTTTCATATTTAAAGCACTTTGAGGAACAAAATCCTTTTTGTTCATTCGACATACCCTTGCAATAATGCTTTCGCACTACTCTAAAAAAATCTATTGCCATTGTACAAAAAGGATTTTTCTCGCCTTGGTATTGAACAATAAGGATTTTTTTACTTTACGACTTAACAAAAAGGATTTTCTTTTGGGTTATAATAATTATAAATTTTTATATTATCATATATATAATAGGCTAAAATTTTACTTGTAGCCTATCTATCGCCATTGTCAATCTAATCTTTCTTTTCAATTTCTAAATCACCATTCCCTAATATCGATTGAGCATTAAAATTTTGCATTATGATCTCATTTACTAAATACTCAACATCCTCATAGTGATTTAATCTGCTCCACGCTTTAACAACATGCTTGAGGTCTATCAAAAATGTATGTATTATTTCATGTCCAATTTTGTTATCTTTCCATGTCGATTTTGCAAAACCTATATATTGAATATTCTCGTTTGAATGGAATGATTCTCGTTCTTTATCATATGGCAGTAAAAAAGCATTATAAATTACTTTAATATCAATATTGGTGACATTCCTTTTTATGAAATCGCCATAAGTAATTTGCTTTTGTATAGAAGTCGTTTCTGGCAAATCCTTTTCATTACCTGTATACCCAAAACGATAGAACTTCGCATCTAATATAAAAACATTTCCATCTTCTTTGACAATTATTGTGTCCGGTCGAAGGTCGGAACTCTTAGTTTCTTTGTAATTGTTTCGCAAAAGCTGCCACTTGGCCGTAGGATTAAAATCTCGCATATTCTTTACATTCCCGAATATGGAGTCAATCATACGTTCAAAAATATAATAGTATGAATCCACCCCATATACGAACTCGTCATTATTCTCACTTGCATCGAGACCTTTGACTATATTCAATATGTGTTTTAATCTAATGCGCTTATCATCATCAAAAGTTTTGTCAAGTTCCTGCTTGATAGTCTTAATGTATAGCTTTTTAATACTCTCGTTGAATGGCTTCGTTTCTATGAAAGAAGAGTTGAGATTAAAGAGCCACCCAATAAAATCAATGCTCTTCTTTACGCAGTATTTATGAATATCCACTAATAGATTGTCTACTGTGCTCTTAGTAGAAACGATAATGTTAGGGTAAATAATATTGCCATTCGAAACGATAGCTTGCGTCTGCATCGTCCGCTTCCAATCCACTCTACCTGCTTGGTTAACCTTATAAGATTTTTCCCGGTTAACATAGAATCCATTACATAAAAAATCCTTAATTATCCAAAGATACGACACAAGTGCAAACTCACCTTGAACCTTTGTAGTATTGTTTGCTTTAGAAGGCTCAAACGAGGCAGTTTTGGCTATAGCTATAGTTCGTAATAAGTCTATTACGTCATTACGAATCGTATCCGATTCAATATCGAACCTATACGACTCAGGATAAAAAAAGTGTATGTCATTCCCTTTAATGCGTAAACCAACAAACGAGTCCTCGGTCTTGCCCGTCACTGGGTGCGGATGAAAATGGTTTATTATGCAATTATTTAAGGACATAAGCAAGTACCTGTTTCCCGCTTTCCATATATCTATCTATGAGTTGGTCAAGCGACTTTATTTCTGGTCCAAACCAATCCGTATGAGCAAACTTCGCAACATCATCCCATAAATACTCAAATAATTTGTAGGCAAAACGCTTTTTCTTCTCTACATCGTTACAATCCTCCACCTTATCGCACAAGGTGTCTTTTTCTATAAAATAAATACCTATCAGCTTGTCCTCAGAGGATAAATCGTCTGGACGATTTATTATAAATTCATTTATACTGTTAACAAGTTCTTCCCATGTTACTCCGTCCATACCAGGGATAAAGTATCCTTTGTATTGGTGAGTATCATCAAACTTGTTTCTTATTTTCTCAAAAAGCCATCTGCGTTTGAAAGCAGTGTCTAGGGTGAATACGTTTTGGTCACTCGTGTTCATTGTCGCTACTATATATAAATTTGAAGGAATGCGAATGCTTTCAAATATTAATTTTTGGTCGACAAAGCATTTATTCAAGTAATCCTGCATATTGACATTTGTTATTTCGTATTCACTCGTACCTGTTTCATCTCTATCTAGCAACTGGAAAATGTCCCCGAATATGCTTGCTGCATTGCCCCTATTAAGTTCTTCAATAACTAACGCAACAGGTGTGTTAGGTTGTTCTATAGCTTTCTTTAATGCAAGAGAGAATGGCCCAGGATTAAATTCATATGATACTGACTTATCAGCCAAAACCTTGGGCAAAATCTGACCAACGAAGTCGGTGTTCGTATAGTCTTGATAGAAAGTTGTCCTTATCATATTGTTTTTTGTATCTACTCCTATTTTCGGCAAATATATTTTCTGTACATAGTATGATTTGCCACATCCTGGCGTTCCATAAATAACACGATTTTGTGCCCCAACTATACTTGATTCAAATTCATATGGACGAGCAATAGTCTCTTCCTTTGTGGCAATAGATACATCGGAATTAATGCTATGTAATACTCTTGAGAATGCCACATTCGATATGCCACATTTCTTAACAAATAATGCAATCTGTCCCATTCTAATAAACGAATTTTCATCTGCCTCTATATTTGCGGAATCCAATGCTCTTCTCTGCCATTCTTCATTATAAAAAACAGGAAACACATCAGGAAATATCATATGAAAATACATCATAACCCATGCTTTGCTTATTGTTAGAGGCATTGCAGCGTAAAGTTGCGCATGAAGATCTGCGTAATCCTTTACTTCTTTTAGCTCTCCATAATTCCTTATAATCTCGGCACCTCTCAACAATTCATCACGTATTTGCTTCCCTACTTTTATCGCTTGGTCTACAGTTAATTTTTCTTGCTTTCTACTTGAACCTGTCATCCATGACTTTTTATCCCAACTGTAAAAAAGGCCATATTTGTAGGCTGAACCACCAGCTACACTACCAAAAAGACCATATCTCTTATCATATTCTAAGACATAGCAAAGGCTATCTTTCTTATCTGTTTCATTTAAAAACATCCTATGTAGAAGGTCCAATCCATCAAGCGGCTGTAAAACCTCTGGAGCAAACTTGGCGCGGAATTCACCATATAATTGCTCTGCCTCATCATCAACAGCTGATATCTTTTGAGCTTCAAGTTTAAACCATTCTATAGAAGGCTCTTGATCGTTTTTTATTTCTGGAGCATTCTCAATTATATTTTTGTCTATGTTATAAATCTTTAAATTTCTTAACCTATTCGAGTATTTTCCCTTAATTTCATGCGGAATAATAATATGTTTGTTACCCGTAGAAGTTTCGTCTTCTTCTAGCAAGCCCCACCGTATAAGAACCATAATAGGCTTTGCATCTGTATATTTTTGAGCTTCTTGGGGCAAATCAAACTCATTAGATGTTCTAAAATCTAAAATATCGTTCTTTGTGTCTGTATAATTTCTGCCACAATCTTCTAACTTCCAGAGAATGTAAGCATATTCCTTATAAGTCAAATATCCTAAATCCAAAACTGCACGTAAAAAAACTACAGGCGGTTCCACATCGGAGTTACTATCTGGGCATCCATAGTTGTCTCGGCCAAAAGTAACTTGCTCTAAAGAGCATATAAGATCCTCAATAATACCATCATTGTCGTGGTTGAGCAAGTGTAAATAAAACTGTTTTCCTCGTCCTGTAATTCTTCTCATCGAACGGACATTAGAAATGTCTTCCCATTCAGTAAATCCAAAATAAGACGTAATCTGCGCCTTTTTGGTATATGACGATGCATATTGGTCGTCTCCAATTAGTCGCTTTAACCTTGTTTTATATTCATCATTAGAAAGCCAATCGCCCGATTCATAATAGATTTTTAAAACTGCCTCTACTTCTTCAAGCAAAGCGCTATTCTTTGGCATAACTATTTTCCCCATGTTAATCCTCCAACATGTTTATTTCATTCAACAATTGTTGCAATATTTTTTTGATTAGAAGTGGCGGTATTCCTTCTCCAATCACGTGTCTTATAAGTGTCTCATTTGTGCCATTGGGAATGGGCCAATCCAATGGTAGCGAAGTCACAATCATTAATTCATATATCGTCAATACTCTTGGATCAGAATATAAGATTTCTCCTTTATTATCTATATATGGCCTGCCGGGGTGAACACAACAAAGCGAAGAAATCACTCCGTTGTTCATTGTTATAGTTCGACAGGGTTTATTCCAAGACAATCTTCTATAATGATTATGGTGCGCAACAATATGCTCTCCATCTTCTTTTTGCGGATAATATTCTCGATTATATATGGCTGATTTCCCTGTCGCTGTGTGCATCATCCATAAAACATGCTTGTAACTATGAGTCGGAGGGAAATGCCATTTGGACACCTTTAATCCCTCTTCTTTCTTTTTAAAATAATCTGGAAACAACTCAATTGTTTTCTTTTCACCTTCACGCAATAAAGGATCCAAAGAAGGCAGATGTCCTATTGCCTCTTCTAGAGTTATTTCATGTTCTTCCTTTGGAGGAAATTCCCATTTAATTCCAGTAGATTTAAGAGTTAGTAAGAATATGTTACGCTCTCTTAATTGGGGAACCCCATAGTCTTTCGCTTTTACCAAAGTTTCGGTATTAAATTGATAATCTTCACCAAGTTCTTTTTTGATATAATCAGGTATAAGCATCAACTTCCCGTCTACGCTTATCTTAGTAACCAAAAGTCTCGGAACATTTTCTAGAAGTACAAATTGCGGTTTCACCCGTTTTATTACATCAATCGCATAATAAACTAATTGATTCCGTTTGTCAAAAGGGTTCCTATTACCTGCCACACTCATTCCTTGGCATGGCGGGGTTGCCATAATCATATTAACTTTGGCATTAATAGCCTTTTCCACTATTTCATCTCTAACTTCAATTTTAGTTATATCGCCGCAAATCATTTCTGTATTTGGATAAATTTTTCTATATAAATCTACCCGTTCTGGTAACAGTTCATTTGCCAATACTATATCTACTCCTATCTCTTTTAAATAGGCTTCTGCTATTCCTACATTAGCAAACAATGATAATCCAACAAGTCCTTTCATAACGACCTCAATAAATTTTGATAAATCTTTTTCACGAATAAAGGTGGAATTCCTTCACCAATAATCGATCTCAAAAATGCCGCAGGCGTACTTATAGGTATAGGCCAATCATCAGGCAAACTCATTATCTTCATTAACTCATAAACTGTTAAAACTCTAGCATCTGAATAAATAGCGTCCCCATTTCCGTCCGTTCCTATATATCTTCCAGGATGTACGTTGTTTTGGGAGGAAATCTTTCGATTATCCATTGTTACCGTATAAGCAGGAATATCCCACTCTTGTCGTTTATAAGTATTAAAATAGCCTTTTACCGTATTGCCATTTTCTTTTTTGGGCTTGTACTTATCATGATTCGAAAATGCTGTTTGACCGGTTGGAGTATGCATCATTACTTCAACTTGCCTTTTTATGTGGTGGGGAGGAAAATTCCATGGTGATATATTTAAGGCAGCCTTTTCCTTCTCATAGTACTCTGGAAACATCTCCAACAACTCGTTCCTGCTCACATCCCTAATAAATGGATCAATGCTAGGCAAATACCCTATGGCATCTCTCATTGTGACTTGTTTTTCGTCAGGTTGAGGCATTACCCATTCAATACTTTGGTCATTTCGCGTCATCAAAATTATGGCTCTTTCTCTAGTTTGGGGAACCCCATATTGCGCCGTGTTTGCAATATTGAAATTAATAATATAATCGTTACCGAGTTCCTCTGCAATTATATCAATAATATTTTTCCTTGCTCCATTGTACATAATTGCCGTCTGTAGAAAAAGCGGAACATTCTCTATAAAAACATATCTTGGCTTAACCACCTTAACAAGTTTGACCACAGGTAAAAATAATGTATTTCTATAATCATCTGTCTCTTGCCTACCTGCAGTACTCATACCCTGACATGGAGGCGTTGCCATTATCAATTCTACATTGGTGTCTTGAGCAAGTTTTATTAATTTTGATTGAATATCCTCGTCGAAAATATCTCCGCACACCATTTGAGTATGGGGATATATTTTTTTATATAAATCAGCACGCCGTTTAATCAATTCATTAGCAACTGTTATTCTTGCGCCGATTCTTTCCATATATGCTTCTGCTACGCCTATATTTGCAAATAAAGACATTATATTAATCTTGCTTATTGTCTTTGGCATTTTTAGACACCTCTTCTCTAATATAATTAAGCAGAAAATCGTTTATGGTAGTTTTCTTCTTTATAACCAAAATCTTTAGCTTTTCGTGTTCTTCTTGTGTCAATCTAACACTTATTCTAATATCTTTCATAATCTCCTCCATGAGGTAATTTCATTATAGCATCAAAAAAGAGAGTTGTCAACGCCAAAACGCCAAAACGCCAAAAAATTACGAATAGTTTTCATCATTTCACATTATTTCGAATGGTGTATTTTCCAATGTCTCGCACGACTCATTACTTGCAAGTTACTCGGCCGATTGTTGCGCTTATTTCCATCGCGGTGATGCACAACTTCGTTTGGGCGCAAAGGCCTTCCGATTTTCCTACTTGCGACATCGCGATGTTCTGCTACATACCCGTTGCTTCGCGCCTCTAGACTTCTCGGTTTATATACTTGCTTGTAGCCCTCTTTCGTATAATATGACCTATGTCTTCTGCCAAACATTTTTTCACCTCATATATTAAATTTACTTTCATAGTTTACCATTCCTTTGTGACTTTGTAAAGGACGAAATGTGTAAATACTTGGACATCATTTAATACACTTTCAAATTGAAAATTAAAATCGAGAAATACAATAAAAATAATTTAACTATTATCCTAACTCAGTCTTACCCGACAAATGTATATATACTTAACAAAATGCCAATTTGTTTATAGATTATTCTTGTACATACAACAATAACTGTAATTTAGAGACTGCCTTCTCTTTCCTTTTATTTGTTAATTCACATTCCCAAATTCTAATTACTGTCCACCCTCTAGACTTAAACCTTTCATTAATCTGGGAATCGCGCAACTTGTTTCTCATACGTTTATTATCCCAATAAATATTATTGTCTGCAGGCGTAACATTTCTACAGTCATGACCATGCCAAAAACAACCGTCTACAAATACAGCTATCTTCTTTTCTAAAAATACGAAGTCAGGTTTACCTTCAACTTTATAATTTCTTCGCCAACCTTTTATATTTAATTCTTTAAATAATTTAATAAGCCTTAACTCCGTCGACTTGTTATTTTGGCTTCTTACGGAACTCATTATTTCCGAACGTTTTTTCTTGTCAAAAATATCACTCATACTCTTTCGTAAATATTTTAAACTATTCTTATTAAAAACGCAACATTTCAAAATTGATTTAATATTTGACTTCAAGTCCCGACTTCGGCTATGGACAAGGGGTTCAAGTCCCGACTTCTGGTATCCCCTAAAAAAATCCTTTTTGTTCATCACGCACACCCAAGCACACGCAAAAGGAGCGTACAAATTACTCCAAAAGCGTGTGTTTTTCTTATTCCAAGCACTTTGAAGAACAAAATCCTTTTTGTTCATTCGACATACCATTGCAATAATGCTTTTATATTACTATTTAAAAAGCAGCTTGCTATTGTACAAAAAGGATTTTTCTCATAGGCGTGATGAATAAGAAGGATTTATTAATACTACAATCGCTCTCAGGCTGCAAATATTTATTGGGTGATTTATAATATAAACTTATTAAAACCTCTAAGATTTATTCCTGAGAAATCACATTTATTTGAATTAACTCTTTAACTTGCTTATAGATGTCAGTCTTAATGGAACTTATTGTGTCATACTTTTGTGCCATTTCCTCTTGCTTTCCCAAATCGAACTCTCCATTGTCTTTTATTGGAATAGGGATTTGGATATTTAGTTTTTTTATCATAGTGCTATTCAGTTTAGTATATTCATTCTTCCCATTAATTCCCATTCTTCCTTTTCTATTGCTCCTAAATATTGGCTCCAAATAACATTTGATATAATCTAATGATATCATAGAAAAATCCACTTTTTTATTAGGTATCATAATGCCGACTATATTGGTATATGAAAAACTCCCAGATGTTTTCTTTATATATCCAGCCAATCCATCAGTATTCCACAATAAAAACTCTCCTGTTTTCATATAAGTATTAATGTGTCCGTAAACTCCTTTTTGTGTTGAATAAACAGGATAATCGCCTGAGTTTTCTAATATGTATGTTTTAGAAATGATTCTCCCCCTTTCAAATTTAAACATTTCATTAAGGGACAACATCTTATATTTAAATAACTCGTCATTACTTAAAACAATTTCTGATCTTTTGAGTTTTTCAATCTTATCTAGCAGAATCCTTTTTTTATTATCTAGATCCTGATATTTTAGCGCCAAGCTCTTTTGCAACTCGTAGTCTAGAGTTCCATCCGAAAGCACTGGAACTTGTACTTTTAAATTTTTAATTCTATTAAAATGGAGAGATGGTACATCACCTCTTTTTACATTTGCATAAAATATTGGTTGCAAAACAAACTTAAAGTAAAGCAAGTTAATATTAGCAACAATCGGCTTAAGTATTGTCCTATGTCCTCCAATACAATACCCATTATCTGTTATTAATTCAATTGTGCCAGCTTTTTCGCCATCCGTTGTAAACGTCAAATTCGGCTCAGTAAAATCAGCAGAATCAACTTTTGCAAATATTCCTATTGTTGTTCCTGTATAAACAGTATATTCACCTATGTGTTCGCTACAGAAGGTTTTAGTATACTTTGAATTGCCATTTACTGATTCAAATAACTCGCAAATGCTTTTTTCAATCATTTCAAACATTCTATAGCCTCCTTATAATTTTGAATATCATTCACAAGTTCATCGATAAATATTTGAAATTCATTGAGAGTCATAGAATTATCTGCCTCTTTAAACCCTAAGGCTATTTTCTCTTCGTCAGTCCAAAAATTATCAATATTCCAATTATCTGTAGCAGGGAAACAATCTATTGGCAGAAGTTTCATTTTGCCATCGGATTCAAACCACGATTTGAAGGGTTCTTGTATACTTCTTTTATCAGGTAGATTTTTATAAGAGTTATATTTTATAACCGCCTCTCTCAAATCATTGTCATCTGGAGTATCAAATCTATATACATCAAGTGTCTCGCCAATGCTTTTGCAAATATATGTAAATACTTCATAATTTTGCTTTGCATTTGAGTCAATCTCTTCTTTTGATTTCTTTCTTAAAGTTAAAATATAAGTTTTCTTAGGAGTATTAAAAAAACTATTTATCGGCAAAGAAATTATACTTTCTATAAAACAATTATTAAGTATTAAAGCTTTCAATTTTGTATTGCCTAAATTTGTGAATATTCCATCTGGCAATACAATATTTGCCGTTCCGCCATAATTAAGTGAACGTATTATCCACTCTAAAAATAAAGCCTCGACTCCATTACCTCTAGCCGAATAATAACCAGTATTCATAGCAAGGCTTGAGATTGTAGCATCCTGATAATATGGCGGATTAGCTAGAATAAGATCATATTTATTTTCCTCTAACTTTTCTAATGTCCCTAACGCCTTTCTACTTGAATAAAATACTTTATTAAGTAGATTTTTTGCAATATTCTGCACATCATTTGGGCTATTGTTGTCTTTAAACAATTTTGAGAAGTATATTAGCATATTTGCTTTTGCTAATATTGTAGTTATATCATCCTGCTCCGACATTTGTTTCTCAAAACCATATAGCTCTACCCCCATAATTAAATTATCGTTCTTAATATAGAAAGGAAGCTCAGTTGATGTTGCAGCCTCAAGCAAAAACTTTCCTACGCCAGATGCCGGATCACATATCTTCATTCCTTTAGAAACAGTTACCATATTAACCATTTCTCGCACGATTTTTAAAGGAGTAAAAAATTGCCCCATTTCCGATTTCTCATCACTATTTTTCATAAATGTTTCGAAAAGTTTTGATTTAAAATCTTTACTAATATTGATAAATTTTCCATTTTTCCTTTCATAAGCAGCGAATTCATCCATAATATTTTTGAAACAAATAGCATGCGAGTCCTCTTCAACATAATGTCCATCAATTCCTCTTTTTACATGAAAAATTTGTCCATTAACTATAGATGTTCCATCTTGTCCATCAGGAAAAAGCATCTTCATTTGAGCACGTGGGCCCTCCAAGTATGCCCCTAAAATATCGGCATTTGTTTTCTTCGTTTTCTCTTTTTCCGAATAGAGTTTGTAAATAAAATTAAAAGAGTTTTGATCTTTTAAAACATCAATATCGCTTAAATACTTAAATAGAAATACTTCGACAAAAGTATATAGGGACATTTTCGATGATGCAAAAGTCATCCTTTTAAGAATTCTAGCAATTTTCTTTGCTAAATCAGTTGGGTCAATGTCTTCCAACTTTAGAATAGTATTATTCTCTTCAGAAACCGATAATGCTACTAAATCTATGAAATCCGCAAGCTTTTTTGCTTCTATTTTTGGCTTAATCTCTCTTTGTATTATTTTACCATCTTCGTCTACAATGTAAGCTCCTGTTTTTGGATTAAGCCAAAAAAAGGTATCGCCATCAGACACCACATAGATTTTCGCTCCAACAGCTTTGGCTATCTCAATCTCTTGATTTATTGCTTTGTCTATTTTGGCTTGAGTGTTAAACTCTTCTGGTAATTTGAATTCACAAAAAATTACTACTTCTTTATTTTTGTTTATAATAAGAACATCTGGTTTTTTGCCAAAATTTCTAGATACTTCAATATTTTTTAATTGATTTGTTTTTATTAAATCATTAATAGTCGTAGCTCCCAAACTAAGACATGTATATTTGTCTAGAATAGTTACAGGTTCTGAATATAAATTATTCTGTATCGTTTGTTCGGACATAATAGTTTTCCTCCGATGTATTTATAAATGTGGTTTATGCTACCTATTGGTACTATTTTTACTATTAATAACAAAAGCGGAACGATATATTACTTCATAATTCTCTACCTAGGGAATATGATATCATATGTCAAATAAACTGTCAAATAGTTTATAATTTTGAATGGTCATTGAGAATCGTTAACTTTTCAATTAGACTATCTAAAAAGGTCGCGCGTAAATCGTGACTTTTCTACTTAATCCTCCAAAGATTCAATCTATTATTTTGGGTATTAAAGTTTTTAAATAGAATGCTTCTTTAAAGTCGGAAATAATTGGGCGAAGTAACTTAATAACAAGCTTTTTGTTCTTATCGAAAAAATCACGCTCTATCCTTTCCACTCTAATATATTCTTCACTATCTTGTTCATTCAATCCAAAATGAATCACTTTATTTCTTAAACCATTCGTTTCCTTAATCAACTCCGCATCCGCATCACTTACCCATTTGAAGTTTAATGCGTATGCTAATACCGTTGATGCATCAATACTTGTAAATTCTGCCCTAACATGTTTTTCTTGTTTATACTTTGTAGGGTCTTTCCATATCAAAGACGGATTAATTTCAGATAATCTATATTTGAAATACAACTCA
Organism: Clostridiales bacterium; assembly: GCA_014799575.1. Lineage (GTDB taxonomy): Bacteria > Bacillota > Clostridia > Christensenellales > UBA3700 > RACS-045. The sequence goes on along the minus strand of JAAVHS010000027.1, from coordinate 35,430 downwards.
TAAAACGAGGCATAATAAATTAATTTAATTTTAATATCAGATAATGCACGTCCTGCATGCATATTCTCAAGAATAAACTCTGCACATTCACTCAGGTTACCCTTTAGGCTTAATGCGATTTCAATGTCGCCTGGTTGCAATTCGCGTTCTTTCTTCATATAAATATAATACCATTTTTTAGTTCAACTGTAAAGGAAAATGCACGGCACATGTAAATCGGATATTCCTTTTATGACTATCCGACTATCAAATCAACTACAATAACTAATTTATAGGTTCGAGTCCCGCCTTCGGCTATTGGCAATGGGTTCAAGTCCCGACTTCTGGTATCCCCTAAAAAAATCCTTTTTGTTCATCATAGACAATTTAGAAAGACCTACGATATCGTAGGTCTTTACTTTTTAAGTGCGAAGAGCGGGATTACCGAAATAATGACGCTCGCACAAGCCTCGCTATGCCTTCGCTCCTCTACTTTTATTTTAGCTTTGTAAACTAAATTGAATTTAAAGTTGACATTATAACATAAAACAAGTTAAAAGCACTAATGAAAAATCGTATATTCCGTGCGCTATAATAACCGACAACAGCGTACAGTCTTTTATAAAATATTTGCTATATCCAAACACACATCCGATAAGAGTAGTAAACAACACTTGAATTAGACTTCCGTTGATTATATGCCACAGTCCGAATAAAACGGCTGCAATCAACGGCGCAAGCCATTTGCATTTTTTCAACCAAATTTCAAACTGATTTTGTACGTATCCGCGGAATACGATTTCCTCGCACACTCCAACAAAAAGAATATCTTGTATAGCGGATATTACCAAAAAGCCTGCGGACGGTTCAGTATGAGAACCAATGATACTTGTGCCGCATAAAATCGGAACAATTCCAAACAATAGGCACAACACAGCGGCAAACGCAAACCCGATTAATATTTGCAGCCACAATCTATGTTTAGTGGGCAGCAGCTTGCTTTCCTGCGCCGTTAGTTTCATAGCAACAACGGCAACTACCGCAAATGCAGCAGTTACGAGCAACGTAAGGCACATTCTTACTGCGTATATATCTATTAGCCATATTCCCCAAAGCGAAAACGTCAATCCGACAAGCAAAGCCGCCGCAATTAGAAATATTATCCCAGCTGATTTACTCTCGGCATTTACGGGAAATAATGATTTTTTATTATCTTCCATTGTCTTTCTCCACTAAATTACTGCTTATTGTACAATTATTATAGCAAAACAACAATCAAAAAACAAGGACTACAATTTTATTTGTAGCCCTCAACTTATTTAACTGCTGCTTTATCGATTTGATAAAGAGAGTTTTCTCATATTCTTGCTTTGCAAGTCAATTTTTCAACGTCCAACTTAAAGATAGCTACGACGTTGAGCCATTTTTCATCAAAGGTATGAATATCCTTCCCTGTGAAATGTTTCATAATTATATTTAACGCTCTGTCTTTTTCTTGTAAGTCTGTTATTAGAGAAATCTTTCCGTTGCCGATTACGCTATTAAAATAACACGTAGAGCGACAAGATACTACGTCGTCGATAACGATATTTGCGCGCGATTCCAACTCAAATCCAACTTCGCAACCATTCTTTGACAACTCATACTTTCTGCCGGCATTTGCGCCGTGAAAATAAAACGTGTATTCGCCGTCAGTTTCCACATAGCCGAAATTAACGGGAACAATATATACTTCGCCGTTGTCATAATACCCGATTCTTATAACTTCACTTTTTTCTATAATTTCCCTGATCTTTGAAGAATCAGTTACTTCCCGATCTTTTCTTCTCATATTGCTACTTCTCCGCTAAATTTACTGTTTATCGTAATTTCATTATAGCAAAACAATTATAAAATAACAAGTCTAGTATATTATTTTAACTTCTCCTCCAACGTTTTGCGCACGAGCGCGCCAATATCTTGCGTGGTATATCCTTCTATCTCTTCGGGCTTAATCACAGCAATGAAATCAAGATAAACGTGCGTGCGTCTAAACGGCATATTATTTTTAATGTTTTCAATATTTCTAATTTGCGCAACCACTATTGGACAGTTTGCCTTTTTCGCAATCTTGAACGCTCCGTTTTTGAATGGCAAAAGTTCACCGCCTTCAAGATTTCTTTTGCCCTCGGGATAAATTCCGATAGAAGCTATCTGACCTTTTATGATTGCAGCCGCCTCGTTTACCATGCGCACGCCGTCGCGAGCGCTTTGTCTGTCAAGCGGAACGCAAAAAACTTTGTGCCCGATTTTTTTGAGTACGGGAAATTTATAAAGTAACTCGGTAGCGCCTACAAAACCCAGTCTGTACGAGCGCAACGCCAACATTGCTACCCCCGGGTCAAAATACGATAAGTGATTGCCCACCAACAAAAACTTCTCCTTCGGCAGTTTTTCCTCTCCCGTCACGTGAATTTTTATCCGCATTAGTCTGATAGCCATATCGATTAAGCAATTTGCATAAAAGCGGAAAAATGGATTGTGTTTTCTGCAAGGCTTTTTTAGGTCTACAAACAACGAACAAATAATTACGGGTAGCGCCCAAAGTAATACCAATCCAAAAAAACTTCCGGCAAAAACAATCGCTATCCAGTATATTTGCGCTATTTTCCCGAAACAGGCAAAAAAGACCGACAAAGCGATAACAAGCGAAATTGCGGATATTACGACTAATAACATCTGTTGAATTTACCTCTTTATATTGACTTTCTCTTGATTGTACTTAAAGTTTAACCTATATTTTTTCCGAATACCACAACATAAAGCCTAAAAATGTCGGTTTCTAATTGATTTAACAAAGATTTTACTATAATGCAAATGCAATGTAACAAAACGCGCGCTTCCCACATACAATGCAGTGAAGACATATACCGAATTGAACGATAATACTACATATTCTTACTCTTGCTAAGGCGAGAGACGATATGTAGTATTTTTACAAAAGGAGGTTAATATGCCTTTCATTCAAAGATATTCCGACGTCAAAAAAGGCGGAATTGTTTTCACGGGCAACACGCTCGGATTGAGCAAAGCGTCCAATCAAAACGCTCCCGGCACGGAAGGCTCGATAGGCGCTTTCACAAGTCTGAACACGGCTTTGCAGGTAAGTACCTTCCCTATGGGAACTACGCTCAACTACGCGCAGAACGGGTCTAGCGCGAATCTCAATTTGCCTGTCGGCTCAACGGTATTGTACGCGGAACTCGTATGGGGAGGATTGTTCCGTTCGTCCGTCAACAACATTTCCGCGCTGATTAACAACAACGTCACGTTTACTACCCCTCTCGGCGCTTTCTCGATTGCGCCAGACCCTGCGACGGCGCAGGACTTTAATATCCCTGCTAACGACATTACCGTAGGCTTCTACGTCAGGACGGCAAACGTCACGTCATTGGTGCAATCCGCGCTCAACGGAACGTATTCCGTACAAGGCGTACCTGCGCTGATAGAAGCCATCGACAGCCGTACGTCAGACACCAACCATGCAGGTTGGACGCTCGCGATAGCGTACGAAAACCCAAACCAAACTCTGCGAAACCTCACTCTTTGGGCGGGCGGAGCCGTCGTTTCCCCAAACACGGGAAGTACGACGATAACCGTACTGAATTTCCTTACCCCAGACGTCTTGCCGATTACGGGCAAAATCTTCGTCTCGGCGCAAGAAGGCGACGCAGTACTCACGGGCGATCAAATGTTGTTCGGTCAGACGATACCCACGCTTGAAACCTTATCGGGTCCTAACAATCCCGAAGATAACTTCTTCGCTTCGCAAATCAACGACGAAAACGGCATACTAGACACGACGGGTACTTTCGGCACTCGTAACGCAAACGCGAGCGCAGGAACGAATACGTCCGCTTGCCGTCAAGGTTGGGACATTACCGCAGTCGACGTGTCGGATAAGTTGGAAGCAAATCAAAACAGCGCTGTCATAAGATTCACGAGCGACGGCGACTTGTACGTTCCCAATGCGCTTGCTCTGCAAATCGACAGCAAGGGCGCAAATCTTGTCGTAACCAAATCGGCTGACAAGACCGCCGCGGAAGTGGGCGAAGTGATAACTTATACTTTGCAAATCGAGAATACGGGGACGGTCGAAGCGTTGAACACTACGATTGGCGATATGCTACCGCCCGAGACCATTCTCGTCCCCAATTCGATAACCGTCGACGGCTCTCCGTACGCAGGCGCATTGCCTGTCGAAATCGCAACGATTGCGCCTAATCAAACTGTAACAATCACCTTCCAAGTCACGGCAAATTCAATTCCCGCGATAAATCCTATAATCAATATAGCGAGAGCGGACTATAGCTTCTTCCCGTTTGCGGGATTCCCTGCTTCGAGTTTTTCCCTCTCAAATCCGATATCCGTACTAATCGTATCCAACGGACTGACCAACGTGAAGAGCGTGGATAAGGCTTTCGCTGAACAGGGCGACACCTTGCACTATACTTCGGCAATCACCAATACCGGTACGCTTGAAAAGACTGATTTGGTCTTCACCGACCCAATCCCGACAGGTACGGCATTCACAGCGGGAAGCGTGAGAATCAACGGAACGTCATACCCTGCGTACAATCCGCAAACGGGATTTCCTCTTCCCGACCTTGCCGTCGGCGGAGCGGTAATAGTAGAGTTTGACGTAGTTGTCACCAATGCGGTAAACACCGTCACCAACTATTCCAACGTAAGTTTCGTAGTAGACGAACAACCTGTGACAATTATCAGCAATCCGGTCATCACGATTATAAATCGACCTGACCCAACGACGCCGACAATCACGCTGTATTGCCCTTGCTGTCCTTGTAACTGCTGCCAATGCAATCAATGCAAAAATTGTCTATGCGGTTGTTGTTTATGTCGACTGTTTCAACAATAACTAAATTTAATTTATAAACTCATAAAAAGCGACCGCTAATAATAGCGGTCGCTTTTTGGCATATTTAATCACTTAGGAAAATTTCAATTCTTTTTATCGGTCTCTTCTTCTTTTTTGCTTTTGAAGGAGAAAGAGCAACACGAACACGACGAACAATCGCCCGAACAGCAACAGCCTTTCCCACTCTTTTTGGCTTTTATTTTGCGGTAGAAGTATGCGCCGAAACCGCCTACCACCACGAGGGCGACGACTATGCCCACGACTACGCCGCTTACGTTGACCGACAATGCGCTAATCATTGCTAAACCTCCAATGGCATTTTGTTTGCTCTATTCTTCTGAACAAAGTGGGCTACGGTAATTATTATCGCGACGAGAGCGGCGAATATGAATACCGTCCACCAATAAGTGCCGACGAGATATATCGTCATTGCCACGATATAAGATGTGAGTATCCAGAAAAGTATTGCGAGCATAGTGCGTTTTGTCGAGCCTAATTCGCTTGCCGCCGCTCCTACTGCCGCCATACAAGGAACGGTCAACAAGTTGAACGACATAAATGCGAATATACCTGCCGTCGAAACTCCGCTCTCTGCGACGAATGCTTCCACGCTGCCTGCGAGCACTTCGATTGACGAAATGACTTCTTCTTTAGCAATCAAGCCCGTGACGGACGCGACAATAAATTTCCAGTTGCCGAAACCGAGCGGTTTGAAGAGCCATTCGAACCAACCGCCTACGGTAGCGAGAATGCTTTGGCTTTCTTCGACCATATGGAACGTAAAGTTGAAGTTGAGAAGATACCATATAATGACCGTCGATGCGGCAATGACAGTACCCGCTCTGAAAACGAAGTGTTTGAGTTTCTGCCAAATATGTATGCTCACGCTCTTAAACTGCGGCGTATGGTAAGTCGGAAGTTCCATTATAAACGGCGTTACGCCCTTTTGTCCGCTTATCTTTTTGAGTATCAAAGCCGCTATCATAGCCACCAATATTCCGACGAGATAGACGCTGAATACCGTCAACTCTTCATTCCATCCCACTGTCGAAGCAAGTACCGCGGCAAACGCGTACCAAATCGGACTCTTTGCTCCGCACGAGAAGAACGGCGCGAGCAAAATCGTCGACTTTCTTTCTCTGTTGTTTTCTATCGTACGGGTTGCCATAATACCAGGAACGGCGCAACCGAAGCACATAAGCAATGGCATAAACGATTTGCCCGACAGTCCTATGCGTCTAAACGCTCTGTCCATTATGAATGCGACGCGCGCCATATATCCCGTATCTTCCAAAATAGTGAGGAATAGGAACAACACCATTATTTGAGGTATGAATGATAGCACGCCGAATACGCCTGCCAAAATTCCGTCGCATATTACTCCGTACGCCCAATCGGGGGCATTTGCGAGCAGGCGAGGAATCCATCCGCCCTCTTCTACAACTTCGCTTAAAGCGTTGCCTTCTTCGTCCAAGACCGCTTCGCCGTTTTCGTCAAATACGTCTTCGACAACGCGTTCGCCGTTGACGACTTCGCCCAAAGCCTCGACAAGTCCTTGCAAGAATACGCCGGGCGATTTCAACGCGTTTGCGCCCGATATATTGCCCTCTTCGTCGACTTCGTACTCTGTGTCCACAAACAGTGCCGAGATCGGGTCTACGTCGGCAAAAGCGCCATCCGGAATTACAACCGACAGATACAAGAAGTTGCTACTGAAAGTAATGTGGAAAATAGCCAACATTATCACGAGGAAAATAGGTATACCCCATATTCTGTGCGTCAAGACCTTGTCGGCTTTGTCGCTCTTGGATACGTCGGGCTTTTCCCTATCTCGGGTAATCAAATCGGCAAACTTCTCGTTGATCACATTATATCTGCAATCTGCTACGCACGACTCGAAATTGCCGTTGTACTTTTTCTTTACCTCTTGATTTTCGTCTTTTATCGCTTGAATTTCTTTTTCAAGAGAAGAATACTTTTGCGCTACTATTTTATCTCCCTCGACGAGTTTGACGCTCTCAAAGAGTTTTTGCTTGCTGTCGTCGAGCAACAACATTACTTTATCCACGCTGTCTTTGAGAATGGTATTGGAAATCAAGGAAATAGCGTTTCTCTTTTGAGAATAATTGTCCTTGACCGTCTGCATAAGTTCCTTAATACCCTTTTGTTTAAGCGCGGAAATGCTTACTACAGGCACGCCCAATCTATCCGACAACTTATATACGTCTATGCTCTCGCCGTTGGCTTTAAGACAGTCTTCCATATTGAGCGCAACTACGATAGGCATACCTATCTCCAAAAGTTGAGTGGTCAAATATAGATTTCTCTCTAAGTTGGTAGCGTCGATGATATTGAGTATCAAATCGGCGTCGCTAGAGAGCAAGTAATCTCTCGAAATAATCTCTTCCGGCGAGTATGGCGAAAGCGAATATATACCCGGCAAATCGACTATATCTATTCTCAAATCCGCCTTTCTATCCCTATAAGTTCCTTCCAACTTCTCGACCGTAACGCCCGTCCAGTTGCCCACGTGAGCGGTCGCGCCCGTCAATGCGTTGAAGAGCGTCGTCTTGCCGCAGTTAGGGTTGCCCGCCAAGGCAATCTTTATTTTCTCTCTATTATCTATCTTACTCTTTTTCATCAATTTATCTCCACGGTAATCTTGCTTGCAACGTCCTTGTTCATTGCAATTCTGCAATCTCTCACTTTGACTATCACGTCGCCGAAATTAGACTGCATAAGTTCGATATTACCGCCCTCGATAATACCTATGTTTTGCAATCTGTTTTTAGTCTTTTCGTCGGTATCTATTTTTACCACTCTGCCTTGCTTCCCTATCGGGGCAATTATCAACCTCATATACTCTCCTTTTTCTTTTTACTATAAAATGTTGCACTATGCTAACTTTATATTTCAAGCAAATGACGTCCTGCTAAGTTAGTTTACGCTAACATTATATTGAATATTACTATTTCTGTCAAGAGTTTTTTACAAAAAAATCAAATTTATTTTCTTGGCTTTAATTTTCGCTTTGACAATACTCTTTTCAAAATTCCCACAGCGACTAAAGCCGTTGACGTTACCCCGACTGCAATGGCGATACCGCCGTAGGACTTTTCTTTGACGTCGCCCGGAGAATAATCGGTATAATTGTTTGAAGAGTTGGCATTTTCGCTATTATCGCCAAAATCGATTTTATCATTGTCTTTGGTAATCTCGCTCGACGAATCGTCGTTGTCGCCGTCCTCGTTATCATTAGGCGTATTATCGGCTTGCGATACGGTTATTTCTATTACTGCCAGACTTTCATCCAACTCATAAATCAATTGCATTTCCTTGGGTATACTCAACCTAATCTTATACGTACCCGCAGAGTTGATTTCCTCGATAGGCAGATAATCATTTTTGTCGGAATCGTAATAGGATAAATCCAGTATATGAAATACCTTGTCATCTATTACGTCCCTAAACTTTATTTGTAAATCTTTCACGTTTTGAGTATTCAAATCGGCAAAATCTTCTTCAAGATTTGCAAGTTGAGAAATTACGGCTTTATGTAATATCAACGGTGCGCCGTTGTCATAGCCGTGCAATTTTTCAAAGTTGGCGATAGAATAATTCCCGAATTCGCTTTCCTCTATCCAAAATTTAAATTTTTGCGCCTCCGACATTAAAATATTGGAACAGAATACTACGTCAACGCTATCGCCGTCAATGACGTTGTCTGCGTAATAATGATATTCAATAGCGCCTCCGTAAGTCGCTTCGGCATAATTTAAAGTAAGATTAACTTGTCTTCTTCGAATTATTCCTTTTACAAAGATGATTTTGTTGTTTATAACAATCTCTTGCGCTTGCGATTGTAATTCTATTATGATTTGAATATCTTCGCCCGCGTCGCTTTGAGAATAATAAGCGTTGTAATCTACCGCCGGAAGGAAAGCAAGGTTCTCTATCACGTTTTCGTTTCCGTTATTCCATTTGATTCTGTTGACGTCGAATTCGTCAGTTCCGTCATAATCTTTGGCATTGTCCTCTATATCAAACCAATCTGCCGTCACAATCAAATTCTTTACAATATAATACTCGCGTGTTTCATTATAGTAATTCTCAGGCGCAATAGCCATTATATGATTTTCTTCGTCGTAGTACAAATACTTTACTCCGTCTATCTCGATAGGTCGTATTGAAAGATTATACCTGCCGACGTTTATTGCCTCGTAAATCTCCACGTCATCGTTTAACAAATTCATCTTGGTAAAGTCGCATTTTAAATAACTTCCGTCGTCGACTCTAAACTTGACAATATCTTGTAAGATATCTTTGCCGGTATAATTAAACCGCGTTTCTTGAGAAAATTCTATCTCTGCTTTCTGCCAAGAGCGCGCCTCAATTTCCCAAAAACATTTGCAAGAATTTTGATAGGGTTTAATTTGAAAAGTCTTGCCATTAGCGCATTCGCTTGCAAAACTATGCGAATAAAAATTATTTGGAGAATTTTCATCAAAGGCGTTATCGTCAATGATTTTACCGCTACCGTCTGTCGTTAGTTTTGTAAAAGATACTCTTTCTATTAAGCCCTTGATAGGAGTAAGTTCGATTACTTGATTGTTGTCTTCGTCTATGTAAATTACCGCTTTTGTGTATTCGTCCGTCTTGATAACGTTGCAATAACCTATATGCTCCGCGCAACCGCAACCATTGCTCTGCAAGTTTATTCCACCGCCGTAGGTATTGAGCGCAGTGACGTTTGTAGCCGAACCGCATTGCACTACTGCATTTCTCGAAACAACAGATACTTCATCCGAGTATTGTACGTACTCAGGCGAAAAGTCGACGATAATATTGTCTATTCTGCCTTCGCTATATGCGGCAATCGCGCCGGAATAGACGAAGCTTTCTCTATTGCCCACTTTATCGGCTGTGAGATGGAAAAGCGCGTTGTTGCCAAAAACTGTCGCGTTTGTACATTCTCCGCTATCGGATATATTTCCTGCCACTCCGCCGGCAAACGTCTTTGCCGTTATTCCGTCGCTAAAAAAGTCCCAACTGTGAGCCAAAGTTCTTACCCTCAAAGTAAAGTCGTAATAACTTGCAGATACCCTGTCGATACTTCCTCTGTTTATACCCGCAAACCCTCCGAAATTCGTCTGATATTCTTGCCCGTCATTCGCATCGGAATTGATATAGAAATAGGAAAACGCCCCGCTTGCGCTAAGCTCGCAATTGGCAATCACTCCGTTGTTTTTCCCGCATACTATTCCTACGCCGTTGATCTCGGAAATGCCGCTATTGACCGCGCAAATTTCATCGTCGTATGCAAACTTAAAGTTCTTTATTATGCCATTGTTCACGCTGACAAATAGTCCGTAATCGCACTCGCTTGTCTCGCCTTCTCCGTTCATGTTTAATGCTTCCATCTCGTCGTCGTAAACGTCCGCGCAAGCCTGTTTATCAGTCAAAGTCAATACGTGCCCTCGTCCGTCAAGAGTTCTACCGTTTGCGAAGTTTATCGGCGAGCCGACTTCCTCCCAATCGAGAGAAATATCCGCCGCAACGTAACCGTATGACGCGTGACCTGTCAAGAAACTTTTCAAATCATCCGCGTCGCTTATTTTAATAGCGCTTTGTGGCAAAACGTCGTTGGTATTGACAAAAGAATTTGTTGTTAAATCACAGTTTGCATTCACTTCGGCGTAAGCTATTTTGCCGTCGCCGGTTGCGCAACCGATGATATAAAAACTAATAAAAAACGTTAAAAATAAAATTGCAATTAGACTTAAAGTAAAAATTCTTCGTTTAGTTTTTATCACTTTGATTTTCCTATATTACCGATAATTTAAAGTAACGGTAATCCTTATCCTTTTTTTATTTACTTATATCCTTCTCCTGCAACAAACTCATTCAGCATTTGCTGTTTAGCTCCACTTGCAAGATAAGTTAAAGCGTCAATAAAAAAATTTTAAATGGAAAATGAAAATGAATAATTGTGAAAGAAACAGTGGAAAATTTATTAAAATTACAAAAACCTTATTCGTTTCAGCAAGAGCAATTCAATATGTTTCGGTAAAAAAAGCCCTATGCGGTTTTTGCGCGATAGGGCTTTCAAAATTTATTTATTCAAACTAATTATTTTTTGCTTTCGTATTCGGCGTATAACGCTTCTGCATACGTTTGCGCGTCGGCCTCGCTCATGAACTTAGGTATAAAGAAATAATCTACGCCTTCCTCGTATGCATCGTCTGCAACGTAATCTATAATGACCTTCTTCACGTTCTCATCATCGTCTTTGCTCTCTTCCTCATTCTTGGTAAGTTTAGCCTTGCGCGTTCCTCCCAAGATTTCACCTTTTGCATTAACTACGTTGTTGGGCTCGAAGACGAAATCGTTGAATTTAAGTCTGCTCATGTAGTTATACGTATTTTCGATATAATACATATAATCGCCGATTACAGATATCGTCAACCAACCGGTGTTGATTGCGCTGCTTTCGCCAACTTGCTCGGCAAAAGCATCTTTGTCAGTATAAGAAATCTTCCAAAGCGCATTGCTGAGCGCGAAGTACATTTCCTTTTCGTCCATCTTGATAATCTTAGCGCCCGTCGAAGAAAGCGTTGCAAGTGCCTGCGTATCGTTTACGTTAGCATCGTTTGCCAAAGGCTTGTACAAAGTAAGGGTAGTAGACGACATATCCATAACGCCCTTGTCAAAGCCCAAATTGACGATATTTGACAAAGCGCTTACTGCAAATTTCTTTTCGTTTGAAGGAGCAAACGAGAAGTCGTCGCCGAATTTATATCCGTACGTCGAAGTCGTCTTTGACGCGTCGTTGGAGTTGATAGCTTTTGTGTAGAACAACACGTTCTCTTTCACGTCGTAAGATACGAGAGAATAAGTGAATTGCTCTTTTAGATTGCTTGCGCTGTTTGGATAAGTCGCGTCCGTCGTGACGTCCTTTACTTCCCCGTTTACGCATACGAAAATATTGTTGTTGCGACGGGTAGTGTCCTCAGACGACTTGATAAAGAAAATAGTCGAAGTCTTTGCAGTGAAGAGAACCGAAGATACTTCTTCCGCGATATCAACCGCTTTCTTGTCTACTTTTGCGTTGTCGTAATTTACTTTGGTAAGTTTGTTGTCCGCGTAGTAAATAAACGCGCTGTCAGTGAAAACGTATTGAGTAGAACTACTCGACAAATTTGCAATCTCTTGCGTCTTCGTTCCGTCGATTTTCGTGCGGAATGCAACGAGTTGAGAAGTCAATACGTTGCTCTTATTGTCAGTCTTCGTGCTTGGCGAAAGATAGTATATCCACTCGCCGTAAATATAGAAACCGCCGTTAGAAGCCGAGGTATAGAACATTTTCGGCACGACAACTTCCGTCTTCCCGAGCGAACCGTCTTCTTTGATTTCGCTCTTCATGATGCTACCCTTTACAGACGCCTTACCGAACTCGTTGTCGGACGGCTTGGTGATGTTGGACGTGTCGTCCATGCCGTTGACGTAATATAAATATCCGCCTTGTTGAACAACCAAAGAGCCGTTGTTGACGACTTCGCTGTCCTTATAATCTGTCGAGCCGATAGGTCCGTACTTCGTGCATGCGGCAAATATTCCTACAGCCATACATACAACAAGGCAAAGAACCAATATTTTGCAAATTCTTTTCATTATAAAACTCCCCGTTTCTCGAAATTGATTACGTAATAATAAGTGTGATTATATTCTTGCGCAGACGATATCGCCATAAAAGATTTTAAGCGCAAAAACCGTGCGCTTCGCCGATTCGCGCCACATTTTAGACACGAATCCCAAAAATCTTATATGCTCCACCGCCCTGCCTGTCGAGTTCATCGCCTACGAACATTTTTGACGATTTCTTTTATAAAAACACTTCCCGTAATACTTTACCGAAAAATTTTTCGTATTTATTATACATTATAGCCAACAGAAAATCAATTATTTCCGCCGTTGTTTTATAATAATTTTTAGATTATATTTACGTTTATTTACATTTCAGACTTAATTATTGCCCATAAGTTCAATAACGATATGGCCGTCATCAAGACTGATAAAAGTATTGAACTTTTTCTCTCCTACCGTATAGCAAGGCGTAAAAGATCCGTGTCTGTCGTCGTATAGTCTATAAATCATATCGTCATGATAACTTTCCGCGACCTCTCCCAAAACGGTCGTATTCAAATTGTAATCTTCAAAAAGCGTCTTGATAAATGCGTCGTATATGTCGTTCGATGAGATCTCAATACTCATACGCGCATAATCGCCTTCTACTATTTTACCCAATATTTTGCCTTGCGGAGCTTGCAAACCGACTAGTCCGAAATTCTCCAATTCTTCATCGGTAAACCACGTTTTGTCGTCGCTGTCAATTCCCCAACTGTATTTGGTAGCAGTCTGTTCCATCATCTTTTGCAACATGAGCAAGATTTGTCCTTCTTTATACGTTACTTCGTCGTAATTGCAGTCCTTGACAAAATAGATTACCGAACAAGCGTACTCGCTGCCGTACATTGCGTTAAACGCTATTTTGTCATCCTGTTTGTCAATTAAATCGCTTACTGCACCGACTTCATTTGATTTAGCGTCCTTGTTGGCTGGGATTTTGTTAAAACATTCTTCCGCCAATGCGTTGAATATATCTTCGCTTCCTCCGTCCCACAATATCGAGAGCATTACGCTATCTTTGTTGTTTGATGCGTTCGTACTGTTAATTTCAAGTTCAGGAAGTTCCAAAGTAGAAGAATCCAATCCTACCGCCTTCCAATTTGCGTTGGTAAGTCCTCCGCCGCAAGCGCACAACGTGACTGCCATCACTGCCGTCAATATCACCGCGCTAATAATGCCAACAATCTTTTTCATTTACCTATTCTCCTTCAAAAAGTAAGCAATTTGTTTTTATATCTCATTTAGATTATATCCGTTTCAAACAAAACTGTCAATATATTTCTCCGCGACATGATTCCTATAAACAAGAGTCCCTATTATACGCGCAAAATTTCACACTTGATAATCACCTTATCTTCTTTTTGAATTATTAAAATATCTTTGTCCTGATTTTGCATCTTGAAAATATCCAACGTATCCCCTTCGAACGATTGATTTGCATAACATATTTCAAATTCTTTAATCGGATTATTCTCCAATTCAGCCACTGAATATGTATTGAGCAAAAATCTTAGGTACTCCACGTTATTGCAATGATGGCAAAAATCTATGTTGGTTGAGCGAACGACGACGCTTTCTACCTTAGGCATTTCAAGGACTGCAAATTTGGTAAAATCTATTTGGATTTGCGAGTTTTCCTTAACTATACTTTCATCCACGCCGACCGTTGCCGTTTTCCTAATTCTGCCCGTTTCTAAGTCTAAAGCGCAAAGTTCAACTTTGGAGTAAGCGACAATATTTCCATCATTATCTTTTATCGCTGTATCAATATTGATTTTTGCCAAAGAAATTAGCGATACGAAACTTTCGACTGTGTAACCCTCTCCCCAAGCCAGCGGCTTGAAGAATTTTATTCTATTTTTAGTATATACCCACATCGCGTTGTACAACTTTTTTGCAGTTATACCGTCAATCTTTAATTCCCCCATAAGTTCCGTTAGCGCGTCTTCAACTATTTGGAACGTCCCAATAACAGATAAATTCGTACTCGTATCAATAAGGCTTCCGCTTACTATTCCCTTCTTTGTGTATATCATACTTCCTCCCAATATACCTAATTCTACCATACTTACAATAAGTTTTCAATATTTCATTATCATATAATGCTAATAAAAATTATCGACCTAAACGCCAAAATATTTTTAGACAAACTAACACTTATAACCCTCAAATAAAGAAAAGCGCCACTTTAATAGTGACGCTTGATACTTTAAAGGAACTGTATGCCGTTTTATATCAAAAATCTTAGTGTTTATGATTATTGCTTAATCATTTGATCTAATATGCATTCCATGTCGGATTTCATGGTTTCGCTATTTACGTCTTTATTATACTTAGCGCTTATATGATACGTCTCGCCGTCAATTTTAAATTGTATCATCAACGTCTTGTCATTTGATGTATCAGATGCCGCAAGGAAATTATAATAAATTGTTTGATTATTATAATTCTCTATCAAAAAACCTTCTTCAACAACATCCATCGCTATACCATCTATACCAATATAGATTTCTCTATTACTGTCTTTTAGTTTAATCGAATATCCTGTACTTCTCTTAGAACTTATTTCAAATCTAGTGAGAACAACCCCCATATTCCCCATAACGTAAATAATATAACATTCGACTTCGCCATCAAAAGGTAGTTCAGATGGCATAAAATACCTAGTACCCAACTTTTTGTTTAACTTTTCAAGCGTGACGCTTTCTTTTTGCACCGGCTGTAATCCCCAATACAAAACTCCCATCATCGTTGCAACAAAAACTATTACGCTTACCGCAATAATGATTTTAGTTTTTTTATTCATCATGCCTCTCCTATTTTTTATATTTCGACTAATACTACACCGCAAAAAGCCGTTTGTATCGGATAGCGTTTTTAATTATTTTGTTATATCTTTTAAATCAAACGGAATAACCTTTTTTAAATCGTCTAATGATACTTCCACTTGATAGCCGATTTTTCCACCACTGAAAATAATCGTTTGGAAATTTTGAGCAGACACGTCAATTACCGTTTTAAACTGTTTTTTCATGCCTATTGGAGAACATCCTCCGTGTATATAACCTGTTAACGGTAATAATTCTTTTGACTTTATCATTTCGATATTTTTTTCTTGTACTACATTAGCCGCTTTCTTTAAATCTAATTCCTGATTAACGGGAACTAAAAAAACATAATTTACTTTCGTCTTTCCAATTGTAACTAAAGTCTTAAAAACTTGATTTGGATTTTGTTCCAATACGTTCGCTACGTCCATACCACTTATAGCGTCGGTATCTGTATAATAATGACTTTCATATTTTACTTTTTTCTGATCCAATATTCTCATTACGTTTGTCTTGTTCGAATCTTGTTTCATATACTCACCCAGAGATTACTAATTATACCGCACTCATTATACTACAAATCAATTCTAAATTCAATATAAAATCTCTTTCACAATCTTCTTTGCTTTGAATTTCATACCTTGATTATCATTAAACATATTTTCCACATATATTTATAATTCTCCTAATGTGTGACATATCCTACTTCATAATTGTTTTAGTGTTTTTCGCTATTTCCTCTTCTGCTCTTTTAATTAAATCAAAATATTCTTTTGAATTACGCATAATACGTTTGCCCTGCCAATATAGTTCTCGACGTCCTGCTCCGCCTTTGCCGTTGGCGCGCGCCCAAGCCTGATTATCATTCAATCGTGCGATTTCTTTTTGTTTTAAAGTGTCTTTATAGCATAGCGATGCCAAAAAACTTTTAAGTCCTGCGCATTCCACGCCATCAATAACAAAAGGTATCTCAACCGAGTCTTCTATCGTATCAAAAATATCATTACCATCTTTTTTATCAATCCCCTGTTGCGCATTTTCTTCCGTGACGGTAGCTGCGATAAAAATCTTCTTTTTCCTGCGCATTATAAACACTACAGTAATAACGGTAGAAATAATTACAACGAAAAGCGCTGCTAAAACATACCAAATCCAGTCATTCTGCTTATCCGCAAGCAAAACAAATTCCGAAGGACTATCCGCATAAAAAATCAATCTATCGCCGTCAAGCGTAAATTCTATTTCACGGTAATCGCCGTCAACAACTTGCAATAGTGTCAAGTTTTTCAAAGAAGCTGTCTTTTTATCTAGGAACTTAACTATCTGCAATCTACAATCAGGTTGAATTTCTTTACCGTCATTAAGAAGTGAAATCTTATAAACGCCAACAGCGACTTTTTTGCCGTACTCTTCCGACAACTCGGCGTCACTGCTTATTTTGAGTTCCGCCCCATACGGCAAAACACCGTTAACGGCGCTCACGCTTATTGCATATTGATTATCTTTTAATACGGCGTTTGCCACGTACAAAGTTGCTTGCATTTGAGGAATTGCTTCGAAATTACCATACGCATCTATGAACCTGGCAGTAACAACGTATTCTCCGACATTGGACTTATTGTTGCCGTCATATTCTATTTGAATACAGTCCGGCAGATTGCCGTCAACAGATATGGCTTTTGCTTCGCCGTCAAATGCAAACGTTTTGGATTCAAACTTCAAACTACTTAAATCAAAAACCGCTTTATTTATATTGATTGTAACGATAGACTTTTCAACAAAATAACAATCTGCGTTTTGTCCCTTAAGAGTAATATTATAATCAACGCTCCAATTCCCTACGTTAGCGCTTTGAGTCAACACATCGGATAAAACAAATTCTATATTATCATTATCTTCCACACCCATTAACGTACCGCCGTGTAGGCGTGCGTTTTTACTTCCGTCATACACTCTGTCGTCAGCAGAAATTCCTTCAATGCTCAATTTCTTAGGTTTAATAATATAATAAATCGTAGCCTTATCAAACGTATAATTCGAATCGTCAGGCGTCATTGAAATACTGTATTTTCCCGCTCTCACAGATTCTTCTTTTACGTATTCAAAATCAAGATCTATCTCAACTGCCGACGTATCAATCTGCGCAGTTGGATACTGAGTTTTTCCATTATAAATAAATTCGTCGCTATCCCAAGTAACGCTTATCGGCTTAGGCAAAATATCGTACTTCAACTCATTGACAACGATATAATTTTTGCTTTGAGAGACGACCGTAATACTGTAACCCGTCCCTGCGTCTATTCCATTATAATTTGAATAAACCAATGGCACTTGATTTGGAGTTTTTTCTATTACTAGCGCTTGCGGATATTGAACTTGTCCATTGTAAATAATGGGCTCGTCTTTCCATGCTATAGTAATACTCATAGGCGATATTCCATATTCGATTGTAACAGGTTGGAATATATAATTAGCGCATTCGCCCAAAGCGACGTCAACCGAGTACGTTTTCCCTTCGCTGGCGTCAATATTTGCGCTATAATCGGAAATAATCCATTCGACGTTATCCCCTTTTATCAAGCCGTCCACTGTAAATTTCGGGTATTGAGCGCTTCCGTTATAAACTAAACTATTCTCAAGCCACTCAATGGTCAATTCTTTCACAACGATTGAATAAATACATTCTTGTATATCAAATTCATAATTAGAGTTGACGGCATTATTCGCAAGTCTTGCAAATACTTTATAAGAATCGCCTGCCGATACGTTATTCTCATATCCCGAATAATCGAACAAAATAATTTCGTCGTGAACGCCGCCTTGAATCTCGACAATTTTAGGATATTGACAAGCGCCGTTATAAGTAAATACCGTATTTTCAAAGGTCGCAGTAATTCTTTTCTTATAAATATCGTAAGTATGAGTCTCTTTCAAAAAATAATTATCATTGCCCGACGCCGTTATCAAAACCGTATATCCTTGCCCTGCCGAAATATTGTTCTCGTATCCGTAATAATTCAAGTCAAACTTGTCGTCGCCAAACGCTCCGCCTATCACATGCGCTTTGGGATATTGCGCCGCGCCATTATACGCGATATCACCATTTTCCCAACTGATTTGAAGTTGCGATTTCGCAATCTCGTATTTCTTGCTTACGGGAACAAAACTGTAATTGGAATTTATATCGTTGTCTGCAAGTTGGGCTTTCACTTCATAGTTGCCCACGTCAACGCCTGCGCCAGTATATACGAACGTAACGTTATCCCCTTCAACTCTGCCGGCCGTAATCTCTACGACAGGATGTTGAACTTCTCCGTTATAAACTATATTGCGCTCAACCCATTTGACGCTGAGAGCGCGTTTTTTTATATCAAAATTTTTCTCTGTTTCGCCTTTATAATAGTTGATAAAAGTAATGCTTGCGGTTACTTTTCCCACGTTGATATTATCATCATAAGTTACGTTGTAATCAACATTGCGAGAAAGCGTTTCCCCGCCCATATAAACGTCAGGTTCATTGGCTTGTCCATTATATACAAAACTCAAAGTACCCAACGCGATATCTTTTGTAAATTGTCTTTGTATTGCAACGCTTTGCTTGGAATATTGTGTGATTTCATCCACAAGGATGTCATAAAACGATTTAAGTTCCGGCAAATAACAATTTTCATCAAACGAGCGTTTTATCCATTTTCCGTCGCTTTCATCGGACTGTAATAATGCCATTGCTCCGTCATCTTCCAAAACGTTGGGCAATACCATATCGTAATCGCTTAGTATCGCAGAATTAGGATAGTTATCTCCACGGTTGGTCATTCTGCCTGAAAATTTGTCTGAATTTAAGAAACATGCATTCAAAACCGAGCCTTCGGACATAAAACCGCAAATGCCGTATTTGAGAGAATTTGCCGATATTTCCGCTCTGCTAAACGCGCTTGAAATTTCGCTGTCGTTGCTTCCTGAAATACCGCCCGCTATATTGGCAGTAGCAACAATTTTGCCTGTGTTGTACACGTTTTGAACATATCCGCTATTTGAACCCGTGATTCCGCCGACAGTACTATACGCCATAATCTGCGCAGAATTAAAACAACCGTCTACCGTACCGTCGTTGTGTCCCGCAATTCCGCCGACGTCGTAAAACGTGGATTGGATTTCGCCCACGTTAAAGCAATCTAGGATTTCGCCTAAGCTATCGTTTAATCCTGCGATTCCGCCGGTATTGACGCCATGTCCCAAGACGACGGCGCGGTTGATTGAGTTTTTGATTATTCCTTTATTGTATCCGCATATACCGCCGATATTTCCCACGACGTTATCGTCAATATTTGATACTGCTATATTGGAAATACATTGATTTATCGTACCGTTGTTGAAGCCCGCAAGACCGCCAGTTTCTGAATAACCGACAACGCTTCCCTCTACTTTAAGATTGTCAACGATTGCATCTGCGCTTAACACTCCGAACAATCCTGTATAAGAACCGCTCTCAACATATATATCTATACCGCTGATAGCATATCCTTCTCCGTAAAACTTGCCTTTGAATGGATATATAAAGTTCCCTATCGGCGACATATCAACGCTTGACAAATCAATATCTTGAGTCAACTTGAACGTTTTGCCGAAATATCCATCGGGGGCGGTAATATTATTTACGCCGTCCATAATCGCTACCATATCTTGCGCGCTTGAAACAAGATACGGAGAGAGCGTCGTGCCGTTTCCGCCGCCGAATACCTCATTTTCCGAGACAATTTCCGCATTAACCGTTTTTGTCGCAATAAAACAAGCGGCAACGCATAAAACCATAGCCAGTACGAGTATTATAATTTTTTTTGCAACTTTAGCGTTAATCATATATCAAATCCGAAAAGTCCCTGATTTCTATTTCTGTCGGCGCTTTGCTTACTATCTCGATAGTAACGTCCTGCGTCTGCTTATATCTATATTTCAACTTGAAATTTATCAATTTGAAATCATTGTCTATGCTCATTACCAATCCAATTTCACTTATATCTTTTGCGTCGTCATTACCGTCAAAAAACGCTTTGCAATTATCATTGGATACAGTCGCAGTCAAAATATGCGCGTCTTCGCTGTGTTCGATTCGCATATCTTCAAATATGTCGTTGTCGAAATAATATTTATTTTTACCCCAGTTTTCATTGAATACTTCCCAAAATATTTCCCAAGTAGACGTAAAATCCGTGTGCGTAGCGTCTTCGCCGTTTTTACGGTACATATACATTCTGTTATCATAAAACAAATATTCGTCATACGTATCAAATTCAGTCGTATCAAGATTAAAATATCTCTCATCCACTACGATATGTCCTATAGCTCTGCCGTACTGATTATAAATTTCCACCATTTGAAAAAACGAAGAGACCTTTACGTCTTCTTGCTCTATAGTTATTGTCTTTTCAAATTTCTTATTGTCTTGGCTTTGATTGATTATCATGCTGTCAGAAAAAGCCTTTACCCAATCTATATCAGTCTTGACGCGCCAGATTGTAAGTCCCAACGCAAGAAATATTGCCGCCAATACAACAACAAGACTCACCGCAACTATCGCAATAATTTTCTTCTTTTTACTGTTCATTCTATTGTTATTCCTTGTCGTTTTTGTTCCGCTTTATATCTTTCGTTGCGTATTATAAACCTGATAAATCTTGCTAATGAATTGACAAATAAAACGCTAAATACTACAGCTAAAATAATGTTCAACGTATGGTCGGGCTTTGGAACAGGTTCTAAATCACTCATTGATTTTATCACCCCATATTCTTTATCATATAATAATGGGACTTCGCTACCGATGACTGCTTCCGCGTCTTTTTTAGAGTAAATATCGTTTTTCCATAGATCGACAAATTCTTGTCCGTCTGCGCTTACGTATTTGTAATAGGTAGCATAATAAAGAGAATTGTCTTTCCTAAATTCTTTATATTCACATATTTCGCCCACGACTTCAACGAAATTTGCATTTATATACTTTTGATAATTTTTTTCCTTAGACACCGAAGACCCAACACAACTTATTGCCATAAACAACGTAAATAACATTATAACAGAATGCAAAGTACAAAAATTTTTAGGCGGTTTTGTCTCCTTATTTTTCTTATCATCCGTTTCTATCAAATATTCTTTGTTCTTTCTCCAATGCACTAATTTAACAATAAAATATATGTAAATACTCAAAGAAATTAACAGACATAACGAACCGCAAATTGCGCCTATTTTTACTCCAGTTCTATCAGTTTTTAGCGTTTTCGTCTGCAATTTCAATTCGTCGTCAACGTAAATAGTCACTTTCTTTCCTATTTGCGCCTTTGCCTCTTCTTCCGTTTTTATTCTCGCCTGCCAACATCCGGAATATATTCCGCCGTTAGGACTTTTATATTCATACATCGTATAATAACTAGTACCTATAGGAAAAGTATTATTATATCCATATACTATATTTTCTTTATACTCCACAATAGTCGCTTCAACTTCAACAAAGTTTGCGTTTTCCTGTATCTCAATATCCTTAATAGCACCAGATACCATAACAAGTATTAGGATTGATACAGAAAGTAAAAAAAATGCAATAACAATAAGAATAAGTCTAGTTTCTTTTTTCGCAGTCACTTTCTCTTCTTTCATATTTTTCTCCTTACAAAGATTTCGCTATTTGCATAGACTCAAAATACGGATTTACCTTTACATTTTCTTTTTCTGCCATGTATTCGATAAAGAACGAAATACTATTGTCGCTTTGGTATTTATCTTCCATTTCCGTACGAATTTCAAAGTACACGTATCCGCCGTTTTCAAATTCGTCATTTGCGTAAGTATACTTCAACTCCGAATTGCCGTGCATGAACGTTTCTTTCGTATCTATAATTTTTCCATTATAATATACGTCAAGATAAATCTTACTGCCCTCATCTGACGAATTTGTCAACTTTAAGTCATAAGACTCTCTGAAGGAATCAATCTTCTTGACTCCGTCTATAGAAATATCCGTAAATCTTGTCGTCAACGTATATTGTCTGACTATATCGTCTAAGCGCATCGTGATTATCTCTTTGCCTTCCGCGCTTATATCAAATATTCTCTCTACCTTAACAGTATCCGTCTCTCCTATCTCTATCGCTTTTTCCAATACAATCGTATCGTTTATGCCAAACGCCGATATATCCAAACTTCTCAACGGATAGTCTCCCGTATTTTTTACTATCATAAACAAATCAAATTTTTCTCCGCGCGAGACGTCAAGGTCATAAAATGCATAGGAGATTTCAAAATCTTTTCTAAGTTGTTTTATTTCATATTCTAGCGAGACTATTTCCGTTTCTTTGTTCAATGAATTGTACACCGTCAATATGTCTCCGCTTGGCAATATCGCAATCGAAGGACAAGTGACTTTATTTTCCGCAGAAGTCAAGCATACGTCCGTCTGCCAACTTCCCGTCGCCTTATCGTATATCGAGACGAACGCTTGCGCCGAATTGTCAGCCGACAATTTGTAGTAGTATACGTACATCGTCGTATCGTTGTCAACAATCTTGTAAGTATCGTTTATCTTGCCGTCCGAGACGTCTAATTTGTCTATCGCGACGAAGTCGTCCGTATATCTTACGTTGCCGTCTGCATAGAACGTCAGTTTAGGATTACCGTTTAACTTAAAGAATTGCGGATTGTTGACGACTTCAAATTCCTCGCCGATTATTCTGCGTTGTAATCCGTCTGCGCATACGACAATCTTCCTATCGTCGGTTGTAAGATCATTGTCCATGTCTTCGACAAACGCGCTTGTCAACCTGCCGTCTACGTAAGACGAATCGACAAAGGAGAAATAATTGTCGCTTTCATAAAGACTCTTTAATGCGCTCCAATTTCCTCCGTCTTCCACACTATATACTATAGAATTTCTACCTGTCAAGCCTATTAAATCATTCTCGCTATTTCTCTGCCAGACGATAGCAAGCGGTTGGTCGGAAGATTCTTGCAATGCGAATTTCGGTCCCAAGTCCAACGTATCGTTGGTAGTAATTTGCTTTATATCAGTAAATTCCGACTTTTCAGGATTGAACTTTGCGTAATAGATTTCGCTGTTCTTACTCATCTGCTCAAGACTCGTAATATCCGTACCTTCTTTAATATTCTGCCACGTGATATGCAAATCTTGTCCGTCGTAATACATATCTTGATAGAAGTCGCTTCCACTGCCCAACACAGATTTAGGCGCGCTCCAAACACCATTTCTATATATCGAATACTTCAAAACCGTTCTTGGCTCGTTGCCGTTATATTCCAAATCTATCCAGGACGCACTATAGTCGTCGCCTATTTTCTCTATCTGCGGTTTAGAGCCGTCGTAAATATTTGAAGATATGGAATTCCAATCTTGCAACATCGCCAATGATAAAGCCATTTCGTTTCTTGCATATATCTCTTCTAGAGATGCATATTCATTTACACTATATCCCCCTACTCCAATCTCAATATCTGCAAATAAAAATACCGTAGCGCGTAATCCCAATTCCCATTCAAACTCACTGCCCAAATTTTCTAGAGCGTGTTCTTTAAATCCTTTTGCAAATACGTAACCTGAAATTCCATAGTCCGCGTCAAGAAAGAAACCAACATTTAAAAAATGATTTATACCAACACCGAGTTCACCTTCAAATCCTGCATGTCCTTTAAGTAAAATATATTCCCAGAACTTCTTGAAATCTATCCAGCCATTGTTTAAACTATGAAACTCTAGTTTTGCTTCCAAACCTGCTTTTACATTTAAAGAGTAATAAATTGGTATATATCCTACAAAAGTCTGTCCATTAACTTTATACCCCAATGTACCACCTATTGACAGCGCAATATCTGCCAATTTTTGCTCTTTATAACTATACTCTAAACTTGCGATTATTTCAATTCCGAAAGAGAATCCTTTTTGGAACTGCTTAAATGAATTTTTATAATCCCTTACTAAGCCCGGAATACTGGCAATTTCTTGGTCTATCTTATCAAGGCTCGCTTGCTTTTCATCTCTTTTTCTTATCAAATCTTTTGTCTTTTTATCCCGTTCTTCAATTGTTTTTTGCGCCTTTTCAATTTGATAATTTGCTTTGTTTAATGAATCTTTAACTTCTCTTACTTTTCCCTTTTTTTCATTATTCATATTGTCTAGTTGCGTTTGATAGTTATCTCTATCTCTTTCAAGATTCTCTTTTTTCGTCTCTTCTTTTAAAGTTCCTTTTTCATAATCCTGTAATTCTTTATCCGCTTTATTTAATAATTCTTGTGTATGCGCCCTTTCTATATTCGCTTGCTCTTCATCTTCATTGAATTTATTTATTTGATCCACTGCATCTCTCAACTCTTCGTCATCGCTTTTGCCATCCGAACGTTTTGTTTTATCTATATATTCAGTATATTCAAAACCCAACGTTATTCCTATTGTTCCTTTTCTTCTGTCTACAAAAAATTTGAGATCTAAATCAGAATTTTTCTTTGAAATCAAGTCATTTATCTTCAATAGTTCTGCAATATCTATATTTATATCACCTAAAAAACCATATGTATTTTCACCTTCAAAAGGATTTAATTTGCTAAAATCTGCATTTCTTGTATTATCCTCATTACTTTCTGAATTCTTATAAATTTCCGGTATTGAAATACTCAAATTGAGCAAAACAGGCTCTGACAATATGTCTTGATATTCTACTTGCGCATAGAATTTCTTTCCTTCCATATCGTCGGTGAAATCTATATCGTAAATAACGTTTTCCGCAGACGAATAGATTACTTCCGAGTCTAAGAGCAACATATATCTATCCGCTTTTACGTTTACCAAAAATTGCATATTCGCGATATAAGCGTCGAGCGCTTCGGGGAAAATAGTATATTCGGAATTTACAAGATTTACGGGATTGTACTCTATATCGGTCAGCATAACGCCGTATATATCTATATCGTCGCTTTCTTTTTTCAAATATACAGTCTTTTCTTCTCCGGTAACTTCCATAATCTCGATGTAAGGCCCGTAACCGTTCTTTTCAACAAACAACTCGACGTACTCTCTATCCAACGTAGCGCGGACTTGTCCGTTTTTGTCAGTATAGCGCGGTACGCCATTGAGACGGACAATAGCGTTCGCCAAAGGCTTACTTGGCACGTAATTGCCGTTTTTAGTACTGCCCGTCGCAGTAGTCATTACGGTTATCACTTGTTTTATGGGCTCAAATTTATACTCATAATCTAGCGACGTTGTCGGCGCGTATTTTTTATTGTATTCATCTTCATTATATATGTACCCGCCCATTGCTTCAATTTCACTACGAAATCTGTCAAAATAACCGTCATTATTAGAATACGAATATGCATCGTCTGCAATTCTTGCAATAGGCGTGTCGCTTTCCTTTATCGCGTTTGCAACAGGCAAAAGAACGCCGCTAAACGCGCCTAACAAAAATATAAATAATAAGATTACCGCAACCGTATTTTTGACTAAAATTTTCATAATCGTTTTCCTTTGTATCTCTGTTTTTTATCTATGTATTTTTATTTATTCTGTAATTCAGCTTGAGCCTTCTTATATTTTCGCCAACGAACTAAAAATATTGCTTCTCTAATTAATGAGTTAAAGAATAGTAATATACAAATCGTTCCAAGAATGCCAAACACCCATGCCGAGCCTGTAGCATGAATTTCATCTGTTATACTACATATCCCCAGTTCAGCGTCATAATAAACATTCACCTTATTACCAATCATTGCTTGCGCTTCTTCCTCAACTCTAACTTTATCGTAAAGTCCCGTAAAAACCTTGTTGTCAGGCGCGACAAATTCATAATATATCAAAAATTCATGATAAGTTTTATAAGTTACTTCATTGTATTTTACAATTGTCGCTTCTTCGACAACAAAATGAGCATTCTTAAATGTCTTTTCGTGTTCAAGCGATTCAGGAATATCCTTGAAACAGCCAATCGAAAATATAAGAAACAATATCATGAATACTATGTGCGCAAAAGTTAGATTTCGCGGTTTTTCTGTCTTTGTATAATCATTTACTTCTTTATTATTTTTCATATCTGTTCCTTTTTACAGTTATAAATCATATCTCTATTATATTCTACTTACCGATTGCCCAGTTGACCCAGATGCACCGTCTGTATTAGAGTTAGCACGTACCTCTGGATTACCGTCCAAAATAAAACCATCACTACCCCTTGAGCCGCCTGCGCCGGCTGCCCCAACTGTACAATCATAACTAATGTTCGACCTAGTAACTATACCATTGCCGGAATTTCCTCCATTACCGCCGCTACCGCCTGCGCCTAAGTAAGATTTTGTGCCAGCATATACTTCTCTAGTATCGCCGCCACAGCCACCTTTTCCGCCTTTTCCTCCTGCACCTGAAGTAATATCAAGGGAAGAGCAGTTTATCTCTATATAGTTAGCATAAATACCGTCGCCACCATTGCCGCCGCTACCGCCTTTACCGCCATCACCACCGCTATCTGCAGTACTTATCAAAGCAGCGCCAGAGTCGTTGCCGCCTAGACCACCTTCGCCGCCTTTTCCGCCTGCGCCACCTATTACTGAAATATTACTACCTTTAAGTGCTAGAGTACCGTATACGGTAATACCGTTTCCGCCTGCGCCCCCTGTTCCGCCTGCGCCACCGTCGCCCGCTCGACCTGTTCCTTTCTGATCCGAACCTTCACCACTTCCGCCGTAGCCACCTGTTCCGCCTGCACCGCCAGAAATACTCAACGTTCCATTTGATATAATCTCCGTATTTCCCGTAGCAAAAATACCTGCGCCTCCGTCATTTCCGTTTTCACCTTGTCCTCCAGATCGCGGACTATCCTTTACTTCTTCATCTATATTATACGTTGTGCCCGTGTTTCCCATCAATCCTTTACCTCCCTTGATTGATACTGTATTGTTGGTAATAAGACGGAAATCCCCGCTATTTCTCACAATAATACAAGTACTATTCGTTTTGGCACTAAGCTTAATATTGTTGAGATATAAGTCAAAACAATTGCCCCTATCATTGTCAATATCAAAATTTGTAGATACCGATCTTCCGTTGCTGTATATATATAAAACTTTGACTTTACTGTTTATTACATAACTACTAGCAAAATTGCTAGAAGAAATTCCGCTTGAGAAATCAAACAACACGATAGCGTTGTTAGACGTTTCCGGTGACTGAATGCTTGTAGAAGAATTTATACCACCAAACTCCTTGACCTTAGGCAAGACGTAAGAATAACGATTGCCGTTTTCATTGAAATAAACAGTATACTCAATTGAAAAACTTCCGCCCAAAATAGGATTGTAAAGTTGCAATCTCAAACTCGGGTCATTTGTAGCAATAGTTTTCTCTATGGTAATGCCTGAAGTATGCGTGATTTTTACTGCAACTTTCTCAATAATTGAAGTGTTATTTGCGCTATTATACAAATCGCTCAAACCATTCACAAGTCCATTGCTATCAATAGTTGTGCTATTTATATCAAGAATATATTGCGACTGAATCTTGATTTCCGTACGCTCGGACTTGACGTTGCTATTCTCATCCTTAGCGTATATGTAAAAACTCTTATTCACAGGCGCATTACCTTGTATCGTAAGTTTCTCACCATTATAACTGAAATAATTATTAGATTCTCCGTCTGTGAACTGCTTTTCTACACCGTCTACAACGTAATACAAAGAGAGATATTTCATATATCCATAGGTTGCCGCTAAGTCAAGATTTTCAGCATTGCCAAATGCGCGCAACATAATCTCGCTATTTTGCTGTATTTCCAAATACGAATAATTACTATAATTTTTGACGTCGTCAAATTTGCCATTTGCCGAAACCGGTATGTCGCCGCGCTTTGTCTTTACTATTCTTGTATCTGAATCGCCCCCTTTCACTTCCGTTCCCAAATATACTGCGACTACAGGCTCTACTTCCACAACGAATTCAAATTCTGCCTTCATGGACGGATCGCACAAAGACTGTATTACGACTTTAACTTTATCGGGCAAATCTTGAGAAAGTTTATAGATGTTTTCGGCGTTTAATTCTACTCTTTCACCGTCTATAAATATTTCATAATCTTGACACGTCGCATACTCCGACAAAATGTTTACCGTAATATGCATCTTACCGCTCGTCTTGAACGTCATCTCTTCAACGTCTACAATCTCTCCCTCGATTGCTTCAAGCTTTTTTGACAACGTAATTTCTCTCACATCTTCTTTGTTGACAATATACGTGCGATAAGTGGTGATTCCATCAGCCGTCGAACTTACTGTTACCGTAGATTGCGCTTTCTTAGCGTAGCCGTCTTTATCAATAGCCAAATCTATCAAATTGACTTTCAAATAGCCGTTGTCAATATACGCGACGCAGTTGTCTCCGCACGAAACAATATTATACTCGACGTCGGGATAAGTAGCGTTTGCGGGATAAACCTTTGATTTCAACTCAATCTCCCCATATCTGAATCCCTTATTCAATTCGAATTCATCCGTACCGTCAAGTACAATGTCCGTTACAGATTCTTTTATTACTTTTATATCGATTTCTTTACTAAATCCGTCAGCCGTAAATTTGAGCGTAACCGTGCCGGGACGAGTAGCGTAAAGTATTCCGTTCTCTATCCAAGCGAAATCTTGTCCGCTTATTATTTCATAAGAAATGGCGGTATTCGTAGCGTTTCTAGGCAAAACGCTTGCGGATAAAACAAGACTTTCCGTATGCTTAAAGGACGATGCGCAGTTTAATACAATATTAACGACAGGTTCTTTGGTAATTTCTATTTCGTAATCTTTGTATATATCGTCGGCGTATACTCTTAATATTACCGTTCCGACTCTTTCACAATAAAGAAGGCTGTCGTCTATAATCTCCGCGCCAATAGTATTCTCCACCAACTCATAACGCACTTTCTTGTACGTCGCATTCGACGGATAGACCATTGTTGACAAGTACAGATTTTCGTATACTTTAACTTCTCTTGCCGAATTAAACACGATGTTGGCGACGGGTTCTTTCATTGCAAAGACCGTCAAATCTTTGCTCACGCCATCTGCCGTCGCTCTAATTACTATTTCTCCTTCACGCTCGGCGTACAGCCTATACCCCGTCAATTGCGCGTTGGTATTTCCGTCTGAAATTATCTGATAAGAGATATTTTTAACGGTCGCATTGACCGGGAAAACTTTTGCCGAAAGTTGCAAATCTTCAGTTATCTTAAAACTATTCTCGCAAGTAAAGTTGATGGCTTGTACATCAATTTTCTCTGCCGAGACTTCTCCTTCCAATACGGTAATAGTCTTCTCGTCATAGACGCCGTCTGCTTCCGCTTTTATAGTTACCGTTCCCGGACGCTCTGCATAAAGCACGTCGTCCGATATATACGCGCCGGCAGTATTAAACACGATTGAATAAGTCACTTTTTTGTTCGTCGCGTTCTTTGGCAACACGCGTGAATTCAATATCAAACTTTCAGTATGTTCGAACGAGTCGGCGCACGTTAATTCCAACGACTCTACTCTAATTCTATTGACGATGATAGTATGATATTCGGTAATGCCGTCTGCGTTTGCAGATATAATTATTGTCCCTTCTTTATACGCATACAAAACGCCGTCGATAATTTCCGCCTGCGCAGCCGATGAAATTATTGTGTACTCTACGTTTTTATAAGTAGCGTTGTTAGGCAACACTTTCGTATTCAGCACTAATCCTTCTCCGCAAAACATATTATCTGCCATATCGAAAACAATGGAAGTTACCGGCTCTTTCAATACTTTTACGGTAAAGTCTTCGCTGTACTTTCCGCCACTATGCGCTCTGATAATTACTTCTCCCACGCCGTCGGCATAAAGCGAATTTCCTATAATTTGCGCGCCTTTCGCTGTGGATGAAACTATTTCATATTTGACGTTCTTATCGGACGCTTTGCTCGGATATACTTCGGCTGAAAGTTCGAGTCGCTGAGTGACCTTAAATTCATTTCCGCTCGTAATCTCTACTTTCTCTGTCTTTACTTCCTTTACCGTAACTTTTGCAGTCGCAAATATATTTTTGTTGTCTTCTGCCATTGCCGTTACAATTATTACAAGACCTATTGGAACGTTTTCCTTTACGGTCAATACGCCGTCAGGAGTTATATCGGCAAACGATGAACTTACGCTGTACTCCACTCCCCTATACGTCGCTTTCTCGGGATAAACGATACTCTTAAACTTCAAACTCGTCGTCGCAGAAATCTCTTCAATTCCGCTTTCATTTATAATCTCAATGCGTTCTGCAGGAATTTTCACCACCGTTATACACTGAGTGGTCTCACAATTCTCCGCTTTTGCCTTTATATATATCTTACTTCCAATCGTTGCGTCATCTTTAACTCTGATTGCGCGAGAACTCTTATCAAATTCTATTTCGCTTACCGCTCCTGACACTTCATAATCAATATCTTGCAAAGTCGCATGAACGGGCGCGATAGTCGCGGCTACGCTATAGTGCCCACCGGGTTGCAATTCGATATTTGATTTCTCAAAAGATACCGATTCTACCGGAACGTATTCTAGTCTTAATATTGGATAATTGTTGCCGTCAAGATACATCCACAAGTTGTCGAAATCTTGCCACGAACCAAACGTTCTATAATCGGAAAATGCGGCTTTAGATACCGACTTAACGTTGGATATATTTCCATTTGCAAATGCGGCAACCAAGTTAAGTTCGCTTGTTTGCCAAAAACTATTCTTAACGGTAGCGTCAGAAAGATTATCGCCGACAATTTCTCCCCTTGCTCGACCTCCTACTTTACTTACCGTATATGATTTTTCAATCGACGCAGAGCCCCCGCCATTCCTGCCTGTAATTCCGCCTGAATAAGCCGTTTCTGCTTCGTTATAATTTATTTTTCCAAGATTGTAACAGTCCTGTATTGTTTTGTTGTTTATACCGCAAATTCCGCCTGAATATTGACCGTAGATATTTTCATCTACACTTTTCACAACGCCTTTATTAGCGCATTCCTTTATAAGTCCGGAATTTAATCCCGCTATTCCGCCTACAGAACCTTTTCCCGATACTTCGCAATCAGCAATACAGCCAATCAAAGAGCCTTGATTGATGCCGACAAATGAACCGACGTTATATTCTCCCTTAATTACGCAATTCTTTAATTTAAGATTGTCTATTTCACCTTTTCGAATGTATGAAAACAATCCGACGTTATTTTCAGTAGAATTTATTTTCAAATTGCTAATGCAGTATTTCCCACCGTCATATCTACCGGTAAATGGGAAATCAATCGAGCCAATCGGCGCAAAATTTTTATATTCCGACATATCGATATTTGCCGTTTGCAAAAAATAAGCGTCTCTATGATAACGCACGTTGCTTAATTCTTCGGGTGTGGAAATTATATAAGGACTTTCAGCCGTGCCTTCCCCATCTTTAAAATCTACTGACTTTGCATTAACGAAATTACCCGATATGACTGCGAAACCCAGTATAATCACAATCATCGACAATGCTAAAACAATACGAAATTTCTCCAACTTAACGTTCTTCATCATAGTACTTTAAACCCTTTTCTCTCTAGCAAATGCAACAAATATATAATCGCATAAATCATTTGCGCTTATATACTTTAATTTATTCTTAATATATATAGAGTTAAAAGTCAATAATGCGCGCTTAACATTGATGTCAGCGAGAGTTAACATTATAGTTAACATTGTTGACAAAATTGTTTACAAAGAAAAAGCGGCAATAAAAATTGCCGCTTTATTTTAACCTACTACTTTTCCGTTAGTATCTATCAAATATGTTTTAGTTTCTTTACTGTTCCAGTCTTTATTGTCCAATTTGAATTCAACTCGCGCTTTCCAATATTTCTGGACTCCATTGATAGGTGCCGAAACTTCCAATGACTTATGGATATCCAAATCATAAATATAAGCGCTGTTTTCTAAAGTCATTTGATTGTAATCATCTTGATATTCAAGTGAAGAATAGAGATAAACGTATACTTGAACGGTGGACATGCCCAATGTAAAATCATTGTGAGCTTTAGCCCAAACGACCTCACTATTTGCGCCTAACGATAAAGATATGTTTGTTACTAAACCATATGGTTGCGCTTCATTAGACGAATCGTCTTTCACTGCAGCGTTCGCTGAATTGCCGTTGATGAAACAACACGAAATAGACAATATCAAGACAGCAACTGTCAATAAAATTGTCAATACAAAATTTTTCTTTGCTTTAATCATATAATCACCTCCTAATTTACTTTTGTATGTTTTTCTTTTTATTTCTTTTAATCAGTGCTATCGCAACAATAGATGCAATTAAGACCGCAACTGCGAAAATAACCCACCCAATAGTATTCATTCCCAAATTAAAGGCAGCACCGGTAATAGTTTCTATACACTCACTATCTCTTGGCGAATCATATATTTTGCCTAAAATTACAGAAACAATTCCGACCAATAAAGCCACAACTATTATTGCAATCAATTTCTTTTTTGTCGCAGAACTTTTAGTATTTTTTTGTTGAGAATCTATTTCGTTATTCGGCAAACCATTCTCATTCTGCTCTGATGAATCTTCTGTACAAGCTACGATTTCACTATCATTATCTGACAATAAAATATCCTTATTATCGACGTCATTGCCTAAAAAATAATTTAAATCTAAGGTGAAAACCTCACATATATGCTTTAAATATTCAAGGCTAATCTTTCTTCTATCTGCTTCCCATAACGAAATCGTTTGACGAGTAACGCCAATTTTCTCTCCCATTTGTTCTTGAGTTAAATTATGCAATATTCGAAGTTCATACAGTTTGTCGCCGAGTTTTTTCATAAGTATCCTTGTATTATTTATGTTATATTTTATATTAACCAATTTCGACTGCCTTAATGGTGCGGATAACAGGATTTGAACCTGCACGGCCTTGCGGCCATAAGAACCTGAATCTTACGCGTCTGCCAATTCCGCCATATCCGCAAGCAATATTAGCAAGTATTATATTATCAAAGAATGGCGTTTTAGTCAACATATAGGAGCAGAATTTATGCAAACGACTCATGTGTAAAAGGATTAGAAAATATAGTCATTGCAATAATTTGACGGATTTTTTGCATATTCGTCGGATAAGCAAATATAATATACCAACAAAACAATTTTGAAAGGTGGAAAATGAGCCAAATAACATCTACCGTCACGACAAAACCGCAAAAATCAGTGACGATTGACTTTGACAGCAGTATCGTAATAAACGGTATCACAAATATGATTGAAAGCGACGACAAGCAAATTATCGCGGCTTTGGGCGAAAAAACTCTGATAATTACCGGTGAAAAACTCAACGTAGTCAGTCTTGACACTGCGCGCTACACGTGCACTGTGTCGGGCAGTCTTTTGTCCCTCAAATACGTCAAAGGACGTCAAAAAGTACCGTTCTTTAAGAGACTTTTCAAATGATTTTATCCCAATCGCTCACCCAACCGTACGCGCTGTTGGTATTTTCTCTACTCGGCGCAACATTCGGCATACTCTATATGCTGAATTGGTTCTTCTGCGCCTTCTTGATAAAAAGCCAAATCTATAGGCACGTTTCGCAATCATTGTACGCGCTTGTCTACGGAATTTGCTTTTTCCTGTGCATAGCGGTGAAGTTCCAATATAATTTACACTTGTATCACATAATTATATCTCTATGCGCGACGGTAGCCTTATCGGCATTGATTTATATACCTATCAGGAAATATCGGGCAAATATAACCAAAAAATGCACCATTTTTAAGCAAAAAGTAGGCCAAAGTAAGTTGGCGCAACGCATAAAAAAATAGTGACCTATTAAATGTAGGTCACTTTTTGACTTAGTTGACGTGGTGAAGTCTGCCACCGCAATCGCAATCTTTTCCGTATCTAATGATGCATTCTCCGCAAGTACAACTCTTGCACTTATCGCAAACGTAAGCGTTTTCGTATTCGATATATTTGTTACAAACTATACATTTTGGCATAATTCCCTCCATAAAGCGCTCATTTAACGCGTATTTACATTTATTAGTCTTTCCGAAAGAATACTAATTTATACGACGACGTGGAATTTAGAGCAAATTTTGAACAGGTTCAAGAAAAATAGCCGATTTTGAGCCGTTTTCAGCAGATTTTTGGCTAAAAACAGCCTAAATTGCCCCAGAATTCAGTGAAAAGTTTAACCCGAAAATGTTTCACAAAAATCGTGAAACATTGCAAAATAAATCAGTAGGAAGGGGAAGAAGATTAGATTTTCCGCTCGAATTTTGGCGATAAAATAAGTGGAGTTTAGAAGTTTTACTTCTATTTTCACAGATTTTAGAAAAATAACTTCTAAAAAATGTTTCACAAGAAACAAATTGCCGTTCCGCATGGGTTAAGCGTGAAACGGCCACAAAATAGGCAATTTTTATATAATTTTACTACAATTTGATTGAAAAAACTTATTTACGAGAATTTGGCGACAACTTATGCAATCTCAGCGTCTCTTCTTCTAATACTTTAAAACAATATAAAGCAATTGTCAACAATTTGCATTCAAAACTAAACAATGAAAATAACGCGTTTGAATTCCGCCGCCAACTATGACACGGCTTTGTTCCAACACAACGTCAGCAAGAGCAATTTGCTTTCGCTATCAACAAACTTCTGAAAACCGTCAATTTGACTTTTGCCATACTATCTTTGACTTGCTTACTACGTCGTTTATTTTTGCTTAATAATCATTGGTTATTTTTCCACTCTCAATTGAATTGCTTTGAGGGTTTTGGCGGTGTAAGAGTATTTGCATTTAAGTATTTGATTATTTTGAGGGTATGGGCGGTTAGAGTATTTGCATTTAGTGCACGAATATTTTGTAGCGATACTAAGATAGTAATCGACACTTATCTAAACCCAAAACTATAGAGGCACATAAATTGCAAACACTCTAACCGCCTTTGGAC
>JAAVHS010000026.1 GCA_014799575.1 Clostridiales bacterium | reverse complement strand
GTCCAAAGGCGGTTAGAGTGTTTGCAATTTATGTGCCTCTATAGTTTTGGGTTTAGATAAGTGTCGATTACTATCTTAGTATCGCTACAAAATATTCGTGCACTAAATGCAAATACTCTTACACCGCCAAAACCCTCAAAATAATCTAATACTTAAATGCAAATTCACTTACAAGCCATTACCCTCAACCCAATAAAATTAAGACCTTGCGTCTCTCAATTTTTTAAGATCCATAACCCAACTCCCCTGATTGATGTTTTTATTAAATCACACACAACATTCAAAATAAAACACTTTAACTAAAAAATTTTAGTAATATAACAATTATTATCAAATTATTCTCTTAAAAAGTCATGTTGCCGAACAATTGACAAGATGGCACTTTTTGGTATAAAATAGATATAAAATAATTTTATTAGCATCAAGAGGTTTAGTAAATGGCAATAAAAAACGAGCAAGAGAACGGTAGATATATCAGCAGTTTGAGCGAAAAATGCCAGAATAACAGCGTCATTGACCCTGAATTGTTTATTCAACACAAAGTCAACAAGGGTCTTAGAGATTTGAACGGTAAGGGCGTATTGACAGGTCTTACCAACATCAGCGACGTCATCGCCAAAAACGTAATCAACGGCGAAGAGATTCCTTGCGAAGGCAGACTTTATTACAGAGGTTACAAAATCGAAGATCTCTGCAATGATTTTATAAGCAACAAAAGATTTGGTTTTGAAGAAATCACCTATCTTTTGCTCTTCGGCGAATTGCCCGACGAAAAGGAACTTGACAATTTCAAATCGGTTTTGGCAAGATACAGAAAATCTCTCCCAAATTCTTTCGTAAGAGATATTATTATGAAAGCGCCGTCCAAAGATATGATGAACTCTTTGGCAAGAAGCGTGCTTACTCTCTACTCTTACGACGAGAAAGCCAACGATACTTCTATCCGCAACGTGCTCAATCAGTGTCTGCAACTGATTGCGCTTTTCCCGTTGCTCTCGGTATACGGCTATCAGGCGTACGATTATTATATCAAAGAAAATAAATCCTTCTTTATTCACGCGCCGAAGGACGAACTCTCCACTGCGGAAAATATATTGCATATGCTTAGAATCGACAGCAAGTATACCCAACTCGAAGCGAGAGTCCTCGACCTTGCGCTCGTACTCCACGCTGAGCACGGAGGCGGCAACAATTCGACTTTCACCGTAAGGGCCGTTTCCTCTTCGGGTACGGACACTTACTCGGCTATCGCGGCAGGTATCGGCTCGCTTAAAGGACCTAAGCACGGCGGCGCGAACATCAAGGTTTCGCAAATGTTTGCCGACATCAAGAAGAACGTTGCCGACTGGAAGGACGACGAAGAAATCGAAGCGTACCTCAACAAAATACTTCACAAGGAGTGCTTTGACAAAAGCGGCTTGATTTACGGTATCGGTCA
The DNA here is from genome assembly GCA_014799575.1 of Clostridiales bacterium. Classification (GTDB taxonomy): domain Bacteria; phylum Bacillota; class Clostridia; order Christensenellales; family UBA3700; genus RACS-045. The sequence continues at coordinate 39,194 of JAAVHS010000026.1, read as the reverse complement.
CGCGGTATACTCTCTCTCCGACCCAAGAGCGTTGCTTCTCAAAAATTCTACCAAAAAACTCAGCGATGAAAAAGGTCTTGACAAAGAATTCGGACTATACTCCAAAGTCGAAGAAATCGCTATCAAGTTGATTTCCAATCAACGCCATATCTACAAGGGCGTAAGCGCGAACATCGACTTTTACAGCGGATTTATTTACGATATGCTCGGACTCCCGCAGGAACTTTATACTCCTATCTTCGCAATTTCGAGAATTGCGGGTTGGTCTGCTCACAGACTTGAAGAACTTATCAATTCGTCAAGAATTATGCGCCCTGCTTACAACTGCGCTCAACCCGCTTTGGATTACGTGCAGATGAAGGACAGAAAGTAATTTGAATAATTATCGATTCAATAAAAAATGCGACGGAAATTCCGTCGCATAATTTTTTGATTTTGCTTTGTTCAACGCCTGTAATTTCTTTTGAACGCAGGTTGATTGATAATATCGCCGTAGACTATTACTTTCTGCAAATCGGTCAATTCTCGTTTTTGAGCGACTTTCTCGTCAACTTTGACAAACCTGACGTCGTAATGATCTGCGCAACCTTCCGTCGATTTCCCACCGATACTATTCATTACAGGGACTTTCTCGACCCTATAAGAACCTGTCGGTTCGTGATTTACTGCGCAATGCTCATCGTCGTGATGTCCAATCGACTGAATTTCGCTTTCGAGTTTTTGTAACTGTTGCAGACGGGTCGCAAGTCTTGCCTGCGCGCTCTTCTCCGCCGACGTATTATTGGAAGAGGTTGAAAGCGTCGGCGCGGACTTCTGACTAGCCGACACGCTTGGTTTTGGTTCGACAAACTTTTTGAGTTCGTCTTTCTCGTCAAACTTTCGCATAGCCGCCTCAGCATCTTTCTTTGCCTTCTCTTTCTTAGCCTCTTTAACTACGTTTAAGATTGCAGCAATTACTATAATAGCGGGTATTATAAATATGAATTGCATTATTTCTTATCCTTTTTCGGTTTTTCTGTGCCTTGAGCGCCGTTTTCGATTCCGCCGATTGAATTTCTCATATTCGTATCAGCCATAACGTTCTGCATATTGTAGTAGTCCATTACGCCGAGTTTACCTTGCTTCAAAGCCTCTGCCATAGCCTTTGGCACTTGCGATTCAGCCTCGATAACGAGAGCTCTCATCTCTTGCGTCTTTGCTATCATTTCTTGCTCGAGAGCGACAGCCATTGCTCTTCTCTCTTCGGCTTTGGCTTCTGCGATACGCTTGTCTGCCTCTGCCTGATCCATTTGAAGTTGAGCGCCGATGTTTCTGCCAACGTCGATGTCTGCTATATCAATAGAAAGAATTTCGTACGCAGTACCGCTGTCCAAACCTTTTTGAAGTACGGTCTTTGAAATAGCGTCCGGATTTTCCAACACGTCCTTGTGAGATTCTGCCGAACCTACGGTCGTGACGATACCCTCGCCGATACGAGCGATAATCGTGTCTTCGCCTGCGCCACCGATAAGTCTGGTGATGTTGGCTCTTACCGTAACACGCGCTTTAACGCGCAACTCGATACCGTTCTTTGCGATTGCGGAAATAGCGGGAGTCTCGATGACCTTCGGGTTGACCGATACTTTAACTGCGTTGAGCACGTCTCTACCTGCAAGGTCGATTGCTCTTGCCGTCTCAGCGGCGAGTTCCATATTCGCGGAGTGAGCGGAAATAAGCGCGTTGACGACTTTGATTACGTCACCTCTTGCGAGGACGTGGCTTTCGAGTTCGTCAATCGATATGTCCAAGCCCGCTTTCTTTGCGGAAATGTACGCGTCGACGAGCGGCGTAACCTTAATGCCTCTCCACTTCATTCCTATGAGCTTCGCCATAGAAATCTTTACGCCCGATACGAGCGCCCTGAACCAAATCTTGATAGGCAATATGCTAAACAATACCGCTATCAAAATCAGTAGTACCACTACACCGACAACCAATCCGATTATACCGCCGGTCGTCATTGCAGCCAATGTTGCTAAAATCATTTTTCTTTCTCCTTTTTATAATATTTTAATTATTTTCAAATTTCTTTTACCGTAATCTTAACGCCCTCAACGCTAATGACTACGATATTTTTGCCGCTTTCAATGAGCGACGACTGCGCGACTACGCTATACAGTTTGCCGTCTATCGTAGCGTTTCCGCTCGGACGCAAAACTGTTTCCGCGACGCCGCTCTTGCCCACCAAATCAGTAAAGTTCTCCGTACCTTTAGTAATTCCGCTCGGAACTGCCGTGGAGTTCTGAACTAGCGACGTACGCGACAATCTACCTTTCTTCATCGAGTGTACCATAACTATAAGCGCCACCCCGACCACAATCGTGACCGACAAAACCATTACGAAGAATTGAATCAACAGATTGCCGTTTCTGCTTGTAAAAAGTCTTATTCCAATACCCAATGCGACGAGTATAATACCTGTTATGCCGAATACGCCAAAGCCCGGTTGGAAAATCTCAACGATAATGAGTATAGTACCCAATATCAATAAGATTGCCGGAAGTATTCCGATTTCGCCGAAAGCGATTTGCAACTCTTCCCAAAATGTAAGTCCGTTACTTGCCAACAACATATTTATTCGCCCTCCTTGACTATATTATAATCTACTATCTATAATAAATCAATATTAAAATTTATGTTAATATACAAAAATGTTGTAGATTTTACATAAAAAAACTTTTGCGATATCTATCTCGCAAAAGTTTAATAAACTAAATATTATTTGTACGTTAGCGTATTAATTTTTAATAATCGCGGTTTCACTGCTATTTTTAATTTTATTATTATACATTTCTTTTAGCGTATCAAATATATTATATTTTGGTTGCCAATTAGTCTTAGACTTCAAAAGTGTGTTATCACAGCAACAATACGGCAAATCCGCAGGTCTAAATCTTTCTTTGTCCAAAACAACCTCAATTTGTTTTCCCGATAAAGAAATTATATAATTTAACAACTCTTCTATTTTGTAAGCCGCCCCCGAACCGACGTTTATTACGCAAATTTTTTCTTCACTCTCCGCAATTAATCTATATGCGTAGACTATATCGCGAACATCGGAAAAATCTCTATATACAGAGATATTACCAACTTTAATTTTACCGCATTCCTTCGATAACGCGATATTCGCAACTTGTTCAATAAAACTCGGCAGTACAAAAACAGGTGTTTGACCAAGTCCTGTATGATTAAATGCCCTAATACAAGTTATGTCCAAACCGTATCTGTTACGATACATTGTAGCAAACTCCTCTATCATTATCCTGCTTATTCCGTAAGGATTAACAGCATCCAACTTATCGTTTTCAGATACAGGTTTATTTGACGGAGCATATTCTTCACTTGAACCTATAAGCAAAATTTTTGTATTAAGACCTAATTTCCTAACTGATTCCAATATATTGATTGTTCCGCAAACGTTTACGTTGACTGTAGCTTGCGGTTTTTCCCAAGAAAGTCCAACACTGCTTATCGCCGCCAAGTTAAAGATATGCGTAGGCTTAACGGAAAAAATCAATCCGTAAATAGCGTCATAGTCAGTTATGTCTACCTCAAAAAAATTATCTTCAACTGCCGACCCAACTTGCGAATATCCGCAACCGTAGACTTCATACCCGTTGCTTGCGAGCTCTTTCTTTAAATACGGTCCGACAAATCCGTTTGCTCCGATAATCAACGCTCTTTTGTTTCTCATCTATTATCTCCCTTACTCAAAACTTTTTTATAACAATCTATAGTTTCTGTCGCAATCTTATCCCAACTGAATTTAGCAAGTTGAGCGCGTCCCTTTTCAATCATCTTTTCTCGCAAATCCTCATCATAAATTACTTGCTTGACCTTATCACAAATATCGACTTCATTGTTTGGATCAAAATAAATTGCCGCATCCCCGCCGACTTCCGGCAAAGAACTCGAATTGCTGAGTACTACCGGACAATCACACCCAAATGCTTCCAACGTAGGAATTCCGAAACCTTCATACATAGATGGAAAGACAAAGCAAAGAGCCTTTGAATATGCGTACGCCAATTCGGAATCAAATGCATTCATTTGTATCACTTGATTTGACACTTCCGCAATCAGTTCTTTTTCCTCTTCGTTAAAAGAACCGCCACCCAAGCAAACCAAATTTAAATTTGGATCTTCCAATAAAATGGGTTTTACGCTTCTCATAAATGTATTGAAGTTTTTATATGCGCCTCTATTGCCAACGAAAAGTATGAATCTTTCGGGCAACTTAATATTTACTTTCTCTACATTCGGCATCATATTGCTACCTATATAGATAACTGTAATCTTATCAGGATTTATGTCCGGATATAAATTTAGGATATCATTCTTCGTATTTTCCGAAATAGCTATAATATGGTCTGCCCCATACAGCATTTTCTTTTTATTCTCGACAGTTGGATCATCTTGTGAGAACATATCCGGAAAGATTTCATGTATCATATCGTAGACCGTAATGACAAGTTTATTATGTTTACAATTCAACAAATACGGATTATAGTAGGTCGGGTGTACAATATCATATTTCTTTACTTTCTTTGTCGCAAGAAATCTATTGATAAAGCCCATACCACGCTTAGGCTCGTCTATTCTTTTATTAAAATATTTCTCAAAATACGAATTCTTATTTCCAAAACAAAAGGCATCCGCATGGACTTGAGTTCCCTCGTTAATGTGCGTAAGCAATTCATAAAAATAACGAGATATTCCACCGTACTTTTGCATTTGCATAATTTGATAATCGTAATATACTTTTATTCTATCCATAATACTATTCTTTCCCTAATGTTTCTCCAATTTCAGCATCATTATTGCTTTGTGTTTCTTCTGTATTTATTTCAAGGTTATTTGAGTCTGATGGCATCTTTATTCTCTTCCCTATCCAAAGATGAATATAAATTGGCATTATCACCGCGGAAATCGCCATGACCATGACTGTTCCCACAAGTACGCCTGCGGACTTCAACCCGACTAACTCAGCAAATATCCATGACAAAGGGATATTCAAAACTGCTTGCACTACCGCTACAATTATAGACGGTTTCATCAACTCCAAGCCGTTGCCGATAGAAGCGTACGTATTAGTCCATATAGTCAACAGGCAATACATCAATCCCATCGGTATCAAGCCGTATGAGTAATCCAATTCCTTTTTCAACCAAATCAATGCTATCGGCTTGAAAAATATTGTTATAACAACGGAAACTACTATAAACGGTATCATAAACAGTTGTAGTTTCGTAATAGATTTTTTCATTGCTATATAGTTGTTTTCAGCCTTAACTTTTGTAAATGCAGACCAGATCGGAACAATAAATGCAATATACATTGACGATATTGCCGTAAAGACTTTATTGACCATAGAGTACGGCGTAACGTCGCTTGCGCCGTACAAATACGAAATCATCAAACTGTCCGTAGAAAACAGTACCAACGCGCATATCTGAACGACAAAGAATTTCATTCCCAACGACGTCAAGTTTTTACCTACCGAAAGGTCTACTTGCTTAACGCTAGGCAAGAACGTTCTATTTCTCGCATATAAAACGATAGTGCAAACAACGTTGACTGCTATCATTGAACCGCCGTAAATTAACGCAACGACTAAGACGTTTCCTTTAACCGCTCCCCTAACGATTAAAATCAATATCAGGTTGACTATTTGAGTAACCAATTCCAAGATACTCACAATGGATGATTTCTGTATAGCGTATAAAATATTTCTGCAAATTGAAAGAATGAAATTACCTGCAATGAAGACTACGCTTAGACTCACTATAACCGATAACGTTTCTTCAAAATCAGGCGATACTCCAAAAATTTTATTCCAATTTACAAACTGCGCCACTATTACTACAACGACCATCAATAAGCCCATAATAATTGCGATAAACGCATAAGCGGAAGAAACCAACTTCTTACACTCTTCTTGTCTTCCGTTGCTAATAGCTTCCGTCAATCTATTTCTAAGACCGTTGCCTATTCCAATATCAAAATAACTTACCCACGAAAGTATAGTAAGCAATGTAGACCATACACCGTATTTTTCATCGCCCAAAAAACTTAATACTACGCGAACGTAAATTAAGCTCACAAGCATTGCAATAGGCTTGCATATTCCGCTTAACGCCATATTGCGAACGGTTTCGCTATTTTTGATTTTTGTAAATATATCTTTTATAAACATCGTTACCTAATAAGGCTAATTTTGTCTTACTTTCGACATAGCTAAGTCTATTGCCTCGCTTATCACTTGTTTTGTTTTGCTCTCGGAATATTCATTCTGTCGCTTAGATTCATAATTGTCCAAAATATCTGAATTATCTTTGTCCAATAAATCCAAATCTAAATCTTCTATAGAATTATACTCTATTCCCTTAATATCGTTAAATTGTAAAATTTCCTTAGGACCGATAACGATACTATCCAAAAACATTGCCTCTATTCCGACACCCGTCGTACGCTCAAAGTAAAAATCTGTATCATATGGCAAAGCGCAATATTTGGACGAGGCAAGTTCGTGATAGTATACTTCTTCAGATACGTTGTTGTTTTCTATAACTATATTACTGCAACCTTCCGACAAACGAACGGCCTCTTGATACACTTCTTCTTGAAAAAACTTTCCGCGAATTACAAGCTGATATTTACTGTCCTTGAATTTTTTAATGAGCGGAATTATTTTCTTGTACTCGTTATTCTGACCTAAACAAGCAACTTTGTTGTCTTGTTTTTCACATTTATACCGCGCATATTCATTTTCAGAATAATAGTAGTCGGGCATAAATAGAACGTTCTTATTAAAAAATTGAAGTCTGTTATTTGTTTTAATCACAGCCGACGCTCTTTTTTTCAAAAAAGTATTATGATAAGCAAAAAACAGTTTACGCAAAATTGCTTTCACAAAGTTGTCTGTCGATTTTTTCTTGCGTATGTTGCTAAAACAAATGCAAATACTTTTTCTACGCTTATTTTGTTTTGGCATCAAATGCGCTATCATTGGATTTATATGTGTGAAAAACAAAACTCCGTCTTTTATATTCTTATTTATTGCCGCGAAATTTCCCTTTATAATTTCTTTCTCTTGCTCGATAGAAGTTTGTCCTTTGGTAACGCAAGTCAAAATCGGCAACACGCTTTCGTGCGGAAATTTATTTGCGTATTCAGGAGAACAAACATAAATGACCTCGTGACCTAGTTGAAGTAATAAGTCAAAAAGTTTTTTTGCCAATCCAAATGTATGTCCTATCGGCATTGAATTATTATCGACCACACAATTGTAATCGATCAAATATACAGGTTTATTTGTTGTCATTCGTTTTTCCATGTATCAGTCTTTGCGTAGCATTATATCCCAACGTTACGTATAAGCTTTTTTTTGTGAAATTCTTTAATTTATATTTAATAGGATTTACCTTGTTTTCTTGATTTGTCAACCAACTACCGTTAAACAAATGTATTGATACAGTATCCTTCTTTATTTTGCATTTTTTCGTTGCATATTCGATAGGACTGAAAATCTTTTTGGGATAAACGGTAATATCGTCCAATACAATCTTTCTATTATAAAAACGTTTAACTTTGTATCTTTGCAAAAATACTTTAGTTATACGCTTAGGCATAGTGCATATATTTTTTATACTTCCATCCTCATTCAACTCGAACTTTGTCGTTTCAAATGTGTCCAATATCGCCTTTGCAAAAGGATGTCCTTTCTCGCATCCCATAGTGTCAGCTTCCAAGACGTCCATGTCTTCAAATCCGACAAAGTACTTATCATTAAGGAACTCGTCATACGATTTCAATACTTTAACGTCGGAATCAAGATAAATGCCACCGTAATTGTACAGTACCCATGCCCTGAAATAATCGGCAACAAACGCCCATTTTTTTGCTTGGAACGCTTTAACTGCAAACTCGCACTGAGAGAAATCAAAATTTTCTTGATTCCACTCTTTTATTTCATAATCTGGCATCGCAGCGCGCCACGATTCAATACACTCTTTTGCCAATGGAGTTAAAGGACCGCCTCCAACCCAACAATAATGAATTACTTTCGGTATCATTTTTTATAATAATTTCTCCCTTCTTTTAGTCCTTTGTTTAATCCTTTTAATCTCGCTACGTAAACGCTACGCTTTTTTGGAGAAAACATATAATACAATATAGCAAGTCTAGTTCTAAACATCAATTTTTTCAGATGCTTATAAACTCCGATTTGATTTCGCGTGATATAACTCTTTATTACCATAGCGGCAAATCCCAAAGAATATTTATAGGTCACTTTTACGTCATAGTCTTTATTTCGCTCAGCCTCGTGATAAACGCAATCAAAAGAGTTATATACTCCTTTTTTTCCGTTGTACATTAGTTGAAGCAGAAAATCCGTTTCCTCGCCGCTTCCCCATTCTGTTCCCACGCCGAATTTTTCATCGAATTTCGGTATATCGTCAATAGAATTATATTTATAGAATATACCTACAGAAATAGGCAAGACCAAAACGTTTTCTTCCGTTATAGGAGCAATTTGATTCATTTCTCTATTTCTTCCGTACGGAATATTCTTATATGGGTCAAAAACGCCTACGCAAATAAAATCTTTGTCAACTATATTCTCCAATACAAACGGTAATACAGTCTGATTATACCAACAATCGTCATCGGGAAACCCTACTATTCCGCTCTCTTCTATATACTGTAGTCCGACGTTTCTTGCATGAGATAACGAGCATTTTTCTATACAAACTTCTTTGTAATTTATATCAAGCTCAGCTTCCATTTTTTCGCCTTGATTAACGATAACAAGCAAAACATTTTTCTTAATATCTTCACTAAGATTTGTCAATGACTCAAGAAACCTTTGCGACTCGTTGCTTACAATATTGCGAGTTGTCATAATTAGGTTTAGCAACTTTTTTTCCTCCTTTCATTGAGAAGATTATACATGGCAAATATAAGGTCAAGCCAGTAGTAAATATCATTGTAACAAACATCATAAATATCATAACAACAGATAACGCTCTTGAATATCCTTTTGTTTTTAAAATAATTTTACTTAAAAACAACAGCAACACTATTGTACCTATTATACCGAGAGATATCAACGAATAGGACATAGATATAGCGTAACTCGGCGGATAATTTCCATAGCCTATTCCAAATATTTTAGCTAAAAATCCTATTTGAGCAAAAATAGAATATCCTGATCCCATTCTAATTTGAACTGCTCCGCCTCCCGAACTAAACAGTCTCGCAAACGCTTTTTGAAATAGCGGAATTTGTATCGCTATTGGCAAAACGCATAGCGCAAATATAAAGAGCAAAAAGACTTTGGCGTCCTTTTGATATTTAATCGAACGAAGTAACGCCAATATCCATAATACTCCCGTAAATAAACATCCAATTCCCGAAGTAGAAAGAACAATTCCTATTGATACGACTATAGCGCGAACAAAATCTCTTTTACTAAGAACCTTACTTCTGTAAAATAAGAATGTAAGATAAGGAATACAATATTCACAGAAATGCGCAGGTTCATAAAAGAAACTCATCGGTCTAAATAATCCAAGTCCAATATGATAATTGTAATCAAGGATATACAAATAATCTTCTCGAATAAATCTTGAAATGAACGGCGGCAACACTCTTTTGAACAAATAGAAACATATTGTCTGCAATAAAATGTACATTACAGCTAGTTTAATGATTGTCCAATATACTCTCATAAAGTATTCAAATCTCATCAAACGAAAACCGCAATAAATAATTACTAATGCCATTAAAACTAATTTCAAACATCTGAATAGCATTTGCAATCTGTCGCTAAAACCCATTACTTGTCTATCAAAAGTCATACCGATTACAATATTAACCATTGTAATTGCGGTAATATAGAAACATACGCCTAAAAATGACGTTGCAAAACTATTTTGCTGTTTCAATACTTTGAACGGATTCTTTAATTTACGCTTGATTGTTAAATTGCATAGCAACAATACCGGTATTGCTATAAAAGTTCCTAAATCTAACGCGCTTATAGGACTCTTATACATAGACAAAATCGGCAATAGCGCAACTATCCACACATAGATTTTATTCTCTATAAAAATCGATTGCTTAGTTTTCTCCATAAGGTTCAATGCAACTCTTTTTAATTTCTGTATACGTATTATCCCAAGAAAATTTCACTCTTGACTCGCCATGCTTTAAGTCGAGAGGCAGCGGCTCAATCTTGTCCACCAATCTAACCAGTTCGCTTCCTTGCGCAATTTCAGGGATTGAAGAACGATTCATCGCCATAACCGGGCAACCGCACTGCTCCGCTTCGGCGACAGGCAGTCCAAACCCTTCATATTCGGAAAGATACAATAGACAATAAGCGTTATTGTATAAAAGACAAAGCTGTTCTTCCAATAAATTGCTAAGTTTGTAATGTCTTTCTAAATCATTGCCCAAAAACGCTTTTTCAATTTCACTCATCTCTCCGCCGCCGACAGAAATCATACTATACTCAATAGGTAGCTGCTTAAAAGTCTCAACTGCGCCTCTCCAGTTCTTGTAACCTCCGCGTTGACCTACAAACAAAACGTACTTTCCGTCATTTATAATTTCCCGAACTTGCGTATCAAAAGCTCCAAGCGCGGAATTCTTTTCCTCATCGCTCATTATTCTATACGCTTCGCTTATGCCATTGTATGCAACAATAGAGTTGATTTCTCTCTTACTGAATTTATTCAAGTCTTTCCGCGTATTTTGAGAAATGCAAACTACTTTTTTTGATTTTTTAATTGCGCTCATTTTCTGCCAATGATGCACTGTTTTTCTTAAACCTTTTGAAAAATATTCATAGGTAAAATCGTGAACAACCGTTATATTGGTTGCATTTTTATTTTTTGAACATCTATAATAACTAGAAATAAACACGTGCTTACGTGGTTCAACGTAATTTACACTTCGATACCGATTAAGGAATTTATCATATTTGATAATTCTATCTTGAGGCAAATCAAGTTTGTCCCAAAAAATATTATCTTTTACCGCGCTCGAAACAATGAAATGAGCTTCAATTTCGTCATCTGACAAAAGGCGCTTAATCATCTCATACCAATAGACGGATATTCCGCCGCTGCGCTGTAAATCAAATATAATCGTATCTATATAAACTACGTTCATTTTGCACCTTAATCAAGCTTAAATTTTTGCTTATCATGCACGCTGATTTCTTTACCTAATTGAATCTCTATCAACTTCAAAGTCGTATCGGCAATTATCGTATGACGACGTCCTTGCTTTATTTCAATTACGTCTCCGCAAGAAACCGTTTGTTCAACTCCTTCTACAACAGTTTTACCCTTTCCTTCTACGACTACCCAAACTTCGTCGCGATGAGCGTGGCTGTGATAATTCATCTTATGTCCCGGATTTAACGTAACTTTTATCGTTAGACTTTCTTTCTCTACGTCAAGGACTTCGTAATTACCCCAAGACTTTTCCGCAAACATTATTTGCTGTTCAAATTTATCAACGTAAGGCTTGATATAACTTGATTGCTCTTTGTCAGCGACCAAAATACCTTCCGGGCTTGCCGAAATAATCACGTCATGCAATCCCATTGCAAGAATCGGTCTATCAAGTTCGTTTAAAATATTCACGCCCGAACAAGTATCATTTATAATGCCGTTACCTATAATTGGCTCTTCCATTGTTTCGGTCAAAGTATTCCACGTGCCTATATCCTTCCATTCGCCTGAGAATTGCATAACTTGTATGCTTTTCTCTTTTTCAACTACCGCATAGTCAAAACTTATTTTCTCTAACGTCTCATACTTTGAATACAAATCTTTATAGTCGGAAAAATCAATAAGTTCGTGTGCTTTTTCTAGGACGTATTTAATCTTGTATGCAAACACTCCTCCGTTCCAGAGCGCGTTTTGCTTAATATATTTTTTTGCAGTATCTACGTTCGGCTTTTCTTTGAATTCAGAAACGTAACTTAGCGCGTTCCCATCCTTAGGAATAATATATCCGTACTTTTCACTTGGATAAGTAGGCTTAATTCCCATAAGTACGAGATTTGCTTCTCCTTTATCGGCTTGCATCCCCAATTCCTTTAGACAAGTAAAATAATCATCCTGAACGTATGGGTCTACCGGGCAAACAACAACCGACTCTTCTTCCGAGACGCCCTGAACGTCATGCAGATACGAAGTAGCAAGCGCAATAGCAGGAAACGTATCGCGTCTGCATGGCTCTACAGATATCCCGACCTTATCGCCCAATTGATTATGGATTGCCGAAACTTGCGTTTTTGACGTAGCAACAGTTACTACCGCATCTTTATCAACTTTCAAAATTTGCCTATAGACGCGTTGAACCATTGATTCATAATCGCCGTTCGGCTTTTTAAACATTTTAATAAACTGTTTTGAACGAATGTCATTAGAAAGCGGCCACAAGCGTTTTCCCGATCCGCCCGACAAAAGGATGATATTCATTATTACCTCTCTGCTCTCATAGGATTATTCAAGAAGTCTTGGTATGCAAGTTTAATTCCGTCTTCCAATTCGGTTTTATACGTCCAGCCAAGCGACTTTGCCTTGCTTACGTCCAAGAGTTTGCGAGGCGTACCATTCGGTTTAGTAGTATCCCAACAAATCTGTCCCAAATAACCCACTACTTTTGCCACAAGCGCGGTAAGCTCTTTTATTGTAAGTTCTTTACCCGTTCCTGCATTAACTGTTTCGTTACCGCTATAATTATTCATTAAGAAAACACAAAGATTTGCGAGGTCGTCTACATATAAAAATTCTCGCAACGGGCTTCCGTCGCCCCAACATGTAACAGAAGGAAGATTATTCTCTTTTGCCTCGTGAAAACGTCTTATTAACGCAGGCAAAACGTGACTATGAGTCGGATGATAATTATCATTGGGACCATACAAATTTGTAGGCATAACGGAAATATAATCAGCGCCATACTGTCTATTGAGATATTCGCAATATTTAAGTCCTGATATTTTTGCAAGCGCATACGCTTCGTTTGTCTGTTCAAGCGAGCTTGTAAGCAAACAACTCTCCTTCATCGGTTGAGGAGCCATTCTTGGGTATATGCACGACGAACCCAAAAATTCAAGTTTTTTACAACCGTTTTTCCATGCCGAATGAATTACGTTCATCTCCAACATCATATTGTCGTACATAAAGTCAGCAAGATGATTGTTATTCGCTTCAATACCGCCTACCTTAGCAGCAGCCAAAAAAACGTATTCAGGTCTTTCGCTTTCAAAAAACTTCTCTACGTCGGATTGATTTAACAAATCAAGTTCGCTATGCGAACGCGTAACAATATTGTTATACCCTTGTCTTTGAAGTTCTCTGACGATTGCCGAACCTACCATCCCGCGATGTCCGGCGACGTAAATCTTTGCGCTCTTTTCCATAATTATATTTATACTCCAACGTCTTTCAAAGATTTTTCTTGTTTTGCAAGTTTTCTATCGTGATTAGCCATTATTCTAATCAATTCTTCATAACTCGTCTTCTGAGGGTTCCAACCCAATACGCTACGAGCCTTTGTCGGGTCACCCCAAAGATTGTCAACGTCAGTAGGACGGAACCAAGCTGGATTTACGCATACAAGCATTTTTCCCGTCTTTTTATCATATCCTTTCTCGTCAAGTCCTTTGCCTTCCCATCTAAGTTCTATACCGTTTTCCTTAAACGTCCTGTCTGTAAAATCTCTTACCGTATGTTGAACGCCCGTTGCAATAACAAAGTCCTCGGGCTTGTCCTGTTGCATTATAAGCCACATACATTCAACGTAGTCTTTTGCATATCCCCAGTCGCGTAGACTATCCAAATTTCCAAGTTCCAAGTGGTCTTGCAATCCTTCGGCAATTCTACCTGCCGCAAGTGTAATTTTACGAGTTACGAAATTTTCGCCGCGACGTTCGGATTCGTGATTGAACAAAATTCCGTTTACTGCAAACATTCCGTACGCCTCACGATACTCTTTGGTAATCCAAAAACCGTATTGCTTAGCGACAGCGTAAGGGCTATACGGGTGAAATGGAGTCGTCTCTCTTTGAGGAACTTCCTCGACTTTACCGTAAAGTTCAGACGTAGACGCTTGATAAACTCTTGTCTTTTGAGTAAGACCAAGAATCCTTACCGCTTCCAATACGCGTAAGATTCCGAGCGCGTCCACGTCGCCGGAATACTCAGGCGCGTCAAAAGAAACTTGAACGTGCGATTGCGCCGCCAAATTATAAATTTCGTCAGGTTGAACAAGACCTATTACTCTAATAAGCGAAGATGAATCGCTTAAATCTCCTTCATGCAATTTAATTGCTTGCTTTGCGATAAGATGGTCAATACGTTTTGTATTGGAAATTGATGCGCGACGTACAATACCGTGTACTTCGTAACCCTTTTCCAATAAAAACTCTGCCAAATAACTTCCGTCTTGTCCTGTAATGCCTGTAATTAACGCTTTTTTCATGATTTTTTCTCCTATGATAAGATGAATTTAGCAAACTCTGTTAAGAAATTGTCCAATTTATATCCTTTACATCCGTTTTGTTTATATATTTTATTTCTAAGTTTAATCCTCTCTTGGCATTTTTTCCAAGATTTCTCGTTGCTTACCCCTCCTAAACGGAAGTTGGCAAGAACTTCATTGAGCACACATATATTATATCCTTTTTTTCTTGCCGTCAACATAAAGTTCAAATCATCATAAATACTTTCATTAGCATAATTAAAATCGTCGTATACTTTACGTGTAACAAAAGTCGTAGGATGATTCCAATGCCTCGTCTTAAACTTTTTTCCTAATGAAGATTTTTTGATGTACTCCTTTTTCCCGCCGAAAATTCGCAAATCGGCATACATCAAATCAAAATCTACTTCATTATAAAACTTTGCTACCTTTTCAAGCGCGTCGTCATTGTAATAATCGTCGCTGTTGATAATGCCCACTATATCACCGTCCGTCAACGAAATTCCCTTGTTCATGGCATCATAAATACCTTGGTCTTTTTCGGAAATTATTCTGAAAGGAATACCCTTATCTGCAAATTTTTCTGCATACGATTTTGCTATTGATACGGTATCGTCAGTTGACAGTCCGTCAACGATGATATAATCATAATTATCATACGTTTGATTTAGCACGTGCTCTATTGTCTCTGATATTGTATTAGCGCTGTTGTAGCTAACCGTAATTAAAGAAATTTTAGGATTCTCACTCATTTTCAGTTCTCCTAATACTTTCTTCAATATCTGCCACAATATAATCTTCTTTATAAGTACTGATTACTTTGTCATAAGTCAAACTTCCGAACGCTTTTTTTGCAATTCCTATAAACAGTCCCATGAATTTTATTGCCCAACCGAAACCGTGAATCAAGTGCAATTTTTTACCATGCGCAGCAGCAATCATCTTTACCATTTCAGAAGTATTGCTATACTCTATATTTTGTGGGAAGAAAATTCCGCATTCTTCATTGACAATCATCAATCGAACAAATTCGCAAAAATTATCGATATGTATCATAGAGCGTTCATTTTTTACATATGGGAACAGTTTGAGTTTTAATGCCAATTTCCGAAGCGTTTGATAATTTCCCTTACATCCTTTTCCGAATATCATTGGAGGACGAAGTATGCAAACTTTGAAATTATCGTCAGCAAGTGGTAAAATTCCGTTTTCTGCTTGAACTTTACTATCCCCATAACAATTTGCCGGAGATACGGGAGTATCATTTGTGATATTCTTCTTCCCACCGACTTTACTGCTATCGCCATACACGATTGCGGAACTCATAAATACAAATTGCTTTACACCGTCGGTTTTCGCCTTATTTGCAACTTCGACAGTCAAATCAGTATTGACGCTTCTATAAAGCTTTTCCTTTTCCGCGCTGATTTTTCCACTGTCGGAATGAGCAATCCCCGCAACGTGAAATACTGCGTCATAACCTGTAAAGTCTTTTTCACGCCAAGCGGCGTCTTTCAAATCAATAGTATCGAAACTGCAATCCTCGGGATAATTCTCGAGAACGTACTTCTCTACGGAAGTGCCTATATAACTATTTGCGCCTGTTATCAATACTCTTTTCTTAACCATACTAGCAACCTATTATCTTCATAATATCGTCTTTAACGCTATTCAGCAATGATTGCGACTTTTCAATCGAATCGCTCTTTACTCCAAAATAAATTTTTATTTTAGGTTCTGTTCCCGACGGTCTTACACAACACCAACCGTTGTCGTTGAGTTCGAAATAAAGTACGTTGCTTTGAGGCAAATCTATTTCGCTCACTTCGCCCGAAATAACGTCGGTTCTCTTTCTTGCAGAATAATCGCGTACTGCGATGACGTTGAAATCGCCTAATTGTTTTGGCGGATTCTCTCTAAGTTGTTTCATCATATCAACTATCTTATTTGCTCCGTCAACACCGCTCAACGTTATACTCTGCAAATCTTCTATGTAATAACCGTATTTTTCGTAGATGTTGAGCATCTGCTCCCAAAGGCTAATTCCTTGCGTCTTATAGTAAGCCGTTGCTTCGCACAGCGCCATAACCGCTACGACGGCGTCCTTGTCTCTCGCGTGAGTACCTACCAAACAACCGTAACTTTCTTCGTAACCAAACTCAAATTCAAGCGCATTTTTATCGCAATCAAGTTCGCCGTTGTTATTTTCTTGCGCTTTCTCAAAAAGATTGATTTGTTCTCCGATGTATTTGAATCCTGTCAAGACTTCCTTAACGGTCAAGCCGTATTCTCGCGCGATATCGTAAGCCATATTCGACGATACGACGGTGGTAATCAAAGCGGCATTTTTTCTATTTTCCGGCAATAGTCCCAACTTACTCTTTTGAGACAGTTCATATTCTGCTATCAATAATCCGCTCATATTGCCTGTAAAAGCTTTGTACTCGCCCGACTTTGCATCGTAAGCATAAACGCCCAATCTATCGGCGTCGGGGTCGGTAGCAAGAACAATATCGGCTTTTTCTTTTTGAGCAAGTCTCAAAGCAAGCTCAAACGCATTCCTATCCTCGGGATTAGGATATTTCAGCGTTGGGAAATTTCCGTCGGGTTGCGCCTGTTCCTCTACTACGCTCACGTTCTCAAATCCCAATTCTTTCAAAATTCTCGTAACGGGGACTAGACCCGTTCCATTAAGCGGAGTGTAGACGATTTTAATATCATTTGCGACTTTTTTAATAGCATCGGGGTTAAGGACGAGTTTTTTAAGTTCCTCAATATACGCGTCGTCGATATCTTCGCCCACGTAAGTCAATAGACCGCTCTCTTTTGCTTGACTTTCCGAAATGCGCTTTATGTCGGCATAATCTGTTATCTTATTTACTTCATCGATTATAAGTTTATCGTACGGGGGGACAACTTGCGCGCCGTCAGACCAATAAGCCTTATAACCATTGTATTGAGGCGGATTGTGACTCGCGGTGATAACAATACCTGCCGTAGCCTTTAAGTAACGTACCGCAAAAGACAACTGCGGCGTAGCGTGAAGCGTATCAAACAAATATGTCTTAATTCCGTTTGCGCTCAAAACCAATGCGGAATCAAGGGCAAACTCTTTTGACATTATTCTGCTATCATAAGCGATAACCACGCTACCGTCTTGGGTTTGGCTATTGATAAAGTTTGCCAATCCTTGCGTCGCTTTTCCGACGGTATAAATATTCATTCTATTCGTGCCGGCGCCGATAATTCCTCTCAAACCGCCGGTACCGAACGACAACTGTTTGTAAAATCTATCCTCGATTTCTTTTTCGTCAGTCAACGCTTTGAGTTCGTTTCTCGTATTCTCATCAAAACACGGATTGTTGCACCAATTTTCGTACTCTTCTTTATAATTGATATTACTCGACGAGTTTTGTTTATGCAACTCGCCTGTACCGCCTTCAACCACGCCGTCATGCTTGAAAACGGCTTTAATAGTACCGAAAAAGCATTTGCAGTCGAATGCAAAGCTCATTTTCTTTACGTACTCGCCGTCAAGCGCAGCTTTGGCAGGAATTTCAAGCTCGTCGCGGCCGTTTATTTGCGCCCAGCCTGTAAGTCCCGGTTTGATATCATTTGCGCCGTACTTATCGCGCTCGGCTATCAAATCGTCTTGATTCCACAAAGCGGGACGCGGGCCTATAATGCTCATTTTACCTGTAAGAATTTGCCAAATTTGAGGCAATTCGTCGATAGACAACTTTCTTGCTATACGACCGAAACGCGTGATATATTGTTCTGGATGTTCGAGTAAATGCGTAGGAATATCGGGAGTCTTGGTCTTCATCGTCCTGAATTTCCACAGCCAAAAGAGTTTCTTGTTCTTACCTACTCGCTTTTGCCTGAAAAATACGGGACCCGGGTCGTCGATAAAAATGATTATCCCAATCAGAATAAAGAATGGCAACAATACTATTGCCCCTATTAAAGACACTATAAAATCAAATAATCTTTTGAAAAAATGTTTGTACATATTATCTGTTATCCTCAGAATATTTACAGCCAAGCGAAAGATTAACTTAAAATCTTTCCTTCTCGACTAAACACTTCGTTGCATCCCAACTTGATTTTGTCAGGCACAACCGCATTCGCTTCGACTACGCTACCGCAATCCAAGTGGCAAGCGTCGCCGACAACGGCATTATGATTGACTATCGCTCCTGCGCAAATCAACGTTCCTTCGCCTACGGCGCTGTTGGAGTTGACAATCGCAAAAGGTTCTACTATCGAGCCTTGCTTAATTTGCGCCGACTGACTAACGTACGCTTTCGGACTTATCAGTACGGCAATTCTAAAACAAGATTTTTCAAGTGCGCGAATATAAGCAAGTCTCAAATCAGCGTTTCCGATAGCGACGAAAGCGTAAGAATATTTGCCCGCCAACTTCTCATAATCGGCAACACTTCCGACAACGTTTTCGACGTTGTCGTCAAGAAAATCTATCTTACCAAACAGCCCTGTGCTTTCGGCAATTTCTTTCGCAACCTGCCCGTATTGACCGGCGCCGAGAATGAGCAAATTATCATTTGTTGTCATAATTCCGTCCACTAAAATGTAAATTTCGGTGCGCTTCGCCATTTCGCTCAAAATCTTGAACGAAATCGATACTTACTATTATCCGCCGACCCGCCTATCGAGAAAAATCCTACGAATATTTGCGTCGGTTTGTTTTAGAAAAATCAAAGCGTATTTGAAATATATCACTACATCGTAATTAGTGCATAATTTCAAACTTATTATACTATATCCATAGGGAAAAATCAATAATATAATTGAAGGTTTCTTAAATTTCAAAAGCAATAAACAGAGGACCTCCATTCGCGGAAGTCCTCTTTGAATCACTTGATTGTGAATTGCGGATAAGCGGTTACGCTACGTCCTTTTTATCTTTCTTTTTCTTGGACAATACGATTGCCAAGACGATGCCGACGATAAGCACTACTGCGACCGGTACGACGATGCCGACGATAAGACCGACGTTGGACTTGCCTTCGACTTCGACTGAGAATACTTGCGGAGCAACCGCTTTGTAGTTTTCAGTGCCGTCAACCGATATTGCAACGTAGTACGTGCCCTTAGGAGCCGCGCTGATGTCGCCCGTGTATTCGTTCTGACAATCTGCGTCGGTGTAGTACTTAATAGTAGCTTTACCATACTTAGCAGTTACGCTTGCGAAATCTGCGAGTACTGGCAAACCGCCGTCAGGCTCAGGCATCTTGACTTCGCCTACGAAAGCGTTGTCAGCTTGGTTGATAGTGAAGGTCGTCGTAATGTTGGTTATGTCAAGACTGTAGTTGCCGCCCTTGATAGCCACAATCGTTGCGGTATATCTACCGACGTTGACAGCCTCGCCTTCAGATACGATTATCTCGAATTCAATGGTTTCGCCCGGAATTGCGCCCATCACTGCGGTAGCCGTAGGAAGTTGCGCTTGGCCGATACCGTTGACTTCTTGATACGTAAGCGAAGTATTGGACCAGTTTACTTGACTGATAACGCCTTGAGCGATAGAGAACGATTGACCTGCGTTACCTCTACGCAATCTGTAGTTCGGATTGGTAAGACCCGTTGCAACCGCATTGTGCCAACCTGCATCCTTAGCTTCGCCGTTGACGATTACTTCGCACTCGTCAGTGCCGAGGATACCGCCTTCTGCGACAGTCGCCGTAATGCAGTGGAGTTGACCGTCATAGGTAAAGCTTTCGCTATTCCAGTTGATATCAACCTCTCTAGGATTGATAACGAACGTTGCCGCCTGAGAATCAGGAACAGTATAGTTCTTGTTGCTCAACGCAACTACGCTGATTCTGTAAGTACCTGCGTCCTTGCCGAGTTCGGTTCCGTTGCCTTCTACCTTTTCAAGTTTATACCAGTTTTCTTCTGCGATATTACAGCTGTCAGTACCCAAGATGCTACCTCTTGCGATTCTCGGCGTAGGTACGTGTACTTCGCGGTCGTACTCGAATGAAAGATTATTCCAAGTCAATTCGACTTCCTTAGGTACGATTTCGAAAATCATGTATCTGCAAGCTTCGTCAACAACGTAGTTTGCATTTGTTCCCGTTTCGCGGTTTACGACAATCTTAACTTCGTACTTGCCTACTTCAATGCCGTTGCCGTTGGTTTGCGAGATTACTTCACCGGATTCATCTCTCTCGACTACGCTGTAAGTAGCGGGAGAAATTTCTTCGCCGGCGAGAATGTTGTTGAAGCCGTCAGCGGTGAATTCTTGCTGTCTTGCGTTGTATACGAAAACAGTTTCGCCCCAGTTGACTGTAAGCACTCTGCGTACGATGTGGTACGGATAAGCCGTCTCGCTTTCCTCAACGCCTTCGATTATTTCGTCATACTGATTGGTTACAGTAATATTCCTAGCGTCTTCATCATTCAAGAATCTTGCTACAATCTTGTAGGTATTTACGGCGTGCGTATTGTCTACTACTTCGAAGTATACCAAGTCCTTGAGTTGTACTGCGAGCGGATCGCTCTCTTCTTCGTTGACTCTGATGCTCATTTGTTTGAAGAGTTCATCCGAAGTGAGCGGATTTTCGCCGTATTGAATCTCTACGATATTTGCATTGTATACAACATTTGCTCTTGCTACGGACACATTCATAACGCCGTAAGTGTCTTCGTAGTTGTTAAGGCTAAGTTTGTAATATATCTTTTCAGGATTACCGGTAGCAGTAGCGTTCTTAACAGTTCTCTTTTGAGCGCTGTAAACTCCGTCTGCGCCGGGAGTGTCGCTATAGGTAATAGTCACGTCCGTCCATAGCATTGCGCCTTCGAGCAAGTCGTCGGTATCGCCGAGCGAATTGATGTAAGACCAAACGTCTACTTCTTGTTCAGCGCCGTTGTATATCAAACCTTCCATATGGTCGACCATATTGGTGATAGGAGCGGCCTTTCTGACCGTATATTCACCCCAGCCTTCGCCCATGCTGTCGTCATCTTTAGCTTTCGCATTCTTGAACGTAACGGCAAAGTTGAAGTGTCCTTCGTTGTCGCCTCTGTACTCAGCCTTAATAGCGTAAGTACCTGCGTCAACGTAAGAACCGTTTTCATACTTCGTCGGGAGGTCAAGCCAAATTCTGATACCTTGGCTGATTGTCTCGCCGTTCTCTTCATCCCACGAGTCGTCCGTGTTGTTGAACGCGTCCATGATTTGGGCTTTCGTATATCCATAGACAGTACCTTGATTTGCTATGTATACGATTACCTCTCTAGCAACGATTATGTGCTCGAACGTCGTCGTACCCGGAAGGAGCGTATAGTTCTTGTTTATCGTCTGATACGAAGTCTGCAAATAGAAACTTGCGTTTGCCGTATATGCGGCAGTTCTTGCGTTTGTACCCTGTCCGGTTACGTTCAAAGGTATGTAGTAAGTTTCCAAACTTCCGGACTCGCCGTATCTAATGCCCTTGTAAGCAGCGCGCAAACCGATACCGTCTTCATCGTACTCGTATTCGAATTTCTTTCCGGAAGACCATACGTCTGCTCTTGCCAAGAACTCTTCTTCGCTGTATACAGTCTTGCTACCTGTGACGCCTGCCTTGCGGGTGTACCAAACTACTTCAGCCTCTCTGGTGTTGATGTGGTACGCTCTTGCATTACATCTAACGCCGCTTGAGTCTGTCGCGTAATCTATAACGTAGTTGGCTCTTTCATTGCTATCTATAAATCTGTGATATACTCTGTAATAGCCCACGTCGTTGGTGAAGTTGGCCGTTGCAGCGCCACCGTTCGCGCCGTCTTCACCGCCTGCGACTACGTAGAATTCCAACGCGTCGTCGATATTCGTCTTCATACTGCTATTCCACGGCGTACCGCCTGCAGTTGTGATGGCGTACGAAACTTTCGCATCAGTCTTAATTCTATTGGAAAGTCCGTTGATTACGTCGCCGTAAGTCTTCTCGACCGTACCCGTCATATTGATTACTACGTTGACAGGCAAAATCTCATAAGAGATATCTCGACGGATTACCGTCTCGTGGTTGTCTGACCTTACCATGACTGCAATCGTATACGTTGCCGCATCTCTGAAAGTAAAGTCATTGTCTTCAATATACTGACCGTTTCTCAAGATTTGAACCCAACCGTCATCGCTTGCGGTCGCATCTTTGTTCGCATTGAAGTACGTATTTCTATGTCCTCTAATGTAGTCGGCGTCACCTTGGAAGGTGAATGCAAGCACGTCGTTTACGTCTGCGAGCGGACAGTGCTGACCGCCGTCGAAGGATACGGATCTGAACGTATTCGTGTCAATCGTAGCAGTTGCTCTATTGATGGTAAGCGTAGCGTACGTCTCATCTCTAAATTCGGTCTCGAATCTAAGGTCATATTGTTTGCTTATCAATCCTTCTGCGGGATCTCCTTCGATATTGAACGTACCGACAACAAGATAATTAAGATTGCTTGATACATCGCGCGTCGCATCGATTGCCTCAGGCGATGAGAGTACGAATACGTCAGACGCCTTGTGTCCGCCATACAATCCTCTACCGCTTATAGTGTATATATCGTCGGAATTGAGATAGATATCGATATTGTTGTTCGTACCCGTAATTCTTGCGTCAGCCGAGCCGTAAGTGAGCACTTGATTCTTAACCGTTACGGTGATAGGTCTCGGGGTGATAGAGAATCTCTTAGATATGTTGGTTCCCGTAATACCGAGATCGCTATATTCCTCAGAAGTTGCAATTCTATAGTTGTCATGCGATACGCCGGTAAGTCTTACGATATAGTCGCCTACGTAGTGAACGTGACCGCCTACAAGACCTACTTCGCTACCGTCGGAGTTGGTATACGTAACAATAGGTCTTACCGTACCTTTTGCCTCGTCTTCCGGCAATATGTTTTGAAGTTCATAACCGCTATGGCTCGGGCTCTCGTCGCTGTGGTCGCCGTACACTTCATTGATAGTAGGATCAAACCTCAACCAAACAGGTCTTTGTTTAACTTCGTACTTGTCGACGTTGGAAGTCTTACCCTTGCCCGGAGTAGCGCCGATGAAACGGATATGGAGTTGTTGATTTTGGTTGCCATCGCTATCGGTATAGACAGCCTTCGACGGGTCTACAGTCATGTTGATCGTGTAAAGACCTACGTCCAATCTAGTCGTAACGTCGTCTACTACGTAGAGCGTAAAGTATCCTCTTGTCTTGATAGCGTCCCAAGCAGCCCTACCGGTAAGTTGGCTACCCGTGTTGTCTGCGTTTGACATAACGCCGACGATGCTTGCGTTTTCAGTGTTGCCCGTAGAGGAGAAACCGCTTCTAAGAGCGTTGAACAACGCATCGGAATCCATTATGTCATCGCCGTAATTCGTGCCTATTGTTGTCGAATTGAATTTAATACTAATCCAACTCGAGTAGTTGTTGATATATATCGACGTAACGAAATCATTGTAGTTGACGTTGGTGACTTTTATCCAAACGTAGAATCTACCGAGTTCGTCCATACCTCTGGTAACGCTTGACGCGTCCATTGCCGTGCCTTCGGGAATCGTATTGCCGAGGTCTTCTCCGCCGTAGACAGATATATCGGACATTGTGATTGTCAAATCGGTCTTCTTCGTAGCGCCGACAAATCTAATAATATCTCTGATATCGTCTATGGTTACTTCGCAGGGTTCAACCGGCAAGCTGGAGTTTTCGGACTTCGGACTTGCGTCGAAGTTGAATTCTCTGCTCGTAATGCTGAGGTTGGCCTTGGTTATTTCAAACGTTGCTACGTCGTCAAAACTCTCTTGAGGAGTAGACGAAGCTTCCTTGCCCTCTTCTTTTCTGTACACAACGATAGTATAGTTGTCTGATATATTACCGCCGTCTCTTACGCTGAGGACGATAGGATATGTGCCAACGCCTCTATATTGATTCTCGTCTTTTAATTGCGCAATCGTGGAAAGTTCCCAGTTCATGTAGTGGTCGACTATGAATTTGAGACCGTCTGCGTTGTGGTATCCCCAGTTGGCTCCCGCCACGGTGGGATTGGTAAGTTGACCCATCGGGATAGACCTTGCGCTTCCGTACGGCGCGCTCCTGTCAAATACGTCGATTTCTATCACTCTCTGAACGATGTAGAAAGTCGTCGTATCGTTGACCAAATAGTAGTTTCTTTGGTCGTTTGCATTTTGCAAACTTGCCTTAGCAGTAGCGTACGAGCCGACTGTCGCTCCGCCCAATCTTTGCGATCTGAGCGTGATAGCGCTTGTAGCGGTTGTGAGATAGTTCTCAGTATAATCGCCGTCGTTGTCGTCCGCAGTCACGTCGCCGATTTGATTAGCGTCCGCCAAATCTGCGTCAACGTGTCTGTATTGTCTTACGACAGGTTGAATAGTCGGAATTGTGGTGTCGTAAATATAACTCATACCGTCTTTCCACTCGTCGCCGTTCTGTCTCCAATCTATAATCAAAGGTCTTTGCGAAATCGTGAACGCGCCTGCCGCAAGTCTTCCCGTCCAATTGATAATATAGTTTTCAAGCAACTCACCGTCGCCCTTTGCTCTCAATGCGAGCGAATAGTTGCCCGCGCCATGGTCGCGATTTGTGAACGCCTGACCGTTGTCGGTGAGGTAGAATTCAAGAGAAGTGCCTATAGCAAAAGGATAGTCTACTCTTTGACCGTCATCGTTCGTATGCGCCGTACTCGTCAAACCGAGTGCCGCAATCAACTCATCGTTGCCCGGGATTTCGTCGCCGTAGTAGTAAACGACCGTCTGATTTCCGATGTTGATATCAATAGGAAGTCTGTCGATATACGCCTCGAAGTTGCCGCTTACTTCCTTGTGGTTGGCGACTATAATCTTGTAGTAGATTACGGTAGCCTGACCGCCTCTGTAACCGTAGAGTTTGATAGGATCGGTCGAATATTCGCCGTTCTGATCCAAACTATATTCAAATCTTACGACGCCTTCTTCGTTGACGTGCATAAGTTCATAACCGCTCAATCCCTTGTCTCTGAGCAAGTTTGCATTCAAAGCAAATTCTTGAGGGGTGGTTCTGAAGGTCTTGTGCATATCCTGTCTATCGGATACGATAGTCGCTTCATTGATTACCAAATCCGCAGGATTGCAAGTGAAGTTGTAACTGTTGACGCGCTCTTGAAGAATAGGATTGTTTTCTTCGTCGAATTCGCCCGGCGCAACCGTGCGCAATCTTGCTACGAGAGCGCCCTCGTGTCTGCCTGCGGTATAGAAGTTGTCTGACTCGCCGAACTTATCGGGGTCGGCGACAGTGGTCGTTGCGCCCACGATGTCAACTTCGAATATCATGCTCGCCAAACCTGTAATAGCCAAAGACGTACCGTTGCCGTAGTTGTAGATTTTAGCGTCTTCACTGTCCGCGGTATCGTTGCCCTTGAACAACATACCCGTATAGTATGCAAGGAATTCGCTCGCGCTTGTGCTTCTTGCTCTGGTGTTGATAGTCTGAGCGTAATCAAACTCCATTTCCTTCATGTCTACGACCAAGTCGCGTTGCTTAATTTCAAACGTTTGCGTTCTGCCTTCGGCAATTCTGTAGTTGACAGACGTATCTCCGTCAATGCTGAGTACTGCGGTCGCAGTGTAAGTACCTGCCCATACTGCCGTACCGTCAACGAGAACGCCGTTTTCCTCTACTCTGTCTACGAGAGGAGCGATATACGTATTGCCGTCAATCGTGATTGAACCGTCGCCAAGCATTCTGACGTGGAATACGAAATCTTTTCCGTCCGCGTCAATCTTGCCCTCTACGGTCATCTTGCTTTCGTCAGGTCTATGTCTTCCCGACAAACCGTCGAAGACTTGTTCGTCCTGATTAGCCATATTCCAATTGATTGTGACTTCTTTTCTGTTTATAACGTACGCGCTATTGTCTTCGTGAAGCGTAACCGTCACTCTTTGCGACCAAGAATTGATAGGCTCATCTTGGTTCTCAATTAGATATTGAGACTTTTCATAACTATCAACTTGAAGGTCTGCGTTGCTAAGCGCGCCGTAACCTATAATCTTGACGGGATATCCGTCTTCTTTTGCGTTCGTGTATCTATTTGTTATTTGCGTTGCGCTGTCTTGCGTGCCCGTAAATACGCCGACTTCGATGACGTCGGTGAGCGAAATAGACGTGTCTTGACCGTTGAGTTTTACGCTTGCAACGCCGTTGGTAAGTATATCGGAAGAAGAAAGCACTTCTTCGCCGTAAATCGTGGAGACTCTGTTCGCGCCCGTCTTGAACGTAACGTCAAGTTGCGCGGGAGTTATTCTCAAAGTATAACTACCCCTATAAGCGACGTGGTTATCCGCTTGAAGTCTATAATATACTCTATGAATACCTACTTCAGTGAAGGAAACCGTGTTCGTACAGTCATTCCATTCTCTCGCATTGTCAGAACCCAAATCGTAGTTGGAAAGTTTGACGACAAGGTTGGCGCTTGACAAAGCCATGTTTCCTTTTAAGGTAACGACGCCGCTACCCGTGGACATTGTGAAAGCCAACGCTTCTCCCGTATACCTGCGCTCGATGTTGAAACCGCTTGTATCGACGTCCATATTTCCTCTAAGGATTGTCAACTTCATTGTCGAAGTGGTAGTATCGGGATTATCCGTCCACTTGACAGGGTGATATCTGCCGTCTGCGTCGGATTTGCCCCTTGTGGTAAAGGTAATCGTATATTCGCCCGCATTCTTGACGTAACCGCCTTTATCCGAGTCGGTTCTGTTCTCATAAGAAGCCTTATCGCTTACCCATCTATCTTCCGTCTTCTCGGGGTCTGTCTTTGCGGTATCGAACTGACCGTAAACGTCATTGTGAATATGAGCGTCAAAATACTTTGCGGTAGTAGCGTTGTAACCGTCCACCCAAAGCGTCTCGAGTTTCGTCTCATTGCCGTTCTTATCGCCGTAAGTCCACGTTGGGAATGTCTCTACCGGTCTTCCAACCGTGAATACGAAATCATTCATATTCTTGGTCAACTTATCGACATCTTCTGCGGTGACTGCTCTCGTTTTAAGCATTTCGGCCGCTTCGTCAATCAAATCCTTTGCATCGGCAGCGTTGGTAGCAAAATCTTTAAGGTCGTTGTAGCTCAACGTCAATTTTGCCATAGCCTTATAAAGTTCAGTCTTGTTGTAGACGTGAATTTGGATTTTCATCTCGGTGCCCGAGTTAGGAATACCGCTACACTCTACCAAGACGTTGTCATTCTGTGTGCTGTTTTCATCCTGCGGCGCTCTTACCCAGTCCACGGAAGTCCTTGACGACTCGGAAAATTGGGTTATGGTCTTATGATACCACGTACCTGAGTCTAGAGCCCAACTTCTAGTCTTATAACGTCTTTCTAACAACGCTACGGGAGAATTGGAGTTTGGATCGTCTCCCGTATACTGAGCCGCAATATACGTAAAGTCGCCTGTCCTGCCCGGCGTACCTTGCATAGCAAGCGTAAGTCTAGGGTCAGACTTGCTGCCGTTGTATCTGCTTCCGATTGCGGAGTTCGTAGCTCTTGAAGTATTAATGCCTGCGCCTCCGCTTTCATTAAAACGCGCACCTCTATTAGCGTACATGGTTAGATTGCTACAACCGTCGTTATAATACTTAGTATTCATTTCGTAGGTCGCGCCGAAAACCGTATTAAAAGTCAACGCCTCGCTGCTTAACGCGCCGGTGTTAACGTTATGACCCGAGGAATACAGACCGAAGACGTTGTTCCAAATTGTAAATTCATCGTTGTCAATACCTTTTTGAGAAAAAGTATAAAATAGATGATAATAATAACCCGCGGATTGAAGAGTCTCGGTAGAGTCAAGATAAATTTCCGTAGGATACCATATATCTACGCCTTCATTATATACAGTTTCTGTAATATTGATCATCGCCGTATTTTGATTGGTATACGAGACTCTGCCTACGGCGTACTCTCCGTCGTAAGCGTTGTAACGATAATTTGCGAAATCGTTCAAATCAAGCGCACTGATAATTCCTGCGTCAGGATTCGATTTATGTAAATTGGGCGCGCATAGTATACCCGTAGTCACGACTGCCGCTATGAGCATTATCGATACGACTACCGCAGTAAGCTTGCGCTTTGTCAAAGAATTCATAGAATATTCCCCCATCTTAGTTTATAATTTTACATATACATTGTATCACCGCATATTCGGCGGTGTCAATAGATGAGAAAAAAGTTTTTGCAAAGTTTTTTAACAAATTTTGGAAAAAAAAGAAGAGTAAGCCGTCGGCTTACTCTAATTCAAATGCGCCAGTATACAACTGATAATACTGACCTCTTTGCGCAATAAGTTCGTCATGCGAGCCTTTTTCTATTATTCTGCCGTGGTCTAATACGATTATCACGTCGGAATTTTGCACGGTGGAAAGTCTGTGCGCGATAATAAATACCGTCCTGCCTTCCATAAGTCTGTCCATACCTTGTTGGACGAGAGCCTCGGTACGCGTATCGATAGAGGACGTCGCTTCGTCGAGTATCATTACGGGCGCGTCAGCCACCGCCGCTCTTGCGATAGAAAGCAATTGCTTTTGTCCTTGGGAGAGATTTGCCCCGTCGCCCGTGAGCATTGTCGAATATCCGCTCGGAAGTCTTGTGATGAAGTCGTGCGCGTTGGCAAGTTTTGCTGCGGCGATACATTCTTCGTCGCTTGCGTCCAGTCTGCCGTAACGGATATTGTCCATTATCGTGCCCGTGAAGAGATTCGTATCTTGCAAGACTATGCCCAAAGACCTGCGCAAGTCGCCTTTCTTGATCTTATTTATATTTATACCGTCATATCTTATCTTGCCGTCGGCGATATCGTAGAATCTATTTATAAGATTGGTAATCGTGGTCTTGCCCGCGCCCGTCGCGCCAACGAAAGCGATTTGCTGTCCTTTGTCGGCGTGTATCGTCACGTCGTGCAAGACGATTTTGTTCTCTACGTAGCCGAAGTCGACTTCGTTGAGTTCAATATCGCCCGTAAGTCTTTGATACGTGACGCTGCCGTCAGCCTTGTGCGGATGCTTCCAAGCCCATATGCCCGTACGCTCCTCGCTCTCGCTAAGATTGCCGTCGCTATCTTCCTTTGCATTGACGAGCGTGACGTAACCTTCGTCAGTCTCGGATACTTGGTCAAGCAACTCGAATATTCTGCCCGCGCCCGCTGTCGCCATAACAACCGCGTTGACCTGCGAGGACACTTGACCTATGTTGAATGCAAACTGCCTACTCATATTCAAGAAGGAAATTATTACGCCCATCTCAACGCCAGCCTTAGATAGACCTGTCAACGAAAGATTCGGTACGTTGTAGAGTACGAATACTCCGCCGATAATCGCTACGACTACGTAAAGCGCGTATCCGATATTGCCCAACATCGGCATAAGGATATTGCCGTAAGAATTCGCCTTTTCCGCGTCCTTGAACAATTGGTCGTTGATTGCGTCGAAATCTCTCTTCGATTGCTCTTCGTGGCAGAAGACTTTGATGACCTTCTGTCCGTTCATCATCTCTTCAACAAAGCCTTCGCTCTTACCGATAGACATTTGTTGCTTGATAAAGTGCTTCGCGCTCTTTCCGCCTATCGTCTTCGTCACCATGAGCATTGCCACCACTCCGACAAACACTACGAGCGTAAGCCATATACTCATAGAGAGCATAGTCACTATAAGCGTGATCATTGCGACGAGCGACGCGTACGCTTGCGGTAGACTTTGAGAAATCATTTGTCTGATCGCGTCGGTATCGTTGGTATAGCAACTCATTACGTCGCCGTGCGTGTGCGTGTCGAAATACCTAATCGGCAAGGACTGCATTTTCTCGAACATATCGCGTCTCATATGATACAAGAAGCCTTGCGTGACGTACGCCATAAGTCTGTTGTATACAAACGAGCATATCAATCCCACAACGTACACTCCCGCCATAAGGGATATAATTTTATAGAGTGTTCCCTTTACGCTCTCCCATCCGCCTGCAATTCCCGGCTCAATAACGTCGGAAATGATTACTTTTAGGAAGATTGAAGAACTTATCGCCGCCATTGAGTTGAGCGTGATACATATCGCAACGACTACAAGTTGAACCTTGTAATACTTGAACATAAATTTGAGCAATCTGCCGAGAATGGACAGTACGCCCGGCTTGCCTTGTCTTTGAATATTCTTCTTATTCACCGTCTACGCCCTCCTCGCTCGAATTTGCTTTGTTTTGAGAGTAATACACCTCTTGATAAATTGCGTTGCGCGCAAGCAATTCGTCGTGCGTGCCGATGTCCGCTACGCTTCCGCCGTCCATGACGATAATCTTGTCGGCGTCTTGCACGGACGCGACTCTTTGCGCTATGATAAATTTCGTCGTGTCGGGAATATCTTCCTTGAACGCCGTCCTTATCAATGCGTCGGTCTTTGTGTCAACCGCGCTCGTCGAGTCGTCGAGTATGAGTATCTTCGGCTTTTTGAGAAGCGCTCTTGCAATACAAAGTCTTTGTTTTTGTCCGCCCGATACGTTGCTGCCGCCTTGCTCGATATACGTGTCGTATTTTTCAGGGAAACCCATGATAAAATCGTGAGCCTGAGCCAAACGGCATACTCTCTCCAATTCCTCGTCGCTCGCGTCAGGATTGCCCCAACGCAAGTTCTCTTTTATCGTACCCGAGAAAAGCACGTTCTTTTGCAAGACCACCGCCACTTGATTTCTCAAAGTGTCGAGGTCGTATTCCTTGACGTTTACTCCGCCTACGTAGACGTGACCGCTCGTCGCGTCATAAAGTCTTGGGATAAGGTTGACAAGCGAAGTCTTACTGCTACCCGTTCCGCCTAGTATGCCCACCGTCTCGCCCGACTTGATGTCGAGATTGACGCCTTTGAGCGCTCTTCTGTCAGCCTTTATATCGTACTTGAAGTCTACGTCTTCAAATCTGACCGATCCGTCTTTGACTTCGTAGACGGGATTTTCGGGATTATGCAAATCGCTTTCCTCTTCAAGCACTTCGACGATACGCTTTGCCGAAGTCTTGGATATGGAAATCATTATCATTATCATATTGAGCATCATAAGAGATGAGAGTATTTGCGTAGCGTATACGATAAGCGAAGATATTTGCGAGGAATTGTCAATTCCGCTTTTTATTCCAAACATCGTACCCAAAAAGCATATCAACAGTATCGCCGACCACATGCAAAACTGCATGAGCGGATTTGCAAGAGCAATGATTTTCTCGCCCTTCAAAAATTCCCATCTCACGTTGTCAGCCGTCTTGGCGAACTTTTCGTTTTCGTACTCGTCTCTTACGTAAGACTTGACTACTCTTATACCCTTGATATTCTCTTGTATGGATTCGTTCATCGCATCGTATTTCTTGAATACTCTGTTGAAGATTGGATCTACCAATCTGAACATTAAGAACAGACCGATTGCAAGTATCGGTATCAATATCAAAAATATCCACGCTATTTTCGGGTTTAGCACGAAAGCCATTATCAATGAAAATACCAACATTATCGGCGCGCGGAATGCTATTCTGATAATCATCATATAAGCCATCTGCACGTTGGCAACGTCGGTCGTCATTCTCGTGACAAGACTTGACGTGGAAAATTTGTCAATATTGGAAAATGAAAAGCCTTGCACTCTGTAGTACATATCCTTACGCAAATTCCTTGCAAAGCCTGTCGAGGCGGTCGCCGCAAACTTACCCGACAAAATGCCGAACAACAACGCAAAACCTGCCAACAACAAGAGTATTACGCCATTGACGATAATATTCTTCAACGAGTTGTCTTCCTGTATCGATTCAAGCATCGTTACCATATACAGCGGAATGATACATTCCATCGCCACTTCGAGCGTAACGAACAACGGCGACAGTATCGACGAAAGTTTGAATTCCCTAATGCTCCTTGCTAATTTCTTTATCATTTTTCACCTAAATCAAATTCTTTTATTTTGTATTATATGTTTAATAAAAATTATTGTCAATCGGATAATGCCACTTTTTTGAAAAAACAGCGTAAGATTTAATAAAAACGCGCGCTCTGCGAATACTATTTACAATAGGTGAATTTATGACGAAAAACGTAAAGTATTATACTGCGACGGGCATAATATTGACAGTGCTTTTGGGCGCGCTCTTTCATTTCGTGTATGAGTGGACGGGCGGCAACTATATTGCAGGTCTCTTCTTCGCGACCAACGAAAGCGTGTGGGAACACGTCAAACTCGCTCTTCTGCCTATGATGCTCATTTTCCTATTCGGCAGTATCTTCCTCAAAGGCGCGAACAACTTCGCCCAAGCCGCTTTTTGCGCTATGGCAACGGTGATAATATTGATTCCGCTCGCCTTCTTTTCGTACGCCCAAGCGATTGGCAAATCGGTCTTTGCAATGGACTTGACGATATTCATTCTCTCGATAGTCCTCGCCTATCTCGTGGCTTATAGAATTTTCGCCACTCCCCGCCGCCCTGCGCTCAACGCGCTCGCGCTCGTCGGCATAGCGGCAATCGTGGTATGCTTCTTTACTTTTACCTATTATCCGCCCAATTGTGTAATATTCAAAGAAGTCTATGCTGAGTAAAAGGTAATAGTGAAAAGTGAATAAGTAACGGATAAAAGAGCAAGCGAACGGCTTGCTCTTATTTTGTTGGTTAGAGGGTATATGCTTCCAGTGGTGTTTGCTTTCTTACTCAGAATTATTTTTTAGCGAAACTAAGATAGTAATCGCTAATATAGAGAACCAAAAACTAATAGTATAATAAAGCAAATCCCCACTTCGCGCCCAAACTTTGCTATTCTTTCCGAACTTTCAGCAAATTGCGGTTACTTTAATTTTTGTTACTTTTTAGCCATGCTTTATATTCTTCGTCGCTTGTTGCCTCTTGCTCGACAATTACGTATTCATCTGTCCTATCACCTTTATACGGCGTCACTATTTTACTGGAAACGTACTTATACAACGAGTCGAATCTTTCTCGAAAGCCTTCATCTTGCATTACTGCTGTAAACCAGTAAAACATTTGCATAAAGTAAGAAACTAAATTCCAATCCAACCTTTGTATAGTTTTTATGATTTTTTTGTTGTCTTCCATATTAATCCTCTTGTGATATATTGTTAATTAAATTGTATTACATGCATTGCATGAAAGTCAAGTATTTTTTCACCCATTGCATGTAATATAATTTTGTAATCATTATAGGGAGTGGATTATGATTAAATTTGAAAAAATACAAAAGAAGTTGTCAGAAGCAATAAAACAAAGCGGCAAGTCACAAAGTGAAATAGCAAGACAAATAGGAGTAAAACCTCAACAGGTTTCTGCATACGTATTAGGCAAACAAATGCCCGCCGTTGACAATCTTGCAAAACTTTGCGCCGTACTTGATTTGGATGCCAACGATTTGCTTTGCGTAGAAGATTATTATAAAGAAAATTAAAAAGTTTTGCCAACATTCAGTACCAATAGAATCCCCCAAGTCCAAAGGCGGTAAGAGTGTTTGCAATTTGGTGTATCATTTTTTGGGCAACGTCCCAAAAAGATGCTCGACACTAAATGCAAATACTCTTACAAGCCAAACCCCTCAAATAAATAAAATAATTAAGACCTTGCTATCAATGCTAGCAAGGTCTTAGAATCCATACCTCTTCACTTTTCACTATTACTTGTTACTTAACAAAAAGACGTCAACTCAACGTCTTTTTGTTCTCGCTACGCTCTCTTCCCAACCGAGCAAGAGATTGTACCTCTTTTCCTCGTCCATTTGCGGATTGAACGAAGCGCCTTCGCTTATCTCGTTTTTGAGTTCCTCAACGTCGCTCCATACTCCCGCCTTCAGACCCGCCAAATAACACACGCCGAGCGCGGTCGTTTCTATGACGAGCGGACGCTTGACTTCCGCTTTAAGTATATCGGCTTGGAATTGCATAAGGATATTAGATACGCTTGCTCCGCCGTCGACTGCGAGCGAAGAAATCTTGTATCCAATATCGCTCTCCATAGCGTGTACGACGTCAAAGACTTGATACGCGATAGATTCGAGCGCGGCGCGGACGAAATGCTCTTTTTTCGTGCCTCTCGTCAAGCCGGTAATCGTACCTCTTGCCTTAGCGTCCCAGTGCGGCGCGCCAAGTCCGACGAATGCGGGAACGATATACACGCCGTTGGTGTCAGCCACGGTTTCGGAAAGTACGTCCGCTTCTTTCGCCGACTTTATCAAGCCGAGTTCATCTCTAAGCCATTGCAATACCGCTCCGCCGACGAATACGCTTCCCTCTAAGACGTATTGCGGTCTGCCGTCTTCCATACTTGCGCCGAGCGTGGTAATCAATCCGCGCTTTGACGCGACGAATTCCTTGCCCGTATTCATAAGAGTAAAGCAACCCGTACCGTAGGTATTTTTGACGCTGCCCTTCTCCGTGCAAAGGTGTCCGAAAAGTGCCGACTGTTGGTCGCCCGCAACGCCGCAAATAGGTATCTCTTTGCCCACTACGCTCGCGTCGCATTTGCCGAAATCATAACTCGATGGATAGACGCTGGGCAACATAATTTCGGGGATATTGTAAATCGCGAGCAACTCTTTATCCCATTCCAAAGTCTTGATATTGTACATCATAGTACGCGACGCGTTGGTGTAATCGGTGGCGTGAATTTTACCGCCCGATAGTTTCCACATAAGGTAGGTGTCCACCGTGCCGAAAAGCAACTCGCCTTTTTCCGCTCTCGCTCTCGCGCCCTCGACGTTGTCCAATATCCATTTGAGTTTTGTCGCCGAGAAGTACGCGTCCACAGTCAATCCCGTCTTGTCGAAAATCTTTTCGTCAAGCCCTTGGGCTTTGAGAGAGTCGCAATATTCCGCGGTACGTCTGCACTGCCATACGATTGCGTTGTAGACAGGTTTTCCCGTCTCTTTATCCCACACGATTGTAGTCTCGCGCTGATTGGTTATGCCGATTGCGGTAACGCTGCTGAGTGAAATTCTGCTCTTTGCCACCGCTTGTTTGAGCACTTCAAGTTGCGTATTCCAAATCTCTTCGGGGTCGTGTTCCACCCAGCCTGCTTTGGGATAAATCTGCTTAAATTCTTTTTGCGCCGAACCTACTATATTTCCTCTCTTGTCAAAGACGATTGCCCTTGACGACGTAGTGCCTTGGTCAAGCGAAATGATATACTTCGCGGGTATCTTTTTGGGTACGTCTTTTGTCGCCACAAAGTCCACTCCAAGACCCAACACGTTGGGGACGATTACCTGACCCGTTTCGACGGGCGCGTTCACCGTCAAGCCGTCGAGAAGCGCGAGCGCGTCGAATATCTTGTCTTTGGGAACGCTGTCGGAAGTCTTTACGCTGACCATACGGATAGTACCGCCCTCGACCCTCGCCACGGACGTGACCATACGCTTTGGACACACTACTTCGTCTTTGGCGTATTTTGCGCCTCTTGGGCAAGTATTTCCGCTGACTTTGATATCGTTCAAATCGCTATCGTCTACTTTGAGCCTACACCCCATAGGACAGCATATACAAATCAATTCTTTCATACTCATTCCCCCTTGAGCGCAACAATCATTTGCTCGCCTTTGATTACCTTTTCAATTTGCTCTCTATTCAAGATTACTGTCTCCATTTCGCCCGGCGTGACGATTTGTTTCTTCTTGGAATAAATCTCTTCATCGCCCGCCATTACGACAAGTCGCACGTTTTTATGCACGTTGCCTACGCGCATTTTCAACTGCAATTTGTCCAAAGCGCAAGTCTTGGAAATGCGTTGCGGCACGACGTATCTCACGCCGTCCATACCCACGACTTGGACGTAATCTCTCACCACCTTGCCGCTCTTGATATACTCCGCCGCGCTCTTGCCCGCGTCCTCGCTCTCCTTGCTGACAAAGTCCACTAAATCGTGTACGTGCAAGACGTTTCCGCACTCGAAAATTCCGTCGACGGACGTCATCATATTTTCGTCTACTACCGCGCCGTTGGTTATCGGCGAAACGCTCACTTGCGCGCCGACGGCAAGTTCGTTTTGAGGTATAAGACCTATGCTCAAAAGAAGCGTGTCGCAAGGTATCTCCTGCGCCGTCGACATTATCGGTTGAAGTTTGCTGTCCACCTCTGCGATAACTACGCTCGACACTCTGCCCTCGCCCTTAATATCGACCACGGTATGCGAAAACAAAAGCGGAATATCGAAGTCTTTTACGCACTGCACGATGTTTCTGTTAAGTCCCGACGAGAACGGCATAAGCTCGACTACCGCCTTGACTTTTGCGCCCTCAAAGGTCATACGTCTTGCCATAATCAGACCTATATCGCCGCTGCCGAGAATGACGACTTCTTTGCCCGGCATATATCCGTCGATGTTGATGAGTTTTTGCGCCGTACCCGCCGAGAAAATACCCGCGCATCTGCTGCCCGCGACGTTGATACCGCCTCTCGGACGCTCTCTGCAACCGCACGCGAAAATGACGGCTTTCGCTTGAATTTTCATCAAGCCGTCGCTCTCGTTGACCGCGGTCACGACCTTATCGTTGCTTACTTTGAGTACGGTGGTTTCGAGTTTGTATTCAATACCTCTTTTGATTACTTCGTCAATATATCTTTTTGCGTACTCGGGACCTGTCAACTCTTCCTTGAAAGTGTGCAAGCCAAAGCCGTTGTGAATACACTGATTGAGTATTCCGCCGAGCACGTTTTCACGCTCTAAGATAAGTATATCGCGCTCGCCGTTGTCGTACGCGCTCTTCGCAGCCGCAAGTCCTGCCGGTCCTCCGCCTATAATTACAAGATTTTTCTCTATCATAATTTACCCCTCAACCTTGCCGTTTTTGGCTTTGCCTATTACGATTTTGCCGCCTTGCGATTTGAGTACGTCCTCAAAAGGAATACCCAACTCTCTCGCGAGAATTTCCATTACGCTTTCCATACAAAAACCGCTTTGACACTTGCCCATTCCCGCGCGTGTGCGTCTCTTCACGCCGTCCACGTCCTTTGCTCCTACGGGTCGGTTTATCGAGTCGACAATCTCGCCTTCGGTGACGACTTCGCATCTACAAACCACCTTGCCGTAAAGCGGATTTTTTGCGATAAGTTTTTGCCTTTCGGTATCGCTCATAGTCGCGAAATGAGGTATACCCTTTCTCGTCGCGATGAAATCGGTCTTCCTATCAAGCGCAAGAATGTGCGCCACGTCCTCGGCGACGTATACCGCTATCGCAGGCGCGGAAGTCAAGCCCGGAGATTCTATACCCGCGACGTTGTAGAAGCCTCTCTTGTCGCTCATACCGATTACGAAGTCTCCGCTTGTCGAGTGCGCTCTCGTGCCGCTGAATTGAGTAATGACGTACTTTTTGTTGAGCGACGGAACGCTGAAAAGCGACTTTTCCCATACTTCTTTCAATCCGTCGAAAGAGGTGTTTATATCGTCCTTGCTGTCGACGTCGTTTGCCGTCGGCCCTGTGATAAGATTGCCGTGCGTGGTCGGCGCAACCAATATACCCTTGCCCATCTTGCTCGGCATT
Source organism: Clostridiales bacterium (assembly GCA_014799575.1). GTDB lineage: Bacteria > Bacillota > Clostridia > Christensenellales > UBA3700 > RACS-045. The sequence continues at coordinate 1,126 of JAAVHS010000026.1, read as the reverse complement.
TGGAATATAGTCCTTTGCGCCAAATATCCGCAAGTCTTATCGTATAGCATATACTCGCCTTTTCGCGGTATTATTTCTATCTTTTTGTCGCTTACCATATTGTTGAGCTCGTCTGCGTGTATGCCCGCGCAGTTGATGACCATATCCGCTTCGTAAATTGCGCCGTCCTGCGTGGACACTTGCCATATCTTGCCCTTTTTTGCAATCTTCTCGACTGTCTTTTCAAAGATGAATTTCACGCCGTTGGCGGCTGCGTTCTCCGCGTAGGCAATCGCCATTTCGTAAGGACTTACGATACCCGAAGTCTTTGCCCAAAGCGCGGCGACGACTTCCTTGCTGACGTGAGGCTCAATCTCTCTGACCTGCTCGCCCGTAAGCGTCTGCAATTCCTCAACGCCGTTGGCTACGCCTCTTTGATACAAATCGTACAAATTCGGCAAGTCTTCCTCGCTAAAACACAGCACAAGCGCGCCGTTGCGCTTGAACGGGAAATCCAACTCTTTGGCAAGTTTGTCAAACATTGCGTTGCCAAGCAGATTAAATTTTGCTTTTTTCGTATTTGGTTTTGCGTCGAAACCTGCGTGTACTATACCCGAATTTGCTTTCGTTGTACCGCAACTGACGTCGTTGAACTTTTCCAAAACGGTAATTTCCGCGCCATAACGGCTAAGTTCTCTTGCCACACTGCAACCGACGATACCTGCGCCGATTATTAAAACTTTTCTCATAAGCCCTCTTCAACTAAAAGTAAATACCTTTTTACTTATAAAATTATATCACAAGGCTTAAAGGATTTCAATACCTAAATAAATATTTATAAAATAAACGAAAAGGCAAGCGGTTTGCTTGCCTTTTATTTAATTGGATTGAGGGTTTGGGCGGTGTAAGAGTATTTGCATTTAGTGCACGAATATTTTGTAGCGATAGTAAGAAAGAAAACGAAAATATACTAAACCCAAAACTATAGAGGCACATAAATCGCAAACACTCTAACCGCCTTTGGACTTGGGTATTCTACTGTAACTACCTTTTGAACAAAGCCTGTGGCGAGTGCGGAGAGTGATGCAGATTTTGTCTTAGCAAGAGCGACCGAATGGTGAGCGTACTTCCCGTACGTGACCCTGAG
>JAAVHS010000025.1 GCA_014799575.1 Clostridiales bacterium | reverse complement strand
TCTTTGATAGCAACGACAACAGTCTTTTCCATCTTGTTGCTTACAACGACGCCAACTCTGGTCTTTCTGAGATTTCTTTCTTCCATTGTTTTTTATCCTCCTTATTTAGATTTCTTTGTCGATTTCTTAGCAGCCGTGGTAGGCTCTTGAGAAATGCCGAGTTCTCTTTGACGGATAACCGTCTTAACTCTTGCGATGTCCTTCTTGCATACTGCAAGTTGATTTGCGTTCTCGAGTTGTCCTGCTTTGTGCTTAAAGCGAAGATTGAAAAGTTCTTCCTTCAACTCGTTCAATTTGAGATTAAGTTCGTCATTTGACATCTCGAAAAAATTACTTGCTTTCATCTTCACTCACCTCTTCTCTCTTAACAAACTTGCACTTTACCGGCAACTTATGGGATGCAAGTCTGAGCGCTTCACGAGCTACTTCTTCGCTTACACCAGCCATTTCAAACATTACACGGCCCGGCTTTACTACTGCTACCCAGTATTCTACGCTACCCTTACCGCTACCCATTCTAGTCTCGGCAGGTTTCTTTGTAATAGGTTTGTGCGGGAAAATGTTTATCCAAACTTTACCGCCTCTTTTGATGTAACGTGTCATTGCGATACGGGCTGCTTCAATTTGGTTGGAAGTAATCCAGCTTGGCTCCAACGCTACGAGACCGTATTCGCCGTAAGCTACCTTATTGCCCTTGTTTGCCTGTCCGCTCAATCTACCGCGATGAACACGACGTCTTTTTACTCTTTTAGGCATTAACATTACGCGTTACCTCCTTCCTTATTCTCTTTTGCATTTACGCCCTTTCCAAGTACTTCACCCTTGTAAACCCAAACTTTTACGCCGATGATACCGAAAGTCGTATGAGCCTCGGCAGTACCGTAATCGATATCCGCTCTCAAAGTTTGAAGAGGTATCGAACCTTCGTGGTAACTTTCCGATCTTGCGATTTCTGCGCCGTCGAGACGACCCGAAACCTTGGTCTTGATACCCTTAACGCCACTCTTCATAGCCTTAGAGATACAACCTTTCATTGCTCTTCTGAAAGCGGTACGCTTTTCAAGTTGAGCCGCGATGTTCTCTGCGATAAGTTGAGCGTCCGTGTCAGGTCTCTTAACTTCCATAATGTTGATGCTTACGCTCTTCTTCGGAGCAAGCTTCATTACTTCTTTTTTGATTTGTTCTACGCCTGCGCCTGCCTTACCGATCATGATACCCGGTTTGGAGGTGTAAATCGTAACGATAACGATGTCGTTTGCCGAAGAAAGTATTCTGCTGATAGTTATCTTTGAAATCGAGCATTGATAATACTTCTTTTTAAGATAGGTTCTTATCTTATGGTCTTCGACAAGGTTTTTAGAAAAAGTTTTCTTATCCGCATACCATTGCGCGTTCCACTCTTTGATTACGCCGACTCTTAAGCCGTGTGGACTAACTTTCTGACCCATTTTTAATACCTCCTTCCTTATTTGGCGCTAACAGCGTCTTGTGTTTTTTCATCAAGAATAATCGTGATGTGGCAGGTGCGCTTGTTGATTCTAGCCGCGCTTCCCTTTGCTCTTGCTCTGATACGTTTGAGGATAGGACCTGCATTTGCGTAGCATTCTGCGACGTAGAGGTCGCTCTTGCTCATATTCAAATGGTCTTCCGCATTAGCTGCCGCCGAGTTGAGCAATTTGATAAGCGGTTCGCAAGCTGCCTTGCGGGTGAACTTCAAAATTGCCAAAGCCTCTACGTAGCTCTTACCTCTGATAATATCAAGTACTATTCTTACTTTGTCGGGAGACATTCTAACGTACTTAACGGTAGCGCTTGGACGCTTGTCGGCATTGGTCTTACGAGCCTCTGCTTTTTCTCTTAATCTCTTTGCCATTTTTTATCTCCTTCCTGTCGTTTTCTCGCCGGCATGACCTTTGAAGGTTCTCGTCGGAGCGAACTCGCCGAGTTTGCAACCGACCATATCTTCGGTGATGTATACCGGAACGTGTTTTCTGCCGTCGTGTACGGCAATCGTGTGTCCAACCATATCAGGGAAGATTGTCGAAGATCTTGACCAAGTCTTGACTACCTTCTTTTCGTTGGCGTTGTTCATTGCGATGATTCTGTCTATAAGTCTCTTTTCAACGAAAGGTCCTTTCTTTACTGATCTACTCATTTTCGCTCCTCCTAATTCACACGCTTGATGATGAACTTGTTGCTCTTGTTCTTCTTTCTGGTCTTGTAACCCAAAGCAGGTTTACCCCAAGGAGTTACAGGACTCGGCATACCGATAGGCGATTTTCCTTCGCCACCGCCGTGCGGGTGATCGCAAGGGTTCATTACAACGCCGCGGACGGTCGGTCTTACGCCCATGTGACGTTTACGACCTGCTTTACCGATAGAAACGATTTCGTGTTCGAGATTGCCAACCTGACCGATTGTCGCTCTGCACTTGATAGGAAGATATCTCATCTCGCCGCTCGGAAGTCTGAGCGTAGCGTACTTGCCTTCCTTTGCCATCAACTGAGCCGAATTGCCTGCCGATCTAGCGATTTGACCGCCTTTGCCGGGGTGCATTTCGATATTGTGGATTACGGTACCTACTGGGATTTTCTCAAGAGGAAGCGTGTTGCCCGTCTTGATGTCCGCATTCTCGCCGCTCATAACGGTGTCGCCCTTTTGCAAACCGAGAGGCGCGATAATATATCTCTTCTCACCGTCTGCGTATACCAAAAGCGCGATGTTTGCGCTGCGGTTCGGGTCGTACTCGATAGAAGCAACCTTTGCAGGTACGTTGTCCTTATTACGCTTGAAATCAATTATTCTGTACTTTCTTCTATTGCCGCCGCCGATGTGTCTTACGGTGATTCTACCTGTTGCGTTTCTACCGCCCGACTTGCTCAAAGATTGAAGCAAACTTTTTTCGGGAACGGTGGTCGTAATCTCGGTGAACGCCGATACGGTCATAAAACGACGCGCGGGGGAAGTAGGTTTATATCTCTTAATAGCCATTATCTTGTCCTCCCATTATGCCAAACTCTCGAAGAATTCGATTGTCTTGCTATCTTCTGTCAAAGTAACTACGGCTTTCTTGTAACCGGTCGTCGTACCTTCGTACTTGCCCATTCTCTTTTTCTTGCCGTCAACGTTGACAGTGTTGACTTTTGCTACCTTTACGCCGAAGATGTCTTCAACGGCAACCTTTATCTGAGTTTTCGTAGCATCTTGCGCTACTTTGAAAGTATACTTTTTGTCAGCGATACCGTCATAACTCTTTTCCGTAAGGATTGGGGATATAATAATATCATATTTATTCATTATTCGCATACCTCCTCAAATCTTTTCTGAATCTTTTCTACCGCGTCAACGGTGAAGATGCATTTTGTGTTGGAAGCCAAGTCGTATACGTTTACCAAATCAGCGTTGATAAGAGTCACGTTCTGAATGTTTGCGCAAGCTCTCAAAACTGCTTCGTCGTCGTTTGCAACCGCAATCAATACTTTGCTTTCGATTTCAAAAGCTTTGAGCATTTGAGCGATATACTTGGTCTTTGCTTCTTGAAGTTGAAGTTTGTCCAACACGATAAAGTCGTTGTCGCTTACCTTTGCGCTCAAAGCGGAAAGCGTAGCCGTCGTCTTCATCTTCTTGTTTATCTTCTGCGAGAAGTCTCTGGGCTTCGGAGCGAATACTACGCCGCCGCCAGTCCATTGCGGACTTCTGATGCTACCTTGTCTAGCGCGACCGGTGCCCTTTTGTCTCCAAGGCTTCTTGCCTCCGCCTCTGACTTCCGTACGGGTCAAAGTGGATTTCGTACCTTGTCTTTTGTTTGCCAACTGAGCAACTACTACTTGGTGGATAAGCGCTTCGTTGTATTCAACGCCGAATACCGCGTCGTTGAGTTCAATCTCGCCTACTTTCTTTGCTTTTATATCTAAAACATTAACCTTCATTTTTGCTCACTCCTTTAACCGTTTTGCTTTACAACAACGACGTTACCCTTAGCTCCGGGGATTGCGCCCTTGATGAAAAGAAGATTACGTTCGGCATCGACTCTTGCCACCGTGAGGTTTCTGACAGTAACTTTCTCATTACCCCAATGTCCGGACATTTTCTTGTTCTTGAATACTCTCGAAGGAGTCGAACAAGCGCCCATAGAACCTACGCCTCTGTGGTAGCCGGAACCGTGCGCCATAGGTCCGCAGTGGTGATTCCATCTCTTTACCGCGCCGGTAAAGCCGTGACCTTTGGACGTGCCGCTTACGTCTACGAGAGAACCTTCAGCGAACTGCGCGCAGGTCAATTCCTGACCGAGTTCATAAGAAGCAACTTCCGTTCTGAATTCTCTCAAAACTCTTCTTGGCGTAACGCCTGCTTTCTTGTAATGACCCTTAACCGGCTTGGTGACGTTCTTTTCTTTGATGTCGCCGAAAGCGATTTGCAACGCTTCGTAACCGTCGTTTTCAAGGGTTTTCTTTTGCACGATGGGACACGGACCCGCTTGGACTATCGTCACAGGGATAACAGTGCCGTCCGGCGCAAAAATTTGACTCATTGCCAACTTTTTTCCAATGATTGCTTTATTCATAGATAAAGTTCATCCTCCTAATTTTATTTCGCAAAACCGCTTAACGCAGTTTTTAATTGACTTGTTTGTGTTTTGATTTGCTTAGAGCTTGATTTGAATATCAACGCCAGCGGGCAAATCGAGTTTCATAAGCGCGTCTACCGCCTTAGCAGTGGGGTTCAATATATCGATAAGTCTTTTATGAGTGCGCAATTCAAATTGCTCTCTCGAATCCTTATACTTGTGAACCGCTCTGATAATCGTAACGATTTCCTTTTCCGTAGGAAGTGGGATAGGTCCTGAAACCTGTACGCCGCTTCTCTTTGCCGTCTCAACTATCTTATCCGACGCTACGTCGATAAGGTTGTGGTCGTACGCTCTTAGTCTGATTCTGATTGTTTGTCCTGCCATTTTTCTTTCTCCTTTTCCTAACTTTTCTTATTTTTTCTATTGCACTTCCGTGCGTTCCACTTCTGCCGTTAAAAATGGGCTTGCAGAATAGCCCAAATCCGTTAGTCGCCCGATTGTCGGACTCTTGTCCACGGAAGTTCTCTCCTTATATAAGCAGTAACCTCCCGCTTCATCCCTCTCGGCATAAGCACTAACGATTGTACCTAATAAAAGAAAATTAGGCAATCAATTAAATGTAAAATTTATGTAAAATCGTAAAAATCGGGTATTTTTTCTAGAATTTCAGATATTTTGCCTCTTGCTCGTCAAACAAATTGATAATTTTCTTGCCATTAGCCACAGCGTAATCATAGGCTTTTTTCGTTTCCATTTCAGGATGTTCTTTATTATAATAGGTGACAAGTATATCGCACGCGTCTACAATCAATTCGTTTCTTTTGAAAAACCGCTGATTTCCGGCATTTAAATCCTTAAAAGGAAATTTAAATTTTTCAAAATTCTCAATAAAAATCTTTTTTGATTCAATAAGTTCTTCGGGAATTTGACTTATATAAAAACGTTTTAGGCGCGGATAATTTTCTGCTCTTTGTACCGTCACTGCACTATACCCCATATAGTCAAAGCCGTCCATCGCTCCAAAAATGAAAGTCCTTGCTTTATTTTCAACTATCAATTTTTCCACCAAATCTATAACTTTCAACAACACCGTACGGGCAAGTAGGTCACTGTTAAAATGTCTATGTCCTATAAAAGCGACTTTCATATTTTGCCTATCCTAATATCTACGATTTCTACAAATTTGTAGATTGCGTAAATTATAAATCTACATATTTGCAGAAGTCAAGAATATTCTACAAATTTGTAATATTATCTATGTAGAGGGCGTAAAATGAAAAATTACGGTGAATTTCTAAGAGAAATAAGAATAGAACGTGGTAAAACTCTTAAAGACATAGAAAGAGCAACGGGCATCAGTAACTCCAATCTTAGTAGATGGGAGAATAATAAAGTCGTCCCAAGTATTTTTTATTGCGAACAACTCGCCGACTATTACGGCATCAGCCTTGACGACCTCGTCGGAAG
>JAAVHS010000024.1 GCA_014799575.1 Clostridiales bacterium | reverse complement strand
TACACTACGCCGCAGTCGGGTACAAATGCGGGCGACTATACGACTACCGTAACGCTTACGTCGAGCAAAGGCAAATTGACAAAGTCTACGTTTACGCTCAAATGGAAGATAAACAAAGCCAAGTTCGATTTGTCCGACGTCAAGTGGGATTACGACCCCGAAAAGCCGTTGGAGTATATTGAAGACACGTTCCAAAGCGTTAAGTTGATAAACCTACCTGACGGACTTACTTTTGAGTATGAAGACAATAGAAAGATGAACGTCAACGAGAAATATACCGCGACGATAGGCGAAATCACCGTGTCGGACAATTTGATGAACAATTATATCAAGCCCGACCCCAACGACCCATCTACGTATATTTGCAAGCAAACCAACGAGCATGGCGAGACTGTGGACAAAGCCTTTCTGTGGACTTGCGATTGGCAGATAAAGAAAGCGGTATTGGATTTGAGTTGGACGCGCAAGACGACGATTGACGGCAATTCAAGGAAGATACGCACATGGGAAGTGCGAGCAGACAACTTCGGAAGTAATAAAGTAGAGTATAAATATTATAGGGCAAGCGACGTAGTGAACGGCAAGCCTGTTGACGGCGCGGTAGCGGTAGATTACGATACTTTGGAAGTAGTACCCGAAGTCGAAGTAAAGTATTACGTCTTTGCGGTAGTCAAGGGCGGTATATCCAACAACTATGAGATAAAAGACGGTACGCAGTACAAGCAGTTTACCGTCGGTTCGCAAGCGCCCGAAAGAGAAATTTCAATCGACAGCGAATTTACCTACAACGGCAATGCGCACGGCGTACTTAGCGAGTGGAAAGTATCTAGTACAAGTCATATACTATACAAGTACTATTCGCTTGACGAGGGTGGCAACAAGACTTTGCTTAGCGAAGCGCCGACAAATGCGGGTAAGTACGTTATTGAGTTGGACATAGAAGAAGGCTTTGAGGACGCGTTCGAGTTGAGCCAATACGAACTCAAATTCGAGATAGTCAAAGTCAAGATAACCGCAAAGTGGGATACGACGAAAAAGACTCCGACTTTGAGCGGAACGACGGCTACCGAGAATGAAGTAATAGAGTACGAATACACCGACGAAGAGGGTAACGTCGTTGACGTGGCGAACTTGGAAGCGGGAAAAACTTACAAAGTCAAAGCGAAGATAAAGAGCGGATATGAGAACAATTACGCGTTTGTAGACGAGCAAGGAGTATTGTTGGCGCAACCTACTGTTACCGACGAGCAGTCGTTTGATATAAAAGCGGAGAACAACAACGACCCGACTGAACCTACTACGCCCGTTGACCCGACAAATCCGGAAAATCCCGAAGAGCCTAAGGACGACAACGGCGACGATATAAATCTTGACAATATTGTCGAAATGATTAAGAAGTATTGGCAACCTTTGTTCAGCGCAGTATGCATAATATTGATAATAATCTTTATGAGCAAGGGCATAGGCTACGCGGGAAAGAGAAAGAAAGTCAAGAAGACGATAGAGAAGAAATACAGTACTGCATACTACGCGGTAGGCGGTGTAGGTCTATTCAACTTGCCGTACACGACTTGGACGGTTATCGCTTGCATATTGGCAGGAGTTACTGTACTTGCGTTTATCTTTATGCTACTTGAAAAGAGGTCTTTGAGCAAAGTCGAAGAAGAATTGGAAGACGCGAAAGACGAGTACGCAAAGAGCCAAAAAGAAGCGGAAAACAAGCAAATGCAAATGATGCTCATGGGCATGATGGGCGGAAACTCGCAAGGCGGACAAGGTTTTGCCTTCCAACAAGGAGTAAGCGCGGATGAAATGCGACTAATGCTCAACGATGCGGTTACGGCAATGCTTCCGAACGTAACGCAGTACTTACCGCAACAAGCGTCAAGCAATGACGAACTTATACGTAAAATCGAAGAGCAAAACGAGCAAAATGAAGAGCGCATTGAAAAGTTGGTTAAGCAACTTGCCGAGCAGAACAAGCGAGGAGTTGACGCAGACGCAATCGAAAGACTAGTAGATAAGCTGTCTAAGCAACAAGTCGTCGAGAAACAAGCGGAAAGAGAAGTCGCCGCGGCAAATGCCAACGACGAGAAATTCGAAATGCTGATTCGCAATCAAGAGATGTTGATGAAGCAAATTATGGATTTGTCGGCAAATAGAAACAACGACAAGCAAATTATTATGCCGTATCCACAACCTGTCGTGCAACAACCGATAATGCCGCAACCCACGATAATTCAACAACCCGCTGAGAAAATTATAATCGAAAAGCCTGTTGAAAAAATAGTGGAGAAGGAAGTCGTCAAAGAAGTTCCTATCGAGAAGATTGTCGAGAAAGAAGTGGTCAAGGAAGTTCCCGTACCAATGCCGGTTGAGAAACCCGCAAAGGCTACTAAAGTGCCTGCGCAAAGACTTACGCTAGACGAGGCTTACGCTAAGTTGTCGGCAAATCAAAAGAAGATTTTCGATACGCTCAAAGCCTACGCAATGAGCAAGGACAAGTGCAAAGAGAAGAAGTCGACTTACTTCACCGTACTCGGACAGTCTACCGTCAATCCGCTTGTTAAGTTGACGATAAAGAAGAATACTACCGTCGCGATGTTCAAAATGGAAGACGAATACTTCAAAGACATTCGTCGCAACGCGGGTAGCGACGGTACAAAGATGAAAGTCAAAGAGACTGAACTCATAGTAGGGGATAATCAAGCGCTCTCTACCGCAAAGGAAATGATTGATTTGCGCGAAGACCAAATCGAACGTTACAACGAGTACCTCAAAGAACAGAAATCTATGCGTAAAAAGTAATAAGCAACCGACTGCGTATAGCAACGCACCTTTTGCCTGATCATCGAGACGACACTCAGGGTCACGTACGGAAAGTACGCTCACCACTCGGTCGCTCTTGCTAAGACAAAATCTGCATCACTCTCCGCACTCGTAACAAATCTATTCAAAAGGATAATTTATAAGAAAAGGCAAGCAAACCGCTTGCTTTTTTCATTTCAAACACTTGCAAAATGCGAACATTTGTGCTAAAATACATTTGACTTATGTTTGAACTCAAAAGCAAATTCACACCTTGCGGAGACCAACCGCAAGCAATAGAGAAGTTGGTTGAGGGCGTAAACGACGGTTTGCGTACTCAAGTTTTGCTTGGCGTCACGGGTAGCGGTAAGACTTTCACTATGGCGAACGTTATCCAGCAGTGCAACCGTCCCGCTTTGGTAATCGCGCACAATAAGACTTTGGCGGCGCAACTTTGCAACGAGTTCAGAGAGTTTTTCCCCAACAATAGAGTAGAGTATTTCGTATCCTACTACGATTATTATCAGCCTGAGGCGTACATTCCGCGTACCGATACTTATATCGAAAAGGACTTGTCAATCAACGACGAAATCGATAGACTTCGCAATTCCGCGACTAGTTCGCTTTGCGAGAGCCGCGACGTAATCGTCGTGTCGTCAGTGTCGTGCATATACGGTCTTGGCGCGCCAATGGAATACTTTTCGATGGCAATATCGCTGCGCGAAGGACTGACGATTGACAGGGACGAACTTCTTGATAGATTAGTCGAGATTCAATACAAGCGGAGCGACATTGAATTTGTCCGCGCGACGTTTAGAGTACGCGGCGATATCGTCGAGATTTTCCCGGTAGAGAGTTCCGACCGCGCAATCCGAGTGGAATTTTGGGGCGACGAGATAGAGAAGATTTCCCAATTCGACCCAATTACGTCAAAGGCGACTTGCGAATTAAAGCACGTCAATATTTTCCCCGCAACGCAGTACGTTGTCGGCAAAGAGAAGTTAGAGCCTTGTTTGGAGCGAATACGCGACGATATGGTCGAGCAAGTGGAGTTGTTCACTCAGCAAGGCAAGTTGCTTGAAGCGCAACGACTTAAAGAGCGAGTAAGTTACGACATAGAGATGATCAGGGAAATGGGCTATTGCTCGGGTATTGAGAACTATTCAAGGTACTTCGACGGACGTCAACCAGGGCAACCGCCGTACACGCTTCTTGACTTCTTTCCAAAAGACTTTTTGCTTTTCGTCGACGAAAGTCACATGACCTTGCCGCAGGTTAGGGCAATGTTCAACGGCGATTTGTCGAGAAAAGTCAACCTTGTCGATTACGGCTTCCGACTTCCGTCGGCTTACGACAACAGACCTCTCAAATTCGACGAATTTGACGAGCGCGTAGGGCAGATGATTTGCGTATCAGCCACCCCTGCGAAATATGAATTGGAGCAAGCGGGACAAGTCGTCGAGCAACTTATACGTCCGACGGGATTGATTGACCCCGAAGTGGAAATACACCCGATTGACGGACAAATCGACGATTTGATTTCGAGGATAAACGACACCGTCGAGAAAAAAGCGAGAGTACTCGTCACGACTTTGACGAAGAAAATGGCGGAGAGTTTGACCGCATACCTTACCGAAAGACATATCAAAGTCAAGTATATGCACTCGGACGTAGACACGTTGGAGAGAATAGAGATTATCGCAGGACTGCGCAAAGGCGAGTTCGACGTGCTAGTCGGAATCAACTTGCTAAGGGAAGGTCTTGACATTCCCGAAGTGCAGTTGGTTGCAATACTCGACGCGGACAAGGAAGGCTTTTTGCGTAGCGAAACTTCGCTTATTCAGACGATAGGAAGAGCGGCGCGTAACAGCGAAGCAAAGGTAGTGATGTACGCGGATAGAATCACCGACAGTATGAAGAATGCGATTGACGAGACCAATCGCCGTCGCGAAGTGCAGAGCGAGTACAACAGAATCCACGGTATCACGCCAAAGACGATAGTCAAAGAGATTACCAACACGCTTGAGATATCCAAAAAGCTTGAAGACAAGACCGTCAAGTCGAGCAAGGATATCCAAAGAGAGTTGTCAAGACTCACGTCGGCAATGAAGATTGCATCCTCGAACCTTGACTTCGAACTTGCTATAAAATACCGCGAGGAAATCGCAAAACTCAAATCACAAATCAAAGAAAATAGATAAATATATATTGATTATATAATTATATATAGAAACACGGAGCAGAAAAATGCAAGACTTTATCAACATAAAAGGCGCTAAGGTGCACAACCTTAAAAATATCGACGTCCAAATCCCGAGGGACAAACTCGTGGTATTGACGGGATTGAGCGGTTCGGGCAAATCGTCGCTCGCGTTCGACACGATTTTTGCCGAAGGACAGCGCAGGTATATGGAGAGTCTGTCTTCGTATGCAAGGCAGTTTTTGGGTCAAATGGACAAGCCTGACGTAGACTATATCGACGGACTTTCGCCGGCAATTTCAATTGACCAAAAGACCACGTCGCACAACCCCCGTTCGACCGTCGGCACGGTGACGGAAATCTACGACTATCTTCGTCTTTTATACGCAAGGATAGGTCTTCCGCACTGTCCGAATTGCGGAAAGGAAATAGTTCAGCAGTCAGTCGACCAAATCGCGGATAAAGTGCTTAGCAATGAATTAGGCTCGAAAATTCGCGTACTTGCGCCCGTCGTGAGAGGCCGCAAAGGCGAGTATACCAAGCAAATCGACGGCTATCGCAAGAGCGGTTACAGCCGACTTATCGTCGACGGAAGCGAATACAATATCAATGACGAAGAAATCAATCTTGACAAGAATTACAAGCACAATATCAAGATTGTCGTTGACAGAATAGTGCTCAAAGAAGACGTCAACCGTCGTTTGACGGATAGTTTGGAGACGGCTCTCAAACTTGCCGAAGGACTTGTCGAAGTGGAAGTCAACGGCGTCGTCACGCTCTTTTCGACCAAATATTCCTGTCCCGATTGCGATATCAGCATTGAGGAACTTCAACCGAGAATGTTCTCATTCAACTCGCCGTTTGGCGCGTGTCCCGAATGCTACGGCTTGGGCTTTAAGAACGCTCTGGATATAAACAAACTTGTCAAGTGGGACAAGTCTATCGCCGAGGGCGCTTTGGACGTAAGCGGTTGGTTGATGGATATGGGAAGTATCGGTACGTCCACTTTTATGGCGCTTGCAAAAAGACACAATTTCTCTTTGCGTACGCCCGTCAAGGATTTGCCCGAAAATATAATGAACATTCTTCTTTACGGCGACAGCGAGAAATTGCAAATCACTTACAATTCGTCTATGGGCAGCGGTACGTTCAACAGAAATTTCGAGGGCGTAGCCAACAATGTAATGCGCCGTTTCAGAGAGACGAGTTCGGAGTACGTCAAGCAAGAGTTTGGCAAACTTATGAAAGAAATCCCTTGCGACTTGTGTCACGGCAAGAGATTGAAGAGGGAAGTTTTGGGCGTAACCGTCGGCGGTTTAAATATCGACGAGTTGTGTAATCTTTCAATAGACAAGGCTTTGGAGTTCTTTGAAAATCTATCGCTTACGCCCACGCAAGAGATTATCGCCAATCAAATACTCAAAGAAATCAAGGCAAGACTGGGATTTTTGGTCAACGTAGGATTGAACTATCTTCAACTTTCGCGTTCGTCGGCTACGCTTTCGGGCGGAGAGGCGCAGAGAATCAGACTTGCCACGCAAATCGGCAGCGGTCTTGTCGGAGTATTGTATATCCTTGACGAGCCGAGCATAGGACTTCATCAGCGCGACAATGACAAATTGCTTATGACTTTGGAAAGACTACGCGATTTGGGCAATACGCTGATAGTCGTCGAGCACGACGAAGACACCATGATGCGCGCCGACCACATTATCGACATCGGACCGGGCGCGGGTATCAACGGCGGCGAAGTCGTCGTCGCAGGTACGCCCGCAGAGGTTATGGCTTGCGAAAACTCAATCACGGGCGCGTATATGTCGGGAAGAGAGAAGATAGAATTGCCGACCGAGCGAAGAGAGGGCAACGGCAAGTTTTTGCAAGTGCGCGGAGCGGTCAAGAACAATTTGAAGAATATCAACGTAGATATTCCGCTTGGCACGTTTACCGTCATCACCGGAGTGAGCGGTAGCGGAAAGAGCAGTCTTATCAATGAAGTCATCTATCCGGTACTTCAAAACAGACTCAACGGCGCGCGATCCGTTGACCTCAACTGCAAAGAAATTTTGGGAATTGAGGAACTTGACAAGGTAATCGCCATTGACCAAAGTCCTATTGGCAGAACGCCGCGTTCCAATCCCGCGACATATACCAACGTCTTTACCGCTATAAGAGATTTGTACGCAAAGACCCCCGAGGCAAAGTCGAGAGGATATAAGAGCGGAAGATTTTCGTTCAACATTTCGGGCGGTCGTTGCGAGAACTGCGCGGGCGACGGCATCAAGAAAATCGAAATGCACTTTCTATCCGACGTTTACGTTCCTTGCGAAGTGTGCGGAGGCAAACGCTATAATCGCGAAACCTTGCAAGTAAAATACAAGGGCAAGAGCATTTACGACGTGCTAGATATGACAGTCGCTGAGGCTTGCGAATTCTTTGCCAACATTCCGCAGATTTACAACAAGATTTCCACGCTCAACGACGTTGGACTTTCCTACGTGAAACTCGGTCAGTCGGCGACGACGCTTTCGGGCGGAGAAGCGCAAAGAGTGAAGTTGGCGACGGAACTTTCCAAGAGGTCTACTGGCAAGACCGTATATATTCTTGACGAGCCTACTACCGGTCTGCATTCCGCCGACGTAAAGAAACTCGTCGCAATCTTGCAAAGACTTGTGTCAAAAGGCAATACCGTAATAGTAATAGAGCATAATCTCGACGTAATCAAAGTCGCCGACCATATTATAGACTTAGGACCTGAGGGCGGAGAGTATGGCGGAACTATCGTCGCAACAGGCACGCCTGAAGAGGTTGCGAAAAATCCCAAGAGTTATACGGGCAAGTATTTGATAGACAAATTGAAGTAAAAATACCTTGTCTCGATTGCGTTTTGACGTCATTTTCAGCGTAATCGAGATTTTTAATTTTCAAAAATAGCCTAAAATCTTCTAAATTTACACAAATTTTACATTATTTCCAAATAAAGTATACTTTTACTGACCGCAATATAATGCCCGTTTTCGGGCATTTTTTCACGATAATTATACCATTTTTGACAAGTTTTTGGCAATATCTTTGGGTCAGTAAAAGTATACTTTTCCTGACTAGCCTCAAAACGACCTAAAAACGAGGTATATATGGATATAAGAAATAAAAGATTAAAAGGCTATTTTGTCTTATCGGTGTTGATAATCGCGTGCTTGATTATGGCAAGTGTAATGGCTATATTTATACCGAAAAATTCGACAACAGCGTTGACAAGTACGACGAGCGCAACAAGGGCGGGCAACGGTACAGATTTATGGGTGTCTAGCGTAAATCAATTCAACGGCGACGTATTTTTAGATTTAACAAATAAATTATTTGGCTCGCAAGATTGGGCGACTTATGTCAAGACTATGCAAGATTCGCAATCGGAGAGTTACGTAATACCTGCTTCGACTATAAATGCTAATATAGGTAATGCAAATTACGGAATGGTAGTCAATCTTGGCGATTTAGAATGGATGGTAACTTCGCTTACGCTTGCAGAAGGTACGGAAGACGTAGTCGCTACTTTGTATCTTGCAAATTCAACGNATGATACGATGAAATTTTACTCGCACTCTGGTACAAAAGGCGACACAATGTATAGTTGCAGTGTGCTGAGAAGTACTTTGCTTGANAGTGATACGTTCAAAATGTTTTCTGATGCAAGTAGCACAAGTAGTTTTGCATATAAATACTTGGTTCAGCCAAAAAATATTAAGTACCAAACAAATCAGACGGCTTACGGTCGTGGCGCAACTAGTAATTATTCTAACGATGCGCTTGGTGAACCGTTGAACGGCAAATGGGACAGTGGCGGNAAATACTCTCCGGGTGATTCCTACAACAACGCAACATATGAAGATTGGGGAGAAGACTATATATGGGTGCCGTCTGTTTCGGAAACGGGTTCTGAGAAGTATATATGGAAATTGAGCGCTGAACAGAGAAAATCCACAAAGAGTTCGTGGCTACGTTCGGGCGCTCGCGCTGAATACAAGAATGCGTATTATTTAAGCTCTGCAGGAAGTCAAAGTTATTCTGCAACAACAAGTACCGCGTTTGCCCTTCGTCCNGCAATNCACTTGAANNTGACNGAAGTGNNAAAGATAATATCACNATNCCCACAATTACCAAGCCTACAAAGACGGAAGATATCAAGAAGTATTGGGTCAAAGACACAGACGTGCAATTCGATTTGNCNGGCGTATATACGTCCAATCCGTATCTTGCAAGCGCAAGCGATTGGGTTGACGTAACAATCANAGGCAANGGNATGGTCGACGGGAACGGAAATCGACCTGACGTCGAGATTAAAAATACTGCAAATGAGACCAAGTGGACGGTGGACACAGCGCACAAACTCACTTTCGGTACGCAGACNGTCGCNACGTACGACGTAAAAATCAAGCCAAAGTCAGGGTATTATTGGTCGGACGGAAGCAGCGGAGAAAAGACTGTCGCTACTTATACTCTCAAATACCTTGTCANGCAATTAGATTGGCAGNGTAANAATAGCGNGCNGTACAACGGNAAGACGCAGTATTTTGAAGTACTCAACTACGACACTGTCTATAAAGACTATTTGAAAGTCACTCCCGCGCTTGTGCAAATACCGTTAGACCAAGGCTTTGCCAACGAAGGCAAGTGGGCGATTGGAGTAAAGGACTTTACGGCGAACGCGCAGAACAACAACAAGAACAAAGTCAAAGTNGAGTTGTTGGACACNACGCTAATGGAATGGGCGGACAAGACGAATTCGTCCGTTGCCAGTTCAACGCCTACNGCGCCAATAGAGACGATGGAGTATTCTATTACCAAAAAGAAGTTGACAATCAACCTCATNGGTTCAGACCCNTGGAGTATTGCGGTCAATTCTTCATCTTCCACAAAAGACGTATACATTGACGTATGCGAGGAAGATATTGAACTAGCCAATCNTGTTTCATTCGAGATGTGGTATAAGAAAGACGAGNCGGGCGCGACAGAAAACCGTATCGGCGCAGTCAGTCCGAAATTCGAAGTAGACCCCGATACGGGCGAGGTAATTACGCCCAAGAAAGTCAGGTTGACCTTGGCTATGCCAAATACTTCCACGCAAGGTAGTTACAAGTATATTCTCAAACTAGCAGGCGGGGGAGCAAACGACAACTATACTTTGGTCGCNAATACTACGACTACTCCTACCAGCGTTGAGGTCAACGACTTTAAGATAGAACCNAAGAAGATAGATATTAAAGAAGCGGANNTNNTATGGAGATANACCAACNNNAAANTNAGTAAAGACNCTTATACNATTGTAGATAAGACAGATACGAGTAAGTATGACGCGGTAAATAAGATNTACAACTTAGATTACAACGGCGCNGANTATGAGTTCAGCGTAGATACGTCNAAGTTGGACAGCGACGGCAAGTATGAGGTAGTAAATGGTACNGTCGTCGGAACGAAAGCCAACGGCAAGACAAGCGTAAAGACAGCGACCAACGTCAAGTTGGACGGNAGCGGACAAGTAGATTATTACGAAGTAATATTTACTATAAAAGTCAAAGACGGCTTAACGGGTATTGAAGTCGTGACGGATTACTATACNCTNAAATACCGTATCAACAAAGCCAANTTCGATTTGTCCGACGTAGCGTGGGACTATGACCCNNCAAAGCCGAAAGAGTACAANAAAGGACTAANTATAGAAGTCAAGTTGAAAGGTCTAGACGAATTGCCTGTTAAACTNGANNCNGACTACGGCGACNACACCAANAAGNANANNGNNGTNTGTCNAATTCNATACNACNNCGNNAGAGTATNTNCCGTATAANGCGCAAGTTACNTTCANAAATCTTCCCGCGGATATTGCCGACAATTACGNCAAACCCGTGAAGTCGGANAGGACGTCGTATATTTGTAAGGATGAATTTGGCAACGATAAGTCCTTCCCATGGGAGTTGGAGTGGATAATAAAGAGAGCCGAACTGGACTTGGATAGCGAGTGGGAAAAGGTAGCCACGGAAGATAAGAACAACGTAGTATTCCGTTATTA
>JAAVHS010000023.1 GCA_014799575.1 Clostridiales bacterium | reverse complement strand
TATTAGCGATTACTATCNTAGTTTCGCTAAAAAATAATTCTGAGTAAGAAAGCAAACACCACTGGAAGCATAACCCTCAAACCAATCCAATTCCGTAGGCTTACCCATTGAAAAAAAAGTACTTGCCAAAGTCGAAACACTGTGCTATAATGCAATTAGTTGAATATGGAAGTTCGCTTGATTTTCGCAAGAAAATTAACGCAAAAGTTAAAATTATTGGGATATGTGTCGATTTAAGATGGAGAGGAGTTATGCAATCTTATAGAATAACAAAAAATTTCACTATCGAACCCGAAACCGAAGAAGGCTCTTATAGTCTGAAAGAGTATGCAAAAATCAAAATCACAAGAGCAGGAGTATGTTCCAGCGACGTAGTTGCGTTCGCAGGAAAGACGGACAACGTCACTCTTCCGCTCTGCCCCACGCGTATCGCCGTCGGTCTTGTCAGTGAAAGCGACGATATTACTTTGAGGAAAGGTCAAAGAGTAATGCTATCGCCTTACACGAGGCTTGAAAACGGCAAGTACGTTATCAACGGGTTCGATAACGACGGTTATTTGGCTGACTACGTCTTTGCCCCGCTTCACAATATCTACACCGTGCCCACGGGCGTAAGCGACACCGCGTTCACTTTTATCGAAGATATCGCAATGGCGCTCAACGTAATCGAGAAGTTGGACGTAGAAAAGACGCATTACGTCATGCTCTACGGTTGCACTTCAGTCAATTTGATACTTGCGCAACTTTGCATTTATTATCAAGCGATACCTATTATTATTGACAACGACAACTCTCGCCTTTCGATTGCGCAAGATTTGGGCGTATATTATTGTATCAACTACGTNGAAGAAGACGTGTTGCAAAAACTTAGAGAAATNACGAGCGGAAAGTTGGTAGAATACCTCATTCTCGACAGCGATATTTGCAGTGAAGTCGGCAAGATGCTCAGTTACGTACGCAAAGACGGCAAGGTGGCAATAGTCGGTTTCAATACNTCGAATCCNTCGCTCAANGGCGACTTCTCCCCCGTNGTCAACAACCAACTTACGATTTACGGNATAAGCGACGGCTACGGCGAAATCGAGACGGCTATCAATATGCTTGCGACAGGTACGGTCAAAGTCGACGCCCTTATCGCGCAAGAAGTGGATATCAGCGANGCGCAAACGACATTCTCCGATTTGGCAAAACAAAGCAANTATCTCAAGACGATTTTNAAGTGCTAACGTTGCGAATTTNGGTCGGACACAATACGGATTAGTTCATTAAAAAGAGCAAGAATTTACTTGCTCTTTTCTATTTGACNANCATATCCCCTAATTTTTCTATTGAACCTGCGCCGAGCACAAGCACGATATCTTTTTCCTTTGCAGTCGANTTTATGTAATCGCAAGCGTCCTCGTACGTTTCCATATAGAGCGCTCCCTCGCCTCGGGTGTTGAGGAAGTTGACCAGCGCGCTGCCGTCCAATCCTTGCTCGCTATTCTCTCGGGCGGAATAGGTCGGCAAGATTATCAACTCGTCTACCCAATAAAANCATTTGCCGAAATCGTCCAACAACGCTTTGGTACGCGAATACGTATGAGGCTCGAATACNGCGATTATCTTTCCTTTGCTCATAAGTCGCACGGTGTCCACCGTGGCNGAAATCTCGCTCGGATGATGTGCGTAATCTACTATCACTTGCGCTCCGCTCTTCAATTTTCCTCTCGCTGAAAACCTTCTGTCCACGCCCGAAAAACTGCCGATATANCTTGCGACTTCCTTGCCGTCCAACCATATCAAATAGCATACCGCGAAGACCGCCAACGCGTTGAGCACGTTGTGCTTGCCGTACAACTCCAAAGCGACGTTGTGCACTCTTCCNCCCTCATACTGTATATCNAATACGAATTTNCCGTCTTTTTGCGTGAGGTTGATTGCGCGAAAATCCGCGTCCTCGCCAAAGCCGAAAGTATATATNTTATCCCTNGCGTTGTCGACTGCGGACAGACGTAAGCCCTTAAAGCAATTTTCTTCGACGACCGCTACTCTCGACTGCTCGACGAACTGCACGAACGCGTCGTTCATATCCTGCGGCGTGGGATAAGTNTCGGGATGGTCGTAATCGCTGTTNAGCAATACTCCAATGTCCGGCGAGAGGGAAAGGAAACTGCGCTGATACTCGCACGCNTCNGTNATNAAATANTCGCGACCCATATTGAAATAATTGCTCTTTTCCTTGTTAATAATTCCCCCGACGTGTCCGATAAATTCAAGAGGTATGCGCTCCGCGACGTGACAAAGCATCGCCGTCGTAGTCGTCTTNCCGTGACTGCCCGCTATGGCTATCACGCTCTTGCACTCGCTCGACATCAACGCCAAATACGCTTTGCGTTCCATNCACTGAATTTTGTTGCGACGGGCAAATTTAAGTTCNGNATCGTCGTCGCCGATTGCGCTCGAATACACCACGAGGTCGCTTTTCGCTACCACGCTGTTGTTGCTTCCCACGTAGGCGTTGATGCCGTAAGAGATGAGTTTTTGCAAAGTATCCGAATNGCTTCTGTCCGAACCGCTGACCCATACCCCCGCTTCGCTCGTCAAAAAAGCAAGCGCGCTCATACTTATTCCGCCTATACCGATAAAATGAATTNTGCTGAAATTTAACATATTCTATAATATGCAAGAAAATAAAAAAATTTGCCTAAAAAGACAAATTTTCGACAAAGTTTTGNACTAAAAAAGGCTCTCGCGCATAGCGAAAGCCTTTCATATATTTATTTAGTATCTTGATTATCTTTATTGTTATCTTTATTTTGAACATTGTTCAAGNCAGTATCTTCTTTATTTTGAACGTCAATCTCAATTTCCTCTTCGTCTTCGGTTTTGCTCTTTTTGAGAATGCCCGCTACGCTAAGCGCGCCGAGGAACGCCGTCGTGATTTCCGTAACGTGCGGAATNTCNACCTTTAGACTCATAGTCTGCAAGACCACCAAGACTGCGCTGATTAGAGACACCCAAAATTCATAACTTCTCAACTTATCTTTCATATTTACTCCTTTGCCAATNGNCAAGCGTTTCTTTCCAAATACTCTCGCATTTGCTCGTGGATTTTGTCGATATTATCGTTCATTACGTTCATAAATCCCAAATCTTGCGAGAGGCGCGCAATCGTGCTTTGGTACTTCTTTTCCCTGCCTCTGCTGTCTTTGAGTTCGAATATCAACAGCGCGCAAAAGAGCAACGCCCACAATCCGTCGCTCANAGCGAGTTCTACGACCTTATCCCACATATCAATCCCTTTTTGCCATTTCGCTGACGAGTCTTCCGAACATATTGCCCAAGTAGTCTTGCAACTGCTTGTTGTCGTTTATCATTTCCAGCGCTACGCTCTTCGGTATNCTGTTGTAAAATTCCAAAGCCAGATTGTATCGCTGTGTATAGTTCTCCAACTTCTCGCCTGCGTATCCGTTTTTGTTTTCGAGATATTTGAGATACTGCTCGTCTTTGAGTCTTTGCGTGAGTTGCTTTTCAATTGCCGTCGCNCTGTCCTCAANGTATTTNGCTTCCTTTTCTTTGAGTTTGTTATTGTAATCGTTGATACTGTTGATTTCTTTGTTGCGCTTTTCNAGCAAACTGTCGATTTCCTTTTGCAATTTCTGCGCGTAGGACAAATCCAATTCTTCGAGAGCGACGTTTTCTTCTCCTCTCAACTTCTCGATTTGCGTGTCGTAAGCGCTTATTTTTTTGTTCAACTCATCGGACAACTCTTTCAATTCGTAGTCTTTNGCCTCTTCGTTGGCTTTCTTTTGCGAGCCTTTTATAGAGGAATTGTAAAGCCCTTTTTGAATNAGNCCGTTGATTATCGCCTTTTCCATTTCCTCATACTTCTTGTCGAGTGACTGCGCCTTTAAATCGCTCTCTTCGCTCGCGGACTTCTTTTTGTTTTCCACTTCGCCGACTTTCGNATCATACTTGTCCGACACGATTTTCGAGTCCTCGTCGAGCAAATCCCTGTACTTTTGAGTAGTATTGTTCTTGATACCCTCTTCGTCTTCGCCCTCGTATTTGCGATATTCGAATTCCATTTTTTCGGGCAAGACGTCGGACAAATCTTCATAACCTTTGCTTGGCTCGTAACTCGGCGTAAANCTATCCGCAATCTCTTTGAGTTTTTCATTGAACTCTTTTTCGGATTCCGCATATTCCGCCTTATCCGATTCCGAGACCTTTTCTTTGGCGAAAAAGTCTTTTACTTTTCTTTTAAATTCATTCCAAGTCATTTTTCTCTCCTACCTTTTTTGTNCCATCGGCGATTTTGCCGTTGGNCTTTAAGTATAAATAATACTTGTACTTTGTTATTCTCAGCGCAATGCGCCTTAATTTCTTAATCATTCTACCGCTATCACCGCCTCTTTGCTGTCGGAAAGCGCGCCCGTCAATCTCACTCTTGCCGTAGCGACGCCTACGCCCGTGACGAATTCAAGAGTATGATATCCNACTTTGAGAGGTATCGGCGCAATAGTCATAATGCCTTGTCTGCTCTCCAACTCTTCTCCGTCTACCGTAATCGAGCAACTCGGCTCGCCNCCAACGGAATAGCTGGGCAACGCAAGGATTTCGCACTCTATCTCACCGCCTTTNGAGTAAACGTTGAGTTTCAACTTCTTGACGCCNTCCGCCTCATTCATCATAAAGTAATAAGTCGATTTGGACTTCGCCAAATGCTCGTTGAAATCCTCGCTCAACTCGTCAAGCATAATCTCCATCTTTCTTAAATTGTTCATACCTCTCCTTATTTGAGAAAATCCACGACCAAAGTCGGCGGATAAATCTCTTCGTCNGCATTGTCGCTTCTTATATAAAATTTGAATTCCTTACCTTTGATNTAGATAGGTCTTTTCTTCTCTTTTGCCGACAGCAAAAATTCCTTTCTCTCGCCATTGCATACGATGCCGAAGTAGTAATCGCTCTTTGCGGAATACTCCACGCTTCTTATCATTTTGACGTCCGCGGGGCGCGAGAAATCTATCGTTCCGCTTTCCCAATATTTGAGCATGGGCTTGCCTAGATACAGTCCGCTATCGTCGAGTTGAACGAACGAACGACTATCGTTGCTGAGCGCAACGACTTTGCTATACTCTCTTTCGTTGACGGCGCAAATATGTTTGAGCGACACGCCCTTCATAAGTTCTACGCCCTTGTCCTCGATATTGAATACGAGCAACGTATTNTTGTTTTTTTCCTCATTGAACACGCCGTAATCGGTATCCGTATTCTTGGTAAACGACACGAAATACTTGTGATGAGAATAGCACGCCGACACGTCGTCAAGCCCGTCGGAAATCAGATTGTTTATTTTCGTCGTATATCTGCTCACGTCGTAGCCGTCGAAAAGGAATATTCCGTCCTCGCCGACGAATGCGATATACTCTCCGCACAGCGTGACCGATTTTGCGTAAATTCTTCCGCTCGACGTATANATCTTTTTCANATTGAATTGCGTNTGGTCGCCGTAGGCGGTAAGTCTGTATATTCCGTAATCGCAGAAAATGTACAGATAATTGTTGAAACTCTTGATCGTATTTACTTCGCCCAACGTTCCGTCGAAATTGATGTAACCGCCCTTGTCTATATCGTGGTCCCACACCGTGGGATTTCCGCTCTTACTGAACCACACGCTGTTGTGCTTTTCCGCAACGACTATGAAAAGTCTTTCGTAATGNACGCAAATATCTATGACTTCTTTTTCAATAGCGGTATAGAAAGCGTTGTTTGTAAACCNCTCAACTCCGTACGGNCCCGCTATAAAAAGACACGGGTCGCTGTTGATATAGTAAATCGCTCCGCTAGTGTACGCTCTGGGTTCGGATATGTGTCGCCACTCTAAATCGCCTTTGACGCAGTAATCTACGCCGCCGTCGTGCGAAATGAGAATTGCAAATCTAGCCGCGCCGTCGACGAACATCGTCGTGCAAAAGACTCCCACTTTACCTCTGACGTTGGCGGGCGGTAGCGGAAAGACGTAATCGCCNATTTTGAACTCGCTTACGCCGTACGGATTGACCAACTTATTGTTCTTGAATCTATAATTGTATACGCAATCCACGTAATCGCAAGGAANGTCTCTGGACTTTTTGTTTTCGTCGTATCCCAAGAAATTCGANAGAGGGACTTTCTTTCTCTCCGGCTTTGCCACGTTGTACTTTTTGTCNTAATACATATCAATACCACCTTCTCGGCTTGATTCTTATCTCGCCTTTTTTTCTTACCGCTCCTCGCAAATCCTCTTTGTATCTATCCGAAAACATCACCGACTGTTCGTACATCCCTTCTATAAGACAGAATTCCGAACACACGCCCATCGCCACCGTCTTTGCGCTGACAAGAGGACTGATTGGACATTCGTCTTCAAGACTTACGTCCAACGGCATATAGTTGTATTTGACGTCCGCGCNCTCAATGTCTTTATTGACGAGTTCCAGACAAGACGGCGTATGTCTGAAAAGCGACTTTGCGTCCGTCTTCGCATTCTTAACGCTCAACACTTCAAGCACTCTGTAAGATAGCGAATCGTAACTTATCTTGCCGTNCTTTACCTCGACTTGCTCTTGCGCCGTCAATGGCAAANAGTCGGTTGCGATTTCTTTAATCACGATGTTGGCGCAACGAACGAGCGTGTTGAGTTTTGGATGTTGTATGACGGTTTTGTCAAGAGCGATTTCCTCGTCGCCGAGATANGTCAACGCCGTCGTTATTACTTCTTTGAGTAGCATATTTCCTCCTTAATACAAAAGGGTGAGTCACCCCACCCTTCCTTTGCCAAGCGAAGATTAGACTTCGACTTTCTCCATTATTTTTTCAAAGAGTTTTCGCTCATTCTCCCTCTCCGCTTTGGCGTTTTGCTCTTCNATTTCTTTGAGTATGAGTTCTCTGTTCTTGATTGCGCTTTTCAGCGTGTAGTCCAACGCTCTTTTGTCGAGTCTTGCAAACGGNAACGTCAATTGATAAGTAGGTCTTTTCCTCGTATTGTGCAATTCNTATCTGCGCGTATCCCCGTTAAAGTAGATTTTGTAATTTTCGTCNATGCTCTTTATCCGCGCCGACACGTCAAACAAATCGTTTCTTACCTCAAAAAGTTTTTCCATTGCNTCTCTCCNTNTCGNNNATGACTCTCTTTATTAAAATGNACTCATACTCTATACCTTCGATTTATCAGCCGGTAATACCCGAAAGTTTAACCTGACCGATAGGCTTGTCGCAAATCATATCCGCATACTTGACCAANGTCGCGCCGTAAGTTGCAGTACCCGCCTTTTGCTTAATGACCTTGCCGTTGTCGCCTTCGAGCCATCTCCAATCGCAGAGTTGGTGAATCTTGAAGTCNTTGCTGTTGAGCAAGTACATACTACCCGTCTCCACGAATCTGTCAGCGACAAGCGGAATTCCGTTNTAACTCAAAGCCTTGAAACCGCCGTCGAGGTTCATATAATCGACGTTGGTACGGGTAAGCGAAAGATGTTCGAGATACGCCCTTCTTACGTCGTAGGAACATACGATAAAGTCGATTTGACTTCCTGCGACTTCGTCGATATAGTCNATTGCGCTTTGAATTTTGCCGGACGAAATAGCGCCCACGTTTTTATACTCTTTGGGGCTAAGCCAACTTCTTCCCGCTCTCGACAAGCCGTACAATTCTTTATCCGAAAANATTGCGCCAAGTCCCGTCAACTCATTGTTTTTAGAGCCTTGAACGGTCACGATATCGTCCTTAGCGACTTTTGTCGTAGGCGTCGTTTCGAGAGTAATNGTCTTGTTTACTCTGTCCACGCTCTTTACTCTCACGCCGGTATAATCCGCGTACGCGCTGCCGCTNGCGCCGATTACGTCGACGACCATACCTTCCATGATATTTCTTACGCTGTCCAATTCAATCGTTGCGCTTGCGGTGGTTTGAGCGGTAGCGACCTTTGCCAAAGTACCGCTTCCGTCGCCGTACAACATTCTGCCGAGGTTGAATTTGGACGCTTTGAGCAAGCCTTCCATTTCCGCGTTGAGCAAGTTGACGAACGCGCCTGTGTTGGATTGCGAAGCTCTTATCGCCTTGTCGGAAAGCTCAATCGTACCGTAGAGGTTTTTGAGTTCCAACTTAAATCTGTCGTAGTTGTTTGGCGCAGGCGTAGGAAGCGCGCCCGTTTCCGTACCCGCTCCAACGCCNCCGTTCAAGCCGTAAGGCACGAGTTTNATNATTTCNTTGCCCCATACGTCGGCGTTCGTCTGTTCAATCTTTGCCAAAAGCGGATTTACACCCACGTTNAGTTGGTCCGCTACCACGTTCAAATACACGCTTTTAAGCGCCTTTTCTGCTGTTTCTAATGTTACCATTATATCCTCCTATTATTGAGCATAGATTTGATTACGTTGCCCGCTTCCGCTATGCTCTTTGGTCTGTCGGGCGGGGTCAACGTGATTTTTCCTCTTGAAGAAATCGACTTTGGCGGACGGGTATTNTCNAGNTCTTGAAGATACCTTTCGATTATCGCGCTTTTGATATTCTCGTCTTGATAGACGTATTTTTCCAANAACTCTTGATTTTTCACAAGCTCTTTTGGCGGAACGTAGACTTTGTCAAAGACTCTCGCCAACGCCTTTTCAAGACAGTTGCTATCTTGCGAGAGTTGAGNGTCCTTTACAATCTGTTCCCCTATCATGGACGCGAATCCTTTGGCTACGGGATATTTCTCGAAAAATTCCTCTACCTTTGTCTGCCAGCCCTCTTCTTCGTACACGGCTTTTACGTCATCTTCGGGAGTGTCTTCGTTTTGCTCCCCATTCTCTTNGCCCTCTTGTACTTCTTCTATCTCAGAGCCGTCGTTTTCTTCTTGCGGTTGTATATAGTCTTGCGCCGAATTGTCTTCGACGCTCGGTTGGGTAATATCGTCAGTAATTTCAGCCATTTTTCACCTCTTGCGTATTGTTTACGCCNTCTTCCATCATCTTCATCATTTTGTGTTGTTTGATATGCTCGTCAATCAGCGACTTGATATTCTCNTCNTTTTCTTCGAGCAATCTCTTCAAGTGCTCGTCCAAGTGCAAATCGTGATTGTCGTAATCAGCAACCGTGACGTTTTCCTTGCCGAAATCGACGTTTTCTTTCATCGCTTTCTTTCTGTGACTTTCGTCGATATCTCTGCTCGACTCCCAATTGCCGAAGCCGAGGATTTCGAGAATTTTGAGTTTGTTACGNTTGGTAATACCGCCGTTTTCGCCGTTGAAGATNCCCATNTGAGCAAGTTCCAACACCATATTTCTNCTGTTTTCGAGAGTGTCGGTCAACTCGTTTTCGTTGTCGAATACGAGGTCGTCGCTTTGCAAATCGCTTGCGGTAAAGTACGCGAGTTCCACTTCGCCGTTATCCCCCGAGAATCTCTTCATTCTTCTNGTCTTNCAGAATTGTTTGTATAGCCTCAACATCTGCTCGCANATCCTCTTGATACCCATACGCAAAGAGTTGGTCGCTATTGAAAGACGCGTGTCGTCCTGCTCGACCAAAAGNCCGATTGCCTTACCCGACATTTGATTGGCAATATTGGAATATTTGCTGATTTCGCTCACGCCCGATATAGTCGTGAACTCTTGCAATATCCTCTCTTCTTCGTACTGAAAATCTATCGGCACTCTGCCCGATTCGAGCAACTTCGGCGGCGTCGAGCCCTGCCTGTAGATCAAAATCTTTCCCGGAGACAATCCCTCTTCTTCAAGGTTGTCGGTGTCTATCGAGCCGTCTTCGACGGTCATTACGCCCATNGCCAAGCGGTTGATAAACTCGTGCTTTCTGTTCTTGACCGCATTGTACGCTCTTTGAAGAGGTATAAGTCTTTCGACGATACTAGTACCGTAAAAACAACCGAGTTTGTCAAGGCTGACGATTCTCGTAAANGGATATCCGCGTTGGTCGTTGAACTCGTTGATATACGGCAATTCTCCGTAATATAGCAATTTGTCGCCGGCGACGACTATCAACTCTCCGTCGGGCTTTTCCGACGTAGGACGNACGTACTTCTCTATCACCACGCACATATCGTGAGCCACGCTGTCNATCATGTTCGGAAGGCTTGCGTCATAGCCAAGTCCACCGCCGATTTGAGCGTTGTCAAGCGAAAAGACGTTGACGTCCTCGCCTTGCGCGTCCACTCCCCAAATATCTCTTATCTCGTCGACGTGATAGGCCTTTGCNTGAATGATGCTTTGACAGTCCTCTAGACTTGACGCGCACACGCTGTCGGGGAAAATTTCGTACGGCGGAACGACGCTTATCTCTACGTCGCCTTCTCTGAGATTCTTGTTCGNCTTTGACGAGCCNACTANTCTGCCCTTGTCTGCCGACCATACCNTCTTGAAAAAGCAACTGCCNGTCACTTCGCTCCAAGTGCTTGCCTGATTGAGCAAAGCGGGNAGATTGTTTTCCTCGCACAAAGCTTTGACAATTTGCGTAGACAGTTTNGCCGTATANACGTCGCTATCGTCGCTACTGAACGGGCGAACGCTTACTCCGCACTTCAATCTGTTGAGTTTGGAAAGCCTCGTTTCGATTATCGAAGCGATATGGTTGTATACCTCTCTTTCCTGCCAAAAGTACTGTTTACCGTACTGCTCGATATCTCCGACGGGCGAGATTTCCGCATACTGATTTCCGTTGTAGAAATTCATATTCAATCGCCATTGAAGTTCNAGAGGTTTTCTTTCCTCTCTTCTGCGTTCGTAATCTCTTCGTACTTCGTTTACGATATCTTCTCTGAATTTGTCGATACTTCTCTTCATTCGTTACCTCTCTTGACGGCTCTCGCCAACANATTTTGGGGGCTTTTCGGCACGAGTTGTTTGCCAAGCNCCGAATAAATATCGCTCGCGCACTCTTCGCACAAAT
Organism: Clostridiales bacterium; assembly: GCA_014799575.1. Lineage (GTDB taxonomy): Bacteria > Bacillota > Clostridia > Christensenellales > UBA3700 > RACS-045. The sequence continues at coordinate 12,786 of JAAVHS010000023.1, read as the reverse complement.
TGACGTACTGCGAGGACGATACTCCCTCGGNAACTATCGAATAATGCGCCTGATTTTTGCACTTGCCCACGTCGCACTTAACTTTGCTTTTTTGGATTATTATCTTCATCTACCTCTCCTTTTGTCATATCGTTTAGTTGATTCAACAATCTTAATTTCAATTCGATAAGTTGGCTGTCGCTCATCGTTTTCAACTCGTCGTTGTCGAGTCCCAATTCCAACATCGTCTTCACCGCCGTCATATCGGGCGGATAATGCTTGCTGCTTACTTTGCGTTTGAGCAGTTCGTTTTCGCCTGAATACTCTTCGGTAATCTCTTGCACGTCATACCCGACCGCTCGACGAAATACCGCTTTTTCTATTTCTTCATTCACTTTATCCTCCCTTATGAGTAGNTCCGTCTTGACAGACTTTTGATCAATTTCTGTTTNTCCTTAGCAATTTCGCTGGTTTGTACCGTGGGAAGTTTNGTCGCTTGCGGTTTNGAAGACAGATAGTATCTCAANGCGTCCAAAGCGTGGTCGTCTTTCTTAATCGGCTTATCTCCCTTGCCCCACCAATAGGTTTTGAGTTCNCGTATCAGATTGACGCANGTGGAAAATATCTTGATTTTGCCTTCGGCGAAATAACTCTTGACCTGCGCTATGCCCGAAAACAACTGTTTGTTGACGTTGGTATTTACGAGTATATTCCTTTCATAGAAGAGTTCCGTCACGCTCTTTCGACTTGCAAGCGTATGCTGATCCGCCGCGCTNTCGATAAGCGCGGTCAGCCTGCCTTTCGCGTCGGTATGCCAGCCNAGTTTTTGNGCAAGTTTGAAAATCTCGTTTGCGTGGTAATCTATATCTTTGCCTGCCATATACCATTCCCCAACNGCATAGACTACTCCGTCGTAATCTACTGCAAAGAACAAGCACGCCANCGGATTNTTNAGTCCGNGGTCNATTGAGATTTCNTCTTGCCACTCGAANGGCACGTCGAAAGGCTCGATNACGTGCGTCGACGGGTCGAACTCCTTGTACACTATACCTTCCGCTTCGCTGAACTTGCCGTACCGTCTTGACGAAAGCGAGTCTTCGTCCATACACTTGGATAAGTTCTTTACCTCATTCTCGTCTAGAAANGGATTGTCCGCCCACTCNACGTGTTCGTGCCATACNTCGTCNTNTTGCGANGAGTTGAGATAGATTTCGTCNTACACCCANGTCAGTCCTTTGAGCGGGGTCATCGTTCCCCACAAATCNCCGCGNCTNTCGACTACTCTCATTCTGCACTCNTCGTAAATATCTTTGGGCGGTTCTTCGTCGAACCACACNAAGTCGAGCGANGCGCCTTGNAACTTTTCTCTGCCCTGGTCGCAACTCTTAAAGGATATCTTCGACGTTCCGCCAAAGACGTTTTTGATAAGAATATAGTCGATGATACCGTACTCCGCCGAGGCNTTNTTGCCCGACTGCATNACNATNTCCTCTATCCAATCGGGATTGAGATAACTCAAAAATTTGCTTTGCGCGACGTCTCTTTGCACCTCGTATGACAATGACACTATCCAGCCTGCGACGTCCTTGCGNTTTTGCCTATAAGGATGAATACCTCTTGCCCACCACACCGCTTCGACCGCTCCGCATTCCGTCTTTCCGCTTCGATTTCCGCCGAANACCCACCTGTTNCGCTTTTGGCATTTGTGAAANGCAAGTTGCTTTTGATGCACCTTTTCGCCGGTATTATAAGTAAGTAATTTGTTGTTGTCTTTTCGTCGCCTCTCCTCTTTTTCAATCAAGAGCAAGGCGTTTAGAATTTCATTTTCCGTCATAATTCGATATAAATTTTTGATAAAATGTTCAATATATCCGTCAATATTATTGTAAAAACTTTTAAAATAGAATATAATTAAGTTATAATATACGAGGTATATATGAAGAAAGTAATTATTATTACCCTACTGATGANTATTCTCTCTACGCTATTTATAGGTAGCGGAGTTTGTTTTGCCGACGAAAGTCCGGCGNATTACTATTACGTTGAAAAAGGCAGCGAATTAGGCGTACGAGTATCACCGTCCGATGAATCAATGATAGCGTTGTATATNCCCCCGACTTATGCATTTGAATACGTTGAGAAAGTCGACGGTTTTGTCAAAATAAGATACAACGGCTACGAAGGTTACGTATCTGAGGCAAGCTTCAATCAATACTGCAAAGCGGTTACTTCAAAATGGGGCGATTCTCCATATTTTCATACCATAACGGCAAATATNAACGTGGATCAGTTGCCTTTATACGACAAAAACANCAGAAGTGCCTCTACTCCTATTCCTAAGTCTATGGTGTCAATCGGGAAAATTTACGGATATTATCACAACGAAAACGGATACTTCTTTCTTGTTGAAGCAACCGTGACCGTCTTGACAGCNTCTACTGATACCTGCTATATCAAAGCAAGCGATACTACCCTTGCCGATTTNAACAAAGATACTATCCCCGAGAATGCAGGTTATACCGCGGAGATAACTCCCGANCCCACTCCGAGTGGAAACGGCGACGGCTCTACTCCAACTATTANCCCAAACGACGGCGACCCGTCTACAACTCCTGCGACCAACAACTTTGAACGTTACGTTCTTATCGCGGTAATCGCAGTGCTTTGCGTAGTGATTATCATCTTGATTTTCGCGCCCAACAAATCCAAGCGCAAACCNCAATAATTTCAGCAAAATGCACTCGGCGGAAGGTACGTNCTCTCCGCCGATTTTTTTACTCTACACTCTCGCTTTTACCGTCTGACCAATACTGCCAAGCATTTNCGCTACGGCAACTTTAATTTGCCTTTGCTTTTCTTTCAACTCGCTAGCTTCGTTCTCTTTCTCGGCTCGCGCNGATAGACGCTCGTTGATTTTTACAAAAATCGGGTCTTTGGCGTAACGCNTTTCNAGCCACTCGCAATCATAGCCCTTTGCCCTGCAATACTTGCCGAAGCCTTCCAAAGCCAATGTCTGTCTTCGAAATACGTTGCGAANACTCATACGCTCAGCTTTTGCTATGTCCTCGCATTTCATACTTTGCAAATACTTCAATTCGAGCACCCGTCGATACGTAGGCTTTAACGATGCAAGAGCGTTGTCCACGATTACCTTCGCATTTATCAAAGCCTCCTTTCGTCTGTTGTTGTTCAAAATAGCGTCGATTACGTCCATTGTGTTCCCCGAATAGGAGAAACTCCCCAATGCCGTATTCATGTTCCGCCTGTCAATACTCTTTACAATCATAGGCAAGATTTTGTATGCCGTGAGTAAACTTTTTGACCACGTCTCTTGATTCATTTCATCACCTCCATCCACTTTAATCGAAGTCAACTACNCTTCCTTGCGGTTACAGTCAAAGTATAAATCGCTATTTTTGAATTTGCAAATATTTNTGAACATNTGTTTGTAAATTTGTTTGCATTTTCTGAAAATCNNNTCAAAATCAGGCTAAATGGTCAAAAAATCGGACAAGANAGCAAAAAGGCAAGCNTTTTGCTTGCCTTCTATATCTGTCNTTTGAGTGTTGTCAATCTTTATTCTTCACTCNACTCTATTACCGATTATTCTCTTTCATACGTTTTAATTGATTTTTTAATATTATATAAGCGTCNTCAGGATTATCGGTATCCGCNACCGCTTTTTCCATTGGACAAATATCCGTGCCCAAACGGTTTATTATCTTTTCGCTCAACGTATCGTACTCGCAATCTATGCCGTAAAGTTCGAGAATTCTTTTNCCTTGTCTAGACAGCGTTTTNGCAAATACGCTCTTGATTCCGCTTTTGANGAAAAGCAATGCCGCCGCCTTGCCGACCACTATATCCGCGACCGAGTAACCCGTCAAGTCTACTCCGCTATCTATGAAGTTCATCATAGGCGAAATGCCTCTGCTTTCNCTGAATAGACAATTGCCGTCTTTACAAAGGCAAATAGTATGCCCCGATAGATTGTTTCTTGCAATTTGTATATCAGTCATTTTTTCTATCCAAAATATACTTCAATCCCATTACGATAAACGGAACGATTACCGCTTGCAACGTCATGCCCAAAAGTCCCGTTTGAATTTGCGACCAAATAGTCGCAGGCGTAAACGGCGTTACAGATTGNAAAATTGTCGCAAGGAGCATAAATACGCTTCTGCCNGCTACCTGCGCCAAAAGCACGGCGGGAAAAGNCATCCAAGCGTTTTTGGAAATCTTTTTCGAGAACAATCCCGAAACTGCCGCAAATACNGCAAGTTCTGCCATCATAAACGGAAGTCTTGCCGCCGCGGGCATAGGGTCGCCAAATGCGAGAGTAATCAAAAAACTTACGATAGGCGAAGCAATACCGATGCCCAATCCCCACGACCAGCCCAAAAGGCAACCGCCTATAAGNACGGGTAAATACATCGGAAGCCATTGCGCGCCGCCCGACTGCCCTGCGACCAAATGCACGAGTTGAGGCAAAATTACCGCAAGCGCGACAATTCCCATAGATATGAGACTCTTCACCGTNATCTTTATTTTCAAAGAAAGGTTTTTTCTTACCAAAACGTTTTCAATCATNTTAAACTCCTTTGCCAAAGTATTCGGCGATTGTTTTCATTTTATTTTGTTGCTTGACTTTGAACGGGCACCTCTTGTCGCAATGACCGCATTTGAGACACGCGTCCGCTTTTACTACGAGTTTATCGTAATGATTCNCCGCCATTTTATCGCCTGCAAGCGACAAATCGTAATATTTATTTACAATACCTATATCTATTCCTGCGGGGCAAGGCTGACAATGGTTGCAGTAAACGCAGTTGCCAACAGCCGATTCGGGAGTGAATTCTCCTATCAACGAATAATCGCGCTCGCTGTTTGTCGACGTAGGATATTTCAGCAATTCAAACAAGTCTTTCAAATTCCTCACGCCCGGCACTACNGCAAGTACGGCAGGTCTGTCAAGACAGTATTGAATACACTGATTCCTTGTCAAAGCCTGTTTGAAAGGCGAAGTCTTTTCGGATAAAAGCTGTCCGCCGTGGAAAGGTTTCATTACCGATATACCCACGCCTTCCGCCTCGCAACGCTTAAATAGTTCCGCGCGCTCTTTGGTCGTACCGATACCGTACTCGTCTCCGCACTCCAAGTCGTAAGCGGGATTGATAGAAAACATCATCATATCCATAATCTTCGTGTCGAGCAACTTATTGGCCACGCTCGGCGTGTGCGAAGAAAAGCCGATATGGCGAACTATTCCCTTCTCTTTCAAATCTTTGACGTAATCGAATATACCGTTGTCGATTATGTCTTGAAAATCGCTTTCCTCGTCAATGCAATGCAAAAATCCGAAATCGACGTAATCCGTACCGAGAGTTTTCATCTCCCATTCGAAAGTCTTCTTAATCGTATTCAAATTGCGCGACCAACCGTATTCCCCGTCGCCCTTATAGACCGCGCCGAAGTGAAGTTGAAAGTATATTTTATCGCGCTTGCCTTCTATCGCCTTTCCGAACGGCTCGAATACGCTCTTGCCGCCCGCGCACAAATCAAAGAAATTTATACCGTGCTCAATAGCAGTCTCGATTACGGAGCGAATTTCGTCAAAAGAACTTTCCTGAATACCGCCCATTCCAAGTCCGAGCGTACCGATTCTTTCGTCGCCGCGAGGTAGTTTCCTATACTCCATTACTTTTCAAACTCCTTCGCCACGTTTTTCAACAAATCGCGTATTGGCAGATGTTGCGGGCAGGCTTTTTCGCACTTTCCGCACTTTATGCACTCCGAAGCCTTTCCGTTTGTCTTTGTGTATACTTCGCCGTAATAATAATCAGCGTTCCAATCGTTGTAGATATTTTTTGTATTCATACACGCAAACAAATCGGGAATTGAAATCTTTTTCGGGCAGCCGTCAATGCAGTAACGGCAAGCGGTACAAGGAATCAAATTCATACTCTTAAACACAGAGCATACGTTTTGTACTGCTTGCATTTCTTTACCGTCAAGAGGTCTGAAATCCTTCATATAAGAGATATTGTCGTTCATCTGCGCCAAATCGCTCATACCCGACAATACCATAAACACGCCCTTGCAACCTGCTGCAAAACGTATAGCGTAACTTGCGGAACTAGCGTCCCCGAGTTCTTCAAAATACTTCTTCGCCATTTCGGGAAGATTGACGAGATTACCGCCCTTTACAGGCTCCATGACTATGACGGGCTTGTTGTGCTTATTGCACACTTCCAAGCACTTGCGCGACTGCACCGCCGGATCGTCGTAGTCGACGTAATTGAGTTGAATTTGCACTACTTCTATTTGCGGATATTGAGTCAATATTTCGTCCAATACTTCCGCCGTATCGTGGAAGGATATACCGAAATGCTTTATCTTGCCTTCCGCCTTAAACTCCAACGCTTGCTCGTAAGCGCGACACCGCTTAAAATTTGAAAAAATCTCCTTACTTTGCGCGTGCATCAAATAGAAGTCGAAATATTCCACGCCACATATTTTAAGTTGACTTTCAAAGAAAGGGCGGACGTCCGCTTCACTCTTAAAATAGAAATTAGTCAATTTATTAGTAAGAATATATTTATCTCTGGGATAGCGTTTTACAAGGCAATCGCGCAACGCAATTTCGCTCTTCCCTTGCAAATAGCCGTGCGCAGTATCGAAATAGTTGAAACCGCTTTGCAAATAAGTATCAATCATTTTATTGAATTCGTCATAATCGACCTCGCCCTTTTTCATAGGTAGTCGCATACATCCGAAACCGAAATTTTTATGTACTTCTTCAAACATATCAGTTTCTCCTTTTGCTATCTTACAAAATGCAGTGCTTTCTCGCCGCGCCTATCGTCATTACGTTCTTATCTTTTGCAATGGCTTTGATAAGGTTTTTACCCTTATTTGCGCGGTCTTCGATAGAGATTTGCTCGGTATTTACGCTTATTACGTCTCCGTTCGGCAACACAATCGCTATGTCGTACGGCTGCGTGACTATATCGGTAAATATGCAGTTGCCCGCCTTAGAGTCGTTGAGTTTGATTCCCTTTGACATACGCATCTTAGGATCGATACAGCCGAGAATTACTCTCTTTGCCAAGCCGTTGTCAAGTATGCTGACTATTTCGCCCTCGCCGTCGTTATGCTGAGCGTAAATTATCTTGTCTTTACCCTCTAAGCGCATGAGTTTTACGCCGCTTGCCTTCTTGCCTTGCGTCGGCACGTCGTCATAGCAGTTGAGAGTCATTCCGTCCGCGGTCACGGCAAGGATAAATCCTCTCGCTTCTCTCGTTCCGTCGTCCACGGTAGGAGGAGCGACTGCGGTTACGCTGACAATATAATCGTTGTCTTCTTTGAATACCATTGCCGCAGTTTGCGATTTCTTATCAAAAGTGAATTCGGATATATCAACGTACTTCGCCATACCCAAAGCCGTGACAATCAATATCTTCTTGCCTTTGAGTTCCTTTGGCGTAAAGACGTTCAAAAGTATATCGTCGCTGTCGACTTTGGCAATCTTGTTGATACCCATTCCTCTACTCTTCCACTTGTCGTCGCCTAGCGCAGATATTGGGAAGGTAATTGCGTTGCCCTTGCTTGTAATACCGAATATAAACGAATCGCTGTCCGTCTTGACGACTTTCTTTGCTAAGTCTTGCGGAGCGCAGTTCGGTATGCTCTTGGATGCTTGGCTATATCCCTTTTCGGGCACGAATTTGACGTTGCCGTTGTAATGCAATACCAAATAACCGTCTCTCTTAATCTTTGCGTTGAGGTCGATTTGCGTATCGGTAATCTTGCTTTCGTGCACAATCTTGCTCTGTCTTTCGTCTTTATATTTTCTCTTGATTTCGAGCAATTCCTTCTTGACTACTTCGTACTGTTTCGTCTTGGAATTCGTCACTTCCGTGAGGTAAGCAATCTTTTCGAGAAGTTCCTTTTGCTCTTCGAGCATTTTGTTTATATCGAGTTTATTGAGGCGTTTGAGCGGAATATCCAAGACGGCAATCGCTTGCTTTTCGGTGAGTTCAAACCTAATCATAAGTCTTTCCTTAGCCTCGGTATACGTCTTGCTGTCAAGCACGATATCGACGACTTCGCGGATATTGTTGACCGCTTTGAGCAAGCCCTCAATTATATGCTCTCTCTTCTCCGCTACGTCAAGGTCGTATTTGCTTCTCTTGTATATGACCTCTCTTTGGAATTCAACGTAGTGTCTGATAATATCCAAAAGTCCCAACTGCTCCGGCCTGTTCTTTACGATAGCCGTCATATTGGCGTTGAAATTGCATTGAAGATTTGTCTTTTTGAACAACAACGCAAGCATAACTTCGGGGTCGACGTCCTTTCTCAGTTTGATTACGCATCGCATACCCATTCTGTCCGACTCGTCGACAATGTCTTGAATACCGCCGAAGTACTCTTTCGCCGTTTCTCTGAGGTCGTTTATTCTTGAAAGAAGTTCGGATTTGTTGACCTGATAAGGTATCTCTGTGATGACGATATTTTTACGGCCGCCCTCTTCCTCGATATGCGTCTTTGCGCGCACGACGATTTTACCTTTACCCGTAGCGTACGCTTCTCTAATACCGGGGTTGTCTATGATAATTCCGCCCGTCGGAAAGTCCGGCGCGGGAATATACTTCATCATATCGTCGAGCGTAATGCGCTTGTTGTCGATATACGCGACGATACCGTTGATAGTTTCGTGCAAATTATGAGGGGGTATCGTAGTCGTAAGACCTACCGCAATACCGTTCGCGCCGTTGACGAGCAAGTTGGGAATTCTGCTCGGCAATATCTCCGGTTCTTCGAGCGAGTCGTCGAAGTTGAGCGTCATAGGCACGGTGTTTTTATCCAAATCCCTCAGCATTTCCAACGCAAACGGCGTCATTCTCGCCTCGGTATATCTCATTGCGGCCGCCGAGTCGCCATCGACAGAACCAAAGTTTCCGTGACCGTCGACAAGCAACGCTTTCGTATTAAACGGTTGCGCTAGCTTGACCATTGCGTTGTATACGGAACTATCGCCGTGGGGATGATATTTACCGAGACAGTCGCCGACGATACGCGCAGACTTTCTATGCGGCTTATCGGGCGTAGTACCCAATTCCAACATAGTATAAAGTATTCTTCTCTGAACGGGCTTCAAGCCGTCCTCTACTCTCGGCAATGCTCTGTCAAGTATAACGTATTCGCTATACGGTATCATCGACGTATGCAATACTTGCTCGAAAGTTCCGTCTATTATTCTTGAATTATCAACTATTTCTTCTTCTCGTTTCTTTGCCATACTATACCTTACTGTCTTTCTTCGTCTTTATGTTTTGTACAATCTTTGACTCTGCAAAAGTCTCTTCCTTGTTGAAGTTTGCGTATTCGAAAATATACTCTCTTCTCATTTCCGCGCCCTCGCCCATAAGCGTGACGATAAGTCTTTCGGCTTCCGCGCTGTCGTCAATGCTGACTTTCATAAGCGACCTGTTTTTGGGGTCGAGAGTAGTTTCCCAAAGTTGCTCGGGATTCATTTCGCCAAGTCCTTTATATCTTTGGAGAGTATAGTTTCTACCCGTATCCGCCAATATAGTCTTCAACTCTTCGTCGTCGTAAGCGTACCTGACGGTATTCTTTTCCGTCACTTTGTAAAGCGGCGGCATACCGATATAAAGGTGTCCGCCCGTGATGAGCGGTCTCATATATCTAAAGAACAACGTCAAAAGTATCGCCCTGATGTGCGCGCCGTCTTGGTCGGCGTCCGCAAGGATAATGACCTTGTGATATTTTAAGTTGTCGATATTGAAGTCCTTGCCAAAGCCCGTACCCAAAGCGTTGATAATGAGTTTTATTTCTTCGTTTTGCAATATCAATTCGAGTTTCTTTTTCTCGACGTTGAGCGGTTTACCTCTAAGAGGTAAAATAGCTTGACAAGACCTATCTCTTCCCTGCTTTGCGCTTCCGCCCGCGCTATCACCCTCAACGATAAAGAGTTCGTTGAACTCGGGTTTTCTACCCGTGCAGTTCGCCATTTTACCTATGAGGTCTGACGTTGAAATGCTGTTGAGATTTCTCGCGACGGACTTTGCCTTTGCCGCGCTCTCTCTTGCCTTTGCCGCTACTTTCGCTTTGTCGAAAATCGCGTCGATGACGTCCTTCTTCGACTTGTTCAAGAAGTCTTTTATCGCGTCGGTCAAAAGATTTTCCACAAGATTTTTGACTTCGGGATTGCCGAGTTTTGTTTTCGTCTGTCCTTCAAACTGCACGTTCTGCATCTTGATAGCAAGCACGGCAGTCAAGCCTTCTCTATAATCTTCGCCGTTGTAATTCTGCTGTTTTTCTTTAATGATATTCTTTTCTCTTCCGAATTCGTTGAGCGCTCTCGTCAACGCCGACTTAAAGCCCGTTTCGTGCGTTCCGCCTTCGGTCGTGGGAATATCGTTGACGTAACTGAATACGCCTTCCGTATACGTATCGGTATGTTGGAAAGCGAGTTCAACGGTGAAATTGCCTTGTTTTTTCTCACAGTAGACAGGTTGAGAATACAAAGCCGTCTTACCTTCGTTGAGGTGCAATACAAAGTCGCTTATACCGCCGTCGTAACAATACTTCTTTACCTTCGGCTTGCCGCTTTCGGTGAACTGACGGTTGTCGGTAATGGAGAACTTTACTCCGCCGTTGAGGAAAGCGAGTTCCTTAATTCTCTTTGAAATCGTATCGAAAGAGAAAACTTCCTGGCCGAATACTCTCTCATCAGGCTTGAACGTCACTTTCGTACCTTTGAGTTTGGGGTCGCACGGTTTAGACGTGAGGTCTTGCAACTTACGACCGCTGGCAATATCGCCGTTTGGCAACTCATACGAGTGGAACTTGATAGTATGTTGCGTACCGCTCTTGAATACGTCTACCGTCAACCACTCTGACAGCGCGTTGGTAACCGAAGCGCCTACGCCGTGAAGTCCGCCCGATACCGAATAATTCTTGTTGTTAAATTTACCGCCTGCGTGCAACGTGGTGAATACCAACTCCACCGCAGGTATCTTTTCCACAGGGTGAATATCGACCGGCACGCCTCTACCGTGGTCGGTTACGCTGATACTGTTGTCGGGGAAAATTTCTATCTCAATTAAATTTCCGTAGCCGTTGAGCGCTTCGTCCATTGCGTTGTCCACGATTTCCCAAAGTATGTGGTGCATACCCTTGACGCCCGTCGTACCAATGTACATACCGGGTCTCATTCTTACCGCGTCAAGTCCTTTGAGGACTTCTATGTCGCGCGCTCCGTAATTCTCTGCCATTATTTCTTCCTTTATTCCTCTGTTATTTTTCTTGCTCTACTTCTTTAACTTCTTTTTCTTCGACCGCTTTAGGCTCGACTATATTGTCAATCCATTCGTATATATCGTCATAGACGTCCGCTTTGTTGAGTTCGTTGACAATCTCGTGTCTTGCCTCTTCGTAAAGTTTGATTTGTACGTTCTTGATACCTATATTTTTGTACATATCGTACAATTTAGTTACTAATTTACCCATTTTGCCGACGGGGTCTTTATCTCCGCTGACAACGAATATCGGCAAGTTTTTGTCTATGCCCGCAAGCCTTTCGCTTTCGTAAATCTTGCTCAATCCGTCGAAAAAGTTCTTATAGAAGCCAATCGACATAGTGTAGTTGCAGTATGGGTCTTTGTTGTACTTTTCACACTCTTCTACGTCGCGGTTGAGCCAAGCGTTGATACGCTTTTCTTTCTTGAACGGCTTTTCATATTGACCGAAAGTAAGGTTTTTGATGAGATTTGCAGGTTTATCCCTACCGCAAAGTTTGTACTGCATAGCCGATACCCACTTAGCGAATTTTACTTCGAATCCCGCCATCATTGCCGAACCGCTCAAAATACATCCGTTGATATTTTGGCTATTTTGTTGAATATATCCCTGTCCCAAGAATGAGCCGTAGCTGTGCGCAAATACGAATATCGGCAAGTCGGGATACTTTTCTTTTAGAAAAGCGGTGATATTCTTTTCGTCGTCAATCGTATCGAAATAAGTATGTCCAAACGGAACTTGTCCCAAAAACTCTTGTTTTGCCGTACGTCCGTGACCTCTATGGTCGTCGCCCGCTACTATATATCCTTTGGAGTTGAGATATTTTGCAAAGTCATCATATCTGTCAATATGTTCCACCATGCCGTGAAAAATTTGGACTATTCCCTTTGCTTTACCGCTAGGCTGCCAAATGGTCATTGCCACTTCGTAATCGTCATTTCCGCGTATAATTGTGTTGATTTTTTCCATAACACTCTCCTCTTAATTATTAGTCACACATACATTATATAGTATATCGACAATTTTTTCAACCCTATTAGTTGAGTTTTTAAAAAAATTGCACTTTAGATTTTGGCACATTATTTAGCAACCGACTGCGTATAGCAACGCACTCACCACGGGCATTAAGTAAAAGGTAATAGTGAAAAGTGAATAAGTAACGGATAAAAGAGCAAGCGTACGTCTTGCTCTTATTTTGTTTGTTAGAGGGTTATGCTTCCAGTGGGGTTTGCTTTCTTACTCAGAATTATTTTTTAGCGAAACTAAGATAGTAATCGCTTATTTTGTAAACCAAAAACTAATAGTATAATAAATCAAATCCCCACTTCGCGCCCAAACTTTTGTCATTCTATCCAAACTATCAGCAAATTGTTAGTTCCAATAGAATTACCCAAGTCCAAAGGCGGTTAGAGTGTTTGCGATTTATGTGCCTCTATAGTTTTGGGTTTAGTATATTATCGTTTACTATCTTACTTTCGC
>JAAVHS010000022.1 GCA_014799575.1 Clostridiales bacterium | reverse complement strand
ACTTTCAATGTATACTTCTCCGTCTTGCTTGGCAATTTGGATAGCGCAATATTCGTCTGCTTTGCGTTGTCCGCGTCTGCGCTTACGCCCGTCGACGAAATTTGATTGTTATCTAGGTATACCTTGTACGTCAAATTATCGAACGTCTCGCCGTCGGTCTTTCCGTCGCTCTTTCTGTTGTCCGTTATGCTGACTTTCTGCGCCGTATCGCTTGTCCACGTCCATCCGCCGTCGGGCGTGACAAAATTGACACTCAAATTCGCTTTGTCTATCGTCAACTCTATATCGTAAGAGGATATATCGTCCGTAGTACCTTTCCATTTTGTGGCGTTGCCGTTGTCTTTAAGAGATACGGTGACGTAATACTTGCCCGCGTTCTTTGCTTTGAATTTACCGTTGCCAACGTCGGTTAATCCGCTTGTTTTTGGCGTTAACGTGACTTTGGCAATATCGCTTATGTTCAACAACTCAAACTCTTGCTCTTGTCCGTTGTAGGTCAAATTGGAAAGCGGTTTGGTCGGCTTGGTGACTTCCGTCTTTGTTATCTCAAACGTGTAGGTGTATTCGTCTACTCTATCCGCGTCCAACACGTAGTTGCAGTCGTTGGTAATCTGAGCGACTGCCTTATATTTACCAACTTTATCAGGATACGTAGTAGAATTGTATCCTTTACCGTCGGTGCTTGTGTAGGTAATGCCAAATTTCGGCGCTCGATCTCCCGTATCTCCGCTATATACTTCGCCCGTAATAGCGTTGGCGACAAGGCTCTTTCCGTCTTCCGATGCTGTTATGGTCGCGCCNATCTTTTTCTTTGTAATNGTATAGGTGAAATAGCGTATGGTATTGCTTTCGCCTGCTTTTGGCGTACCGCTGAATATACAGCCTTCTTCAACTATATTCGACTTTAACTCAGCCTTAACTGTATAAGATTTAGCGTCTATCATATCGTATTGATTTTCGNTNGGNGGNGTCAATGTCATCTCGTCTTCGTCATACCAATTTTCCTTTTGATCTTTCGATACGTCAGCCATAGATAATTTCTGTCCTGTGTACTCCGCTGTTACGTTTGTTGGCGATTTTACCAATAACGATTCGGCTTCTATATTTGCTGCAATTCTTACAGTAGACTTAACGTTATAATTAGAATTTGTAGATGACTTCCAACACATAGTATAAAATCCATAATTGTGAAAGTAATCTATATCTTTATTAGTCTTATTTATATACGTCTCAGAATAGGAATAAGTTTCGACAGNGTCAGTTTTCCCAGTAATGTCACTATGCCCACCAATAGCATATTGGTTATCAGTATCTAAAGAAGTCATAAGTGTTAAGTCCCCCTCGCTGGCTACAATGCTNTCTGCATTTATATTACCGCTCTGGTCATCTTGAGTATAATCTTGNCCATAACCCATTAGGCAACTATATATATGTATGGTATCGCCCCCAGTTCTTCGAACAATATAAGTGATTGTAAAATCAACTGTATACTTCGTATACGCGGGCACTGTCAATTTAGTATTAAAATCATAATATCCATAATTGTTAACTTTATTACTGTTCGTAGTGGTAGAAAGTTCAGTATCACCATTTGGCGTTACGCTCAACGTATTTGTCAACCCATTATAACTAGATCTTGCTGAATTATCAAATCGAGTACTTATAGCTAAATATACCGATTTCCCCGCTTCCAACTTCGGGTTATTTACAACCGGTTCTTCTCTTTGCAACTCAGTAATATTGCTCGTATAGTCTTCTATATTATTATTTTTCATAAAGAAGGTCATTGCGCTTGCCATAATCAAGCACGCAATTATCAAGACCGACAGCGCAAAATACCCCTTTAGTTTTCTTTTTCGAATATCCATTTTTACCTCGTTTTTGTNCCGTTTTTCGGACAGTCAGGAAAAGTATACATTTACTGACCNAAAGATATTGCCAAAAACTTGTCAAAAATGGTATAATNANCGTGAAAAAATGCCCGAAATTGGGTAAAATTTCGGGGTCAGTAAATGTATACTTTATTTGGAAGNAATGTAAAATATTTGTAAAGTTAGAAATATTTTGTCTAAAATNGAGAAAACTACGCCCTATTGCCTATGCAAACGCTTACTTTCGGANAAAAAGTCTTGGTCGGCTTCGTTGACGTAATCGCCNATNTTGAGTTCCTTGCTCATAAGAGAAGTNAGTTCTTCTTCNAACTCGCGCAACTTNCCTCTTACGCCTTCGCGANNCGANTTGTCGATTACGTTGATATTCGCCTTGCAATANGANTCCCATTTGCTTGAAAAGACTTTGAGNCTCTCCCCCTCGAGCGCGAATTTGACTTTGGACGAATACTCGATATTCTTGGCTTTATCTATCGCTTGCGTAAGCGCGAGATTGATATTGTCTTGCTCCTTTTTGAGCAAATCGACTTTGCGCATAAGTTCTTGATTTTCTCTCATCAAGCCTTCTACTCTATCNCTAAGTCCTAGGATTGTCTTTTCGTATTTATCCGTCAGTGATTTAATATATTCTTGTACTTGGNTNTTGTCGTANCCTTTGCGTGATTTGGTAAACTCCATCTTTCTCACTCTCCTTTTATATTGATAAATACATTATAAACTAAAAATGGGTCATCGAAATTGACGATAACCCATAATTTTGTCTAATATTGCGGATAATTAGCNGATTTAATGCTTGNCNGNTTTGTTGGCTTTGATNAGGCTTTGTTTGAGGTCATAGAGTTTTTGCGACAAGTCCACTTTGTATAGATGCGGATTTAGCATACGCTTATACTCNTTCCAAAATTCGCCGTAACTTTGCTTATGATACTTGGCAATCTCTTTGACGGNCGGTAGGTCGTAGACCAATTTGCCGTCTTTGATAATTTGCTTGCCGAGTTCNTTNACGTAGAANTTGGTGATTTTCTTTCTCTTCCAAGCAAAATCGGGGTGGAAGATTTCAAGTTCNTCAATTCCGTCAAACTTCTCTTCTTGCAACGCTATCAAATCGGCAATAGCCTTGTCNGTATTCTTGTCGTAAATTCTGACAATCTTTTTGAANCCGGGATTGGTAATCTTGGCGGGCGTGTCGCTCATCTTCATTTTTGGAACGAGTACGCCGTCGATTTCGATACCTGCGAGTTTGTATACTCCGCCAAGCGACGGACAGTCCATACTCGTAATAAGTTTCGTACCTATGCCCCACGTGTCAATACAAGCGTTTTGCGTAGCCAAAGACTGCAAGATATTTTCNTCAATATCGCCGCTTGCGCAAATCTTCGCGTTGGGAAATCCCGCTTCGTCGAGCATCTTTCTCGCTTCTCTGGAAAGGTAAGCCAAATCGCCGCTATCAAGACGAATTCCGATAGGCTCGTGACCTTTCGCTCTCAATTCTTTGAATANGGTAATCGCNTTGGGTACGCCGCTCTTCAAAGTGTCGTAAGTGTCGCAAAGTAGCAAGCATTTNTCGGGATAAATCTCAGCGTAGGCTCTGAATGCGTCAAGTTCNGACGGGAAACTCATTACCCAACTGTGAGCGTGAGTACCCGACACCGGTACGTCGAACATCTTNCCCGCAAGCACGTTGGACGTCGAAGAAAAGCCTGCAATCATTGCCGCTCTTGCGCCGTAAATACCNGCGTCAGGACCTTGCGCNCTACGCAAACCGAATTCTGCGACCGCTCCGCCCTTTGCCGCNTANACGACTTTCGCCGCTTTCGTCGCAATAAGGGTCTGGTGATTGAGTATGCACAAAATAGCCGTTTCTATAAACTGCGCTTCGAACATCCTTGCCCTTACGGTAAGGATAGGTTCTTGCGGAAATACTACCGTGCCTTCGGGTACGGCGTATATATCGCCCGTGAATTTGAAATTTTTGAGAAGCGTCAAGAATTCTTCGTCAAAAGTGTTGAGCGAGCGCAAATATTCAATGTCCTCTTCCTCAAATTTCAANCCGAGAACGTAATCGACGACTTGTTCCAATCCGCAAGCCACCGCNTAGTTGTTGCCGACGCCTCTATAAAATACGTCAAATACCGCGANTTCGTNCATTTGCTTGTTTTTGCTGTANCCGTACATCATGGTCAGCTGATACAAGTCTGTAAGTAAAGTTAAGTTTCTCATTGTTTATCCTCTCCGTCCTTCTCTTGTTGAGAGTCCGATATATTTTCGCCTCTAACTATTGCGACTGCCTCTGCCACCGCTTTTTCTTGCAAAGCGTCGCGACGTTTCTCGCAAATATTCTCAAAGTATTTGCTTTCCACTTTGATTTTGCCCAGTTGCAACAACACTTGCAACACGATTGTGACAACGCTCATTATATAGCATATCAACTGCACCGTCTTTACTCCCGAATTGCCGATTGTCTGCGTTCCCTCGCCTTTGAGGAATTCGAGCGAACCTCTTACTAAACCNTACCACATGAGATAAAACAGCGCGAAAGTGCCGTTTTTGAGCGGTTTTTTNGGCAAATAGAAGAGCAAGAGCGCGATTATCAATCCNATTCCGTTGAGCACGCCTTCATAGAAGAAAGACGCGTAATGCCATTTTCCGTCGAAGTCGATATACACCGCAAACGGGAAATGCTGCAACGCAGGATTTGTTACCTCTACGCCGTAAAGTTCCTGATTGAAATAGTTGCCCCATCTGCCGATAATTTGACCCAACAAAAGCGCGATTACCACGCAGTCGGCAACGCGCATCAAAGAATACTTNTTGTTGCGCAGACAGCAGAAAAATACGCCNAACGCTCCGCCGAATATTCCGCCGATAATCGTCAAGCCGCCNCCTCGAATATCTATACAGTCNAGAAAATCTCCCCACGTCTTCAAAGAATACTCGTCGCCAAGCCTTGGCACNACGTAGAATACGCGNCAGAAGATTACCGCCATAGGCACTACCCAAATAAACAATTCAAGGGAAAAATCAAGGTCTATTCCCCTCTTTTGCGCAAGCAAGGCGTATAGCGCAAAACTCATTATGATACCGAAAGTAATCACAAGCGCGTANTTATATATTTCAAATCCGCCCGGCAATACGATAGCGACGTTGTCTTTTGCCGTCAATAACATATTCAACAATATTCTGTCCTCAATCAAATACCTTGCAAGCGCCTACGTTGCGCACGCTGATTGGAAATACGTTTTCTTTTCCGAATACTTCGCGCATTTTCTCAACGTAATTCTCGCACTTTGACTTCTCGACGTAAGCTATAATCGTACCTGCAAATCCGCCGCCGTGAACTCTGACAGCCTTTACGCCGTCAATTCTCTTGCTTAGATTGATTGCAAGCGGAATTCTCTGCGCCACGTCGCCCAAAGGATAGCAATTTTGCAACGTCAAATAGGAACTCAATCCCGATTCGTTGATTACGTTGATAAATTTTGTCCTATACTGATACTTGACCGCTTTCGCGCAAGAATCTACGCGCCTGTTCTCGCTGTAAAAGTGCATAGCGCGCAAAATCGCTCTGCCCGANGTCTTCTTTTGAATTTCGGGTATCTTGGAATAAAACTCCTTTTCCTCTACCTCTCTCAACTTCTTTGCGCCGAAGAGCGAAGCGACTTCTTCCATCTCTCCTCTTATCGCGGCGTATTGGTCGGTCAAATCGGCATGGTCGCCGCCNGTATTCGTCAAGACGATGCTAAGGTCGTCAAAANNCCAATCNACGGAATTAAATTTGAGTTTGCGAATCGACTTNAAGTCGATATAACTTACTCCGCCGAANGATATTGCGCATTGGTCNAGCAAACCGCACGGCTTGCCGAAATATACGTTTTCCGCATACTGCGACGCTTTTGCNTTGGCGACTATATCGACCTTGCCTTCGTTGTACATGACGTTGAGTATCTCGCAGATAAGCACTTCAAAGCACGCCGACGACGATACGCCCGCGCCTCTGAACACGTCGCTCGTGGTCGTNGCGCAAAAACCGCCGTAATTGAAACAGCGNTGTTTGAAATACGACAATATTCCGCGTACCAACGCAACCGATTTGCCGTACTCTTCCTCTTTTTTGTCCAAATCGTTCAAATCTACTTCAATGGGCGAAAAACCTACCGAATTTATGACGACCTTGCCCTCGCAAGGAGTGACGCAAGCGATTGTATCCACGTTGATAGACGCGCAAACGACTTTGCCGTTGTTGTGGTCNGTGTGATTTCCGCATACCTCAATTCTGCCCGGTGANGAATAGAANACTCCCCCCTCGCCGTANTTTGCGGTGTGCATATCATAAATTTTGCGGTATCTCTCCGCTTGGTAATCCAACTTGTCTTCGCCGTACAATACCTTTACCTTGTCGGCAAAATCNGCGTTGTTTTTAAGATTATAAATNAANTTTTTGTCTGCCATAATTTCCTCGTTACCTCGTATAATTGTAGATAGTATAGCATATTTAAGANTTNTTGTAAATACTTTTTTTCTTTATAAATAAGTATAAGATTTCTCNACTATAATTCAAAAACTATTGCAAAGATATGAAAAATGATTTATAATATACGTGTAAAAAGTANAATTCTACGATTAAATATATTGAACTTAGTTCAAATATTCAGTTTCTTGAACAAAGTTCAGTTGTTANAATAAAAATATNANAATTATNAAAGCATTATAGAGGTATTATGACATCCGAAGAACTTAAAATCAAATTGTCCCAACTTCTTAACTACGCAAAAGACAAATTGTCGCTTCGTCAAGAAGACGCGTCTTTTGTAATGAATTCGCTTTTGGACGCTTTCTCTTTGAACGCTCCCGCAACGGGCGTNGAAGGCTACGGCGAATTNCAAAGCGAGATTGTAGACCCGATTGTAGATTACGCTATCCAAAACGGTATTGCNAANGANGAGGAAAGAATCCTNTTCGAGACTAAATTGCTCGGATTGGTTACACCCTGCCCTTCTTCCGTCGTGGATAAATTCGATATTCTTGCCGCCAACGGCGGAATTAAGTCGGCGACTGATTGGCTTTTCAAACTCTCTATCGCCAACAACTATATCCGTATGGCGGACATAAGCAAAAACATCAAGTGGGAACACGTCGGCAAGTTGGGAAAAATCGGTATTACTATCAATCTTTCCAAGCCCGAGAAAGACCCGAAGCAAATCGCAATGGCGAAACTCTTGCCGAAGAGCGGATACCCCGCTTGCATGCTTTGCACNGAGAACGTAGGTTTCGCAGGTACNCTCAACCACCCTGCTCGCCAAACGTTGAGAATNATACCTATAAGACTTGGCGGAGANAATTGGTCNATTCAATATTCGCCTTATCAATATTACAANGAGCATATCATTGCGCTTTCNAANGAGCATAGACCTATGNACGTCAACAGCGACTCNCTTTTCCGCTTGTTGGANTTTGTGGACTTNTTCCCNCACTACTTTATCGGCTCGAACGCCGCTCTTCCTATCGTGGGCGGAAGNATTCTCNCTCACGACCANTATCAAGGCGGNNGCAAAGTCTTGCCAATGTTTGAGGTCGGCGTAAGAAAGAATTATACCGTNAACAAGTTNAAGGACGTGAAAATCGGTATTGTCGATTGGTACAACAGCGTGNTAAGAGTAAGCGGAAGAAATAAATTCGAAGTNCACGAAGTGGCAAGCGACGTTTTGGAAAGTTGGTCGCAGTGGACTGACGAAAGCGTCAACGTCATCTGNAAGACAAACGANCAGCACAACGCTATTACNCCGATTGCAAGAAAAGAGCGCGACACCTATACGATTGATTTGATNCTTCGCAACAATCGCACGGACGANGCTCACCCCTACGGAATCTTCCACCCCGAAGAAAATCTNCACAATATCAAAAAAGAAGGTATCGGNATAATCGAGGTNATGGGCTTGTTTATACTCCCCGGNAGATTGAAAAACGAACTNGAAGTCATCAAAGACTATATNTGCGGAAAGAAAAATCTTGATTTGCANGAACTCAACAATCCCGANAATNCGATGTACAANCACGCTCCNACGATACTCCAACTTGTCAACGACCACGGTACGTCAAGAGACCGCGTATTTGCCGNTAAAGTNGTGACNGATTACGTCAACAGCGCTTGCGAGCAAATTCTCGAGTGCACCGCCGTATTCAAAAACAACGANCAAGGTCAAGCGGCTTTCGANAAGTTTATGAGTNNNGGNNTNGGNGCAAAGGAAGNNTAAANTAAGTCATAAGTAATTGTGAAAANTGAANAAGTAAAAGTCGGGTANTCTACNCGACTTTTTNANTACTTNTTTAATATGTTATNAGAATTTATTTTAATANTCNTTTCTATCNGCNANNGCACGCGAGAGCGATACNTCGTCNGCGTATTCTATGTCGCTGCCCATNGATATACCGCTTGCAAGTCTNGTCACTTTGATACCCATAGGCTTGATAAGTCTTGCGATATANGTNGCGGTCGCTTCTCCGTCAATGTCGGGATTNGTCGCCATAATGACTTCNTTTACTCCGACAAGTCTTGACATAAGTTCTTTNATNCGAATATCGTCAACGCCTATACCTTGCATTGGATTGAGCGTGCCTTGCAAGACGTGATANACGCCGTTATAGTCCTTAATCTTCTCAAATGCGACTATATCTTTCGGCTCTTTGACAACGCANATAATAGACTTATCTCNCGTCTTGCAGATGTCGCAAACGTCGTCNTCGGTATAGTTGCCGCAAACCGAACAATAATGAACGCTCTTTTTNGTCTCAATNATTGCTTTTGCAAACTCTTCGACTTCNTCTTCGCTCATATTGATAAGTTTGTATGCGTAGCGCTGAGCAGTCTTTGCGCCCACTCCCGGGAGTTTCCCGAACTGCGCGACAAGTCTTGCCAAAGGTTGATAATATCCCATATTATAGACCCATACCCGCGAATTTGCCGAGTTTTNGCTCTCTTTCCTCGTCCGCTTTACCGGTAGCGTCGTTGAACGCAGCGATAATCAAGTCTTCGAGCATTTCAATATCGTCGGGATCTACGGCCTCAGGCTTGATACTGAGAGATACNACCTGCTTTTCACAAGTCATCGTCACCTCAACAAGACCGCCGCCGCTCGCGCCGGTGACTTCCATTGTCTTNAGTTCTTCCTGCGCTTCCATCATTTCCTGTTGCATTTTTTGCGCTTGACGCATAAGCTGTTGCATATTGCCCATACCGCNGCCAAATCCACCGAATTTTGCCATNATATAATTCTCCTTCTAGGTTTATTTTTTGTTGCTTTTGCCCGAAGAATCGGTGATATTGACCATTTCTTCGTCAAATAAATGTTGTACTGCTTGAATATCTTTATTGAGCGCTTCTTCTTTGTTGAAATAATTGATTTTCAAAGAAGTAATCTCAAAATATCTCTTCTTTATAGTATTCTCAAAAAATTGCAAATACTGCTTTATCGCAGGCAAATTCCTTTCGTTGTCAACGTTGATTGTAAGTACGCCGTCGGCAAAAGACAAGTCCTCAGACGCGAACGTAGCCGCGCACGCGTAGGCTTGTTGCGACGTTGCGCTTGCTCTCACAGTATTGAGCAAATAGCCCCATACCTCGCCCAAATCAAGTTTNAGCGACTCGTCGATTTCGCCGTAATGACTTGCTATCGTACGCACCTTGGATTCTACGTCTTTAAGTCGTCTTAATACCGCGTCTTGATCCAAATCCATTGTCAAGTCGCACGCTTTGACAACGCTCATCTCCAACATTACCGTCGGCGACGAAGACGCTCTNAGCGAAGTTTCTATACCCACAAAAATCTCGATAATACGCACTAGATTGTCGTTGTCAGTCCTGTCGGCTATCGAGTTCAATTCGTCGTAAATATCCTTTGGCAAAGATAAAAATCTATTGGCGTTGCTACAATTAAGNATATATAGCATATTCCTCATCATCTTCGCCACGTCTTTTGCCAAAAGTCCNACGCTCTTGCCGAGCGAAAGTATTTTATCCGTTACTTCCAACGCTTTTTTCGCGTCGTGGTCTATTATCGCCGAGCAAAGTTCTACTATCATTTTCGGCGAACTTGCGCCCAATACTTCCAATACGTCGTCATAAGTCAGTTTTCCGTTGGTATATGAAAGACACATATCGGCNACCGACAGCATATCTCTNACGCTTCCGTCGCCCGNCTCGGCAATAGCCTTGACCGCCTCGACTTGATATTCTCTGCCCTCTCTATCCAAGATATTCGCCAAATAGCCNGACAACTCGTTGGTTGAAAGAAGTCTNAAATCAAAACGCATACATCTGGATAATATCGTCTGCGGAAGTTTNTGNACTTCGGTCGTGGCCAAAATAAACACCGTATGCGCAGGCGGTTCTTCCAAAGTCTTCAACAACGCGTTGAAGGCTTGCATTGTCAGCATATGCACTTCGTCGATAATATAAACTTTGTATTTGCAAGACGCAGGAACGTACTTGACCTTTTCTATAAGGTCTCTTATGTCGTCAACGCTGTTGTTGGANGCGGCGTCCATTTCCAAGACGTCCATATTGTTGGGCGAATTGAGCGCGCGGCATACTTCGCACTCTCCGCACGGCGAACCGTCGGCAAGCGGCGATAAGCAGTTGATTGCCCTAGCAAATATCTTTGCAGTGGAAGTCTTACCCGTGCCTCTCGTGCCCGTAAATAGATAGGCGTGCGAAATCTTTTCGCCTAGCACGGCGTTTGCCAAAGTCTTTATAATGTGCTTTTGACCCAACATTTTGTCAAAAGTGTCGGGTCTGTATTTTCTGTAAAGTGACGTATATGCCATATTTCCTTATACCTTCAAAGGCTATCGACTGACAGCCTTTTGATAGTAAAATTTGTTTCTATTGTTCCTTATCGGCGTCTTTTTCTTCGACTACCTCTTCGACGGTGGATTCTTCTTGAACAACTTCGAAGTTTTCTACTGCCTTAGGTTCTTCGGCTGCGCCNACCCACAAAGCCTCTTTTTCCGCGCTTTCTTTTGAAACAGCGTCAGCCTCGGCAATAAATTCTCTTACGCTGTCTGCGCTCTCCCATCCGAGAATGTCCGCAACTTCTTTGTACGTGCGCTCTTGAGTCTTGGGGTCAACGAGTTTCAACTGAGCGACAAACTCGCCCGCTTCCGCCTCGTTCATAGTACCTGCGGCTTTCTTTCTTGCCATAACTCTCGAAACCGCTTCGACCTGTCTCTTNTCGGTAAAGTTNTAGAAGAAAAGAGGAATAGCGCAAGCCGCCATNGAAAGTCCGCACAAAAGCGTCGTAGCCATCCAGTTGTTGCTGATAACGCTATTGTAAGTAGCAAGTTCTTCNGCNNTCATCGCTTTAAGNGACTCTTCGGTAACTACCTTTGCCGCGTCGTCGTATCCNGCCAANCCNAGAACCAACAANGTTACGAATGCTGTCAAAGCCATACCGATTTTTGAAATNAGAGTCTGCATNGAGAAGCAAATACCCTCTGCTCTCTTGCCCGTCTTGTCTTCGAGATAGTCAATCGAGTCGGCTATCATCGAATATGTAAGTATGTTGCTGAATCCCGAAGGAATACCTGCAAGAATGATAATGATATAGAAGAAGATTTGCGCAACAGTACTTTGTCCGCTTGACTTCAAACCTATAAAATACAAAATTACAAGTAAAACTCCGCCTATAAGGTGCGACCATATCCAAATGGTCTTTTTACCGAATTTCTTGGAAAGTATCGGCGTAAGCAACGTTGCGGCAAGTCCGCCCGGTACGACAAGCAAGAATATTACCGCCGCCAAACCTTCGTTGAGGAAGTTGTATTTTGCTACGTATACCGCTGTGGTCATATATATCGTGCGAAGTCCGCCGAGTATACCGACCAAAATCATAAGAAGTACNGGCTTGTTNTTCGCAAGAAGTTTNAAATTCTCTTTAAGCGAAANAGTGTCCTTTTCTTCATAGAATCTTTCTTTTGTATTCTTAAAGCCAATCCANAAAGTCGGAANAGCTAATATTACGCAGACAATTGCTACAACCAAATACAACCATTTCAAATCTTCGTGCGAAAGTTTGAGAAGAGAATTTTCNCCTGTGTCCGCAAGTACAGGAATGACTACCGATACAAGTCCGCTTCCTATCGTACAGAATAGACGTGCAATCGTCAAAAGCGTATTTCTCTTGTCTGTGTCCGANGTCATCGAAGANGCAAGTCCCCAGTACGGNACGTCAACGGACGTNTAAGCTATACCCCACAAGAGNTAAATTACCGTCGAGTATGCNAACTTNGCNTTTTCCGACCAATTAAAGGACGTAAACAACAGCACTGTAAGCACGGCGATAGGTATCGGCGAGAATAAAAGATACGGTCGCATCTTACCCCACTTGCTGCGCGTCTTGTCGACGAACGTGCCCATAATCGGGTCGTTGAANGCGTCGAAAAGTCTNGCCGCAAGGAACATTATCGAAAGCCATAACGCCTTTGCGCCGACAACTTCTGTCATNTAAATCATGAAGAAGGTGGTGACTAACTGACAAATAATGTTTTGTCCTAGACCTGCTGTGGAATAAGACAAAACTTCTTTTGGTTGCATCTCTTCTTTCTTTGCAGGGTCAGTACCCATCATCTTGCAAAGAAATTTGTTTTCGTTGATTGAAGCCATAATTCTCTTTCCCTTAATGTAAATTTGTATTTTACAATATATTTATGATAACATATTTTGCAGTTTGGGTCAATGCCCTATTATAAAATATTTCATAATTTAAGGAATAAGTAATAAATAATAGTGAAAAAGTGACGGATATCTTATCTTTGAANCCGCCAAGATATNAGATTTTCGGTCAATGACGACAAATTNCTCTGCATATTTTAGTCTAACATTGTCAACAATATCAATCGTCTAATAAATCGCATACAATTTATTAGGACTAACGCTTTGTGGAGTATATCATGATAAAAAGAGGAGAACTTTATTACGCAGACCTTAGTCCGGTCGTAGGCAGTGAACAAGGCGGTATTCGCCCTGTACTCGTAGTGCAAAACGACGTGGGCAACAAATATAGCCCTACCGTCATTGCCGCCGCTGTTACAAGTCAGATAAATAAGGCTAAATTGCCCACTCACATCGAACTTTCTGCCAAAGAATACGGACTCCAAAAGGATTCTGTCGTTTTGCTGGAACAAATTCGCACTTTGGATAAGAAGCGATTAAAAGACAAGATAGGCGAAGTGCCTATCGACACTATGCAAAAGATAAATCAAGCGCTTATGATTAGCCTTGGATTCTATTAAAAATTCAAGAGGGNCGTCGCAAGACTTCCCTCTTCTCGTTANTTTACCTNATAAAATTCGTNCGCGTACCGCTTTCGTTTTGAGGAANATCGATACCGTTTTGCTTGCCNAATTCAATACATTTCATAAGCCATGCNAGGTTTCTCGCGCCGTTGCGCATAGTCTGCAATCCTTCCAAGTCTTGCTCTACTTGCTCGGCTGCGCCTACTGCTCCGTGAACCATAGTCCAATAACTNGACGANGCGATAGGCATTTGCGCTATCGTGAAGTATTTGTTGAGCACGTCCAAAGACGCGGTAGTACCCGCTCTTCTTGCGCTTGCNACNGCAAAAGCGGGNTTGTGCTTGAACACACGCGAGCCTGCGTAGAATACTCTNTCCAAAAGCGAAAGCACTCTTCCGCTCGGATGAGCGTAATANACCGGCGTGCCNAANACNAATCCGTCGCANTCTTTGGCTTTGGCGATAACTTCGTTGACTACGTCGTCNTTGAAAANGCAAGTGTTGTTTTTGAGCGTCTTTGCGCATTGCATACAACCTATGCAGTCNTTTATCGGCTTTGNNCCNANTTGAAAAATTTCAGTCTCNATTCCCTCTTCGTTCAAAGTCTTCGCTACTTCTTCAAGCGCTCTGTTGGTACATCCTTTTTTGTTGGAACTTCCGTTGATAAGTAATACTTTCATATATATTTCTCCTTTCTAAAATTTTTTATTGGATTAGATTTCTCGGCTTCACTCAAAACGACATTTGTTGCGAGTGCGGAGATTAGTTGTATTTTTGCCCGTGCTAGTGCGAAATGAAGTCGTCAAGTGTACTTGCTGTACACGTCGACTTCTTGAGTCACGACGTTAGGGTAAAAAGACGGCTGATATACGCNCTCGGTCGCTTACTTTGTTATCATTCGTATNGCCCTTGANACGTCGCTNGGCAATACCCCATANTCGCTATACTCTTCGCNNAATCCTTTGGCTACCTTTGCGGTAAGATACGCGGACGAATACGCGCTTTCAAGCGTTCCGTTGCCTTGCGACANCATACCCAGCATTACTCCGCTCAAAGTATCTCCGCTTCCGCCCTTTGACAACTCCGCTCCTCCGTTNACNACCAAATAGACNTCATCTCCGTCGGTGATTACGCTGCTCGTACCTTTGAGTAGTACCGTAACTTTGTACTCTTTGGCAAAGGCTTTTGCTACGCCTATCGAATCGCTTGCAATCTCCTTGACGTCAAGCGAACANAGCCTGGACATCTCTTTGATATGCGGGGTAAGTATTATTTCCGCTTTTGAGTCTTTAAGTATACTTGTGTCAAGCGAAAGCGAGTTCAANCCGTCGGCGTCAATGATTACTTTTATCGGNTAATTCTTGATGATATGCGATATGATTTTCAAGTTCTCGTCATAGCGATTGCCTATGCCCATACCTANCGCGACGCAGTCAACCCCTTTCAACGCTTTGTCCAACTCGTCTTTGTCAAAGAGCATGTATCCGTCTTTGTCGCCGATAGCAAAGACNGTGCTTTCCCACACCGCTTTGNCAATATTGTCGGCGTGCGATTTGGGTACGACAACGGTATTCAATCCCCCTCCGCACCTCAATGCGCACAAGCCTGCATTGGCGAGTTTTACCGCGCCCAGATAGTTGCCGCATCCGCCGATAATCGCGCTTTTGCCGTAACTGCCCTTGTGCGTGTTTTGCCTACGCTTTGGGAAAAGCAATGAAATATCCTCTTCTTCTACGACTTTAAATCCGTCTACGTAAAGTCCGATTCCCACGTCGATTATATTCAACTTGCCCGTCATATCCTTGCCGTCATTCAAATATAATCCCGTCTTTGCGTACTGCACTGTTATCGTTTCGTCGGCTTTGACGCATACCGCGTATTTACCGCTATCGCCGTCAAGTCCGCTCGGTATATCCACGCTGATTTTATAGGCTTCGCTTGCGTTGATACTTTGAATTACATCCGCATATATCTTCTTTGGCTCGCCCTTGAATCCCGTGCCGAATATGCAATCGACGATTACGTCGCAGTCGTAATCGCACTCGTCTATGCTCAAAATATTCGGATAATCTTTGCTTTTGAGTTCGCTCAAATAATACCTGCCGTCAACGGTAGTCGGCTCTTCGATAAGATAGACGTACGGCTTGATATTGTTGTCCAGCATAATATTTGCAAGCGCTAAGCCGTCTCCGCCGTTGTTGCCCTTCCCGCAGACTATATAAATTCTACCCTGCCATATGCGAGAGGAAAAGACCTTATTTGCCACTCTATACATAAGTTCTGTCGATGGAACGCCGCTTTCTATCGTACGTTTGTCGCAATACGCCATATCTTTTGTCGTCAACGCAGTCTTCATTTTCCCCTCCTTCTAATCTATGCTCATATATTCATACGTTCATTCGAAATCGTCGTCGACTAATTTGAGCGTAGCCAACGCTTGCGAGATGTCTTCCCACTCATAGCCTCTATACTGCAAAAATCTTATCAACTTGGCTCTGTTCTTTGGGTCGGATATATCCATGCCCGCGCTCTTCTTTTTAGCAAGTTGGTTGCATGAATCGTTTTTCGGCAACTTGGCGAGTTCCTCGTCAATGATATTCTCGTCTATTCCTTTGACTTTCAATTCGTTCTTAATACGCGTCTTTCCCTTGATATTGGAATTAAACGCGATATACGAGCGCGCGTACTCTCTGTCGTTGATATATCCGTACTTCTTACACTTCTCGACGGTATAGTCGACTATTATCTTGCCGTAGCCCTTTTCGTACAATTTGTTGGCTAGCCCCTTTGCCGTCGGCGTGTACTTGCTGATATACGTCAATGCATAGTCGAAAGCCTTGTCCTTGTCGCTGTCAAAGATGAGTTTGTCAAGTTCCGTTTGGCTTATCTCTTTGCCTACTTCCAACTTGTGATTGTATATCGCGATACGGCTTACGCCCGCGTAAAACTTGCCGTCAAGAAATAGGTTGGCTCTGTCGATATTCTTTGATTGAAGAGTGATTGCCGTAATCTTCATTATCTCCCGCCTCTCCTTTGCCTTCCGTTCGGCTTATTATTGCGTTTATATTGCTTTGCCTTTTCCGCCTGCGCTCTCGCTATCGCCTGCTCTTTGGTAGGCTTTATCAAGCATTCTTCGCCAAAGCCTATCAAATCCTCTCGCCCCGCTTCGATAAGCGCTTGCGAGATAATTTCGTAATTGCTCTTCTTGCGGTATTGCATAAGGGCGCGTTGGAAGGTCTTTTCTCTCTTGGTCTTCGCAACGTAGACGGGTTTCATAGTGTCGGGGTTTATCCCAGTGTAGTACATACACGTCGATTTGGTAGACGGCGTGGGATAGAAGTCTTGCACTTGCTCGGGCATATACCCTATTGATTTGAGGTACTGCGCAAGCCTGATAGCGTCTTTAAGCGTACAACCCGGGTGGGAGGAAATCAAGTACGGCACAAGGTATTGTTTCTTGCCCAACTTCTTATTTATCTCGTCGTACTTCTCTTTGAACTTCAAATAGACGTCGAAAGAAGGCTTGTTCATCGCCTCTAAGACCTTGTCGGAAATATGCTCGGGCGCGACTTTCAACTGACCGCTGACGTGATGCTTAATCAATTCGTGTAAAAATTCGGGATTCTTGTCGTAAAGCACGTAGTCAAATCGTATGCCAGAACGCACGAAGACCTTTTTCACTCCTTCGATTTGTCTTAGCGTCCTCAACAAGTCGAGATACTCGCTGTGGTCGACTTGCATTGCGGGACACGGCTTGTAACCTATGCACGACTTATCCTTGCACACTCCCTGCGTGTTTTGCTTTTGGCAAGCGGGGTCGCGGAAATTCGCCGTCGGTCCGCCCACGTCGTGTATATAGCCCTTGAAGTCCTTGTCTTCGACAAGCGACTTTGCTTCCTTGACGATATTATCCTTACTTCTCTTTTGTACTATTCTGCCTTGGTGGAACGCAATTGCGCAATAATTGCACGCGCCGAAACATCCTCTTACGGACGTGAGCGAATACTTGACTTCTTCAATTGCAGGAACTCCTCTGGTATATGAGGGGTGGTAATTTCTCTCGTACGGCAAGTCGTAGACTTCGTCCATTTCCTTGACCGACAACGGGTACTGCATAGGATTTTGGACTAGATATTTATCTCCGTGCTTTTGTAAAAGCGTCTTGCCCGAGTAAGGGTCGTTGTTGGCGTACTGCGCCTTAAAAGCCTCGACGTACTTCATCT
This sequence comes from Clostridiales bacterium, assembly GCA_014799575.1. Classification (GTDB taxonomy): domain Bacteria; phylum Bacillota; class Clostridia; order Christensenellales; family UBA3700; genus RACS-045. The sequence continues at coordinate 77,705 of JAAVHS010000022.1, read as the reverse complement.
TATCGATCATGACTTGCTCGTATGACGGAGAAAAATCGACGGTATGCTCGGCTATCGCCTTTTTGAGTTTCGCCGAAAGATTGTCGTACTCTTCGAGATAGCAAGTGCCTCTCACGTCGCGAATTTTATCGAGGGGTATTCCCTTTTTGACCATTTCAAAGATTTCTTTGATAGGTCGCTCGCCCATGCCGTAAATAAGCAAATCTGCTTTTGAAGATACCAAAATGCTCGGCAATACGCAGTCTTTCCAATAATCGTAATGCGCAAATCTGCGCAAGGAAGCTTCTATACCGCCTATGACGATAGGCTTGTCGGGATAAAGTCTTTTGAGATTGTTGCAGTATACGTCAACGCATCTATCGGGACGTTTTCCCACGTCGCCGCCTTCGCTGTATACGTCGCGCGTACGGCGAATCTTTGCCACCGTATAGTTGTTGACCATACTGTCGACGACGCCGCTTGACACCATAAATCCGTATTTGGGCGCGCCAAAGCGAGCGTAGTCGTTATCGTTTTGCGGTTGCGGGATAATTGCCACGTCAATTCCAAGCGATTGCAAAAGTCTGGACACGATAGCGTGTCCAAACGACGGATGGTCGACGTAAGCCTCGCCGATAACGTATACTATATCGACTTGGCGTCCGCCTACCTCTTCTTTTGTAATCGGTAAAAAGGACATTTACTTGAAATACTCCACTCCGCTTTCGAATATCTTCATATCGTAGTTGCCTTCGACGTTCTTATAGAGATTGTCGTCAATACGCTCGCTGTGTCCCATCTTGCCGAGTACTCTACCGTCAGGCGAAATGATACCCTCGATTGCGTACATACTGCCGTTGGGGTTGAAAGGCGAAAGCATTGTCGCGCTGTTTGTCATATCTACGTACTGCGTAGCCACTTGACCGCCTTTGATAATCTTGTCGAGTTCCGCCGCGCTTGCGACAAATCTACCCTCGCCGTGACTTACGGGTACGGAGAATACGTCGTCTACGTGAACTTTGTTGAGCCATGGCGATTTGTTGGTCGCTACTCTGACTTTGACGATAGTCGATACGTGTCTCGATATATTGTTGAAAGTCAAGGTCGGCGCTTCGGGCTTTTGCTCTCTGATGTCGCCGTAAGGCACTAATCCGAGTTTTATCAACGCTTGGAAGCCGTTGCATATACCCAAAGCAAGACCGTCTCTTTCGTAAAGAAGTTTCATCACTTGCTCTGCTATGCGAGGATTTTTGAAGGTCGTCGCGATAAACTTACCGCTTCCGTCAGGCTCGTCGCCGCCGCTGAATCCGCCCGGGAATGCAATGATTTGATTCTCTTGCAAAGCCTTGACGATTTCCTTAGCCGACTGCTCTATATCCTCTGAAGATTGGTTCTTAATAATAAGTACGTTCGCCTTTGCGCCCGCTCTCTCGAACGCCCTAGCCGTGTCGTACTCGCAGTTCGTACCCGGGAATACGGGTATGAAAACTCTCGGCTTGACTATATTTCTAGGCGCTTTGTCCACCTTTCTTGCGCAACAAATGAGGTTCTTTACCTCGCCTTGCGCAGGCGCGGTCGTCGGGAATACGCCGTCAAGAGTTCTCTCAAACGCTTTGGCTGCCTCGTCCATTTTGAGCGATACTCCGCACAAATCCGCAGTGTACGTGCCGTTGAGCGTAGCGACCTTCTCCACGTCAAAACCGTCAAGTCCGCTTACGTCGTCGGCAAGAATTACGAAGTCGCCGAACTGAGCGGAAAGCATATCCGCCGACAAGTCGTTCCAACTCGTGCCGAGTTTGTTGCCCATACAAGCCTTGAACACGCTTGCGATTACACCGCCCTCTTCGACTACATTACAAGCCTTAATCTTGCCCTGTGCAATGGATTTAACCATAGCCTCGTAGAGTTTGAGCGTCTTTGCAAAGTCCGGAATATTCTCGTTATCCCTTGGGATAGCGACGTGATAAATATCCTTTGCTCCCATATTCTCGGCAAAGGTATTCGTAATGATTTTGCTTGCCTTGCCTATACCCATAGCAAAAGATATGAGCGTAGGCGGAACGTCGATATTCTCAAACGTACCGCTCATACTGTCCTTACCTCCGATTGCTCCCACGCCAAAACCTATCTGAGCGTACAATGCGCCGAGCAACGCCGAAAGAGGTTGTCCCCATCTGTCTGCGTCTTGGTTGAGTCTCTTGAAGAACTCTTGCAATGACAGTCTGATTGTGTCTACCGAAATACCGCAAGCGACTTGCTTGGAAAGCGAAAGCAATATCGAATATATTGCGCCCGTGAACGGCGACGCGCTCATAAGTTGAGGCGAGCAGCCGTAAGTAGATACCGTGACCGTATCGGTACGACCCGATACAGGCGGTTTGCAAGCCATTGCGATTGCAGGAGTAAGTTGATACTTACCGCCGAAAGGCATTAGTACGCTTGACGCGCCGATCGTGCCGTCGAACATCTCTCCAAGTCCCTTAGTCGAGCAGACGTTGAGTCTTGCAAGTTCGTTGAGCACTGCCTTATCGAATTCGCCTTTGTCAAAATACTTTTGCGTATCTTCGTTGATACGACTCATATAATTCGTGACGTTGTCATGAATATTCGCTTCTTGCATTTGCTTTACGCCGTTGGTGTCGAGGAATTTCCTCTTCAAATCGACAATGCAATTTCCTGCGTAAAACATTCTCATTCTGCCGTTGTCCGTCACTTCCGCGACAGCGGTAGCCATAAGGTTTTCTTGCTTTGCGTATTCAATGAATTTATCTACGTCGTTCTTATCAAGCACGACAGCCATTCTCTCTTGCGATTCGGAAATAGCGAGTTCCGTACCGCTCAATCCCTCGTACTTCTTTGGTACTTTGTCAAGATAGATATCGAGGCTGTCGGCAAGTTCGCCGATTGCGACGCTTACGCCGCCTGCGCCGAAGTCATTACACTTGACGATAAGCGTGGACACTTCTTTGTTTCTGAAAAGTCTTTGTATCTTTCTTTCGGTAGGCGGATTACCCTTTTGTACTTCCGCTCCGCATACTTCGACAGATTTTTCGGTATGCGCCTTTGACGAACCCGTCGCTCCTCCGCAACCGTCTCTGCCCGTTTCACCGCCTAGAAGTACGATAATATCACCTTTGACAGGCTTTCTTCTGACGACGTTTTCTTTTGGCGCGCCCGCGATAACGTAACCTGTCTCCAATCTCTTAGCCTTGTAATTCTCGTGATACATCTCTGCTACAAGACCCGTTGAAAGACCGATTTGGTTGCCGTAGCTCGAATAGCCCGCAGCAGCCGTCTTTGTGATAACTCTTTGCGGCAACTTACCTTTGAGCGTAGTGGATATATCAACCGTCGGGTCTGCCGCGCCCGTAACTCTCATTGCCTGATAGACGTACGTTCTTCCCGAAAGCGGGTCTCTTATCGCTCCGCCAAGACAGGTCGCCGCTCCGCCGAAAGGTTCGATTTCCGTCGGGTGGTTGTGCGTCTCGTTCTTGAACATTATCAACCACTTCTCCATCTTTCCGTCATTGTCTACGTCAACTTCGACGGAACAAGCGTTGATTTCGTCGCTTACGTCGAGGTTGTCGAGTTTGCCTAGTTTTTTGAGTCTCTTTACCGCAATGGTTGCGATATCCATAAGACATGGATATTTATCTTCTCTTTTCGCGTTGAATTCTTGATAGAGTTCTCTATACAACGAAAGAGCCTTGTCGACGTGCGAGTTGTTGCTATCTACGTTGATTTTTGTCAACTCGGTGGCAAAAGTCGTATGTCTGCAATGGTCCGACCAATAGGTGTCTATTACCTTGATTTCGCTTTCCGTCGGATTTCTGTCTTCGCTCTTGAAATAGTCGCGTACGAAAATCAAATCCTTTTCGCTCATTGCAAATCCCGTCTTTTTGTGATATGCGCGCACTTCATCGTCGCTTATACCGATAAATCCTTCCAGTACCGGTACTTTGAGATTTTGCACTACGTCTTGTACGAGCGTATCGGGAATTTCCATAGAGCCTTCTCTACTCTCGACGGGGTTGATAACGTACTTCTTTATTCTTGCGAACTCCTCGTCGCTTACGCCCTTGAACGCATAGAGTTTCGCGCACTTAATCAATGGTCTTTCAGACATCGACAAAAGTTGAACGCACTGCATTGCGCTGTCCGCTCTTTGGTCGTACTGTCCCGGAAGGTACTCGACCGCCAACAATCTATACCCGTCAAGTTTGGGCAACTCCTCATAAAGATTATCAACGGGTTGTTCGCTGAAAATCGTCGTCTTTGCGCTTGCAAAAACTCCCTCTTCTATGTTCTCCACGTCGTATCTGATAAACTCTCTCACGTCCTCGACCGATATTGCGAGCACGTTCTTGATATCAGAGGCAAGTTTCTTTGCCGATACGTTGTAGCCTTCTTTTTTCTCTACGAAAATTCTCTTTACCATAAGTCTGTTCCTTATTATATTTATCAATATTAGTTTATTTCTTTATTCCTATATCGCTTCTGCAAAACGCGCCGTCAAACTTGATCTTCTTGACGTTTGCATACGCCTTTTGTCTTGCCTCGTGAATATCCTTGCCGAGCGCAGTCACGCCCAACACTCTTCCGCCGTTGGTCAAAAGACGGTCGCCGTCTTTCTTCGTGCCCGCGTGGAAAAGCAATATATCCTTATCGATATCGCCGATTGTGATTTCCTTACCCTTCTCGTACTTTTCGGGATAACCTGCGCTTGCCATTACTACGCATACGCAAGCCTCGTCAGTCCATTCGATATTTATCTTATCCAAAGTTCCGTCAACCACCGCGTTGAAAATATCCAACAAATCCGTCTTCAATCTCGGCAATACGACTTGCGTCTCGGGATCGCCGAAGCGAGCGTTGTATTCCACGACCTTTGCGCCCTCGTCAGTCAACATAAGACCGAAGTACAATACGCCTTTGAACGTTCTGCCCTCTTTGTTCATAGCCTCGACGGTAGGAAGAATGATATTGTTCAATACCTCTTGCTCTATCTCGGGCGTATAGATTGCCGACGGCGAGAAAGTGCCCATACCGCCGGTATTAAGTCCTTCGTCGTTGTCATAAGCGCGCTTGTGGTCTCTTGCGTTGACCATAGGCACTATCGTCTTGCCGTCGCAGAAAGAAAGTATTGACACTTCCTGCCCCGTCATAAACTCTTCGACAATGACCGTCTTGCCCGCGTCTTTGAACTTGCTGTCAATCATCATATCTTTGATTGCTTGCAAGCCCTCTTTGACGTTGTTGCAGATGATTACGCCCTTGCCCAAAGCAAGTCCGTCAGCCTTTACGACCAAAGGATATTTTGCATTGGAAAGATACTCGACCGCCTTGTCATAGTCGTTGAATTCCTCATAATTCGCGGTAGGGATACCGTACTTTTTCATAAGATATTTGGAAAAAGCCTTGCTTGCCTCGATAATCGCCGCGTTGGCTTTCGGTCCGAATGCGCGATGTCCCTTTGCCTCTAACCTATCTACCAAACCGCCTGCCAAGGGGTCGTCTGGCGCAACCACAGTCAATTCAATATCTTTGTGACTGTCTACAAAGTCCACGATAGCGTCAAAGTCCATTACGCCAATCGGTACGCACTCCGCAATTTCGCTAATTCCGCCGTTGCCCGGCAAACAGTAGATTTTGTCTACTTTTGGGCTTTTGGAAAGCGCCCAACATATGGTGTGCTCTCTTCCGCCGCTTCCTATAACAAGAACGTTCATATATACTCCTTAATGCTTAAAATGTCTATCTCCGCTGAAAACCATAACTATGCCGTACTTATCGCACGCGTCAATCGAGAGTTGATCTCTTACGCTACCGCCAGGTTGCAAAATTGCGCTGATACCGCCGGCGTTGGCAGCTTCTACGCAGTCGTCGAACGGGAAGAACGCGTCGGACGCCAAAATCGCGCCTTTCGTATCCGTCAAAGAATGTTCGATTGCTTGCTTTGTCGCTCTGATTCTATTCACCTGTCCTCCGCCTATTCCGAGAATAGTCTTGTCCTTTGCGACAACGATTGCGTTGGACTTCGTGTGCTTGACGACTTTCATTGCGAAAATCATATCGTCCATTTGCTCTTGGGAAGGTTGCTTTTTAGTAACTACCTGACACTTGTCAAGGTCGACGACCTTTCTGTCGAATTCTTGAACGAGCAATCCGCCGAGGACTTTTTTCATATCATAGCAGTCCGCAGGTACCGTGTTCATAATGCTCGGCAACTTCAAAAGTCTGATATTTGCCTTTTGTTTGAGAATATCCAAAGCCTCTTGAGTAAAGCCGGGAGCAACTACTATTTCAATGAAAATCTGATGAATTTGCTCTGCCGTCTCTTTGTCAATCGTCCTATTTGAAGCGACGATACCGCCAAATATGGAAGTCGGGTCTGCCGCGTTGGCTTTACGGAAAGCCTCGCTTATCGTGCTAGCCGTCGCTACTCCGCACGGATTTGCATGCTTGACTGCGACTATAGTCGGCTCGGAGAATTCTCTGAGCAAATCGAGAGCGCCGTTGGTGTCGTTGATATTGTTGTAAGAAAGTTCCTTACCGTGCAACTGCTCCGCTACCGCAAGAGAACCTTGTACGTCAAACGCTTCCTTGTAGAATACGGCGTTTTGATGAGGATTTTCGCCGTATCTCATATCCTGAGCCTTATCGAAAGCCATTGTAAACTGGTCTGGGAATTCAATGCCAAGTTTCTTTCTCAAATAGTTGGCGATAAGAGTATCGTAATAAGAAGTATGTTGATATACCTTATACATAAGATAGAACTTCGTCTCTTTGGTGATACCGCCGTTTTTGAGTTCTTCAAGCACCTTAGCGTAGTCGGCAGGGTCTACCATAACCGCAACGTCTTGGTAATTCTTTGCCGCGCTTCTTAGCATCGTCGGTCCGCCGATATCGATATTTTCGATAGCCGTCTGCAAATCTATGTTAGGTTTCTTTACCGTTTCTTTGAAAGGATAAAGGTTGACAACCACAATATCTATCGGGTCGATATTCATACTTTTGAGGAAATTCATATGTTCGGCGTTATCTCTCATTGCCAAAAGTCCTGCGTGTACCTTTGGATGCAATGTCTTTACTCTGCCGTCAAGACATTCGGGGAAACCCGTAACTGACGAAATATCAACCGCCTTTACTCCCGATTGATTGAGGACTTTCAAAGTTCCGCCGGTCGAGATAATCTCATAACCGAATTCGATTAAATTCTTTGCCAACTCAACGATACCCGTCTTATCGGATACGCTGATAAGCGCTTTCTTTGCCATTGTATATACTCCTATCTTAAAATTATTTACTGTTTATTTTTACACAACGTTGCCACTACGCTAGGCAACAATACGTGCTCTACTTCGAGGATTCTCGCTTGCAAGGTCTCGGGAGTGTCGCCCTCTTTTACGGGGACTTGTCTTTGCTCTATAATCTTGCCAGTGTCCGCGCCATAGTCGACGTAATGCACCGTGCATCCGCTCAACTTATCTCCGCTCGCTATTACGGACTTATGCACGTTGAGACCATACATACCCTTGCCGCAGTGATTGGGAATGAGCGAGGGATGTATATTGATAATCCTATCTTTATACTCGTCGACAAGCGTAGGCGTGACTATCGCCAAATAACCCGCAAGTACTATCAAATCGATTTTATAAGGTCTAAGGTATTCGACTATCGCCCTATCCCTTTCGCTATTGTCTTTGTAGTCGCCGAGCAAAAAGGTCTTGCAATCTATACCGTGCTTTTTAGCGCGCTCTATTGCGAAGATACCTTCCTTGTTGGTAACCACCGCTACTACTTTGCCGTCGATGCGTCCATTCAACGTCGCGTCGATTACCGACTGCATATCGCTTCCGCTACCTGATGCAAAAATCGCTATATTTTTCATTCCATCCCCTATAAATAAAAACCGATACGCCCCACTTTCGTAGGACGTATCCAATTGATTATAATTCCACTTCGCCCGCTTTGTCGGTCACTTCGCCGATTACGTAAGCGGTTTCGCCCAAAGCGGTTAGTTCGTCGACTACCGACTTAGCGATAGACTTGTCAACTGCAAGTACCATACCTATACCCATATTGAAGGTATTGCACATCTTGCGGTCGTCGATACCCGCGATTTCTTGCAACGCCTTGAATATCTTGGGAAGAGGATAACTTGCTCTGTCGATTTTCACGCCCATACCCTCGGGGATAATTCTCGGCACGTTCTCGATAAAGCCGCCGCCCGTGATGTGAGCGATACCCTTGATTGGGAACTTCTCTATCAAAGCCAATATCGTCTTGACGTAAATCTTCGTCGGCGTAAGAACGAGTTCCGCGGGAGTGCAACCCAAAGTCGGATTGAACTTATTGAGGCTCTCTTTGTCCTCGCCGAAAAGTTTTCTTACGAGCGAATATCCGTTGCTGTGAATACCGCTTGACGCGATACCGATAAGGCTGTCTCCCACTTTTATATTCTTTCCGTTGATAATCTTATTCTTCTTGACGATACCCACGGAAAAGCCTGCGATGTCATATTCGTCCTTAGCGTAAAAGCCTGGCATCTCCGCAGTCTCGCCGCCGATAAGAGCGCAACCTGCCTGACGGCAGCCTTCGCTCACGCCCTTGACTATCTCGGCTACTTTCTCGGGAACGAGTTTCGAAAGCGCGATATAGTCCAAAAAGAGCAACGGCTTTGCGCCTTGACAAACGATATCGTTTACGCACATTGCTACAGCGTCGATACCTATCGTGTCGTGCTTGTCCAATACGAAAGCGTATTTGAGTTTCGTACCCACGCCGTCCGTACCCGCAACGAGACAGTCGCTGTCTTCTTTATCGCCCAAAGCGTAAAAACCGCCGAAACTGCCCAAATCTCCCAAAACGCTGTCGTTGTAAGTCGTCTTGACGTACTCTTTCATCAACTTGACCGCTTTGTAACCTGCCTCTACGTCTACTCCGGCAGACTTGTAATCTATTGCCATTATTATTTCTCCTTAATTCTTTTGTGGGATATTACTTGGAAAGTCCCATTCTCTTCATCATTTCTCTGTAACCCTTGTCGACGTCGTCCATATCTCTTCTAAATCTGTCTTTGTCGAGTTTCTCGCCCGTCTTAGCGTCCCAGAAACGGCAAGTATCGGGAGAAATTTCGTCCGCGAGAATTATATCTCCCTTGAATCTGCCGAATTCAAGTTTGAAGTCAATGAGTTCTACACCGATTTCCAAGAAGTACTCTTTCATAAAATCGTTGACCTTGAAAGCCAAAGTCTTGATTTTCTCAATCTCTTCCTTGGTCGCAAGATTGAGCGCCAAAGCGTGATAGTCGTTGATAAGCGGATCGCCGAGGTCGTCGTTTTTATAACTGAACTCGATTACCGTCGTGGAAAGAGCCGTACCTTCGGCAACGCCGTATCTCTTTGAGAAAGAACCTGCCGCTCTGTTTCTGATAATTACTTCGAGCGGAACGATTTCCACTTTCTTCACGTAAGTCTCTCTTTCGTTGATTTCTTCAACGTAGTGAGTAGGAATACCCTTCTTTTCCAAAAGTCTGAACATGTGGTTGCTACATACGTTGTTGACAACGCCCTTGCCCATAATCGTACCCTTTTTGAGTCCGTTGAACGCGGTTGCGTCGTCTTTGTAAGATACCAAAACGATGTCGGCGTCTGTCGTTGCGAAAACTTTTTTTGCCTTGCCTTCATAAAGTTGAACGGTCTTTTCCATAATAATCAATTTAACTCCTTTTGTAATTTTTCGTCGTCGCTTTTAATTTTTTCTGCCATATTATTTTTATAATCTTGCATTTTTTTCATAAGGTTTGGATACTTGATAGAAAGTATTTGTATTGCCAAAAGTCCTGCGTTGAGACCGCCGTTGATGGCTACGCAAGCCACTGGTATGCCCGACGGCATCTGTACCATTGACAAGAGAGAATCAAGTCCGTCCATTGTCGAACTCTTTACCGGAAGTCCGATGACGGGCAACGGCGTGTAAGCCGCGATTACTCCGCCCAAATGAGCGGCCTTTCCTGCCGCGCAAATGATAACTTCGATGTTGTTCTCAATAGCGTTGTTGGCAAAATCGTGAGCCATTTGAGGCGTACGGTGAGCGGATATTACTCTCGCCTCGACTTCTACGTCGAATTTTTTCAAAATTTCGATTGCAGGTTTTACTACGTCAAGGTCGCTTACGCTTCCCATAATAATTGCTACTTTTGGCATATTCGCAAATCTCCTTAACTTAAAGATAATAAATATATAAAATTACACTAACATATTAACACAATTAAATTGTCAAATGCAAGAGTTTTTTCGAGAATAATTTCACATACTCTGACGTTTGCATTTTTCGTATGAAATAATTTGTTTATTTCTGTCGATAAAAAATATGGACAAGACGGTTTTAACCGTCAAAATTCTTTCCACACCCCCAAAAACGGCAACATATCGACAATTCGACGAGTTATCCACATAGTTATCCACATTAATCCACAGTTATCCACAAGCGTTAAACGGCATTTTTTGTCGATTTATGTCGGTTAAAATCTAGCCAATTTACTTCTAAATTGAAAATTCTATGGACAAAACGGTAGAAAATAAAAAGACGGCGCTTGCCTTTGCGCCGTCTTAACTATCGTTATTTTTTCGTGATTTTACGCGAGTTGCTCCGCAATCTTTTTGAGGAAATCTACGGTGTTCAACTTAACTACTTTCGCATTGCCTTTATAAATAGAAGCAAGGTCGCCCGTCATATATCCGCCCTCGATTGTGTCTATCGTCGCTTTTTCGAGTTTATCGGCAAAGTCTTGCAAAGCCTTTATACCGTCCAACTGACCTCTCTTGCGAAGTCCGCCCGACCACGCGTAGATTGTCGCAACGGGATTCGTCGAAGTCTCTTCGCCTTTAAGGAATTTGTAGTAATGTCTTGTTACCGTACCGTGAGCAGCTTCGTACTCGTAATTGCCGTCTGGCGAAACAAGCACGGAAGTCATCATCGCAAGCGAACCGAACGCCGTCGCAACCATATCGCTCATTACGTCGCCGTCGTAGTTCTTACAAGCCCAAATCATACCGCCGTTTGAGCGCACTACCCTAGCGACAGCGTCGTCGATAAGCGTGTAGAAGTATTCAATACCTGCTTTTTCGAACTTAGATTTGTATTCTTCCTCAAAGATTTGAGCGAAAATATCCTTGAATCTGTGGTCGTACGTCTTTGAAATAGTGTCTTTGGTCGCGAACCATAACGATTGACAGGTGTCAAGAGCATAGTTGAAACAACTTCTTGCAAAAGACGTAATACTCTTGTCGGTATTGTGCATACCCATGACTACTCCGCCCGACTTCGAATAATCGAAAATCTCTATTTCTCTGTGTCCGTCGGCGTCGTCTATGACCAATTTTGCCTTGCCGTCTTTCTTGACGTAGCCCTCGACGTCTTTATATATATCGCCGTAGGCGTGACGGGCAATGGTGATAGGCTGAGTCCACGTAGGGATATACGGAGTGATACCGTTTACCATAATCGGAGCTCTGAACACCGTGCCGTCTAGTATCGCCCTAACCGTACCGTTGGGGCTTTTCCACATTTGAGTGAGGTTGTATTCCTTTACTCTTTGCGCGTTGGGAGTAATAGTCGCGCACTTTACGCCTACTCCGTATTTCTTAATCGCGTTTGCCGAGTCAACGGTGACTTGGTCAGCCGTCTTTTCTCTATTGACAAGAGAAAGGTCGTAATATTCGCTCTTCAAATCGACGTACGGACAAATAAGAATATCTTTTATCCATTGCCAAATGTGTCTTGTCATCTCATCGCCGTCAAGTTCGACGATAGGCGTTGTCATCTTGATTTTTTCCATTATATGTACTCCAAAAAGATTTAATTATCTTTTTAAATTATACATTTTTAATGGAAGTTTTGCAAGCGTTTGCGTTGTTTTTAGCGTAATATTGCAGGACTTTGGACGAGTAATGATAACTCCTTTGCGATTTTGCGTCCTTTATCGCTTCTTCGACGATAATCTCTATCACGTCTTTAAGTCTGAAATCCCTGTCTTCATATAAATATCCCGCAAGCGAGCCGGGTATCGTGTTGATTTCATTGAGATAAATCTCTCCGTTTGACTTATCTATAAGGAAATCGCAACGAATTATTCCCTTACATTCCAATGCCGTATAGAGTTTAACCGTCATATTTTGCACTTTTTTGCTCTCTACTTCGCCAATTTCGGCAGGAAAAATTCTCTTTGCGGAGTTCTTCATAATCTTGCCCGCGCTTGACATATACTTATCCTCGAAAGTCAAAAACTCTTGCCAACCGACGGGTTCTTCAAGCGTCGAAGGATAGATTTTGTCCTTGCTCTTTATGCAAGCGCAATTTATCTCCTTGAAGTCCGTCAAAGCCTTCTCTATCACAACTTTTTTGTCATAGACAAAAGCCACTTTGAGATTTTCCTCTAATTCCTCTCTCGTCTTACATATCGATATGCCTATCGACGAGCCTTGCTTTGCGGGCTTGACAATCATAGGAAATCCTATTCTTGCGATTATCTTCTCAAGATTGTCTTTGCCCTCGTTCTCAAAAACCGTTCCGTATGGAAGAGTCGGCAACGAAAGCCTCTTGCATATCATTTTGCATACGGCTTTATCCATTCCGATTGCGCTAGCCAAAACGCCCGGAGAAGTGTATGGAATTTCGTTGACTTCAAGAAAGCCTTGCAACGCTCCGTTTTCGCCCATTCCGCCGTGAGTGCAAAGCAACGCGCAATCTATATCCGCCAACTTCTTAATTCTATTCTTTTTGAGAACGCAAAGAGTATTTAGGTTGAATATCGCCTGCTTGCCCACTAACTTTGTCGCTTTCGCGTAAGTATCTATTTTATCGTAGTCCTCAAGTATGTAAAAGCCGTCCGACCAATATAATGGATATACCTTGTATTTCGTCTTGTCAACCGCGCTTATCGCCTGCAGCGCAGTAATTATAGATATATCCTTTTCGCAAGAATTCCCGCCGTAAATGACAACTAGATTTTTCAATTTATACCTCCAAAATAATATGATAAATCATACTGAACATTGTTCAATAATTATCGGGCAAGTCGTTTTGAAGCAACAATACGTCGCCCTTTTTCAGCATAGCGGAAAATATTTCTTTGGCGTCGTCGAGATGTGTGACCAAATATATATTTTTATCGCAATACCCTTCAGAAATCATCCCCAATCTGATATTTTCTCTATTTATTCCTATCAAAATGGCGATATCCGCAACTTTTGCAATACTTTCTCCCAACTCAAAATTGACTCTTTCCTGCCCCGTTCCCATCTCCACAAGACCTTGCGTAGCGACAATTTTTCTACCTTTGAAGAGATTTAACGTTTCTAGCGCAAGTTTTGCGCCCTCTTCATTGCTGTTGTAACTATCGTCGATTATCGTAATTCCCGTATTGAGTTCTATCGTCTGCAATCTATGCTCAACCGGCGTTATATTAGCGATTCCTTTTGATATTTGAACAATGTTCAGCCCTAATTTAACCGCCACTGCAACGCACAACAGTATGTTGTTCAAATTATGCTNACCAATCAATTTGACATACGCANGGCNTNTGCNNTTNGCCTATCTTCANNGTGAANTTCNNNCCNGCGCTNTCNCACTCNATATTGTCNGCNCTTATTGNATTTTNAGAANNTTCAACAAGATATTTATCTACGTATTTATTNCNAGATANCGCAATCTTATCGCTTGNNTTNCTCTCGTCNTACATTCTCATAGTAAAGTCGTTGTCAGCGTTGTATACCATAAATCCGCCGTCCACGCTTTCGACGTAGTCGGACAACTCTTTTTTGGTCANATAGATATTTTCCTGACTTTTAAAAGTAGCCAANTGTTGAGANCCTACTCCCGTGACAATTCCAATTGTCGGCTTGACGATTTCACAAAGTTCTTCGATATCCCCTTTCTTTCTCGCGCCCATTTCAGCAACGAAAATTTCACAGTCATTAGGNAGTTCGTTGACGGAGCGACAAATACCCAGAGGCGTATTGTAATTGCTCGGCGTACAATNGGTCTTGTACTCTTGATNGAGAATGGTTGTCAGAATGTTTTTTGTCGTAGTTTTTGCGAAACTTCCCGTAATTCCTATCTTTATCATTGAGCGGCGATTTNCCAACTCATTTTTGCATTTTTGNATAAATTTATTGGCTATGTGTCGTTCTATCGGCGAATTCANCTTAATCGATAACGCTACCAAGTACGGTAAAAGCGCAAATACTATAGGCAAAAAGATAAAACAAAGCCTTACGCCTTTGANTTTTATCGCATATCCGCCTANCGNAGCNAGAGCCAACAGNACAAACGTAACNAANGAATACGTTGNGATAAGTCTTTTTGCCCTAGCNGTATATACNAGAGGTTGATGCGCGCANTTATCTCTATCGTCNGCAAGACTTACCAAAAGNGCNACCAAGTAAAGACCTTGAACGATAAGTTGGATATAAAAACTNCCGATTGATANTGAAATAAAGGAAAAAATAGCGTTGCAAAGCGTAATACATATCGCCGAGCCCCATAGTTTACACTTAATGCTCTTCATTTTGCGAGAATTTACTACCTTATACCCTTCCAACTGNGCTAAATTTACTATTCTNAGCGACAAAACAATGGCAATTATCCAAAATACCAAAGTTGTCGCAATAATTACGCCTATTTGCATATATCGTTAAAATAACTATCCAAAATTGCCAAAAACTGCTGATAACAATCGAGATAGCTATAATGTCCTCCTTCTAAAAAAATCAGCCCACTATTATATATGCCTCGATGCAATCTCCTTGCCATATACGGCGGAGTATCTTTATCCNTTTTGCCCCAAATAATCAAAGTATCGCATTTAATTTGCTCTAAATAGCCGTCCAAATAGAAGTTGACGACNTTCTTAAACGTCTCTTTCATATCTCCGCTAAGCGCGCGATAATCTGCCGAACCGCACTTTGACGTATCCATTTTTAAGCATTTTTTCAACTTATAGGTCAGTTTTCGNATANTTTTCTTNATGGAAGCGCGAGGTTTGAGTCCTGCGCTGTCNACCAAAACAATACTCTTAATCTTATCCGAACGCGACGCTAAAAGTATTGCGACTCTACCGCCAAACGAGTGTCCGACAAGTATNACGTCTTTCATGTCNTACTTATCAATTATNTCTTCNACGCCNNTTGCGTAATCGTCCAAAGTCAACACNGAAGGCAATTTACTGTCCCCGAAACCGTAAAAATCAAGGATTGTACAGCGGTATTTCTTGGAAAATACCTCAAATACGCCCCTAAAACTGTCTACGCTACCNCCCCAGCCATGCAAAAAAATGATATCCGAGCCTTCGCCCTTAATAATATGATTAAGAATAACGCACCCCCAGCCGACTTTTTATGACAAAAGGTAAAAAAATCAGCGCATATACTACTAGATATGCGCCAAATAAATTAAAAATACCAAATTNAATCAATTTTCGTCAAATTTTACAGATTTCTCTTCCACATCACAAGAGCAGCATCCTTGCCGTTGTAAAATTTCGGACGTTTNCCCTCTACCTTAAAGCCGTATTTATTATAAAGATTTATTGCAACGGCGTTGTTTTCATTGACTTCCAACGTAATATTTTGCAAATTNTTGCATTTTGCAGACAANATCATATCTTCTATCAATAGATTTCCGATTCCTNTGCCTCGCCAAGACTTGTCTACACTGAGATTATTGACGTCGCCTTCGTCGATTATGATATTAAAACTATACGAGCAGACCACTTCGCCGTCAATCAATCCCACTCNTGCAACAACGTCCGGATTTCCAATAAGTCCAATTAGTTGCTCTTTCGTCCAAGCAACGTCGANACTCTCTTTTTCTATTTCATATATTTTATCAATATACTCTTGTCTAAAATCGTCAAACGTGATTTCCATTTATACCATTTTNTCCATATTTTTNTTTTCNTACTCGCGCTCGGCTTGCGACTTCTTAAGATACAACGGCGCGAGAGCCTCGAACTTGCCAACACCGATTTTATACTTCGCAATCTCAATCAAGGCNTTTGGATTAGAAGGTTTGTCCTTGTANANTACCTTATCTTTCTTTTNNAGTTCTTGCAANGTAATCTCGCCAAGTTCTATCNTATTCGTATAATCATTGTTGAATCTTGCGTAATAGTAATTATCGTGTCTACAATCAATCGCGCAGTAAAAATCATTCTCGCTTACGCCAAAGGCAAGTTCTTCAAGCGCGGTAATCGACACGCATTTTTTGGATAGCGCNAATGCCAACGCATTNACGCTCGACACCCCTATTCTAATTCCCGTGAACGATCCCGGNCCTACNACGCAAGCAAGATAATCAATCTCACTCAAAGTGATTTCCGCTTCTTCAAGCAACTCGTNAATCATCGGCAAAATTTGAGAATTATGTTTTTTACTCTCCGNCTTTCCGATACGGGAAAAGATTACGTCGTTTTTGCTAATGGCAACTACCATATTCTCGCTTGTCGTGTCTACCGCCAAAATATTCATTATTTCACCCAAAAGTTATATTTTTCTTGTTTTTTTGTTCTATTTTATCGACTTTTATAGAATAATTCTAAAAATCACGATAATTGAGAAATAAATTATTCTAATTGAGAAGTCTTTTCGCTTAAAATCACCAATACTTATTCTGACGATTTTCCACTTCATTCTTAGATTTTGCTTTCTCGCAAAATTCACTTGCGATCAACTCGTCTTCTTCTACATTTTACAAAGCGGAAATTGAGAGATTTTCGCATTATTAAGTTAGAACTTTAGGCCTATCATAGTCCCATTGCAACGCGTACATCATCTACCCTTACAACATGTAGTTACATCAAGTCAATTCCGCTTATTTCAAACTTTCTTTTATCGTCGTCCAGATTCGTTATCTCAATCTTTATTGGGTTTTCTAAGCCCTCAAACTTATTCCACTCTATTACGCATACTCCGCCTTGATATAGATAATCATTGAGTCCAAGTTCGTAAAGTTCGTCCTCGTCAACCGCTCTATACATATCGAAGTGATATAGCCTAACTCTTCCGCTGTATTCTTTCATAAAAGTAAAAGTCGGACTAGTGACTACGTCCTCAACGCCGAGCGATTTTGCCAAGCCTTTCGTAAAAGTAGTCTTGCCCGCGCCGAGATTGCCCGAGAGAAGAATTACTTCTCCCCCGTTCAATTTGTCCGCAATACTCTTCGCTAAGGCAAAGGTATCTTCGACGCCATATGATATAAATTCGTATTTACCGTTTTCTTTCACTTTCATTTTGTCCATATTTATTTTATAAAGAAAAATATATGATTTTGTCAACATTTTTATTATATTACACTTGACAGCAATTTGCAATTGATTTATAATCTAACTAATCAAATAATTCTTTGAGGGTAGGTGAAATTCCTCACCGGTGGTATAGCCCACTAACGTCGTAAATCTTTATGCGACGCCGAGCAAGCGAAATTCTTGCGCCGACAGTAAAGTCTGGATAGGAAAAGGATGTTTATATGAATACTAAAATTTCAAGAAGCAAGTGGCTTGCCACTTCCGCCGTACTGTCTGCAATGGCAGGCTTACTGATGCTCTGGGGACTCCCCGTTCCGTTTATGCCATCATTCATCAAATTCGATTTTTCGTTACTGCCGTGTATTATCGGCTCTATCGTTTTAGGTCCGAGCGGCGGAATTGTCGTCACTACCGTTAAAATATTGATTCATTTGATGTTGAAAGGTATGGGTTCGACAGGAGGAGTCGGAGATTTAGCCGATTTCATCACCTGTCTTTGCGTAGTCATCCCCGTCGGATTTATCTACAAATACCGTCCTAATATAAAAGGACTGATTGTGGGACTGACAGTCGGCTCGATTTGCTCGGCCGTGCTGTCGGGACTTGTGTTCAACGCATTAGTAGTCTACCCGTTGTATGACAAATTTATGATTCCAATGACGCAAATTATCGCGATGTATCAAAAAATCCGTCCAAACGTGAACGGATTATGGGAAGTACTGGCGATATTCAATATGCCTTTTACTTTCCTCAAATGCTTAATTTTGAGCGTAATGGCAGTGTTGATATCAAAACCGCTCGATAGATACGTCCTAAGACGAGGTTAATCGCTGCAATCGCTTTATTTGCGAACTTTTACGCTGTAAAAGAGCGTCTCGACCTCCTTATCGTCGACGGCGGTTTTCTTGTTTAATTTGCCGATTTCGTGGATTATATCCATATCAAATGAGACCAAGACCTCTTCAAAGCCGTAAACTTCGCTTATAGAGCGCTTTATTTGCTCTTCAAGCTCAATACGCTCGGATCTACTATACAACGGTTTGGGAATTACTCCGACAAGCGCGCGGTTTTTCCATACGTACGCCACGCTGTAATCAACGTTCGTATTTTGCGAAACTATACTCTCAACGGCTTGTCGTCCTGAATTTTCGTCAACTGTAGTCAAATAATTTGTATAATCTAAATTTATATTTATATCCATATCTACAATATTTCCTCCAAACGTACTATTTATAGTTTGGCAAATATTGTAAAATTTATACCTATTCTTCTACGCCGTAATGAGTGATGTTTGCGCCGTCCGACCAAAGATTCTCCAAAGAATACAATCTTCTCGTTTCTTCATAAAAGACGTGCACGATTACGTCGCCGTAGTCAAGTACCGCCCATCTACCTTCTTGCTTACCCTCAACTCTCAAAGGCTCGCAACCTGCTTTTGACATTCCCTCGTCGACAGCGTCTACCAAGGCTTTTACTTGCGTATTCGACCTTGCCGAGCAAATGACGAAATGGTCGGCAATGACGGTCAATTTGCCGATATCAACGATTACGATATCCCTTGCTTTTTTATCGTCAAGCAACTTACATATCAATTCAACTTTTTCCATATATACTCCTATATTCCTTTGTATATTATCAAATTTAATGCTTTTTGTCAATATCTTCGACCGCTTCAAGCGTCAACGGATAGATATCTCCGCCTTTTTGCAGCAAGAATTCATACTGCGCAAGCGCGCAAGCCTTATACCCTAAGTCAAGCGATTTTCTCATAGCCTCGCGGAGTTCCTTGACGCCTTCGTACGCTCGTCCTATTTCCAACATATCGCTAGAGAAAATGAGTTTTTGCAAGTCGCTCATATTCTTTTTGCCGGTGGTATGATACTTGATTGCGCCGAGTATTTCCTCGTCGTCAATTCCGTACTCCTTGCGCGCGACTACCGCGCCCAAAAACTGATGCTCAACGGGCGTACCGATACAATCTTCAGGAACTTCGCTCGTATCGTGAGGTGCGTGACACAGCGCTTTGGCGCAATCGTGCAACACCCCTGCAATCAAAACTTTGTCGTAATCAAGCCCCAAATTGAGCGAATAATTGATATTTATCGCATACGACGCAGTACGCAAGCAATGTTCAAATGTCTTGCTTGGAATATTGGATTTGAGTTTTGCAATCAAATCCTTATATTTAGCGTATAGATTGTTTGCCTTGATATATTCGACGACTTTGCCGTCAAGATTGTCGTAAACGCCCAATTCTGCGTTGTAGCGAATCACAGTGGACGAAACGTCCAACGGCGAATAATCGCACACGCGAATATCTCCGCCTTGATTACGCCAATACGAAAGCGCAGCCGTAAACTTCTCGCTCTCGCCTCTTGTGAATACCAACAACGGGCAAATCTTTATAACATCGCTTGGATTCTTCCATTTGTCAAGGTCGATAAGACTGTCGCCGCCAATGACGAACGCTACGTCGCCGTAGATTTCTTTTAATTTGGGAAGCACTTCGCAAGTATAACGTTTGCCCTCGCCGTTGCGCTCAAAATCGGAAATTTCCACGTTTCTCAATCCCTCTGTCGCAAGTCTTAACATATCCAATCTTTGCTCAAAAGACGTAGGACATGACTTGTGTGGCGGATTGACGGACGGCAACAAAATCACGCTCTCGACTTCATCTCTCGTCAAGAGGCGTTTGACCATATTTATATGTTCCGCGTGAGGCGGATTGAATGCGCCACCGAAAATAACTTTCATAATCTTATTGTACACAAAATCGCCGAATTTAGCAACAATATACTTGACGATACGCGTATATTCTCGCAAAATCAGTCAATAATCAGCGTATGTCTATAATACTCGATTTAATACTAACGACGTTTATAATATTTATCGCATCGTATATATGCCTGTCATTTCTTCCAATCGGACTGGGCATTAAACTTCTTTGCAGCGCGCTAATCAGCATAGTGATTTCGTCGCTTGTCAAAAGACTGCTTTTCAAGGGCAAATCGAGCGAGATAAATTACAGAAAATTCGTTACATACCTAATATGGCAAGGCGAGGATAAGGCAAAGGAACTTTTGCAAGAACTTTGCGTCGACAAAACGTTTGAGAACAAAGGCGATTACGTGATAGCGGACGGCAAAGCGATTTTTCTTTGGACGAAATACGGCTCTATATCCGCCGATACCATAGTCAAATTTTACCGCACTTGTAAAAATAACTCGATAGAAGAAGCCTACGTTCTGACCACTAACAGCGATAAAAAAATGATGGCTTTAATAAAGAGTTTCGGTGACGTGACGATAAGTTTTTATACCTTTAAACCGATATATCGCCACCTTAAAAAGCAAAATAAACTCCCCAATGATATTCGCGAAAAAATCCCCGCCGCGCAACTTGTCAAGCTGATTTTCCATACTGCTTTTACTCGCAAAAACGGATTTAGATTTGTCGGCGTAAGTCTGCTTTTGCTTGCGATAAGCTTCTTTACGCCGTTCGGAAAATACTATCTTACGCTTGCGTCTATCAACCTTGTTTTGGCGGTTGTTTGCCTTGTAAAGACATTGAGAGATAAGACGGAATAATCATTAAATTGGTTTGAGTGTATGGGCTTATTTTTTACGCATTGACTTTTGCTCTTTGAGATACTCGTTATAGCGCTCAATCTGATCNTCNCGNANNTCAATCATNTCTTTTGCNGTANNCAANGCNTGATTGTCTGATACTACGAGNTCGCTCTCTTTTACCTTTATCTTTGATCCATCGCTNGTTGCGTTGCGACGAATNTCNTTGAAGTATTCGTCTTCCATTTTGAACATNGCAACGGTAGTATTCTTCTTTATCGTCAACTTGACAAGCGGATTGACCGTAGATTGTCCAAGCACAATGAAATACGTTGATTTCTTCTCTTTGCACTTATCTTTGGTAAGCGCGTAGGCTTTTAACGTATCGAAAATCTTCTTTTGATTTGCCGACAACTTAGCGTACGCCTCGTCTAGCGTAAGTCTTTGCGCGGGCGCTTTCGTAGCCTTTGCNGGTTTCTCGACGGGCATTGGTACGACTTTCTCTACTTCGACGATTTTCTCGACNGGTACTTCTACTCGCACTTCTTTTTCNACTATCTTCTCGACNGGCTTTTCGACTATTCTTTCAGAATGTCTATTGTCTGCCTTGACGGATAACTCTATCATCTTTTCCATCAATCTTTCGGTAGAGTTGTTATCATTCTTTGCCGACATTTCAATGACCTTNTCCATAAGTCTTTCCGTAGGCTTATCCGCATTTCTTGCCGAAAGTTCGATTACCTTCTCCATCAATCNTTCTTGATTGCGCATGAGCATTTCGATTCTTTCGTCTTTGCCGTCTTTCTCCACTACCTTGACAGATTGTTTATCTTCGTCTTGTCGCGAGAGTTTTTCCATGATTGCTTTTTGCCCCTCGATAAGGTTCTTGATTACNTCGTCGTTGGCGTTNGCTGANGCNACTTGCAATTCCGCTTCTCTTGCCGTCGCNTGTTGCGAGGACAGTTTCTCAACCAACTTTTCTATNGCCCTTTCATTGCTCTCGGCAAGTTGCTTGATACGCTCTTCGTTTTGCGCGTTTTGCTCAGCGAGTTGCTGAACAAGTTCGTCGTTGTACGACGCTTGTTGCGGCAAATACTGCGTCACGTTGGGCAACATATTGCTCATTGTGTCTGCGACAATTCCGCGTATCTCATCCGCGCCCAANCNGGGTTGTTGNTATATGAAACTTTGTCCGCCGCCATTNTGTCCGTTTGCGTTTCCNCCGAGCATACTCATCAACATCATTTGAAGTTGGTCGTCGCGGTGTCTGTCTTTGTTCTCGTCTTTGTTGCGCTCGAATTCTTCCTTTGCCTCGTCGAGTTCGTCTTCCGCCTTGCTCAATGACCTCTTCTCAAGAAGCATGAAGATAAACGAAAGTACCGTCACNCCTGCCACTATACAAGCGATTAACGTCCAAGTGGCGTATGGCAAATTGAATAGNCCTACGCCNCCNACNNCGTANTATGCNGTNCTNTANTTCTTCTCTATAGTCTTCTTGACTTTCTTTCTCTTTCCCGCGTAGCCTATGCCCTTGCTCATAAAGATTATTATCAATATCAGNCATATTGCGCATACGATTGGCTGCCAGTATTGTTTTAACATTTCAATAATTTTGCTAAAATCAAAACCTGTCGCAGGNTCAGGCTCNACAACTTCGTCTTTTGTCNTGAAAGGTTGCTCNTCCGTCATTGTAGGCTCGTCCAAGACTTCGCCTTTCTTGTCGATAAACTCGTAATTGTTCTCATAGCCGTCCGCTATTACCGCCTTGACTTTATANGTCTTTCCCGCTTGCAATTCGCTTTGCTTGTAGGTAATGCCCTCATCGTCCGTAAACACGTATTCGACTACNTCCATTTCCTCTTCGCTCAATCCTTTCAATACGGGAATTTCGCTGTCCGAATTCCATATAGCNGTGATTTGCGCTTTGGCTATCGTAATCTTAAATTGTCTCTGCTCTTCCTTTATCAAGCAGTTTTCTATGTCTTCTTCCGCCACCGACAANACGACGGTATACTCGCCCGCATTCTTAGGCAANTCATTGTCTTTCAACTTGTTGGCTTCGTTTATCTCGTTGCCCTTATAATAAGTCTTNACTATCTTGTCCGCGTCATAGTTCTTAACAGTGAACGTTCCGCCCTTTACGCTACCGTCATACGTGAAGTCTTTTGCGCCTTGAATTATCTCCAATTCGGCTTGCGTAATCGTAAGCGTTGCNGTCATATCGTCGATTGGNTCGTACAATTCATTGCTGTGCGTAAACTTCGCCGTAATAGTATAAGTTCCGACNTTCGTCGCGCCACTGAACGGCTCGCCTTCTTCGTCNACATACTCNACCGTNANCCAATCGGGTACTTCGCCGGTAAGTCCGATAGTNTGNANNTGTCCGTTGAATACAACCGACTTGTCGTTGAACTCAAATTCAACGTTATAGCCCGATTGACCTATNACAAGCGTGGCCGTCATAGGCTCTATCTCATTGTAATTGTTATTGCTGTGCGTGAACTTTGCCGTAATAGTATAACTTCCTATTTCCGTCGCGCCCTCAAACTTGCTATCGTCGGCNTTGAAGTAATCCACCGAAATCCAATCGGGCAAATCTCCCGATATCGACAGACTATGCGTTTCTCCNTCATAAGGATAATTCGCCCCCTCGAAGGTTATCCCCTCAAGAACGTANTCGCCTTTTTCTATCTTAAGTTTTGCCGTCATATTCGCTATCGGCTCATAATTGTCCGCATCGCCCGTAAACTTTGCCGTCACCGTATACTCGCCGAAATCGGTTTCGCCGTTGCCTTCGTAAGATACGGTTACTCCGTCGGGTAACGTACCTGTAATCGCTAGACTATGCGTATTGCCGTCATATTTGANNCTATCGTCTTCAAAGGNAACTCCCGACATATCGTAAGTACCTTTTTGGATTGTTATCGTTATATTTNCTGACGTCACGTCCGTACCCTTATATTTTACCTTAAAGGTAAAACTTCCTGCGGCTATGGCGTCGTTAGATTCCAATTCCAATACTGATTTGTTGGTTATCTTTACAGGTTTGTTGGTATAATTCCAGTCCGATTCGACGTCCAACTTGGCAAGAATTTCATCTGCCGTAATGGGATAAGTGAACTTCACACTTGACTTGTATGACGCGTCNANACTTATAATNTCGGCAAGCGTTACAGGTATCGTGACCTTTTTCTTCATATAACTTTTTTCGCCGTCGTCGTCATAAGTGCCGTCCCATACGTATACCGTAATTTCAGTGTTTCCTGCGCTCAATTTGCCGTCAGACGTGTTTATATAATAATCGCTGTTGCTGACAATCTTTTCATCGCCGTCATCGTACAATGCCTTAACNGTGATATGATTCTTTAGTTCTTCTAAATCAAATGCGCTATATATAGTCTCCCCGTCATTGATTGCAACGGAAGCAATATCGTTGATTTTAGGCAGTTCAAAATTAAAAGTTAACGTGCCTGTTTGAGTCTCATAATTGGAGGTATCATCCGGCGTAAACGTCCANGTATATTCANTTTGCGACGTGCTCGCCGTTTGCGTACCCCAACTGAAAGTACCTTCCACTCCGCCCGCTATATTGGTCAACGTAGGCAATCCGTCGCTGAGAAACCACTTTGGTTTTTGCTCATACTGAGGTTGAGCGTTGGGACTTGCTTTGTTGATTGTGAAGGTAAACGTAATCGGGTCAATAGAATTGTCATCCCCTGTCCACGGATAATCTTTGGGTAGGATTTTTATCGTATACGTTCCTGCATCCGTTTGCGTCATACTATCCGAATCAGCCGCCAATTCCGTATCGTCCGCAACCCAACTTGTGGGCGTATAAGTCTGCGGATTGCCGGTATACGTATACGTTTTTGAATCTGCCGTAGGCCTTTGTACNGCGAATTGCGTATCTTCGACCGAATAAGATTTTGATAATGAAGAGCTAATATAGGCATTATCAGCCGTAGTTGCGCGACAATATGCTTGAAAACCAAAATTCTGTTTATAGGTCTTGTCTTCGTTCGACTCATTCCTGTATGTATAAGTTACAGTATAACTACCGCTTGACGTAGTACTTTTATTAATATACAATGTTCGTTTAGCATAAGCAGACGCGCCACCCGCAGTGTTGATAGAGATGTTTGCGCTTTGTCCGGTTATAGTATCGCTATTGAAATCAAATATCTCACATCCGACTCCGTTTGTAGCAGCGCTGTTTGATCTCCATATACTACACGAAAAATTATAGGTGACTTTATATTCATGCCCCGCAGGTACAACTATTGAAGATGAAAAATCTATATACCCCGACTCGAAATGATAGTTGGAAGTAGTAGTTATACTTGAAATAGATACACTAATATGACCGGATGTACTAGTCATACTGCTCCGAGCAATCGAATTCGGACTTACAGTGGTAGAAGACGTATTTCCTTTTCCCGTATCGTATTTTCCTACTGCACCGCTAATCCAATTCAGCGTGTTCGCCGCTTGGACTTCATTAGAGGTTTGCTTTTCTATATTAAAATAAAGCGCTATACAGCATAACGCTAACACTACACATAGCGATATCGTCAAAATCAACTTGCTATTTCGCTTGTAAANTTGTCTATTCTCGTTCATTTTTCCGTCTCTTTTTACCTCGATTTTAACCGATTTTGGGGCTAGTCAGGAAAAGTATACATTTACTGACNNNNANNNANTGNCNANAACTTGTCNNNNATNNTNTNACGTTAANGTGANANNATNNNNGANAAGTNTTTGGCANTANNTNNNGGTCAGTAAATGTATACATTATTTGGAAGTAATGTAAAATATTTGTAAAGTTAGAAGAAATTTGACTAAAAATAAGTTGACTACAAATTGTAGCCAACTAAAAATNATTAAAANANNATTANATTANACGTTGAGAATATGNTTNACTCCGTCNTTNTTAGACACNCGNTANAGCGTAATNTTACTGCCAAGGACTTGGACGACTTGCGCGTTACTACTCAAAGCGAGTTCCTCGGCNACTTCTTTTGCCGAAAAGTCCGCGTTGCGAAGTACTGCNANCTTTATCAATTCTCTTGTCTCTAATTGCTCGTCAAGTTGTTTNAGNANAGCGTCGCCTATNCCGTTTTTGCCGATATGAGTGGTCGGCTCGATATTCATTGCCAAGGATCTNAACTTGGCGCGTTCTGCGCTTGTCATAATATCNCNTNTATCTCCTTTTTAATCTACAAAGTCAAATTCTATGTCGCCTATGCGGACGGTGTCGCCTTCTTTACAGCCGTTGTTGTAAAGCGCTTTTATTACTCCCCTATCTTTGAGAGTCTTTTGGAAGTATCTAAACGACTCGTAGTCGTCAAGTACNACGTTCCTAATCAACATATTGATAAGTCCGCCGTGGACTTCATATACGCCGTCTTCGTCAACGGTGATGACGTAGGACGTGCTGTCGTTGCGGTTTTCGTCAAATGCGACGACTTCCATAGGTTCTATCTCAGGCAAATCGTCNAGGTCGCCNCTGATACGCTCCAACATCTCTTTCGTACCGCTATTAGATATAGCCGATATGCGAATGACCTTGCTGCCGAGTTTCTTNTCAAANTCCTCTATGACGCTTTCGTCTTGCACTAAGTCGCATTTGTTNGCNACNACTATTTGCGGAAGCGAAGCGAGTTTTGCCGAATAACTTTCAAGTTCGTTGTTAATCGTCAAATAATCTTCNTANGGGTCGCGNCCCTCGATACCCGAAATATCCACGACGTGGACTATAAGNCTTACCCTTTCGATATGTCGCAAAAAGTTGTGTCCGAGTCCNGCGCCGTCGCTTGCGCCCTCAATAAGCCCGGGGATATCCGCCACTACGAAATCTTTGTCATAGTANTTGACTACGCCCAAATTNGGCGTCAANGTCGTGAAGTGGTAATTTGCNATTTTCGGCTTTGCCGAGGAAATTACGGAAAGTATCGTAGACTTNCCTACGTTGGGNAAACCNACAAGTCCTACGTCNGCGATAGTCTTTAANTCCAACGTCAATTCTATCTCTTGAGTNTTTTCGCCTTTTTGGGAAAATCTAGGCGCTTTGCGTTGCGCGGTCGCAAATCTTGCGTTGCCCTTTCCGCCCAATCCGCCTTTTTGCAACAAAAATTCGCTGTCGTCATAGAACATATCGGCAAGGACGTTGCCCGACTTCTTTTCCTTGATTACAGTGCCTTTGGGGACTTTGATATAGAGAGGTTTTCCGCTCTTGCCTTTGCAAGTCTTTGCTCCGCCGTTCTCTCCGTCCTCTGCGCGGAAGTGCTTTGCAAACTTGAAGTCAATCAAAGTCGAGGCGCTTTTGTCGACGGTGAAGATAATATCTCCGCCGTTTCCGCCGTCGCCCCCGTCAGGTCCGCCTTGCGCAACGTACTTCTCGGTGTGGAANGAAACNACTCCGTCACCGCCGTTGCCCGCTTTTACAAATATTGTNGCNATNTCTAAAAACATATTTTATCCNTTATANNGATGAGATTTCTCCACNNCGGTCGAAATGACAATCCACTTAAAAGAAGGTTGTTTCGAGTGCGGAGAGTGATGCAGATTTTGTCTTAGCAAGAGCGACCGAATGGTGAGCGTACTTNCCGTACGTGACCCTGAGNGTCGTCTTGAAGATCAGGCAAAAGGTGCGTTGCTATACGCACTCGGTTTATTACTTTAATTTTTCAATTATAGCCTTCGCGGCCTTACGACCCGCTCCCATAGCAAGTATAACCGTAGCCGCGCCCGTAACTGCGTCGCCGCCCGAGTAAATACCCTCTATATTCGTGGCCATTGTCTCTTCGTCNACGACAATCGTACCGCGCTTGCTGAATTCCATATTCGNGCAAGATTTTCTTATCAACGGATTTGGNCTTGTGCCGAGCGCAACGATAACTTGGTCTACGTCGATTACNAATTCGCTACCCTCAATAGGCTCTGGACGTCTACGACCCGAAGCGTCAGGCTCGCCGAGTTGCATTTTCACGCACTTNATACCGCATACCTTGCCGTCCTCGCCCAAAATCTCAACNGGGTTGGTAAGCAAGACGAGTTTGATNCCCTCTTCGACAGCNTGTTCAATCTCTTCCGCTCTCGCAGGCATTTCTTCTCTGCCTCTACGGTAAATTATGTACACTTCTCCNCCGCCTATTCTCTTAGCGGTACGNGCCGCGTCCATTGCNACGTTGCCCGCGCCGATGACTGCTACCGACTTTCCGCAATATACGGGAGTGATAGCGTCTTCTTTATAGGCTTGCATTAAGTTGACTCTAGTCAAAAGTTCGTTGGCGGAAGATACGCCGTTGAGGTTCTCNCCCTTGATATTCATAAACATCGGAAGTCCTGCGCCCGTGCCGATAAATATCGCGTCATATTCCGCTTGCAACTCCTCAAANGTAATGGCTTTGCCAACTACCGTATTAAGTCTTATTTCCACGCCCAAGGCTTTAAGTTTTGCGATTTCCTTTTCAACGACTTCTTCTTTTGGAAGTCTGAATTCGGGAATTCCGTACACTAGCACGCCGCCCGCTTTGTGNAATGCCTCGAATATCGTGACCTTAAATCCNGCCAAAGCGCAGTCAGCCGCGCAAGCAAGTCCTGCCGGACCGCTACCGATTACCGCGACTTTCTTGCCGTTCCACTCGGGAGCTTTGAGGTCAGCCGTACCNTTTTTCAAGCCGTAGTCGCCNACGTATCTTTCCAACGCGCCGATTGCTACGCTTCCGCCCAACTTNGCTCTACGGATACACTTGCCCTCGCATTGATTCTCTTGCGGACATACTCTNCCGCAAATTGCNGGCAAAAGCGACGATTGACTGATTACGTCAAGCGCGCCGTCCTTATCGTCTTCCGTCAAGCATTTGATAAACGCNGGGATATTGATNCCGACNGGACAACCCGTACGGCAAGGAGCGTTCTTGCAGTTGATACATCTGCTCGCTTCTTCTTTCATCAAGGCGTCGTCAAAGCCTAANTTTACTTCCTCAAAATTCTTTATTCTCTCTTGCGCCGATTGGTGCTTTGTCTTATTTCTCGGTGAATTGTTCATAGTATCAACCTCTCAAATTACATTTTTGCTCGTGCTCGCGATAGAATTTGCTTCTCGTCATAGCCTCGTCAAAGTTGACCGCGTGTCCGTCAAATTCAGGTCCGTCTACGCAAGCGTACTTTGTTTCTCCGCCCACGGTAAGTCTGCAACCTCCGCACATACCNGTGCCGTCGACCATTATCGTGTTCATAGATACGACNGTGGGAATATTGTACTTGCGAGTNAGTTCGCTGACGTTCTTCATCATAATCATAGGTCCTACGACGAGTACGCAATCAATCTTGTCGCCTGCGTCAATTCTCTCTTGAAGTACGGTCGTGACAAAACCTTTCGTACCCAAAGAGCCGTCGTCGGTGGATATATAAACGTGCTCGCTATTCGCCTTGAATTCCTCTATGTCAAAGAGCAAATCTTTGGTTCTTGCGCCCATAATGACGTCGCTCTTCAAGCCTTTTTGTTTACGCAACTTGGCTTGCGGATAGATAACCGCGCAACCGATACCGCCGCCTACCAAAACNAGNTTTTCGTATTCGTCCAAATCGGTNGGATTGCCCAAAGGACCTACCAACGCGAAAAGACTGTCNCCCTCTTTGAGCAAAGCCATTTTGTGAGTAGAATAGCCTACTTCTTGCACGAGAAGAGTTATCGTCTCCGCNTCTCTGTCGTAATCGCAAATCGTGAACGGAACTCTNTCTCCGCCCTCTTCTACGATAACGATGACGAACTGTCCCGGAAGACAGTGCTTTGATACCGTAGGCGTATGTACGACGTATTTTTTTACTTTTGGAGCAACTTCATAAATCTTCAAAAGCGTGTTCATATATTTATCTCCTATACTGTTATTTACCGTTAAAATGTCTGCAATGCTCGCTGATAAGACAGTCGGCGCATTGCGGATTTCTTGCCGAGCAAGTGTATCTGCCGTGATGTATCAGCAAGTGATGNGCGTGCGCCCAAACCTCTTTGGGAAGAATTTGCATAAGCNCTTTTTCCACTTTGAGAGGGTCGTCGCTGTCGCAAAAACCTATCCTATTGCTAAGTCNCAAGACGTGAGTATCGACGGCTATAGCCTGTCCGCCGAAAGCGACCGAATAAACGACGTTGGCGGTCTTTTTNCCTACTCCTGCCAANGTCATAAGACTNTCNATATCGCTNGGCACTTCTCCGCCGAATTTGGTCACAATGTCTTGACTTGCGGAAATGATATTCTTGGCTTTGTTGCGATAAAAGCCGCAGGCGTAGATATACNCCGATAATTCCTCTTCGGACAANTGCGCGAATTGCAACGGCGTGTTGTATACCTTGAAAAGTTTATCAGTCACTTGATTGACGCGCTTATCCGTGCATTGAGCGGACAANATTACCGCGACAAGCAACTCGAAAGGCGACGAATAGACGAGTTCGCACTCNGCATTCGGGTGCATAACTTCCAACTTCGCGAGTATATCCGCGATTTGCTTTTCGTCGAATTTCTTTGCCATACTCTATTNTTTNTTAGGAAAGAGCGATAATTCTCTTTACTGCCTCGATAGTCTTTTCTCTATCGCCGAACGCCGTCAATCTGAAATATCCCTCGCCCATATTGCCAAAACCTGCGCCCGGAGTGCCGACGACGTTTGCCTTTGTGAGCAAATGGTCAAAGTATTCCCACGACGTCATTCCGTTCGGACATTTGAGCCANATATACGGNGAATTTATTCCNCCGATATGCCATATTCCTTTCTTCTCCAAACCTTCGTGGATAATNCGCGCGTTCTCTTTGTAGTAAGCGATATTTTCCATTATCTGCTTGAAGCCCTCTTCNGAGAATACCGCTTGCGCGCCCTTTTGGATTATGTANGGTACGCCNTTGAANTTNGTGCATTGACGTCTGTTCCAAAGCGAATTCAACTTCGTATTATCGAAAACCAANTCCTTAGGAACAACCGTGTATCCGCATCTCGTACCCGTAAANCCNGCCGTCTTNGAGAAAGAACAGAATTCTATTGCGCAAGTTCTCGCGCCCTCAATCTCGAAAATNCTTCTCGGCAAAGTCGGGTCGCCGACAAACGCTTCGTACGCCGAATCGAAGATTATCAAAGCCTTGCGCTCGTTGGCATAGTCNACCCACGCTTTGAGTTCCGCNTGCGTGTATACCGCGCCCGTCGGGTTGTTCGGCGAGCAAAGGTAGATAATATCAGCCTTGTAATTCTTGTCGGGCATAGGCTTGAACGAATTGGATTGGTTGCCCTCGGCGGTGTCTATCTTTCTTCCCGCCATAACGTTTGTATCAACGTACGCAGGATATACCGGGTCGGGTATCAAAACTTTGTTGCTCGGATCAAGAATGTCGAGAATATTACCCAAATCGCTCTTTGCTCCGTCGCTTATAAAAATCTCGTCCATATCGAGCGNTACTTTTTTTGTACGCTGATAATACTTCGCTATCTCCTCTCTCAAAAAGTCGTAACCTTGCTCAGGACCGTAGCCTCTGAAAGTAGACTTTTGAGCCATCTCGTCGGTAGCGTCGTGAATAGCCTTGATTACCGCGGGAACGAGCGGCATGGTCACGTCGCCTATACCGAGTCTGTAAACCTCAACGCCGGGGTTTTGCTCTTGATAAGCCTTGATTTTCTTGGCTACCGTGGAAAACAAATAGCTGTCTTTCAAATCTAAAAAGTNCTTNTTGANTTTCATNNTATATTTCCTTATNNATANTNACTNATATTTATATCAATATTATTTTATCTTGCTTTCCTTCATTACGACGTACTCTTCTCTCTCCGCGCCGACAGAAACGTAGGTAATCGGACANCCGACTGCCTTTTCGATATACTGTATGTAATCCAACGCTTGCTTTGGCAAATCGCTCGGCTTTCTGCAAGAAGATATATCGCAATTCCAACCGTCCATATATTCAAATATCGGGGTCGCAATTCTCAAATCCTCTCCGCTTGGNNAANNNGTNGTNNTCTTGTCGCCTACCTTGTANGCTACGCATACGGGGATCTTCTTCATATAGGAAAGTACGTCGAGTTTTGTCAACGCAAGTTCGGATGCGCCTTGCATCTCAACGCCGTACTTGGAAGCGACTACGTCGAATGCGCCCACTCTTCTGGGTCTGCCCGTAGCCGCGCCGTATTCTCCGCCCGCTTGTCTTAATTCCTCAGCCTCCGCGCCGAACATCTCGACGGTGAAAGGTCCTTCGCCTACGCAAGAACTATACGCTTTCATGATNCCGAATACGTTGTCAAGTCTGTATTTCGGAATACCCGCGCCGATTGGCGCGTAAGCGGCGATTGTGTTGGATGAAGACGTATACGGATTGATACCGAAGTCAATATCTCTCAACGCGCCCAACTGAGCCTCGAANACAACTTTCTTTCCCGCTTTGAGGCTCTCGTCCAAGAACTCGCCCGTGTTGCAAACGAACGGTTTGAGTTTGTTGCCGTACTCCTCAAGCCAATTCATNATCTCGTCGACTTCGATTTTATTCGAGCCGTAAGCCTTCTCGATAAACAAATTCTTCCACTCTACGATACCTTCGATTCTCTTTCTCAAAGCCTCNGGGTGGAAAAGGTCGCCCATCATTATTATCTTTTTGAGGTATTTATCGCCATAGACAGGAGCGATACCTCTTCTNGTNGANCCGTACTTCGCGTCGCCCAATCTGTCCTCTTCCAAACAGTCTTGTCTAACGTGGTAAGGCATACAAATAACCGCTCTCGAACTGATTTTGAGATTNTCGGGGGTAATCTTNACTCCCTTCTCCATAAGTCTGCCCATTTCGCCGACAAGATGTTGCATATCAATTACCATNCCGTTGCCCATTACGTTGACGACTTCGGGACGCAAAATTCCCGACGGTATGAGGTTGAGAATAAACTTGCCAAGATGATTTATTACCGTGTGACCTGCGTTGTTGCCGCCTTGATATCTTACGACAACGTCGTAATCGCTCGACACAAGGTCTACCATTCTGCCNTTGCCTTCGTCACCCCAGTTGATACCTACTATTGCTGTTAACATTATATACTCCTTCCGCTTTCGCGAATATACTNTNTATTNANCTNATTATATATTNATNTNTANTANAATGTAATTTCTATCNANTTCGNTNAGAANTGAGATAGACGANNNCTANTCCCANTCTATTGTAGCCGGNGGCTTNGANGTGATGTCGTANACNACTCTGTTGATATGNGAAACTTCGTTGACGATTCTCGTAGAAATCTTTTCGAGNACGTCGGACGGAATTCTTGCCCANTCGGCTGTCATNGCGTCGACCGAAGTAACCGCTCTCAATACCAAAGTGTAATCGTANGTACGGCAATCGCCCATTACGCCTACGCTACGCATATTGGTAAGNACNGCNAAATACTGCCATATCTCTTCGGAAAGTCCGTTGAGTTTNACNTCNTCTCTGAAAATGTANTCCGCATCTCTCAATATTTCCAACTTCTTTTTNGTGATATTGCCGATNATTCTTATTGCAAGTCCAGGNCCTGGGAACGGCTGACGCATTACGACGTCGTGCGGAAGTCCGAGTTCGAAACCTACCTTTCTNACTTCGTCTTTGAACAAATCTCTCAAAGGCTCGACAATCTCTTTAAAGTTGACNACGCTAGGCAATCCGCCCACGTTGTGGTGCGACTTGATTACCGCGCTGCTGCCAAGACCCGATTCGATNACGTCGGGATAAATCGTACCTTGCACGAGATAGTCGACCGCGCCTATTTTCTTTGCCTCGACTTCGAATACGTCAATGAATTCTTTGCCGATAATCTTTCTCTTCTTTTCAGGTTCTTTCACGCCTTGCAACTTTTTGAGGAATCTCTCCGACGCGTCCGCGAGGATAACGTTCATACCCATATCTTCTTTGAAGACTTTCATTACTTCTTTGGCNTCGTTCTTTCTCAAAAGACCGTGGTCAACGAATATACAAGTAAGTTGGTCGCCGACTGCCTTGTGGATAAGAGTCGCCGCAACCGCAGAATCTACGCCGCCGCTGAACGCGCAAAGCACTTTCTTGTCGCCGATTTTGGCTTTTAATTCCGCAACCGACTTCGTNACAAAGTTGGACATCGTCCAATCGCCCTTNGCGTTTACTANNTTGTAAAGGAAGTTTTTGAGCATATCCAAGCCTTGAATCGTGTGCTGAACTTCGGGGTGATATTGCATGCCGTAAATTCTCTTCTCCACGTTCTCAAAAGCCGTGACCTTGCAAGTGTCGGTATAAGCAATTGACTTGAAGCCTTGCGGCAATTCCGTTATTTGGTCGGTGTGACTCATCCAACATACGTTTTTCTTTTTCAAGTCTTTGAAAAGCAAACTGTTCGTATCGTAAGTCGCTTCCTTTTTGCCGTACTCTCTCGCGCTTGCTTTCTCTACTTTTCCGCCGAGAGTATAGGCGATNAGTTGAGCGCCATANCAGATACCGAGNACGGGAATACCCAACTCGAATATACCTTTGTCGATACGGGGAGCGCCGTCGTCGTATACGCTATTCGGTCCGCCCGTGAAAATGATACCGATAGGATTAAGACTTTTAATCTTCTCTAAACTTATCGTATAAGGATACATTTCGCAGTAAACGTTGAGTTCTCTGACGCGTCTTGCGATAAGCTGATTGTATTGTCCGCCGAAATCGATTACCAACACTTTTTCATTAGTCATTGAAAATTACTCCTTTATATATTCAAATTTGTTTTTATTTGTTGTCAAAACGGTTGAAGAAGTTCTTCGCTTTGTCTTTCTCTCTCTTGATAAAGCCGCCCGTTTCTTTGAACAGCGCTTTGAACGCCTCTATTTCCACACGCATGAACGCCATTATCGGGATAATACATACGATGATTATCGCNAGTCTGACCATCATCTCTTGATGGAGCGGTACGAGCGAGAATTTTTCGCGTAGGAAGCTGTTGAATACCACGAACAAGAACGCTACCAACAAAAGCGCCAACATAAAGATTTTGTCTTTGGTATACGGCATACATACCTGTACGAGGACTATGAACGATACCGACGCCGTGATAAATACGCTCATTGTGGATATTTGCGCCGAGAAGTCNAATCCCATGTCGCTGTACATTCCGCACACTAAGATTATAGCGAATGCAACCGTAAGTCCTGCCGGTAAGGCTCGCTGGAAGACTTTGCTCAGGAACTTGCCCTTTACTCTTCTATCGTTCGGCTCCAACGCCAAGATGAANGACGGAATACCTACGAACAACGTGTTGATAAGCGTAAGTTGAATAGGCTCGAACGGATACGCCGAGAATTGGAATATTATCAACAATAGCGAGAGCACCGCGCTAAACGTCGTCTTNACCAAGAAGAGCGAAGACGCTCTTTCAATGTTGTTTATAACTCTTCTACCCTCGCTTACTACGCTAGGCAAGGACGAGAAGTCGCTGTCGAGCAATACGAGTTGCGCGACGTTTCTGCTTGCGTCAGAACCGCTNGCCATCGCAATAGAGCAATCNGCTTCTTTGAGCGCCATAACGTCGTTTACGCCGTCGCCCGTCATNCCGACCGTATGTCCGCGCGATTTGAGCGCAGCGACAAGTTCTTTTTTCTGAGACGGCGTGACTCTGCCGAATACCGTATATTTGTCTACCGCTTCGTAAATCTTTTCGGGAGTATCCAAATCGACTGACGCGTCGACGTACTTCTCAGCATTTTTCAATCCCGCTCTTTCGGCAACTTTTGATACCGTAAGCGGATTATCGCCGGAGATTACTTTGAGTTCTACGCCTTGCTGTTCGAAATACTCGAANGTAGNTTGCGCCGTGCTTCTTATCTTGTCGCTCAATACGATAAGCGCAACAAGTTCCATCTTTTGAACGTCCATTGCTCCGTCTTGAAGAGTTTCGGGCGTGCATACGAGAACAAGTACTCTNTANCCTTCCATTGCNTACTCGTTGACGTTACGCTCTACTGCCGAATATCTTTCTTTGAGCACGAATTCGGGNGCGCCTACGATAAACGTACCTTGTTCGTCAAACGTAACTCCGCTCCACTTTCTTGCCGAAGAGAACGGCATAAGTTTNGATACTTTATAGTTTTCGTTGGACGAGAAATATTCCGCGCACGCTTCAAAAGTAGCGTTGTTNGTGCCGAGCGACTTGACCATATTNGCCATTATGTCGTCAGGAGAACCGAACTTTGAAGAATATACGTGCACGCTCTCTACTTGCATCGTGCCTTCGGTTATCGTACCCGTCTTGTCNAGACAAAGCACGTCAACTCTCGCCAAAGCCTCGATTGAATAAAGGTCTTGNACAAGAGTACGCTTTTTGGCAAGTCTTATGATACCGAGCGCCAACGCGACGGAAGTGAGCATCAACAAACCTTCGGGAATCATACCGATGACCGAAGATACGGTGCTCGTGACTGCGCTTGAAACGCTCGTAGCAAGTTTCATATTCGTAATGAAAAGCAAAATTCCGAGCGGGAATATGATTATCGTCGCGATTCTGATAATCCAGTTTATCGAACGCATAAGTTCGGATTTGGACTTCTTGAACTTCTTTGCTTCGCTCATAAGTTTGGAAGCGTAAGTNTCTTCGCCTACGGCGATTACTCTTGCTCTGCACTTGCCCGACTGAACGAAACTACCCGACATAAGCTGGTCGCCGTATCCTTTGTGTATATCGTCCTGCTCNCCGGTGAGCAAAGATTCGTTTGCCTCGCACTCTCCNCCTACGACTATGCAGTCGGTAGGAATTTGACTGCCTTGTTTGAGGATGATGATATCGTCTATTACTATTTTATCTGTTGATATTTCTATTACCTGCCCGTTGCGGACNACTTCGATAGACGGCGCGGANACCAAAGAAAGTTTATCCAACGCTTTTTTAGATCTGATTTCTTGGATAATACCGATGACGAGGTTG
This sequence comes from Clostridiales bacterium, assembly GCA_014799575.1. Taxonomy (GTDB): domain Bacteria; phylum Bacillota; class Clostridia; order Christensenellales; family UBA3700; genus RACS-045. The sequence goes on along the minus strand of JAAVHS010000022.1, from coordinate 40,925 downwards.
ACCATCGCTATTCCTGCGAAAAGCATATTTTTGATTTGTCCGTTGAAGATAATCATNAGACACGCCAAAAAGATATTTACAAGGTTGAACAACGTGAATATATTCGACACGAAAATTTGCAAATAAGACTTNGAAATTGAATTGTCCGTCTTGTTTACCATTCCGCGAAGTTCTCTTTCCTCGATTTGAGAATCNTTGAGCCCCTCCTCGGCGGTCGCCTCNAAGTTGACNAAAGGCACGCCTCTCAAAACTTTCAATCTCTCTTTNATAGCCGACTTTTTCTCTTTCGCCTCTTGCTTCTTTCGTTGAGCCTCCAANTTCTTGGCTTGTTTTTCTTCNTCGTCATTACTGTCGGCGACGGCGTTTTCCTTTTCAGCCTTNTTCGCNTCTTTCTTGGACTTTTTCTCTTCCGACTTCTTTTTCTTGTCCTTAGACTTTTCTTCTACNGCTTTCTCTTCCGTCGGTTTTGCTTCAACGGGTTNATCTTCCTTGACTTCTTCTTTTTCGACCTTNTCGACAGNTTGCGAANNCTNTTCGGCAGGTTTTACTTCCGAAACNGGTTGAGCGGGCTTTTCCTCAATTTGAGANTNCNCNTCTTTTACTTGCTCNTGCTTNACTTCGACTTGANTTTGCTTNGGNTCNTCTTTNGCNACTTGCTCNANNNGCNTNTTNTCNTGCNNANCAACAGNCTGCTCAACCGGCTTAGTCGTTCCGTCGGCTGCCTTGACGACCTTCTTTACAATCGTCTTTTTGATAAGCACTTTTCCGTCTTCAGTCGTNACTTTTTCTATATGTACTGTAGCGTTGGACAAATCGTCCGTTTTATTGTTTTCAGCCATTTCACTTATCCTTTAATTTGTTTGCGCCTATTCTTAATATAAATAAGCACATAAATAATAACATACATAAAAATAATATGTCAAACTTTTTATCTTATTCTATCAAATTTTAGATAAAATTAAGTGAACGCTTTTNTNTTGAACATTGTTCAATTAGCAATAAATCNACACTGAATANTAAAAATACCGCGANAACTCTCGCGGTACATATTTTAATTAAATTTATTGAACNTTGTTCAANTATTNTTTTTCTTCTCTAAATTTATTCTTCTCTTCGTAGACTTGATAAANAGTCCTTTTAACGTGTCTTCGTCGTCATTNTCTATTGCATGCTTCAACGNCGACAATTGCTCTTCAAAAGCGGATATTGTGGAAATTAAATTCTCTTTATTNCCCAAGAAAAGTTCCGACCACAAATCCTCGTTGATATTGGCAATTCTGGTGAGATCGCGATATGAATCTCCAATGAAACTTGCCGTTTCNCTATTCTCGTCGTCGCTGTTTATCAAAGATACTGCGATTGCGTGCGGAAGTTGAGANGTGTACGCTATCACTTTATCGTGCGTCGCCACGTCTATCGCTTTGACTTTGCCAAAGCCGATTGTCTTGACAAGTNTCGTCATTCTCTCAATTGCGTCTTAGNGTGGTANTNTCNGTCTTCACAATCAAGAAATTTGCGCCCTGCAAGACTTTATCGTCGGCGTACTTAAATCCTCGCTTTTCTCTTCCNGCCATNGGATGGCAGAACAAAAACTCGCTTCCCTTTGGCATCACGGCGTTTATATCGTCTACAAAATGACTCTTAATGCCCGCAACGTCGCTGACAAGACAGCCNTCTTTAATATATTTGCCNTACTTTTTAAGATACTCAACAATCTGGTTGGGATAAAGNGCGATAATTATTATATCGCTTTTTTCAAAGAACTTTTCAGGCGTATGCGCGCCTTCTTTGATTGCNCCGCAAGAGAGCGCCAATTCCAANCCCTCGACCGACCTATTCACACCGTAGACGGTATATCCCTTCTTTGACAGCGCGATTGCGTAAGAACCGCCTACCACGCCTAAACCGACTATTGTAACTACTTTATCTTCTTTCATAGGACTANTTCCTTTCTACGAGCATTTTTACTGCCTCGACGTANCCGTCAAAACCCTTGCCCGATATTTGCGCTATGCAAGCGGGCGCGGTAACGGATACTNTNCGNAATTCTTCTCTCGAGTGAATATCCGAGATATGAACTTCAACGACGGGTATTGGNGCGATTGACTTGATTGCGTCGTAGAGNGCGTAACTATAATGCGTATGCGCNCCCGGNTTTAATACNATGCCGTCAAAATTNTCNAAATAACACTTTTGCATACAATCGACTATTGCGCCCTCNTGATTGGATTGAAAAAACACGAGATTGACTTGCATNTCTTTGCTACTCGAGCGAANATACTCGCAAAGACCTTCGTAAGTCGCATTGCCGTATATATTCTTTTCNCTAATGCCGAGCATATTGAGATTTACGCCGTTGATGACCATTATCGTTTTCATACTCTCGCTCCCTAATTATAATTTCTTTATTAAATNGCCTCTTATTATGTCNACTATATCGTCGACNGTCTTTTCCATATAGTTCTCATAGCTTTTAACAACCACGTCGCANGAGCCNTAATATCTATCCTTTCTCTCGCCATAAATCTTTCTCAATTTATCGGGTCCGTCTTTAAGAAGCGGTCTTGTGGACGTTTTTACGCTCGCCACGATATCGTCTATATTGCGCTCAATGAGCACGTTTATTCCGCTTAGTTTCATTGCGCTGACGTTGNCNTCTTTTAGAATTACCCCGCCGCCGGTAGCGACAACGAGATATTTTTCCTTAGANAGTTCATACATTGCCTTAGATTCCCAACTTCTGAAATAGTCTTCGCCCNTTTCAAACATCTGCGGAATGCTTTCGCCCGATATTTCTTCAATATACCTGTCGGCGTCGANAAATTTCCAATGNAGTTTCTTCGCGACTCTTTTTCCTTTTGAAGTCTTTCCGCACGACATTATACCGGTAAGATAGATATTTCCGCCGTTGTTGACAAAGTATTCTTTCATAAGTCTATTGTATATTTTCTTCGTCAACGCGGCGTCAGTCACTTTTTCGTTCCAAATCTCTTGCGACTTCATTGCCTGCGCGACGAGCATATACATACCGCCGACGGCTTTCTTACCGAGTTTTACCGCGCTTTGCAACAACTTTGTGTAGACGGGATTATAGATTATATCCACGACGGTATCGAAGTTGGATATAATATCCTCGCTTACGGGACAGCCGTCCACGTTGGGATACATACCTACGGGCGTGGTATTGACCAAGACGTCGGCTTTATATTCTTTGAGCGCGTCATAGCTGATATAGCCTTCGCTCTTGCCCTTTTCATCATCGCGAGTAGCGACGACAACCGACTTTGCGCCACGCTCTTTGAGAATATATCTCACCGACTTACACGCTCCGCCACTGCCCAAAATGACAAAGCAAGCNCCCTCAATCTTCACGGAATTTGCTTTGAGCAATTCCTCAAAGCCGTACGGGTCGGTATTGTAACCGTAAAGTTTTCCGNCCTTGTTGACGATAGTATTGACCGCGCCTATGCTTTTCGCTTCGTCCGATATGCCTGATAAATACTTGACAACTTTTTCTTTGTACGGAACGGTGACGTTCATGCCGTCGTAAGAGAGCAAAGTCTCCTTGCAATCGTCAAGCATATCTTGCATAGNGATTTGCTGAATACGGTAACTNCCGTCGATTTTGTAATAGTCAAAATACTCTTTGTGGATTTGAGGCGACATTGAATGTGTCAGTTTTTCTCCGATAACGCAATACTTCATATCCCCTCCGATTAGTCCTTTTTCGTACCCAGTACGACGCAACCTTTCTTATACTCGCCGATTATCTCAAAAAAGTCNGACACGCTATTGACGTATTCGAGCGCTTCAGTGAGTTNTGGCGAGTTGCACGGGAATTCCAAATCCGTATAGAAATAATAACTCTCGGGCGAATTCTCGACGGGNCGCGACTCAATATTGATAAGATTGATATTGTTTTTAGCAAAATANTTCAACGCATTAAAGAGCGCTCCCGGCGTGGAATTCAAAGCGAAAACTATGCTNGTCTTGTCGCTTTCATCGCTGTCCAAAAGATATTTGGAAACGACGACGAAACGGGTACAGTTGCAATACTGCGACTGAATTCCCGATTTGAGAATTTTCAATCCGTAAAGTTCGGCGTTACGCTCGGACGCTATNGCGCCTTTGCTCTTATCCGCAGTTTCGGCGACAAGTTTTGCCGACGACGCGGTNGATTTGTAAGGNATTATCTTCCAATCGCGAGTCGCCAAAAATCCGTCGCTTTGAGTGATAGCCTGAGGATGAGAATATACTTCCTTTATATCATCGATACTGCTTCCCTCTATGCCNAGCAAACAATGATTTATNCCTACCCATTGCTCTCCNACGATNAAGTAATCGTATTTTCTTAGCAGGTCGTACACTTCGGTGATTGCTCCCGTTGAGGAATTTTCTATCGGNAAAACGCCGTATTCGATTTTACCCTCTTTAAGAGCCTTGAAGATTTCTTCAAAAGTCTGAAAATTCTCNCCNTCGTCATTGCCGAAAAAGTCTATCATAGCCTTTTCGGAGTTTGAACCTCTATCGCCGTAATAACCCTTTTTCGCATTATAATCAAGCGGTTTTCTCTGATAGCCTTTGAGCATTACGCTATCGCCCGCGCCNTTCNTTCTTTGCAAATCTTTGCTTACGCCCATTATTTCTATCATAATTTGCTTAACCGCGTCGGCGTACTCTTTATTCGACAAATTGTCGACTGCCTTTTGCAAAACCTGCTCTTCGCGCGAAGTCTGCAAGACGTTCGTCTTATGCTCTTTCTTGTACTCAGCAACGCCAAGCACTACCGACATTCTTTTCTCGAAAAGAGCGACGATATCTTTGTCTATTACGTCTATTTGATTTCGCAATTCTTCAAGTCTGTCCATTTTCTACCTTTATCTTAAAAAATCGTATATCGCTATTGCCGCTACCGCTTCGATTACGGGAATTGCGCGCACTACNATGCACGAATCGTGTCTGCCTTGTATTGTCAGGCGAGTATTCTCTTTGGTCTTTATATTGACGCTATCCTGCTCTTTAAATATCGACGCAGTCGGCTTGATTGCGACGTTGAANACTATCGGCATACCNGTNGAAATACCGCCCAAAANTCCGCCGTTGTTGTTGGTCTTCGTCACTACCTTTCCGTCTACAAATTCGAACGGNTCGTTCGCCTCGCTGCCTTTCATCGTNGNGAGTNCATAGCCTTTGCCAAACTGCACGCCCTTGACCGCCGGNACGCTGAAAAGCAAACTNGCCAANCGNGATTCGANACTGTCAAANAAAGGTTCGCCGACGCCGCCTTGAAGTCCGCTGACTGCGCACTCAATCACTCCGCCTACGCTGTCGCCTTGCTCTCTCGCATTCGCAATAATCTTGCGCATATCNTCAAACTTNCTCTTATCCAAAAGCGGAAATACNTCTTTGCTGAGNTTTTCAAGTTGNCTGCCGTCAATGGCTACGCCGAAAGANTTNTCTTTNACGTCNGCAATGGATTGAATATGACTGCCGATAGATATTCCTTTTTCNCTCAAAAGTTGCTTGCATATCGCTCCGCANAANACCAACGGCGCGGTAAGTCTACCCGAAGAGTGACCNCCTCCGCGATAGTCGTTGTTNCCCTCGCTTTTGAGGTAATAGCCNTAGTCGCTGTGTCCNGGTCTGAATACGTCTTTGAGNANNGANTAGTCTTTGGATTTGGTATTNGTATTGCGAATAATACCGCAAAGNGGCGTACCCGTAGTCTTGCCGTCAAAATANCCGCTGACNATTTCCACCTCGTCGCTCTCCTTTCTCGGCGTGGAGAACTCTCCGCCGTTGGGCGCTCTTCTTGCCATTTCTCTTTTGATTTCGTCAAAGTCGAGTACTATACCCGACGGCAAGTTGTCAATTACGACGCCTATCGCCTCGCTATGCGATTCNCCGAAAATAGTTATCTTTATTTTATCTCCCCAAACTGCGCTCATTTGCTCCTCCGTATTCTATCTATTTGTTTATGATTTCCGTCTTCCCGCCCANGGAATTGTAATCCTCGAAAAAGTCGGGATATGACTTGGACACGCATTTATAATTACTAAACTTTACTTTCCCATTCGCTCTCGTCGTCGCTATCGCAAGCGTCATAGCCATTCTATGGTCGTTGTACGTCTCNACGTCTGCTCCCTGTAATTCCTCTACGCCGACAATAGACATAGCGTCTTNTTTCTCCTCGATATTCGCTCCCAGCTTTTTGAGTTCCGCCACNGTNGCGCTCAATCTGTCGCACTCTTTAATTCTCAATCTCGATACGTTGACTATCTCGCTCTTGCCTTTTCTAAGACAGCACGCAAGCGCAAACGCAGGGATAATATCTGGACAGTCGCTTCCGTCGAATACAAGCGTTTGTCCGCTGTCCGCTTCTCTCAGNCTNTTGATAAAGTCGACTATCGTCTTGTCACCCTGCTCGCTTTCCATATTCAAGCCCAGCATCTGCACGTCGTTTCCAAGATAATTCGCCACTTCGTAAAAAGCCGCTTGCGACCAATCTCCCTCGACNGTATAGTCTTTCGCCATATACTTTTGCCCGCCCTTAATTACGAATTTCTCATAATTATCATTGACGATNTCTATGCCGAATTCTTTAAGAGCCGAAAGCGTCAAATCCAAATAGCCTTTGGATTGCAACTCGCCCTCTATCACTATTTCGCTGTCGCCGTCAAGTATAGGCAAGGCAAACATAAGTCCTGTGATGAATTGCGAACTGACGTCGCCNTTTACTGCAAATACTCCGCTTTCGAGCCTACCGTTTACTTTCAAGTCAAGCAGGTTATCGGCGTTGTTTACGCTATCGTTGACGTAAGATATATTTTGCTCTTTGCAAATCTTTTCGTATACGTTCAAAGGACGCGTACCCAACTTACCTCTACCGACGAAGTGATTTTGTCCGCAATTCTTCGCCAAAGCGATAGGAATCATAAATCTCAAAGTNGACCCCGATTCGTTGCANTCAAATTTGACGTCNGCGTTGATTTTATCGGAACAACCGATAATTCTCAANGAATCCGCTTGCTCGACTATACTTGCGCCCAAAGAGCGCATACACTCTATCGTCGCCTTTATATCTTCNGAAAAGGATATATTGGANATTACGCTTTCNCCGACGGCAAGAGAAGCGCANATTATCGCTCTGTGCGCTACGCTNTTTGAGGGCGGTATATTGACCTTGCCTTGAAGTTTGGCAGGCGTGATTTCCATTACGCTCTTGTCTTGCATATCCAATCCTATTTATTCAAAAAATACTCNGCGCTCGTCGGATAGGTGAAACTCTTGCCTATCTTCTCCAACAACACGACGCGCAAAGTCTTGCCNAAATTTTTCTTGTCGTTGAGTATAGCCGAGATGACGTCTTTTGGCTGCACTTTGTCCTCTATCGGCAAGCCGTATTGCTCTAATATCTTGACGATTCTTGCGGTAGTNCCCTTTTCTGTCTGNCCCAATTTTTCGCTTATCGCGCTGATAAATACCATACCGATTGCGACGGCTTGTCCGTGCGAATAGCCTGTGAAATTATAATACTTCTCNATAGCGTGTCCGTAGGTGTGACCGAAGTTGAGCAACATTCTCTCGCCGTTGTCCTTTTCGTCCACCTCGACGACCTTGCGCTTGATATCGCAACAAGNNTATATAATCTCTTCCGCTCTTTGCATAAACTCTTCTCTTGACTTTATGCCTTCGAGAAGNTTGAANAGACTTTCGTCCTTNNTACAGCCGTATTTGATTACTTCCGCCATACCGTCNATATAGTAAGCGTCNGGCAAATCTTCAAGCGCGGCAACGTCGATAAACACGAGTTTCGGCTGATAAAAACTNCCCACTAGATTTTTGCCCTCNGGCAAATCTACCGCCACTTTTCCGCCGACGGAACTNTCCACCTGCGCAAGAAGNGAAGTCGGCACTTGCACNAAGTCCACNCCTCTCAAATAAGTCGAAGCGACGAAACCGCCCAAATCGCCTATCACTCCGCCGCCCAAAGTGATAATCAAGTCCTTGCGAGTGAGATTNAATTCGAGCATTGAAGAATAAATCGGCGTAATGGAATTTATGCTCTTCGTGGGTTCGCCTGCCGGCAAAACCATAAGTTTGCACTCATACCCTTTTTCCAAAAGGCTGTCCATTACCGTATTCGCAAAAATCGGCGCAACGTTGGTATCGCTGATGATAAAGACTTTTCCGCCTTTACTTTCNACGTATTTGCCTATTTGCGACAACGTATTCGCGCCGATAAGTATATCGTAACTGTTTTCGCCCAAATTTACTCTTAATGTCTTCATTGTAATCCCTTGCGCAGNATATTTATATAATTATATATTACTATAAAAAACGCGCGAGCGCAAGAGAATTTCACGAATTGGAGTCATATTCCGTCCTTGCCAAAGGCAAGAGNATTTTGCGGTATGCGATAAGCATAGCGATAAGACAGTAAGAAGAACCTACNACCCAACTTGCCGTGGGCGCCCAGAACATACCTTGAAGTCCCCAAAANCGCTCGAAAAGATATGATAGACCTATTCTGAAAAGGATTGAAATCAGCGTGGACACAACGAAGGTTTTGAGCATACCGATACCCTTGAANACCGCCTGACTTTGCACGATTATGCACATCAGCATATATCCCCAACCGATGTCCGCCAAATAGCCCTTGCCCGCCGATATGACTTCGGCGTTGCTGTCGAAGAGTTTGACCATACTTTCTGCCAAGAACACGGTCACGAGCGTTGACAACACTCCGACGATAGCGACGACAATCCAACTTGCCTTGTATCCCTCTATCACTCTCTTGTACTTCTTCGCGCCCAAATTCTGCGCGGTGTAGGTCGTCAAAGCGTTGGTATATCCTCGCATTGGAGTCTGCAAAAGCGCGTCAAGTCGCGTACCCGAATTCACTCCCGCGACGACGTTTTCGGGATAGGTATTGACAAGACCTTGTATCGCAAGTCTACCTACGTAGACAAATACTTGTTGCAGGGACATAGAAAGCGAATAGGAAGTGATTTCCCATACGATTTTGCCGTCGACTTTCAAGTCGGATTTTTTGAGCTTTAACAACTCAAATTTTCTATTTGTGTATATGATGCAAAGAATACTCGAAAGCATTTGCGCAAGCACGGTCGCAAGCGCAGTTCCCTCTATTCCCCATTTGAAAACGACGACAAAAAGTACGTCGAGAATTCCGTTGATAATTACCGATGCGAAAAGGAAAATAAGCGGCGTGTAACTGTCCCCGACAGCGCGTACTGCAAAGCAGTAAAAGTTGTATAAATAAGTGAATACCGCGCCTGCAAAGACGATTTTGAGATAGTTATCCGCTCCGTCAATGAGGCTTGCCTGTGTGTTGAGTAATTTCAAAAACGGACGCGACAGACCTATGCTCAATGCCGAAAGCGCGATAGTAAATATCATACCTATGACGAGCGCGCTACCCATTACCTTTTTGAGCGTAGCGTAGTCTTTTTCGCCAAAGTGGCGCGACATAATTACGCCGCTTCCCATAGCAAATCCTATCAACAAAAATATGATAATATTCATAATCGGACTTGCCGAACCGAGCGACGCAAGCGCAGTCGTGCCTATGTATCTACCTGCGATTATACTGTCAACGGCATTGTAGAGTTGTTGACAAAAATCCCCGATAATTAGAGGTATTGAAAAACTTAATATCGCCTTGAACGGACTTTTGGTCAAAAGTGGCGATTTTACTTGTTCATTCATATATAATAATATTCTACTTGATAGTCAAATGTGTATAGACAATTGAGTCGTTTTCGGTTTATATTTGAGGGTTTTGGCGGTGTAAGAGTATTTGCATTTAGTGCACGAATATTTTGTAGCGATACTAAGATAGTAAACGACACTTATCTAAACCCAAAACTATAGAGCACATAAATCGCAAACACTCTAACCGCCTTTGGACTTGGGCAATTCTACTAAAACTACCTTTTGAACAAAGTCTGTGAAAAAACTATTTGAGACCTCTCCACTTCGGTCGAGGTGACATTAGACTACTTATTCAAAGAATTAATCTAATCAACACTGGTCTAGACTTTGGAGAGTGCTGTGATTTTTGTCCGTGCGACGGCAACCGAGTGGTGAGCGTACTTTCCGTACGTGACCCCGAGGGCGTCCTAGTCGTTAGGGCTAAAGGCGCAGTGCTATACAAAGTCAGTTACTTAATCATATTGTTGATAGCCGAAACCAAAGCTTTGACGCTCGCTTCTATTATATCATTATGTATACCCACGCCCCAGAACAAATTGCCTTTGTTGTCGTCAATGCAGACGTAAGCGACAGCCTGCGACTTTGACGTCTTGGTGAGCGCGTGCTCTTGATATTCGGCGATATGGTAGTCGATAGGCAAAGCCTTTTTGATTGCGTTGCTGACGGCGTCCAACCTGCCGTTTCCATCAGCCTCTACAGTACACTTCTTGCCTTTGTACTCTATATCAACGCTAGTTTGAATACCGTCGATTTGCTTGTAATGATGCCCTGTTATCGCAAGCGGATTGGCAATATTGACGTATCTCTCTTCAAAGACCGCGTACACTTCTTGCGGTTGCAATTCCTTGTGCGCGTGGTCGGACACGCTCTTGACGGCGTAACCGAAATTCTCTCTCATTTTTTGAGGAATTACTATGCCGTAGCGCTGTTCCATAAGATAGCCGATACCGCCCTTGCCCGACTGCGAATTGATACGAATTACGTCGCCCTCATACTCTCTGCCGATGTCTTTGGGGTCTATCGGAAGGTAAGGTACGCACCAATGCTCGGGCTTCTTTTCCTTGCGCCATTTCATACCCTTGGCGATAGCGTCTTGGTGCGAGCCGGAGAACGCAGCGAATACCAATCTACCCGAATACGGCTGTCTTTCGTTGACTTTCATACCCGTGGCTTTCTCGTACTGCTCGACGGTAGTAAGGATGTCGTCAAAGTCGAGTTTTGGGTCTACTCCGTGGGAATACATATTGAGCGCAAGCGTGATAATATCCACGTTGCCCGTACGCTCGCCGTTGCCGAAAAGCGTGCCTTCAATTCTGTCGCCGCCTGCCAAAAGACCGAGTTCGCTGTCCGCGATTGCGCAGCCTCTGTCGTTGTGCGGATGCAAAGAAACGATTACGTTTTCCCTGTCAATCAAGGACTTGCACATATACTCCACTTGACTTGCGTAAACGTGAGGCATTGACATAGATACCGTGACGGGAAGATTGATGATGACTTTCTTCTCGGGCGTAGGCTTCCATATCTTGATGACCTCGTTGCAAATATCCCTTGCAAATTCCATTTCCGTACCCGTAAAGGATTCGGGCGAATACTCGAAGATGAAGTCTCCTTCAGTCTTTGCGGCGTATTCGTTGAAAAGTCTCGCGCCGAATTTTGCTATCTCGATAATCTCTTCCTTGGACTTTCTGAACACTTGCTCTCTTTGCGACACGGAAGTGGAGTTGTAAAGGTGAACGATTGCCCTCTTTACTCCTCTCAACGCCTCGAAAGTCTTTGCGATAATATGCTCTCTCGATTGAGTGAGCACTTGTATAGTCACGTCGTCGGGGATGAGATTACGCTCGATAAGCGCTCTCAAAAAGTCGTATTCCGTCTCGCTTGCCGCGGGAAATCCCACTTCGATTTCCTTAAAACCCAACTTGCATAGGTAGGTGAAAAACTCCAATTTTTGTTCCAAACTCATTGGGATAACCAAAGCCTGATTACCGTCGCGTAGGTCAACGCTACACCAAATCGGCGCTTTGTCGACATACTCTTTCTTGACCCAATCGTTGCACTCAAATGGAGGCATAAAATAACCTCTTGCGTACTTCTCTACGTTTTTCATAACCTACTCCTATTTTAATTTATTTGCCGACCTTTTGATTATCGGCTTGTTTATAATAAAAAAGTCTCTTGCAATAATGCAAGAGACGAACGTGTCCGTGGTACCACTCTTTTTCGTATCTACGGCTATCACCGATTTACGATACCTCTACGCTATAACGGGCTTACCCGACGCTCTTTTACAATCTCTCTCAAAGAGGTAACTCAAAGGCGAGTTGGCTTATCCGTCCTATTGTCTTTCACCCGCCGACAACTCTCTGCAAGGACTTTTAAGTTAATATTCCTTTTCACTGTCTTTAATATCAAGTTGTGTATATTTTACACTGCTTTTTGCTCTTTGTCAACTGATTTACAAAGAATTGACTATATCAAGCAAATAATTCATTGCCGTAACCGCTACGTCCGCGGTTGTGTTGAGGTGACGGTATACTTCGCGGTATTTGAAAATCAACTTGAAGTCGTCGTTCTCAAATAGCGTAGCAAGCGCCTGATAGTATGCCGAACCCATATTGTTTTCAAGACTTCTTACCTTGATAGCCTCGTCTCTTGCAATATTTTTATGCTTTTCGATATTTGCGACGGCTTTTTGGATATGAATCATTATTTCGTAAAGAATATCTGTCATCTTTTCCATATCTTCATTTGGCATAATACCGAAAATTCTCATCTCGTCGACTGTCGTCTTAGCGTAGTCGATAATATCGTCCAATTGACTTGAAAGGTCGAAGATGTCGTTGCGTTCCATAGGCGTGATAAAGGTGTTGTTGAGTTCGTCAACGACAACGTGTCTTGCCATATCGCATTCGTCCTCGATTGCAATGACCATATCTCCGTAACTCTCGTGATTTTCGTCGCCCGCGCTCTTGCAATACTTACAAAGCGCCTCGATACCCTTTCTCATTATCTCGCACTGATTGTTTAGCAATTCGAAAAAGTTGACTTTTTTTCTGAATATTTTCATACCGACCTCCAAATTATACCGTATTGATTATCTGATAAATATTAACCTTAGCAAGAAACATATTACCGCGCCGACCGCCATTGCTATCGGGAAAGTAATTATCCAACTTGTGAAAATCCTTTTCACTCTGCTCCAACGCACAAAACTTACCCTATTCGCCATACCCACGCCGATAATACTTGACGACACGACTTGACCCGTGCTGACCGGAATACCCGTGAACGAACAAGTGAGCGCGACCGCAGCCGTGGACACTTGAGCCTCTACCGATTGCAACGTATTGAGCGGATATATCTTTTTGCCAACCGTATAAATCAATTTGTAACCGCCGAGTAATAAACCTAGCATTATCGCAACCGACATTACCGCTATCGTCCAAAAATCAAAGTGATAGGTCGTGACGTCCGCGCCAGTGCCGCTGCATACGACCATNGCNAGCAAGAATATACCCATTGACTTTTGCACGTTGTTNATAGATATGGANGTACTCAAAAGAGTAACGTTGAAGACCTGNAATACNCTGAAGCCTTTTTTGACGCTTCTGTCCATTCTGCGGCATATCAAAGTAAAAAGTTTGCTCAACAAATATCCTACCAAAATACACATCGCGGGCGTGAGGAATACCATAAGAATTACCCTAATGCCTACCATTGCCCAGTCGACGTTGCTAAAACCGAAACTTGCAAGTCCCGCGCCGACAAGACCGCCCAAAAGGGTATGCGACGTGCTGTTGGGGACGGAAGTAAGTACGCTGACGAGCGACCAAGANAAAGTCGCTATCATTGTCGANAGCAAGAATATAAATCCTTCCTTTTGAGAAATTCCGACAAACGCTTCGCTCTTGATGAGCCTACCGACAGTACGCGCTACGCTGTCGTTGCCGAGCGCAAAACAGATGACTATCGGCGCAATAAGTTTGACCACGCCTGCTATAATAATTCCCCATTGGGGTTTAATCGCTCTCGTTGCAATGCAAGTCGCGACGGCGTTTGCTCCGTCGGAAAAGCCCATATAGAAAGTATAGGCTATCGCAAATATCAAGATTGTGATTACGTATCCGTTCATATATATTATAATACTTTAAATACTCTAATTTTTCAATAAAATTTTACAATTTTTTTATGGATTTTTCCGTATTGCTTAATTTTCACGTTGAAGATGCGATTTATANTAACCGAAAACCATTCTATCCATCTTNGTATATTCAGAGACGACCTCGATAAANATCTCGTTGCCCTCTTCGTCTACCTCTCCGCTTTCTACAAATTCAAATGACGGCGATTCGTCATACGAGTCCGCCCCGTCTTTTTGACCGTTGAGTTTAAGATACAAGTCGTTGAAAAACTCGCCCGCTTTTCCAAGCAAATTCTTATCNTTCCAATAAGCGGAAAACTTCCTCCACTCAGCCGCATATCCTTCGTTGATAGGGTGATTTTCACTTACTTGTTCCCAATCTTCGTCGGAAATAAAATGCGAAAAGTCGCCTATCACGTCAACGTACGCGCAGTATTTGAGATAATCGTCGTCGCTGTTGAGCAAAGCGTATGTCCCTACTACGTTGGCTTCGTCCTCACGCATGACGCCTTTTGAGTGNGCAAACTCGTGAGCCATGGTTGAACANCGTTCAACTATCGGCATNTATTTGTTNTATCCNGGNTCGGCGGTAGGCAAAAATGTAATTCCCGCAATATGAAATTGCGACATAATTTCACTGCAAGTCACCGCTTTAGCCTTGGGCGTATATGAATAGTAGNATCTATCCGTCAAGACGTTATCGACGGCAAGACGNATTTTCTCTTTCAACTCTTTGTCAGTATAAGGACAAATCACCGAGCCGTCCTCGTNTTTTTCAAGTCTACCGTAAACGTCGTTGAACTCGTCGACAAGAGCGATATACGTCTGCAAAGCGAANTCGCTNTCGANTTCTTCTTCATANGCNTNTACNGGCGCGGTCTTTCTGTTGTAAGCAAATCCCGCCGAGAAAACGTAAATATTGACTACGCATAGCGCGACGAGTACGAGCGTAAGCATTACCCCTCTTGATTGGGNTTTCTTCTTTTTGCAAAAAAGTACGATTGATAGGACTATGCAAACGATTACCGCAAGTACCGCCAACGCGGAAANCAACTCAAATACGTTGAACGGCGTGAAGGCAAATACTCTGCCCAATATCGCCTGATAGGCGTTGACAAAGTATCGGCATATAAATTCGCAAACGACGGTATTCGTCCTCAATATCAGNGATAATACGAGTACCCCGATTAAAGCGCAAATAGCGATTAGTATATTCCTTTCGTATTTCGAAATCGCCCTTTTTCCTTTCATATAAAAATTATAGCATAAGCGCGCGTCTTGTTGCAAGGACTGTCAGTAACAACGCAAATTTTGTCGGAATAATATGTAATGGCTAAAAAGCCAATCCCACACTAAGGAGAAATATTATGTTCTGTAACAATGGATTATGTTCCAACAATAGCACAAACTTTAACAACCCTTGCGGATGCAATCGCAATAATTCCTGCGGCTGTAATCGCAACANCAATTCGTGCGGATGCAATCGCTCGAACTCTTGCGGATGTTCCCGCTCCAACTTTGGGTGNGGATGGTATTGCTGNCCCAACTCAATGTGCTCCAATATGCCAACAACGCCGACAACNCCCACCNTGCCGACCGTCAATCTTGGACATTTTAGTANCGCAAGCGCTCTTGCAGTGGGCGCAAACGCTGTCATACCGTTGACGCTCNCAAGACAAGTGGGTACGGATATCACGTCGAGCGGCACGGGCGCATTGCTTCAACCGGGAACTTATGAGGTAAGTTTTGCCCTCACGGGCACTTCCGCTACGACGGGAACGACAACNGTCGGCGCGCAACTCAACGGCGTTAACCTTCCNGCTTTTTCGCAATCAACAAACGTTGCGACGGAAAACGAGCCGTATAATCTATCCGGCGTAGGCACTATCGCGGTAACTTCGCCCAATAGCATTCTCAACCTTGTAAACCTCGGCGCGAACTCGCAAGACTTCACCGACGTAAATCTCGTCGTAAAGAAGATTGTATANACCGCCGAACTCATTCGATTAAAAACGGAAAGGCANTGCCTTTCCGTCTTTTTTTATGTCGTTTGAGACCTCTCCACTGCGGTCGAGGTGACAAGTAAAACCAAGTNTGTGGCGAATGCGGAGAGTGGTGCANATTTTGTCTTAGCCAGAGCGACCGAGTGGTGAGCGTACTTTNCGTACGTGACCCCGAGAGTCGNCTCNCAGATCAGGCAAAAGNTGTGCCGCTATACGCANTCGGTTACTATTNCTTAGAGCANTATNCAAAGNACNCCNCCCTTGCCTTCGTTNACNATCCTNGTCACAGTCCTGCGCAACTTACCGCGTACGTCCTCGGGCATAGCCATAAGTTTGTTGTTCAAGCCTTCTTTTGCGATTACGTTGAGACTCTTGCCAAACATATTCGTATTCCAAATGCCTTGACCGTCTTCGCCGAATTCTTCAAGCCATGCTTTGAGATTTTCCTCGTTTTGCATTTCGGTATTGATTACGGGATTGACTTCCGTCTCTACGTCTACTCTCATAATGTGCATAGCGGGAGCNGACGCTTTCAACTTGATGCCGTACTTNGAGCCCTTTCTCACGATTTGCGGATTTTGAAGTTGCATATCCTCAAGCGTAGGCGTTACTACGCCGTAGCCNTAGCTTTCCACGTCGGCAAGCGCTTGTTTGATTTTNTCGTACTGATTTCTTGCCTGCGCAAATTCTTTGATNTAGGTCACGAGTTGACACTCGTCTTTAATTTCCATTCCNCATTGCTCGGAAAGCACGCGNTAGAATAGTTCCGGCTTCGGAGCGACTTTGAGTATNCAAGTACCCTTGCCGTAATCTACGCTTGTCGAGCAATCGCCGAGCAAGAATTCGTCTTCGTCAAAGATTCCGTTAAGACGCTTATAATCGCCCATTACAAGCATATCCTTTGCGCAATCGCGTACCTTTTCGATAATATGCGTGATGATTTCGCTCGTTCTCGGCAAGGCTTGCATCCAACTCGGCATTGCGACGTCAACCATTCTGAGCGGGAATTGCATAAGCACGGTTTCCAACATATCCGACATGTCTTGCGACGTCATCTCTTGAATATTTTTGAGCATTACGGGTATGCCGTACTCGTCGGCNAGTTCGTCTCTCAATCTAATCGAATTGCTGTCCTGCGGATGCTTCGAATTGAGCAAGAGTACGAAAGGCTTNTTGAGTTCTTTCATTTCTCTTACAACTCTTCTCTCNGCAGTGAGATAACCCTCTCTCGGCAAATCGAGGATAGAGCCGTCCGTAGANACAAGTACGCCGATTGTCGAATGGTCGGTGATAACTTTGCTCGTGCCGTACTCCGCAGCCTCGCTGAAAGGCATTTGCTCGTCGCTCCAAGGGGTGTTGACAAGTCTGTCCGTCTCGCCNTCTTCAAAGCCTTGAGCNCCCTCGAAAGGATANCCTACGCAGTCGACAAGTCTGAGTTTTGCCGTNCAGCCGGGCGCCAATTCCACGTCAACTCCGCCGTCAGGTACGAATTTGGGTTGCGTAGTCATAATGGTCTTTCCGTCTGCCGATTGTGGTAACTCGTCGACGATTCTTTCTTTGTGATAACCGTCTTGCAGATTAGGCAAAACCATTGTTTGCATAAACCTTGTGATAAAAGTGGATTTACNACTTCTTACAGGTCCAACGACTCCTATATAGATATTTCCTTCCGTTCTTGTCGAAATATCTTGATAAAGGTCAAATTTTTCCATAAACTCCTCCACTTTTTTGTTCGATAAAGTATATTAAGCCTATGCCTAAAATATACCAACTTTTTTTCGAGTTTATGAAAAAAGGCAAGCAGTTTTGCTTGCCTTTCTATAATTCATTATACTTTTTTCAATATTATTTCTTCTAATACAGGTTGACGCCATAATAGCGATTGACTATATTTCCAAGACTCTGCACTTACATAATAACCATTTTCATTATCCTTTTTTGTTACAAAATCAAATCCTATAGTTTCATCGTCGTCGTCCGAAAAACTTAACGTAAAATATCTAAGATCAAACTCATAATACGTTCTATATTCTACTTCAATTTGCTCGCCGTCAATCCAAATATCAAAGTCGATATAGTAGACCTTTTCTGCGCGCTCAGTTATATGAGGGTCATATACATAGTACTCGCTACCCGTAATTTCCTTTATGCCAAGAGTAATCTTGTCAATATTCTTTTCGCCATAAGATATATTCTCACACTCGTACACACCTTCTACCAAATATGCGTGCGGACGATTGTCGCAACCCACAAAAGTCGATAACGTCAATGCAACTATTACTATTAAAGTCAATAATATAAGATTTCGTTTCATAGTTTATTTACCTCTGTAATTATATGGTGAAAGTTGTATAACTGTATATAGTTGCGCTCGTTACTATTACGCTTTGGGATCCACTATCCCATCCAATATGAACTTTAAACGAATCTGTTGACTCTTTATATCCATAAGCGACTACTGTATGGTATTTTCCATCAATATAACCTTTACCACCATAATCTGATTCGTATTTAGTCATAGTAAGCATTGTCGGATATCCTGCATTTATGTGCTTTCTAGGATTAGCGTGAGTATACGTAACTGAACCGCCGACGAAATTGACCTCTTTTCTAAAGTCTTTGCCAACCTGATTATCGAGATAATCTTGCATCATTTTTTTTATCTCTGTATTAGTCATAGGATATCCACTACTTGTAAGTCCCAATACTGTATGCAAGCAGTTATCCAATAGATAATCATGCAAAGCTTGCGTTGCAAAATTAGCAAATTTAAATGGATTGCCTTTATATTGACCATAGTCAGTAATAAATCTACTGTCAACGTATTCATCCAAATATCCTAGCATAATACATAGGGCAACAATAGCGCAACTACCTTTAGTATTACTTGGCCAAGATACAAGTTCGGTAAAATATTTATAATTTTTTATGTAAGTATACCCAATTCTATCAGTTATTGTATTATTGGGGTCAGGTTCCGATGGGAACGAAACTGATCTTGTCATTGCGCTTGGTTTTTCAATATATGCCTCGTCTTCCAACACATACGAGCCGTTTAACTCATACTCTCCGCATTGTTTCATTGTAACGATATCCGTATAGATACCGTTTTCTCCAAAGATATAGTTGCCAAAGCCCAAATATCTTAAATCTTTGTCAAGATAATTATGATAAGGCGAATAAACTTCATCCGAACCCTCTAAAAATATTTTTGCTTCGTCCTTAATACTAAATATTGCGTATCCACTGGGCGTCAATTCATATAAAACAAATTTGTTTTGGTCAAAATCATAAATTTCTCTTTCAAATTCAACTGTTTGTTCTTCTCCAAAATAATCAGATACTTCTTCATGTTTCTCAACCTCTACTCCGCCTGCGTAAGTATCGGCGCTAACGAGCGAAAAACTTGAAACTAAAATTATTGACGATATCATAGTAATCAATAACGCAATAATAATCAATTTGCTTTTGATAAATCTTAAATTTGTCATTATACACTTTCCCCTTATATAATATGTTGTTTTATACAGTTTAGCATATAGATTAATAAAAATCAATAACAAATGTAAATAAAATTAAAAATTATATGTATAATTTGTCGTATTCTGTCATTTTCAATTAGAATTGCGATACAAATAAAATCGCCACCGCATTATACGGTGGCGTCATCATTATAATAATTAAATAACAATACTAATCCTTTTTATCTTCGAGCATTCCCAAACTCTGTTTGTACATATCCACGGAACTCAAAATGTCCTTGTGCGACGCATTGTTGGAATATTTGTCGATTTCGACGATATTCTTTACGTCGTGATGCAATGAAAGCGCGCCGTTGAGGCAACCGCCGTCGCACGCCATACCCTCAAAGAAGTTGGCTGTAGTCTTGTTGAATTTGAGTTTAAGCAAATTGGCTCTGCACTCTTCTATACCGCTCATTGCGACAGGCTCGACTTTGCCTTCGGTAAGTTTTGCAATGTCTTGCGAGATACCTCCACACTTGGCAAATACTCTACCCATGACGGAAGCGTCGTCGATATTCATCTCTTCTTGAATGAGCAAATCAACGTCTCTTGCGTCCAACAATGCTTGCAACTCTTCAAATGAAATTACGCTGTCGATTGCGCCTTGAGTCTTTTCCATTCTGTATTCAAGTTTCTTGCTCGTGCAAGGTCCGATAAATACGGTCTTGATTCCCGGGTATTTTCTCTTGAGAAGCATTGCCGTCTCAACCATCGGCGACGGCGAGGATGAAATATACTTTGCAAGTTCGGGGAAATTCTTCTCGATAAACATCACGAAGGACGGACAGCAAGAAGTCGTCATTATGCCCTTTTCTTCAAACTCTTTCGCCTCTTTGTATAGCGTGATATCCGCGCCGAGAGCCGCCTCGTATACTCTGTCAAAGCCGAGTTTCTTAATACCCGTGACGAGTTGACCGAACGTAGCGGGCTTGAACTGACTTGCGATAGCAGGCGCGATTATTGCGAATACTCTGCCGTTGTTCTCCTTAGCGTCTTTGAGCATATCGAGCGTCTCGATAATAAAGGACTTGTCTACGATAGCGCCGAACGGGCAGTTGTAAACGCACGCTCCGCAAGCGATACACTTGTCGTTGTCAATCTTCGCTCTGTCGTACTCGTCCATCGAAAGCGCCTTGACCTTGCAACTCTTGATGCAAGGACGGGATTGCTCGATAATTGCGCCGTAAGGACACGCCTTTGCGCAACGACCGCACTTGATACACTTTTCCATATCAATCACAGGCTTGTTGTCGACGATGGAAATTGCGTCCTTTGGGCAAGCCTCTTTACATTTATGTACGATACAACCGCGGCAAGCGGGAGTGATATACATACCGCTGATAGGACATGAATCGCACGCCGCTTCGATTACTTCGACGATATTGGGGTTGGACTTATCTCCACCCAAAGCAAGCTTGATTCTCTCTTGCACGATTGCCCTTTCCTTGTAGATACAGCATCTAAAACTCGGCTTCGGTCCGGGGGAAATGGTCTTTGGAATGTCCATATAAATTTGCGACATATCCCCTTTGTCGTAAGCCTGAATAATTTGTTTCAAGACTTCGTATTTGAGCGCTTGTACTCTTGTATCGAATTTGCTGTTGCTCATAATTTACCTCTTGTATTATTTTTTAATTGTCTTGCTATCTATGACTTTGCCGTCAATATCTTTCAGCGTAAGTACGCCGCCTTCAAGCGTAAGATAACTGCTCGGCGTGCCGTCTTTGGGCAAAGACACCGAACCTGCGTTGGCAACCACCGTATTTCCCACCTCGGTGATAAATCCCGTGTGGAAATGTCCGTAGCACATCAAGTCGCCTGCGTTGGCGGGCATATTGTCCTTGTTGAACTTGTGTCCGTGCGTAAGCGTAACTTTGAGCCCGTCTACGAATATTTGCGAGAAGTCGCAGAAGTCAAACTCGCTGATAAGCGTGTCGACTTCGCTGTCGCAGTTGCCTTTTATCACCAACGTCTTGTCTTTGAGCGAATTGAGAATTTCCGCTACTTTCATTGGCGCATAGTCTTTGGAAATCGGATTGCGCGGACCGGGGTTGTAGATATCCCCCAAAAGCACGAGCAATTCGCCATGCTCTCTTTCAAAGGCCTCTTTGACTCTCTCGGCGTAGTAAGCCGAGCCGTGAATATCCGATGCGATAACTACTTTCATACCAACCTACCGTCTATGAATTCTTCTCGGCAAGGAGTTTTTGCACGCAAGCGAGTTTAACGCAACATACGAGAATTTGAGTCGCTACCACAAGGTCGCTGTCGGACGTAAACGTCGGCGCAATTCTCAAAGTCCTGTCGTTGACGTCAATGCCGTATGGGAACGGTGCGCCTGCCGCAGTCAAAGTCAAGCCCGCGCCCTTGCACAATTCGCATACTTTCTTAGCGCAACCGTCCAATACGTCGAGCGTGATAAAGTAACCGCCGTTGGGGTTCGTCCACTTTGCAATGTCGCTGTCGCTTCCGAAAGCGTCTTGGAAAGCGTTGACGAGCGCGTCAAACTTAGGCTTGATAACCTCTCTTTGCTTTGCCATAATAGCCTTAACGTTGTCCATATCTTTCAAGAAAAGATAGTGGATATATTGCCATACTTTGTTGTAAGAAATGGTCTGAATCGTCAAGTGCGAAAGAATGTCCTTGACGTTGTTTTTGCTCGTAGCGATACAGCCTACGCCGCTGCCTGCAAGCGTAACTTTGGAAGTCGAAGCAAACTGATATACTCTGTCGGGATTGCCCACTCTTGCGCATACTTCCATGATATTGGCCAAATTGTCGGGCGTGTCGCTAAGGTCGTGAACGACGTAAGCGTTGTCCCAGAAAATTCTGAAATCTTCGGCTTTGGTCTTCATACTTGCAAGTCTTTCGACTACTGCGTCGGAATAAGTAATACCCGTCGGGTTGCTATACTTCGGTACGCACCAAATTCCCTTAATTGCGTCGTCGTTGGCGACGAGTTGCTCTACCAAATCCATATTCGGGCCTTCGTCCGTCATAGGTACGTTTATCATCTCTATACCGAAATGCTCGCAGATTGCAAAGTGTCTGTCATAGCCGGGTACGGGACAAAGGAACTTAATCGGTTGAGAGTTCCACGGTTTTGCGCCGAGAATACCGAATTGCAACGCTCTTTGAATAGTGTCGTACATCAAGTTGAGCGAACTGCTTCCGCCGACGATAACTTCGCTTGCGTCTACTCCGAGCATTTGAGCAAAAAGCTTTTTCATCTCGGGAATACCGTCAAGCATACCGTAGTTGCGGTAATTCTTAGGCATATTCTCCAAGCCTTCTCCCGTCAACATCGGCATAGCGATGTCCAACTGCTCGTTGCAAGGCTTACCTCTTGCGATGTCCACGCTGTAACCTTGCGCGACAAAGGAGTCGTACTCCGCCTTTTGAAGATCGTAGATCTGTTGAAGCTCTTCTTTCGGTAATTGACTGTAATTCATTGTTCACCTTCCATATCTTAATTTATTTATTATTTATTTTATTTTATTATTTTATCATATTTAATTACGGCTTGCAACATTTTATTGAAAATTCCGTCGCTTGCCACAATTTGTCAAATCAGGTCTGCTCGCTCTCCTTGCGGTTGCGAATTACGAGTTTAATCGGCGTGCCTTTGAACGTGAAAGTCTTGCGCAACGTGTTTTCCAAATAACGCTCGTAAGAGAAGTGCATCAGCGTCGAATCGTTGACGAAAAAGACNAAAGTCGGCGGTTGCGTTCCCCCTTGCGTGACGTAATAGACTTTGAGTCTCTTGCCGTTGTGCGAAGGCGGTTCGACCGCTATTACCGCGTCGGTGATGATNTCGTTGAGTACGCCCGTCGGCACTCTTCTCTTGCTTTCCTCGTATACTTCCGTCGCCATANCGAGAATCTTGTCCACTCTTTGACCCGTCAAAGCCGAAACGTACACGGGCGCNAAGTAGTCCATAAATTTCAATTCGCTTTGCAATTTCTTGTTGAAAGTATTGATTGTGAAAGTGTCCTTCTCCACCGCGTCCCATTTGTTCATTACTATGACCGACGGCTTGCCTTGCTCGTGGACGTATCCGCAAATCTTGACGTCCTGCTCGCTCATACCTTCGCTTGAATCGATGACGATAAGCGCGACGTCCGCTCTTCTGATTGCGGCAAGCGAACGCATTACCGAATANTGCTCGATTCCCTCGTCGACCGCGCTTTTCTTNCGTATGCCNGCNGTNTCTATGATATTGTACTTTCTGCCTTCCCACTCGAATGAAGTGTCAATCGCGTCTCTGGTCGTGCCCGCCACGTCGCTGACGATTACTCTATCGTATCCCAANAACTTGTTGGTGAGCGAACTCTTGCCTGCNTTCGGCTTGCCGACGATAGCGATATTGATTACGTCCTCTTCGGCGTCTCCGTCGTTTTTAGGCAAGGTCTCCGTCACTATATCAAGCAAATCGCCGATACCTTTGGACTGCTCTGCCGACACNCCCACGACGTCGCCAANGCCGAGNGAATAGAANTCGAAAATNTTCTCTTGCTCGTTGTTGTCAAGTTTGTTTACCGCGATAGTGACAGGCTTGTTGCTCATACGCAAAAAGTCCGCGACCTCGTTGTCGTTGGCNGTCATACCNGCTTTACCNTCCACGACGAAAATAATCGCGTCGGCAATCTCNACGGCAATTCTCGCTTGCTCGCGGATATGTCNCCACATCTTGTCTTCGCTCTTTATTTCAAGTCCGCCCGTGTCTATAAGCGTAAAGTGACAACCGCACCACTCTCCGTCGCAGTACAGCCTATCCCTGGTCACGCCCTCGAAGTCCTCGACGATGCTGACTTTCTTTCCTACTATTCTGTTGAACAAAGTAGACTTGCCTACGTTGGGTCTGCCTACTATTGCAATCAAAGGTTTCATATCCTACCTCTTGCCTTTTTTATTCTTCGTTTGCCAACTTCTCTATTATTTTTACCAGACTTTCTCCGCCTTGCGAGACGAGAATTTTTGTATTCAAAGCCTCTTCCAGTTGCGGNACGGTATATCCGTCAAGGAATGAATCNGTAAATTCTCTTAGCATAGTCGAGGGTATCAAAGTATACTTCGGCATATCGCTGACTTGCTTTATAATATCCGTCGGAGTGACAAGTCCCGACACGGTTATGCTCCTTCCGAAAAAGTCGTTGTAAATATCGCAAATNCTTATCTTGACGTTGGGATATTTATCCTTAAACGTATCGCACAAGCCTTTCAATATCCCTTTGAACGACTGCCCCGTGATAATNGCGACTTCAACCGCCTTATCGCTTGGCTTGGCTTTTTCTAGCGCGCTGTCGAATGAATTGGCGAATTCCGCGCACAANCCCACTCCGTTCTCTATNTGAGGAAAGTCGCCGTANGCGCTGTAATCGGGCATATCNAATCCCGCTTTGATATAGAATTCGTCGCTACACCAACAGAAATTNCCNCCGCAACTTTCGTTGAATTTNTCCACTTGGGCAATGACTTCTCTCGACNACTTTTCATCGAATTGCTTTAATTCGTAAAGTCCNTGTCTATGACACGTAAGTCCCACGGGAATCACCGCGACAGTCTGCACCCACGGGTGAAGTTCTCTCAACTTTGTCAAAGTTTCCGCCAATACCTCGCCGTCGTTGATGTCCTTGCAAAGCACGATTTGAGTGTGCATTACTATAGAATGCTCGGCAAGAAATTGCATTTTTTCATATACCATTGCCGACTCGGGATTGCTGACNAATTTGGTCTTGACTTTCTTGTCGTAAGCGTGTACCGATACGTACAACGGCGAAAGATGCAACTTGGCTATTCTATCAAGTTCCTTTTGTCCGATATTGCTGAAAGTGACGTAATTTCCGCTGACAAAACTCAATCTGTAATCGTCGTCTTTGACGTAAAGCGTCTCGCGCATACCCTTTGGCAACTGGTCGACAAAACAGAAAAGACATTTGTTCTTGCAACGGATAGGATTCAACTGAACGCTGTCNTCNAGCGTAAGTCCGAGCGTCTCGTCCTCTTCCTTTTCTATCTCGATNTCCACGACGTCGCCNTGCTTTGCCTTGATATTCATAGTGAAAGCGTCTTGCGAATCGTAATAGACGTAGTCAAGNACGTCGACGATTTTTTCGCCGTTGAAGCCTAAGAGTTCGTCGCCTACTTCAAGCCCCAACTCTTCGCCGATACTTCCCTTGTCNATCGCAATAATTTTCGCCATAATANCCTCTGCTTTGTCCTTAAATTATATAATATAAATANGATTATGTAAAGTATTTGTATCTCAAATTCATAACAAGCGAATTTTGTNGCATAACAATCGTATGGAATTATTTTTGCTTTTGAGCATAGCGTATTTGATTTTATCCCTGATATTTTCGCCCGACCGCTTTATTGGGGGCGCAGNCTTATTCGTCGTCTTTTGCTGCGTCGCGACAATTTCTATGCTCACGGCAAATGAGCGTATACTTTTGGTGACAGTCGCTATTGCCACGGCGACCGCATTGCCATTCTTTGCAAAAATCTCTTTTGCGGACATTTTCAAAATTTCGCTGATAGCCTTAATCGCTGCATTTTGGCTGACGACCGACGAGTTTATCGACGGCTTTGCCTATTCCTATCTTTGGGTCGCTGTCGGCATANNAATCGCTTCCGCNCTGCTCTTNNCNNNAGACAATCGAAGGTATTGCGCGCTTNTCGCAACGCTTATCTCCTACGCNATGACCTACGCAGTCGGAAAACATGCCGACTTGACGGCAATTGTATTGACTATCACAATTGTGTGGGTAACGACTTGCCAACCGCAAATTTCGGCAAGTCAAGTAATAAGTAATAGTGAAAAGTGAAGAAGTGACGGATAGCCTGTCGGCATTTTTTTANATTGAGGGTATGGGCGGTGTAAGAGTATTTGCATTTAGTGCACGAATATTTTGTAGCGAGGGTAAGANAGNAAACGNTAATTTTCTAAACCCAAAACTATANAGGCACATAAATCGCAAACACTCTAACCNCCTTTGGACTTGGGTTATTCTATTGTGAAATAAGGGGCAACATNATTTCTTTTTAACAGTTTCGTGGTCAATAAGTTCGTCAACGGAAATTCCGTAGAAATCGGCAAGGATAACACATTGCTGAATATTAGGTATCCCCTTGTCTAGTTCAATCCAACTTATAGTGTTTTGAGGTAATCCCGTAAATTTGGCAACTTGCGTTTGTGTCAATCTTGCTACTTTTCTTGCGTTTCTAATTTGTTTTCCGTACATAGTTTTCTCCTATTTATATAATTTTAGCAATATCTTGATAAAAACACTTGACATAGCAACATCTTGCTAATTATAATAAAGCAAATAGCAATATCTTGCTAAACGCATTAAATATAAAGGATATAAGAGATGGAAGATAACAAAAAAATAGTCAAAACCAAACAAAGATTGGATTGGAATGTAGTTTCTTACTTTATGCAAATGTTTTACGGCTTTACGGCAGTAATGCAGGACGAAGGTTTTCGAGAAAGATTTGACCCATTGTATAAGTAGGTTGCCAGCAAAATAGTGACACCGTATTATGGCGATAGGACAGATGATTACGTAGTAGTCGAGCAAGAAGCGACGGACGAAGAATATGAAGCGTGGTTAGAAAGCAACAAACAATAATGCCCTGCTAGCATTGCTAGCAAGGCTTTTTGAAATTCTTCTTTTATCCGTTTGAAAAAAGTCTGTGGCGAGTGCGGAGAGTGATGCAGATTTTGTCTTAGCAAAAGCGACCGAGCGGTGAGCGTACTTCCCGTACGTGACCCCGAGAGTCGACTCGCAGATCAGGCAAAAGGTGCGTCGCTATACGCAGTCGGTTACTATCTACGGACGATACTTTGAATTATAATCGGCTCGTAGGGAACATCATCATAATACCCCACCCTCACCGTCTTAACTTGCGAAATATCAATGGCAACCTTTATGCTCTCTTCGTCGGACAACTCGCCGAAGGTAGCGTACTGACCGTCCAAGAACGGGCAATCTTCCACGCAGATAAAGAATTGCGACGATGCGCTGTCCATAACGTTGGTTCTAGCCATAGAGAGCGTGCCAACCTTGTGCGGAATAGGATTGTTTACGCCGTTGGCGCTGAACTCGCCTTTAATCGTCTTTGCGTCTTTCGGGCAAAGCGAAGGGTCCATACCGCCGCCTTGAATCATAAAGTTGGGGATAACTCTATGGAAAATCAATCCATTGTAAAATCCTTTGTCAATCAATTTAAGAAAATTTGCAACCGTAATGGGCGCGCTCTTCTCGTCGAGAGTCGCGTTCATTACTCTCCCGTCAATTAGTTTAATTTGAATATCTGTCATACTATATATCCTCCTTTTGTTGTTTACCTCGTTTATTATTTCACTCTGTTGGCAGTGTCAGCAGAAAAAGTAACCAGCCCGTTCAGCGGAAAGGCAGATAGACAGAAAGAAAAAAGATAGATTTTGCGTTGAATGGCGGTTAGGCGAGCCGAGTCGTACTCTATGTACGATGAGCGTGAGCCAAATCGTCAGTCNGCNNAAAAGATGCTTTTTAATTCTGCCTAGACTGCATTACTGCTGAACATAAATATAATCTACGCTATGCGATACTTCGACTACGCTCTTTACGTACTCCATTACCGGAATATGTACCGAATGAGTTTTGTAGACTTCCATGTCTTCCATGCTATCGAAAAGACACGTGAGCACTACGTCGAAACTTCTCGGCGATTTCAATACGTCCACGCCTGCGTCGATGTCTTTGAGTACGTCGATTTTGCCTTTCATTGACAAGAATTTGTCGCGAAGCGCGTCGGCGTTCTCTTGCGTCCTGTCTTTAAGTCTATACATCACAATATGCTTTACCATGTTTATCTCTCCTTATTACTTCCTCTTAAAGAAAAATTTCTTCTTTACTTTATTCTTCTTTTCATCCTTTACAGGTATTTCGTCGATTATTTCAGGGTCTTCTTTCTCTTCGACTTCTTCGACGTAGTTGAGGTATTCCTCGTTGGGGTCTCTGCCCTCGTCAAGCAAATCCAAGCATTTGACAAACTGCTCGCAACCGTTGTCCTTGAAATATCTTTCGCAGACTTGAGCCCACACCTCTCTTTCGGTCTTAATTTTTTCAAGAGCGATATCTATTCTCTTGCGGTTGATACCCGAATAAGCAAAACCGCCCGAGACTAGGTATTTGGAGTTTTTCCTCTCAACGTTGTTGGAACTATCCATAAGTATAAGCGGAATTTTTCTCAAAATCGCCTCATAGCAATACAACGTTGACGGCGCGGAAATTATGCTGTCCGCGATATAGTAGGCTTTGTTTAAATCGCCTCTGCTTTTGACAAAATAAATATTGTTGGAAACATTATTCTTCTTCGACCACCTAAGGAACTTTTTCTCAATAGCCGTATTGCCGTTGAGGATAACCAAGAAGTTGTACCCCTCGATATCGCCCACGCTCTTTATAGTGTCGTAAATGTACTTCGAGCCGTACTTACCGCCGGCAACGATTACGACNGGCAAGTCGTTGCGGATATCAAACTGCTTTCTTACTTCCTCTTGNGTACGCTTTATNGGCGCNTANGTAGGCAACGGCATATTGATTACATAGATATTTTTCTCGTCTATNCCCTTTTTTATAAGCGCGTCCTTCGTCCTTTTTGTGACGACGAAATAACCGTCCAAATAGTGATTGGTGAAATTGTCTTGCAAAGCGTAGTCCGTCAAAAGCGCGAAAATCTTGCCTTGCAAATGATATTTTTCTTTGGCGATAACCGCCTTTCTTATCGTATATTGACTTGTGCAAATGACGTAATCCGCGTCAAAGCGCATAGCGATATTGTCGAATTTACGAAATCTCTGGTTGAATTCTCCGTCGGGCTTGAAAGCCACTTCGTTGCCGTCGCTGTCCTTGTTGTGCTGTACTTCAGCGGTAGGCAAATTGACGACGACGTTGTTGAGCGCAGGAAATTTGCGATACGTAAACTTGTACAATTCGTTGTAGAATTTGAGCCACTTAAAGTTGTCGTACGCCTTTTCGTCCAACGCGATTATATCGTATCTGCCGTCCTCTTCGAGATAGTCTCTGAGCGCCAAAGCCGAAGCGTCGTAACGGTCTGAATATAAAATCAATACGGTCTTTTTCATCTAGCTATGCCCTTTTTGCTTTCGTCCTTTTTCTTTTCACCTNGCGGTAATTGATGATTATTTTGCTACCTTTTTTCTCAATATATCTCGCTCTTGCAACTTAATATCCGTAGGGATATATACTAATTGCTGAACGATTTTCGCATCCTCAATCGGTTGCATTTCTTCATTATACATCTTTTCTATATGCAACTCTCTATTGTGGTATTCGCGCTCTGCCGACAAAACTTCAAGCGTATCGCCGAGCGCAAATCTGTTCCTCATTTCAACGACAAGCATTCCTTTCTCATCNTCGTAGCCCTTNACTTCCGCGATAAATTCATAGTCGCATCTAGGTTGAGAAGTTTCCAGACATACGGTATCTTTTTCGCCNAANTAAAANCCCGTCGTATAGTCGCGGTGACTGTTCTTGTACAACTCGTCTATCAGCGATTGAGGAAGTTTCGCNTCCTTGCCCTTTTCATAGTACAAATCTATCGCCTGTCTATACGCGTTGACCACGCTTGCNACGTAATAAGGCGACTTCATTCTNCCCTCTATCTTGAAAGAATATACGCCTGCTTCGGCAAGTTCGCCGACATGCTCAATCATATTGAGGTCTTTGGAATTGAGCAAATACGTTCCTCTCTCTTCCTGACCTATCGTGATAGGATTACCGCCCCTATTCGTCTCGACAATGCTGTATTCCCATCTGCACGCTTGCACGCAATCGCCTTTGTTGGACGAGCGACCCGTAAGCGCATTNGAAAGCAGACATCTTCCCGAGTAAGCTATGCACATTGCGCCGTGCACGAAAGCCTCGATTTCATACTCTTCGGGCAAAAACTCTCTTATTTCGCGAACGTCTTTCATCGACGTTTCTCTTGCGAGAACGATTCTCTTCACGCCTTGCTCCGCCCAAAANTTCGCCGAGTATTTNTTNGTCGTGTTGGCTTGNGTGGAAAGATGTATTTCCAAATNGGGCGCAACNTCTCGACATACCGANAGCACGCCCGCGTCGCTGATAATCACCGCGTCGACTCCGATATTTTGCAAAGCGACGAAATACTCTTTCAANCCGTCAAAGTCGGAATTGTCGGCAAAGACATTGGTCGCGACGTAGAGTTTCTTCCCGCAANCGTGAGTGTATTTGACCGCCTCGGCAAGTTCGCTTATACCGAANTTCTTNGCNTTGGCGCGCAAAGAAAAATTGCTTCCGCCGACGTACACCGCGTCTGCGCCGAAATGCAAAGCCGTCTTCAATTTGTTCATATCGCCCGCGGGCGCCAAAAGTTCCACTCTCTTCATTTCTTCCTCANTATCGCAATTCCGTTTGCTTCTTCAATCAAATTCAATTCGTATTTTTCGCTTTCCTGCGCGTATTTGAGAAACTCGCGCATATTGTTGACTATCGTCCTATGCTTGTGCGGCGGATAGCCGTCGCCCTTGACAAGTCCGAGATAAAGCACGTCGTCGCAAAGGATTATTCCGCCTTTTTCCACGTATTCGTCCAAGAANACGAGTTGTCTTTTGTACGCNGACTTTGCCCCGTCCAAAAAGACGAAATCGTAAGTCTTGCCCTCTACCACGCCCCCGAGCAACTCGTCCGCGTCGCCGTGATANGAATTTATTCTGCCGTCAACTCCCAGCGATTTCCACAGTGCTTTCGCAGATTTTATCCTCTCGCCGTCTTTCTCTATAGTATCTATCACGCAGTCGCTTGCAAGAGCCATTACGCTTGACGAATAGCCTATCGCCGTGCCGATTTCAAGAACCCTTTTGGGCTGATATTCGGCAAAAAGTCTTTTCAACTCCCTCTCGCACTCGTCTGAAAGTATCATGACGAATTTTTCTCTCGCGTAGTCGTGAGTGTCTTTAAGTATCTTTTCGCTCTCCGTCATTCTTCAATCCGCTCTTCCTTGACTTGCTCGATAATCACGGGCAATATCATAGGCTTTTGTTTGAGTTTGTTCATNATCACTCTTGCGACTTTCTTTCTTATGCTGTTTTTAAGTCCCGCCCGACTGCTTTCGTCCTTATAACTCGAATTTGCAAATATATCCTCGACGATTGCCTTGATATTTTCCAAAAATTCTTCGTCGAACATTACTCCCCTTGTGAGAATATCCAAGGATATGAGTTGTCTGTCCGCGACGTTGATATTCAAAAGCACTATTACCACGCCGTCGGTCATGAGTTGTTTTCTATCCCTAAGGACNAGGCTATCGACGTTGCTCATTCCGTCGACGTACACTTCGCCCGCTTCCACGCTGTCGATAAAGCGTATCGACNTCTTGTCTACCGCAATTCTGTTGCCCACNTCGGCAATNTTGATATTTCCCTTGTCTATACCCATAGACAAAGCCAAATCCCTGTGTTTTTTCAAATGGCGGTATTCGCCGTGCACGGGTATGAAATACTTTGGCTTGACGAGCGAAAGCATAAGTTTAAGTTCGTCCTGACAAGCGTGTCCCGACACGTGAAGTTGTTCAAGCGANCCGTAAAGCACTTCCGCATCTCTTCTGTATAGGTTGTTGATAAGCGTATAAACCGCCTTTTCNTTNCCCGGTATCGGTTGAGAGGAAATTACCACTACGTCGCCCTCGCCGATNACCACGTCTTTGTCCTCGCCGTTCGCCATTCTCGTGAGCGCGCTCATAGGTTCGCCCTGCGAGCCNGTGGATATGATACACAACTTATTCGGTTCAACGCTCTTNATGTCTTCGATGTCAACGAGCGTATTCTCTCCGCAACTGAGCATTTTCAAGTCCTGAGCAATCTCGGAGATTTTGACCATACTTCTTCCGTCAAAGGCAACTCTTCTGCCCACTTTCTCGCAAATATTGATGATTTGCTGAACTCTGTTGACGTTGGAAGCGAAAGTCGCGATAATGATACGCTTGTCCCTATGCGTTTCTATTATCCTTTCCAAAGTCACGCCGACGTCTCTTTCGGATATGGTCGTGCCTTTCTTTTCCACGTTGGTGGACTCGCCGAGCATAAGAGTGACGCCGTTGTTGCCTATTTCCGCAATACGGGCAAGGTCAATACTCTCGCCGTCGATAGGNGTGTGGTCAATTTTNTAGTCGCCCGTATGGAACACGACTCCGCCCGCNTAACTAACCGACAGCGCAAACGCGCCGAGTATCGAGTGCGTGACGTTGACGAATTCTACGGAAAATCCGCCCAAGCGCTTTACGTCTCCGCCTTTGACAACGTGAAGTTTCGGCATAGGGATTTTCTTTTCAGTAAGTTTGTGCTTAATAAGCGCAATCGCCAACGCGCTTCCGTATATCGGTATATTTCCGCACTCTTCGAGAAGATAAGGCAATCCGCCGATATGGTCTTCGTGTCCGTGCGTAATCAAAATACCCTTGACCTTTTCGATATTGTCTTTGATATACGAAAAGTCAGGCACTATCAAATCTATTCCCGGCGTATCGTCGAAAGACGGGAAAGTCGAACCGCAATCGACAATGACTATNTCGTCCGCGTATTGCAGAGCCGTCATATTCTTGCCAATCTCGCCCACGCCGCCCAAAAACGATACTTCCAAATGTTTACTTTTTTTTGCCAATATTTTTGCCAAAATAATTTCCTCTAAAATCTTAACTTTTTACAACTTACAATACTTCGCTTATAATTATATAATAAAAATAAAGAAAATTCAAGAGATTGAGGGGCGAAGTTTGTCAATATTTCGCACTTTAAGGAATTTTTACAAAAGACTGTTTTGTCCATAAAAAACGGAAGGNAATTTACCTTCCGTTTTATTATACTACTACTCTCTACTACTCAATTAGAAAGTTACTCCGAAATTCTCGGGGTGCATACTCACGTAGTGATTTGTCATATAGTAATCGGACAACGTGCCTATATCCGACCAAAAGCAGTCCGCTGAATAGGATCGTATATCTCCGATATGTCTTGGGAAAATATCGTAAGAGAAATCGCATTTTCCCTCGGGGATTTCTTCGAGAATCTTTTTGTCAAAGGCGTAAATACCCATATTTATCAACCCAGAACAAAGAAATTTCGGCTTCTCGGCAAATGACGTAACAAGATTATCGCTATCCGTCCTTACCAAGCCGTACCCTCTTGCGTCAGGCATATACCTTACCGCCATAGTAATCATCTGATTGTGCGATTTGTGATAATCGCAAAAATCCTTTATATCAATGTTGCAAAATCCGTCCGCCGAAAGCACTATAAAATCGTCGTAAATGAAATTGCTTGCGTTTTTTACTCCGCCTGCCGTACCCAAAGGCTCGTCCTCTTCAAAGTAAGTCAGGGACACGTTCCACTTGCTTCCGTCACCAAAATAGTCCATAATCATTTGACTTTTATATCCAACCGTTACGCCAATATCCACTACTCCGCCAAGCGCAAGATTTTCAATGACGTACTCCATTACAGGCTTGTCGATAATGTTTACCAAAGGTTTGGGCATCGTATTTGTCAACGGTCTAAGCCTGCTTCCCATTCCCCCAGCCATAATAATTGCTTGCATATTTTCCTCCGATTGCTTTACTGCACTTAGTTTGTGGCAATTCTTGGAAAATATGTATTATTAAATAACTTTGTTAAATTTTATACAATTTATATTTGCAAACTCTCATTGCGCGTGCTATAATATTATAGAATAAAAAATTTATCAATTTATTTGACCCAACCAGCGGTCAAAAGGAGTGTATATGAGAGTTTACAATTTTTCGGCAGGACCTTCTATGTTGCCAATGGAAGTATTGCAAGAAGCGCAAAGAGATTTCATCGACTACAACGGTAGCGGTATGAGCGTATGTGAAATGAGCCACAGAAGCAAATACTACGACGAAATCAACAACGAGTGTATCGCCCTTTTCAAAGAACTTATGAATATACCCGACAATTACAGCGTAATTTTCGTTCAAGGCGGCGGTTCTACTCAATTCGAAGCCGTTCCTCTCAACTTGCTCACCGGTAGCGGTAAGGCAGATTACGTAGTGACGGGCAACTTTGCAAAGAAGGCTTACAAAGAGGCTATCAAGTACGGCGACGTTGCCGTTGCAGGTTCTTCCGAGGATAAGAAATTTACTTATATCCCCAAAGACTTGAAAATAAGAGATGACATCGATTATCTTTATATTTGCCAAAACAACACCATTTTCGGTACGAGATTTACGCAGTTGCCAAAGACGAAAGCGCCGCTCGTTGCCGACATCTCTTCCAACATTTTGAGCGAAAAGATTGACGTAAGCAAATACGGCGTACTCTTTGCAGGCGCGCAAAAGAATCTTGCTCCGGCAGGCGTGACGATTGTCATCGCTCGCAACGACTTGGTCGGCGACGGTATGTCCATATGCCCCACAATGCTCAAATGGAAGACGCAGGTTGAGAACAACAGCCTTTACAACACCCCGCCGTGTTTCCCGATTTATATGGCTATGCTTACTCTTCGCTATCTCAAGAAGTTGGGCGGCGTAAGCGAAATGCAAAAAATCAACGAATATAAGGCAGGTCTTTTGTACGACTTTATCGACAATTCGACTTTCTTCACCAACAGCGTAAACAAAGAAGACCGTTCGCTTATGAACGTTCCGTTCGTTACTCCAAACGCTGACCTCGACGCTAAGTTCATCAAAGAGGCTTCTGCGGAAGGTCTTGTATCCCTCAAAGGTCACAGACTCGTCGGCGGTATGCGCGCTTCTATCTACAACGCTATGCCCGTTGACGGCGTAAAGAAACTTATCGACTTTATGAAGAAGTTTGAAATCGCAAATAAGTAATCTAGGTGATTGATATGAAAGAGATATTGAAACTCAATGAAATAAGCAGCAAAGTCAACGCTATTCTCACCCAAGACAAGTACGCTGTCACAAGCGACGCGAAAGAGCCTTGCGCTATCGTGCTCAGAAGTTTTTCTATGCACGAATACGATATGCCTAAGAGCGTAATTGCAGTCGCAAGAGCAGGCGCGGGCGTGAATAATATCCCCCTTGACAAGATGTCGGAGCAAGGCGTGTGCGTATTCAATACCCCGGGCGCTAACGCCAACGCGGTAAAAGAACTCGTACTCTTCGCTCTTTTGGTATCTTCGAGAAAAATCTATGAAGGCATCAANTGGACGCANAATTTGGAAAAGAACGGCGAAGTAAACAAGCAAGTCGAAAAAGGTAAAAAGGCTTTCGTAGGTCAAGAAATTTTCGGCAAGACGCTCGGTATCGTCGGTCTTGGCGCAATCGGTAAACTTGTCGCAAACGCGGTAATCGCTTTGGGCATGAAGGTAATCGCATACGACCCGTTCGTATCTTCCACNGACTTGCCTATCGAATTGACAAGCGACATCAACGTTATTTACAAGAACTGCGACTATATCACTTTGCACGTTCCTGCTACCCCGCAGACAAAGAACTCCGTNAATAAAGACACTATCGCNCTTATGAAAGACGGCGTGAGAATNATCAACCTCGCNAGAGGCGAACTCGTCAACAACGAGGATATCAAAAAGGCTATNGCCGACAAGAAAGTGGCAAAGTACGTCACNGACCTACCTTGCGACGAAATCNTGGGNGTTGACGGAATTATCACNATTCCTCACCTCGGCGCATCCACCGAAGANGCGGAAGACAACTGCGCNGTTATGGCNGCCAACCAACTTAAAGATTATTTGGAAAACGGCAATATCGTCAACAGCGTCAACTTCCCCAAACTTCAAGTTGANCGCAGCGGAAAGTGCCGTGTCTGCATAGTATCCGAGGACACTCAAAACGCAGTCGCTACCGCAACCGCTACTTTGAAGAATATATCCTCNATCAACAGCGCAACGCGCGGTAATATCGTCTATATNATCGCNGACCTCTCTTCCGACGCCGACGAAAAGGCTATCGAGACGTTGAAAGCAAATGCGCTNAGAGTACGCGTGATAAAGTAAGTAATAAGTAATAGTGAAAAGTGAANAAGTAAAGAGCAAGCGTTACGCTTGCTCTTCTTTTTGTTTAATANTTACTTTNACTAGANNCANTNTNCTTNGAACGCNACGTTCGGANAAGATTGAGATAGACAAAAAAGAAAGCGGTAGATTTTGCGTCTAGTAGGCGTTCGGCGAGCCGAGTCGTACGCCTGTACGATGAGCGTGAGCCAAATGNNTAATAGGCGGAAAAGANNCNNCTTTACTTTTGTTTAGNNTCAATCTTNTCCGAACGCTTTACNACCTTCGCNGCNTTCTTACCNACNCGCGTAAGCTTCGAAACTCTGCCNGCCGCCAAAATCATTACGCTTGGCAAGACGAANAGTACGAGTATACCGCTNATTACGCTACCTCTTGCGATAAGCATTGTGATTTCACGCGCAATGAGGTTGCCNGTNACAAGACCTACGGACAGACAACATCCCGCCATTATCGAAACGGACGTAAGCACNGACATTGCGCACTCGCTCAACGCTCTGTACGCCGATTCTCGCGCAGGCATAAACTTGATATAGTTCTTATACTTGACCGAGAACAGTATNGCATAGTCNACCGTTGCGCCGAGCTGAATTGACGATATGATTATATAGCCCATAAAGTTGATAGGCGTACCCGTCAAAGCGTTGATAGACAGGTTGACAAATATACCGAATTCTATGACCAAAATTATCAATACNGACATCTTTAATGAGCGTATCGTAAGCAAAAGTATTACGAAGATAATCAATACCGACACGATTGTNATGACGTTGAAGTCTCTCGGCGTGATTTCGGCAAGGTCGGATTTGGCTTGCGCCATACCCGTCAAATAATAGTCGTCGCCAAAGTGCGCGTTTATCGAGGTCTTGATATTCGTCAAGGTCTGCGCCGTCTTTTCACTTTCAGCCTCGTCCTCGACCATAATAAAGTACAGCGCGTGATTNTCCCCCGCAAGTCCTTTCAACGTTCCCGCCTCTTCGGGCAACATTGCGGCTATAGTCTTATTGCTTGTAAGCGAACACATAAACTCTATCAACGAATAGTACTCTTCGGGTATGATTGAATACACGCCGAGCACTCCCATTACGTTGTCGGAGTCCTCGTTCTTTACCTCATTGATAAATTGAAGATTTTCGTTGCGCAAAGTATGATTTTGGATATTCTCGCTTTGCTTTTCGCTATTAGAATAGGAAATCGGCAAGGCTACGATAACCGCGTTGGACATACTCTCTACTATAGTGTCGATTTCGCTCGGAACTTTGGTTTGTTCACTGAACTTCATATAGTTGAGTTGCACTTTGGATTGAATTATCATTACGGGTATGAGCAACACCGCAAAGATAATTATAAAGATTTTTCTATACTTGACGGAAAAACTTGCTACGCCGTTGAGTTTTGGAATAACGACTGCGTGCGTTGTCTTTTCCTGCCATTTTCTCGTGGAAAGTATTAAGCACGGCAATACGACGATTATCGTGATTAGAGATAGGAATACGCCCTTTGCAAGCACGATACCCAAGTCTACGCCGATTTCAAATCTCATAAACAGTAGCGCAAGCGAACCGCCGACCGTCGTCAAAGAAGACGCGGTAATGGTCGAAAACGCCTTTGGAATGGCGATACGCATTGCTTGCTCGTCAGTCAAAGCGTGTCTTCTCTCCTCTTTAAATGAGTGAATCAAGAATATCGCGTAGTCCATTGAAAGTCCGAGTTGAAGTACTGACGACGCCGAGAAAGTGATAATGGATACCGAACCCATTATGATATTCGTACCCATATTGACAAGCACGGCTATGCCCAACGTCAACATCAGTATGAACGGCTCGACAAGATTGTCGGTCGTGAGAAGAAGTATTACGAACATAACGAGCACGGCGATAATGATGTATTTCCACATCTCGTTTATCGTGCTGTCGAAAAGGTCTGCGATAATCTTTGCGCTACCGCCAATAGATGAATCGTAGTCTACAAAAATCTTGTCTATTTCTTTGAGCGCGCTCATCGCTTCATCGGATGACGAGGGAACGCTAAGTTGAATTACGAGCACGTAATTGCCCGCCACGTCGTTCTCTATCGCGTCTCTCAACGTAATATCGCCGTTTTGCGGGAAGAAAAGTTTCTTCACGTCGTCTTTGTCGAGCATTTCATCGACCATTTCAGCCACGTCAACGTTCCTGATACATTCGTACTGATTGCCGTAATTAAGCGAATATCCGTATTCGTTGAGCATGCCCTCGACCATATCTTTGACAGCTCTATTGTCCGTGTATTCATCAAGCATATCGGCAATATCGAGATTTCGCATCTCATACATAGAGCCCAACCATAACACTCCGCCTTTGCTGATGCCTTTGAGTTTCTCTACCTCGCCGATTTTACTCTTCAACTGAGAATAAGTAATACCGCTTACGCCGACGATTGCGTCGCCCTCCATACCGAAAGCAGTCTTTATATAATCCAAACCTTGACTCATAGTCATATCGTCGGGAAGATAATCGAAAATATTGGAATTAACGTGAACGAAAGTGAACGCGATAAGCGAAAGCACCGTAATCAAAAGCGCAAGCGAGAGAACAAGCATTTTGTGCCTTGTGATAAACTTTGCAAACCCATCCATTCGCTTTTTCATAAACGCGCTCCTCATCTTATATTTACAATATAAATATAGCATTAAAAACTTCAAATGTAAATGTTCAATAGACACTAATTTTGCCTAGAAAAGTATAATTTTCGTAAAGTCGAAAGTTATGTCAAATCTATGTAAAAAGTATGAAAAATATAGATTTATAATTAGTGAAGAGTGAAAATTGATGAAGTAGAAAGTATAGAAAAAAGGGACTTGATTTTCAAGTCCCTTTTAATAATTTTAACGTCGATTATTTAAGTCTAGCCTTCAAATCGTCAGCTTGCTTAGCAAGTTCCTTAGGCAACTTGTCGCCGAAAGACTTATAGAATTCTTTAATTCCGTCAGCCTCTACGTTCCAAGCGTCCTTGTCGACTTTAAGGATACCCTTCAAAGTGTCGAGCGAGAAGTCGTCAAGTCCTTCGATATTGATGTCCTCAGCCTTAGGTACGAAACCGATAGGAGTCTCAACAGCGTCAACTTCGCCGGCAATTCTCTTAAGCATCCAGTCGAGTACGCGCATATTGTCGCCAAATCCCGGCCAAATGAAGTTGCCTTCTTCGTCTACTCTGAACCAGTTTACGTTGAAGAACTTAGGTTGTTTGTCAACGTCAACCGACTTGCCCATGTCGAGCCAGTGTTGGAAGTAATCGCCCATGTGATATCCGCAGAACGGACGCATAGCCATCGGGTCACGTCTTACTACGCCGACTGCGCCGGTAGCGGCAGCGGTCGTTTCACTACCCATAATCGAGCCGATAAATACGCCGTTTTCCCAGCTTCTTGCTTGATATACGAGCGGAACGGTAGATGGACGACGTCCGCCGAAGATGATTGCGCTGATAGGTACGCCTGCTCCGTTCTCAAATTCAGGAGAAATGCAAGGACAGTTCTTTGCGGGAGCGGTAAATCTGGAATTCGGATGAGCCGCTTTGACAGGCTTGCCCTCTGCGTCAACGGTGTCAGGCGTCCAGTCTTTGCCCGTCCAGTCGATAAGGAAAGCAGGTTTCTTCTTGTCTGCAGCGTCTTTTTCAAGAGCTTCCCACCATACTTCGTTGGTCTCGGGATTGAGAGCCACGTTGGTGAAGATAGTATTCTTTCTCGTCGAAGCGAGCGCGTTGAAGTTGGATTTGGAGTTCGTGCCCGGAGCAACGCCGAAGAATCCGTTTTCGGGGTTGATTGCGTACAATCTTCCGTCCGGTCCTTTCTTTATCCAAGCGATATCGTCGCCGACGGTGAATACCTTGTATCCGTTCTTTCTGTAACCCTCAGGCGGGATAAGCATTGCGAGGTTGGTCTTTCCGCAAGCAGATGGGAACGCCGCGCACATATAAACGGTCTCTTTGTTGGGCTTTTCGATACCCAAGATGAGCATATGCTCTGCCATCCACATTTCGTTTTTACCTTGATAAGAAGCGATTCTAAGAGCAAAGCACTTCTTGCCGAGCAATACGTTGCCGCCGTAAGCGCTGTTTACGGAAATAATAGCGTTGTCTTCAGGGAATTGACAAATATATCTCTCTTCGGGGTCAACGTCGCATTTAGCGTGCGTACCTCTTACGAAGTCGTTGCTATCGCCCAAAGCGTCGAGAACGTTGTTGCCTACTCTGGTCATAATTCTCATGTTGAGTACTACGTAGATAGAGTCGGTGATTTCGATACCGATCTTGGAGATAGGACCGCCGACAGGACCCATAGAGAAAGGAATAACGTACATAGTACGACCCTTGTATGCGCCTTTGAGAATGCTCTCCAACTTAGCGTACGCCTCGGACGGTTTCCACCAGTTGTTGGTAGGACCGCAATCTTCTTCCTTGCGCGAGCAAATGAAAGTTCTGCCTTCTACACGGGCAACGTCGT
>JAAVHS010000021.1 GCA_014799575.1 Clostridiales bacterium | reverse complement strand
GAGATACCAAGTGGTGTAGTATTCATAGGTGAGAGTGCATTCTATTACTGTAACAGTTTGGAAAGCATAATATTCAACACTACTAATTGGTATTATTATTATGAAGGCAATATATTATATCCCGAAATAGGCGAAATTGATATAACAGATCCAATAGCATTTGAACTATATTGGAGGAACCGCCATTTAGGTTTAATACAAGCAATAATAGTTAAAACATAAAGTACCAATATCCCTTCATTTCAACTATACAGTTGATCAAGTCATAATAAACATTTTAAGGAGAAAGAAAAATGAGAAGAAGAACAAAAGTTATTTTTATTTTCATTGTGAGCGTATTAACTATGCTCTTTGTGTTTACGGCTTGCGCGCCTAATTCTAATGATGACAAAATTATTATGCATTCCGATACGGCATATTTATCGAGTACAGTTGTTGAACAAGCGACAACCGAAGTTTTAGACGGTTTAGGCAAGAAAACAGTGCAGGCAAAACTTGTCAATTCTCAAAAAGACGGTGATTTAATGTACTTAGAGTTCAACATAGGTAAAATTAAGAATTGTTTCATACAGACTGTTTCTACTGCTATGTATAATGACCAAGGATTATCCAAATATACTTTTACGCAACAAGAGGTTAAGTCAGAAACAATAGCAAAGGGAATCAGTAATTCTATTTCTACTACCAAAAGTACAAGTTTCACAACGTCAGTAGAATCTACATTATCTTGGAAAATCGGTACAAGTCTTAGTTCAACAGTATCCGCTGAAGTAGGGGTTAACGTAGGTATAGTAGAATCAAAGGCAGGAGTATCTCAGACATGCGCAATAGCAACCGAAGCAGGATATGAAATTTCTGCTGGTATGTCAGAAGAAATAGCAAAAAGCGTAACGGATCAAACTACCGAATCCTACAATGTTTCTCAAATTATCGAAACAACAAATTCGGCTACTTGGGAATATGATATGTCTAAATATGAAGAAAAATACTGGTATGTTTTGGCTTTGGTTGCGGATATAGAGGTTTATCAAATTGTTGCATACAATACCAATAGCAGGGAATTCTATACTTCATACTTTGTAGCAGAGATTGCTAACAATAAGGGTGGAGTAAAAATGTTTTCTTCCGATTCTACTGCTTTTAATATAAAAGAAGAATACCAATTGGAGCCAATTACTGAGATAAATATTGAAAAATATCTTCCTTCCGATTTAGAAATCAATCCGCCAACCGGAGAGGAAAATGGGTCAAATACAGAGCAGAAACCGCCAATTGGAGAGGGAAACGGATCAAATACAGAGTCTAATCCGCCAACCGTAGAGAATGACGGATCAAAAGAGCGTCCATTTATTATAAAGAACGAAGAGGAATTCTTAAATCTAAGAAATAATACTTCAAAATATGTTTATTATAAGTTGGAAAACAATTTGGACTTAGGGGTGTGGAATGATCCGTTTGAATTTACCGGAAATTTGGATGGTAATGGAAAAACAATAACTTTCTACCAAACAATTGGTAACAGTGGCGTTAATTATGGTGGATTATTCAGTAAGTTAAATAATGCAAGCGTTAAACATCTATATTTGGATGTAAATATTAGTGATAAGAGCGGAGATAATAAGGCTATTGTAGGCGGCTTAGCGGGATTAACGCAAGGAAGGGTAGGAATTTCGCAGATTGCAGTCAGCGGTAGCATTATTATGGCAGATGGTATAGGTGATGATTATATTGGCGGTGTAATAGGACAATTTAACGGTGGTAGTATTGAACAGTGTGTAAATGCGGCTCTTGTAGAGAGCCATGCTTGGAATTCTCGAGCAGGTGGAATCGTTGGTTATGCCATACCTTCGGAAATGAAAATTACTATTTCGAATTGCTATAACGTGGGTGAAATAAAGTCTTGCACCAGTTATATATGGGGTGGGCGCTCAGCCGGTGGAATCATAGGACAAGCTCAAGGACATAATTCTTTTGACTTGAAAGTTAGCAAATGTTACAACAATTCAGTTGTAAGAATAATTCAAGAAAAAAATGCTGCCTTAGGTTGGTGGGGTGTAGGCGGTCTAGTAGGAGACATAGCTAACCAAATTTACACAAGAATAAGTGTAGAAGAATCTTATTGGAATGATACCGTTGAGTTGGCAGGCTATAATTCACGTTATCACGAGGGGAATAGTAAAACAAACATGAATGGAATATATCCGAATTGGTCGTCTGAGATTTGGATTCTTAGCGCTCACCACGCGCCAATATTAAAGTGGCTTTCCAACTAGAATATAATTTATATTTCTCGAGAGCGGGAGGAGATGACGTAACAAACGGCGGACGAAAGTTCGCCGTTTTACTTTACACAATAAAAGGACTTGACTTTGTTGAGTAATAATTATAAAATTAAATATATATTATAAAATATTCGTGAGGTTTTATGAAAAGCGATATTGAAATTGCAAACAGCGCCCCATTATTGCCTATTCGCAAGATTGCGGAAAAACTCAATTTGAATGAAAACGAACTTGAAGCCTACGGCAACTACAAGGCGAAGATTGCCAAAAAGCCGTCGCCGAAGACGGATAATCTTGTCTTGGTCACGGCTATCAATCCCACGGCTTTCGGCGAGGGAAAGACGACGACTTCAATCGGGCTTGCCGACGGTATGAGTAAACTCGGCAAAAATGTTTGTCTTGCTTTGAGAGAGCCTTCGCTCGGACCTGTATTCGGTATCAAAGGCGGAGCGACGGGCGGCGGTATGGCTCAAATCGCGCCTATGGAAGACATCAATCTTCATTTCACGGGCGACATTCACGCAATCACGACAGCCAACAATCTTATTTCCGCTTTGATTGACAACCATATTATGCAGGGCAACGAACTTAATATCGACCCCGATAAGGTTGTGTGGAAACGCTGTATGGACATGAACGACAGAGCCTTGCGTTCAATAGAAGTCGCTCTCGGCGGAGAGAAGAACGGAGTGCCAAGACATGACGGATTCAATATCACGGCGGCTTCGGAGATTATGGCGATACTTTGCTTGGCAAGCGATATCAAAGACCTCAAAAAGAGAATAGGCGATATAATTATCGCTTACGATAAAAAGGGTGACGCTGTCACTTGCGCGAGACTCGGCGGCGTCGACGCGGTAGCGATTACGCTCAAAGACGCGTTGAAACCAAATCTTGTTCAGACCTTAGAGGGCACGCCTGCGATAGTGCACGGCGGACCGTTTGCAAATATCGCTCACGGCTGCAATTCGATTATTGCAACACGACTTGCTATGAGCCTAGCCGATTACGTCATCACGGAAGCGGGCTTTGGCGCAGATCTCGGCGCGGAAAAATTTCTTGACATCAAGTGCAGAGTTGCGGGCATAAGACCTAAGGCGGTCGTACTTGTCGCAACCGCTCGCGCTCTTAAATACAACGGCGGTATCGCAAAAGAAGACGGAGCGAAAGAAAACCTTGTCGCGCTCGAAAAGGGTATGCCCAATCTTATTGGACATATACGCAATCTCAAAGAGGTCTACGGCGTGAACGTTGTCGTTGCGGTCAATAAATTTATTACCGATACCGACAGGGAAATCCAAATGATAGAGGACGCGTGCGCGAAAGAAAACGTGCCTTGCGCGTTGTGCGAATGTTGGGCAAAAGGCGGAGAAGGTTCGATTGAACTTGCAAAAGCCGTATTGTCCGCTCTTGACAAGCCGTCGACTTTGAATTTTGCTTACGATCTTAACATGAGCGTTGAAGAGAAGATTTTTGCGGTGGCAAGCAAAGTTTACGGAGCAAGCAAAGTGGAATTCAGCGAGCAGGCGAAGGAAAGCCTTGCTCAAATAGAAAAATTGGGCAAAAGCAATCTGCCCGTTTGTATCGCAAAGACGCAGTATTCTTTCTCCGACGACGCGACGAAGTTGGGCAGACCGACGGGCTTTACAATGAAAGTGAGAGACATTGAAATAAGAGGCGGCGCAGGATTTTTGGTCGCGGTATGCGGAAATATTATGCTTATGCCCGGTCTTAGCAAACGCCCGAGCG
This sequence comes from Clostridiales bacterium, assembly GCA_014799575.1. Lineage (GTDB taxonomy): Bacteria > Bacillota > Clostridia > Christensenellales > UBA3700 > RACS-045. Next base: position 45,741 of record JAAVHS010000021.1, on the reverse strand, counting down.
CGCTCGGTATGACAATCGACGACGAAACGCAAGAAATCAGAGGATTGTTCTAATATAAATATCAAGTCAAAGGAATATATATGGAAGAGATTAAATCAACAAACTTTATTGAAGAATTTATCAACGAAGACTTAGCGTCGGGCAAGATAAACGAGATTATCACTCGTTTCCCTCCTGAGCCGAACGGTTATTTGCACATAGGACACGCAAAATCCTTGTGCATCAACTTCGGTATGAAAGAAAAGTACAACGGCAAATGCAATCTTCGCTACGACGACACAAATCCGAGCAAGGAAGATATAGAGTACGTCAACTCAATCAAAGAAGACATCAAGTGGCTTGGCTTCGAATGGGATGAGGAACTTTACGCTTCCGATTACTTTGACAGAATGTACGACTGCGCCGTAGGACTTATCAAAAAAGGTTTGGCGTACGTGTGCGACTACAACGCGGAGCAAATCAAGGCGACCAGAGGTACGCTTACTCAACCCGGCGAGGAAAGTCCGTGGCGTAATAGAACAATCGAGGAGAACTTGCGACTTTTCGAAGAAATGAAAGAGGGCAAGTATCCCGACGGGTCTAAAGTTTTGAGAGCAAAAATAGATATGGCAAGTCCGAATATCAATATGCGCGACCCTGTCATTTATAGAGTGCTTAGAGCCACTCATCACCGCACGGGCGACGCGTGGTGCATCTACCCAATGTACGACTTTGCGCATCCGCTCGAAGACGCTTTCGAGGGTATCACGCACAGTATATGCACGCTTGAATTTGAGGACCACAGACCGCTTTACGATTGGGTAAAAATAAATTGCGGTTTTGGCGATTTCCCAAGACAGATAGAATTCGCAAGATTGGGCATGACGAGGACGATTATGTCCAAGAGGTATTTGAAAAAACTCGTCGACGAAGGCAAGGTAAGCGGTTGGTCAGACCCGAGAATGCCTACGCTTTCGGGTATGAGAGAGAGAGGTTATCCGCCTGAGGCTATTCGCAGATTCTGTCAGGAAATCGGCGTATCCAAAAGCCAAAGCGAAGTCGACGTCAATATGTTGGAGCATTTTGTGAGAGATTATCTCAACCAAAACGCAGATAGAATGATGGTCGTAAAAGACCCGATTAAATTGATTGTCGCCAATGCAAAAGAGGACGAGGAGTACCAAATCGAGAACAATCCCAACGCCGAAGACAAGACCTATCACAAAGTCACTTTCAGCGACACGCTTTATATCGANAGAGAAGACTTCGCNGTTGAGCCGCCGCCAAAGTATAAGCGACTTGTCCCGGGCGGAAAGGTGCGTCTNAAAGGCAGTTATATTCTCGAATACGTATCTCACGAATGCGATAAGGACGGCAACGTAGTCAGCGTAACNTGCAACTATATTCCCGACTCAATCAGCGGNGGAGTAAACGCGGGCATCAAGGTCAAAGGCGTAATTCAGTGGGTCAACGCAAAGGATTGCATAGACTTNACTTTGCACGAATTCGACTATTTGCTTCTTGACGGCGACGGCGATTTCAACGACAGACTTACGCCCAACAGCCATATNGTATATCCCAANGCAAAGGGCGAGAGTTTCCTCGCTAGCGTAAANGAATACGACAGATTCCAGTTTATGCGTATGGGATATTTCAGCGCGGTAAAGGGCTACGGTAAAGATGGAAAATACGAATTCAATCTTATCACGGGATTGAAGGACAGTTATGGCAAATAAACTCTTTTCCAAGCCAAGANGCGTCAAAGAGAGCAANTATNCNTCGATATCCAAGCACAACGCGGGGTTGGGAAGCGANTATATCCTATTNGACCCGCCCAACGTCACNTCNTTTGAGTGCGCAAAGGGNGAANTCGACGGNAAGATTGGTNTATATNCGCGAAAAACTTNCNTGNATGTGGGGCAACGAGGATATAGANGAATACGTAATAATCGACGNNAGCGTCAAAGAATNCTTNGAAGATATTCGCAAAAAGCAAAGCGACNTTGTCAAAGCAAAGGTCGGNGATATAATAATCGANTATACCCANGCAAGCGGAAGATTTTCGAGATTNCACTACAACGTGTGGTTCGAGCGAAAGGGCGTATATTATTATCTGTATATCCGCACTTGCGANGGCANGAAATTCAAAGCGCTGATGGAAGANTTTATAGAAAAATCAATAATTTAATAAGGAAGTAAAAGGTGGTATATATGAAAAAATTGAGTTTATTAGAGACGCAAAAGGCTATCAAGGACTGCAAAGATACGTTTATTGACGCGCTCGCCAAAGAACTNTCTTTGAGCAGAGTATCCGCGCCGTTGTTCGTACTCAGCGAAAGCGGTCTCAACGACAACCTCAACGGAGTTGAGCGTCCCGTGTCTTTCGACATTAAGGAAAGCGGCAAGATTGCCGAGGTCGTACATAGTCTTGCCAAATGGAAGAGATTCGCTCTCAAAAAGTATTCNTTNGAGATGGGNAAAGGTCTTTATACGGATATGAACGCAATCAGAAGAGATGAGGTTGTCGACAATATCCATTCGATTTACGTAGACCAATGGGATTGGGAAAAGGTCATTTCNAAAGAGCAGAGAACCATTGATTATCTCAAAAATACGGTATCGAGTATCTATAAAGTCATTAAAAGNACTACCGACAGCGTGAGAGAAAAATACTCTCTTGACAAGGCAAATTTGCCNGACAAAATTACTTTTGTTACCACGCAAGAGTTGGAAGATAAGTACCCCAATCTTACCCCTCAAGAGAGAGAAAACAAGGCTTCGCAAGAGTACGGAGCAGTCTTTATTATGCAAATCGGCGGATTGCTCAAAAGCGGTAAGAAGCACGACGGCAGAGCGCCCGACTACGACGATTGGGATTTGAANGGAGATATTTTCGTCAACAATCCCGCTATCGGCAGAGGACTTGAACTCTCCTCAATGGGCATAAGAGTAGACAGAGAATCTATGCTCAAACANCTNGAAGCGGAAAACGCTATGGACAGATTGTCCTTGCCGTTCCACAAAGCGTTGGTTGATGGCGAACTTCCTCTTTCAATCGGCGGCGGTATNGGTCAGTCAAGACTTTGTATGTTTATNCTCGGNAAGCGTCATATAGGCGAGGTTCAGCCGTCTATTTGGAGCGAAAGCGAACTTGAAAAGTGCCGCAAAGAGGGCATNGAATTATTGTAATNATANAGAAANNTATTGTAAAATACAGCGGAAAAGGTCGTAGATGAATTATTTGTTCTTTGATATAGAATGCGCGAATTGCTTTAACGGACAAGGCAAGATATGTAGTNTTGGCTACGTACTTGCCGATATGGATTTTAATATCATCGAGCANAAAGATATCTTGATAAACCCTGCAAGCAAGTTTCATTTGACGCGAAAAGGGCAGGAAGTAATCGTCCTCGGTTACGATAAAGAAGAGTTCAAGAAGTCGCCCAAATTCGACTTCTTCTACGACAGAATAAAAGAATTGTTGGAAAGTCCCGACGTCATCATCTTCGGACATTCGGTCAACAACGACATCAACTTTTTGCTGTCCGAATGCGGGNGATACAAAAAGCCTTATTTCAATTTTAAGGCGTACGACACGCAGATTTTGCACAAACATTTTATGCCTGAAAGCAATATCAATGCTCTTGGCAAGATTTGCGAGAGTTTTCAAATTGAAGTGGAAAATTTGCATAGAAGCGACTACGACGCATACCTTACAATGCGCGTGGCAAAAAAACTTTGCGAGGAATTGCATTCGAGTATGGACGAGTTGTTGGAAAGGTGTCCCAACTGCTATTATTCGATTGAAAACGGCGCTTGCGTCAATCATTACATTACGATTTCTTATTCCAAAAAACTCATTGATTACGCAAGATTTGTCAAGCCTGACCGTCGCTTGATGAGTAAGAGCAAGGTCAAAAACAAGACTTTCAGTTTTTCTCTCGACTTTGAAAAAGACAAGTACAAGCAAGCGCTATTTCTCGTCAACTCGCTAAGACGGCAAGCGGGCAATTATACNACAAAACTTGGCAAAATGCAGTATTTCCTTGCTTACGGCGATACCTGCAAACGCACGCAAAACGTCAATGAATTGGCNAACAGCTCTATTCAAGTCTTGGACGANAGGAGTATTTTNGAATTGCTNGGTATAGACCCAAAACTTTACGAAGAGGTCAATACGTGGAGTCTTGGAAGAATTAGAGGCTATGGAATTCCCAAATCAAAAAGACCNGTCAATCAAAACAACTCAACCGAGCAATCACAGGAAATCAAAGCGACAGAGTAATATCTTTGTAATTTNGATAGAATAGATAATGATTTGCTTGCATTTATCTCCATTTGTTATTATAATTATTTAGAGTGTGAAGTGTGTGACGTTTCGTTTAGGAGAAGAAGCGAATGATACAAGCATTTGAAAATTTTAGAACAAACACCGTCATAGCGAAAGTATGCGAATTTCAACGCTCATTTTGGTACGTTTTGTGCTTGGCGCTTGTGGCGTTGATATCCCATTTGGCAGGAATAGAATTGGTCGCGATATGGCTGATAGTACTCGCGACTGTTTTTTCGCTNGTAATGCAAGAGGACGCGTTGCCTCTNGTTCCGACCGTACTNTTGGGATATTTTTTGGTGTCTTGCGGACACGGCGCGATTTCGTGGTCGGACGTCGGCGTTTGGCAGACGAAGCCTTATATCGTCAACCTNGCGATTGTGGGAGTGNTGTTCGCCGTCGCTTTTATNTTTCATTTGGTATATTATAAGCAGTATAAGAATTTCGCGCGTCGCACTTATTTGACTTTGGGATTGGCTGCGTTTGCAGTGGCGTACCTTATCAACGGCNTTTTCTCTAAGGGGTATACTTTCAAAAATATGGCGTACGGATTTTCATTTGCCGCTTTATTTTATCTNTTNTATTTGATAATATTCCATANGGTGAAGTGGAAAGACGGCGAGTCAATGCGCTATTTGGCAAGATGTATGTTCGTGATGGGGCTATTGATTTCTATCGAGCTTGCATGTCTATATATTCGCAATCCCGAATTGCATGGCGTATTGAGCAACAAGAATGACATTCTTTTGGGATGGGGCAACAGCAACTCGATTGCATTTACGACGTTGCTCGCTTTGCCGTTTGCCTTTTGGCTTGCCTATAAGGAGAAGTACGGATTTGTATACTATTTGGGCGCAAGCGTAATGGTGTTGGCAATCTTCTTTACNTACGCAAGAGGCTCTTTGGTCGTTGCTATTCCTATGTACGCAGTCGGTTCGATTTTCCTTTGCATTAAGGCTCGCAAGAAGTTGGGGATTTGGATTTGCGTAGGCGTAATCGTCATCACCCTTACTATCTTGGCAATTTGGTTTAAGGATTGGTTGCANGAAAAATTCAATATTTACATAATCAACGGCACAAGCGATAGAGGNCGGTTTAGGCTGTGGGAAATCGCTTGGGAAGGCTTTAAACAATCACCCGTGTTCGGTTCGGGTCTATACTTCAAGTTTGGAGAAGAGCCGTCAAATTATTTTTGGGCGCACAACACGATTTTGCAGTTGCTCGCTACGTGCGGAATAGTCGGACTTTTGACGTACCTATTGCATCGCGTTCAGACAATAATTATGNTTTTCAAAAAGCCGACAATGGCAAGGCTTTTTATCGGAATAGCCATTTTGGGAATATTGGCAGCGGGAATGGTCGACGTCGTNATGATTTGTCAAAACGTCATTTTGTACTACGGTATTTTGTTGGCGTTTGCCGAGAAGGATTATTTNNACCGCNTCGGCAAGATTGACGAAGAGGGCAAGCCGATAGAGGAAAGTAAGAAATAATATATTGCAATATATTATTTATGTATGGTATAATTTTTTTGATAAAGTTTTGTGAAGAGGGAATATGCTCGACTTACCAAAAGATTTTTCCGCGCGAATGAAAAGTATGCTGGGTGACGAATTTGAAGAATTCGCCAAGAGCTTCGACAAAGAAAAGTTTCAGGCGCTGAGGATAAATACTCTCAAAACCGACGGCGAAGTTGTCAAAAATGCTTTTTCACTTAGACCTGTTCCGTGGTGCAGACAAGGCTACTATTTCAACGGTGAAGAACGTCCGGGGAAGAGCGTGTTGCACGAGGGCGGAGCGTACTATATTCAAGAGCCGAGCGCAATGGCGGTGGCTGAAAATCTCGACGTGCAAGAAGGTGAAATTATCCTAGACTTATGCGCCGCGCCGGGGGGAAAGAGTACTCAAATCGCATGTTTGCTCGGTGAAAACGGCTTGCTAATCAGCAACGAGATAATTCCGTCAAGGGCGAAAATACTCTCGCAAAATATCGAGAGGTTGGGGATAAAAAACTGTATCGTGACGAATGAAAGTCCTAAGTCGCTTGCAGAGAGATTTGTCGGAATATTCGACAGAATTTTGGTAGACGCGCCTTGCTCGGGCGAGGGAATGTTCAGGAAAAACCAACTTGCAATCGACGAATGGTCGGAAGGCAACGTAAGACTTTGCAAGGCAAGACAACTCGATATTTTGGATGATGCAATCAAGATGCTCAAGCCCGGCGGTAGAATCGTATACTCGACTTGCACTTTCTCCAAAGAAGAGAACGAGGAAGTCGTCGACGAGTTTTTGAGCAAATATCCCGACTTTGAAGTATTACAGTCAAAATATGAGTTTTGTCACGGCTTTTCAATAGAGGGCGGAGCGCATAACGATATGCTTGCAAAAACGAATAGAATTTTTCCGCATAAGTTCGACGGCGAAGGACATTTCTTCGCTATACTTCAAAGAAGCGGACAGGCAGACGCGGTCAAATATTCTTTGCAATCTTCAAAGATAAGTCAATCGCAAGTCAAGACGTATAGCGAATGGCAAAAAGAAAACTTATCGACTAATTTCGTCGCCGACCTTGCCTTTGGGGATAATTTGTACGCAATGCCAAAGGGTACGCCGCGACTTGACAGGCTCAAAGTCGAGAGGGCAGGACTGCATTTGGGAATTGTCGTCAAGAACAGATTCGAGCCGTCGCACTCGCTTGCGCTTGCGCTCAAACCCAGCGAGGCGAAGAGAGTAATCAATTTAACAGAGGAAGACGCGATAAAGTATATCGGCGGACAGACTTTGATTTGCGACGGAGAAAAGGGCTGGGCGCTTGCCGTGTACGAGGGAATCACGCTCGGTTGGTGCAAATGCGATGGAAGTTATGCGAAAAATCATTATCCAAAGGGGTTGAGAAAATAAATGAGGATTGTTATTCTTGACGGATATACTACTGACGAGGGGACTTTGAGTTGGGGCGAACTTGCCGAGTTGGGCGAATTGACCTACTACGAAAGGACCTTGCCCGAACAGCGATTGGAGCGCGCCAAAGACGCGGAAATACTTATTTCCAACAAAGTCGTGTTGGACAAAGAGTTGTTGGAGAAAATACCCAATCTCAAGTATATCGGCTTGCTTTCGACGGGGTATAATATCGTCGATTTGGACTACGCCAAATCCAAGAACATCCCCGTATGCAATATACCCGACTATTCGACTAAATCAGTCGCGCAACTGACGATTGCCTTAATGTTGGAACTGACTATGGCGGTCGGCAAGCACAACGCTTCGGTAGTAAACGGCGATTGGGAAAAGTGCAAGGACTTTTGCTATCGCGTGCAAGATATAATAGAACTTGACGGCAAGACGATTGGCTTGATAGGCTACGGCTCAATCGCCAAAGAAGTGGCGAAGATAGCAAGCGCGTTGGGAATGAAGGTAATTGCCACGAGACGTACGCCATTCACTGGTGACGGCGTCGCGCAAAGCGTAAGTCTTGACACGCTTTTTGCTCAAAGCGACGTAATAAGTCTGCATTGTCCTATGAATAAAGATAGCGACAAGATGATTGACGGCAGGGCAATAGCCAAGATGAAAGAAGGCGTAATAATACTCAATACCGCAAGGGGCGGAGTGGTTGACGAAGTTGCTTTGCGACAGGGACTTGACAGCGGCAAGATAGGCGGTTACGGCGCGGACGTGCTGTCGAACGAACCGCCCAAAGACAATCCGCTAATCGGCGCGCCGAGATGCTATATCACGCCTCATATAGCGTGGGCTTCGATTCAAGCGAGAACGAGGCTTATGAGAATTGCTATTGACAACGTCAAGTCATATTTAGAGGGTAAAATACAAAACTGTGTATACGATATAAAGAGGTAGTTTATGATATCCGAAAAAATGAAAAATATTATGAAATCAGGTTCGGCGATTCGCGCTATGTTTGAAGAAGGCAAGCGACTTGCAGATATTTACGGCAAGGAAAACGTCTACGACTTTTCTTTGGGCAATCCGAGCGTACCTGCGCCGCAAACGGTAAATTTTGCAATCAAGGAAATCGTCGACAGCGTTGACCCGTTGACCTTGCACGGATATATGAGCAACAGCGGTTACGTAAGTACGCGAAAGGCTGTGGCTGATAATCTCAACAAAAGATACGGAGCAAACTTCTCAGCCGACAATATTGTGATGACCGTGGGAGCGGCAGGCGGACTCAACGTGGCGTTGAAAGCTATTGTCAACGCGGGAGAGGAAGTCGTCGTAATCGCGCCGTACTTCGGCGAATACAACAACTATATAGCCAACGTCGACGGCAAAGTCACGGTAGTGCCGCCAAATCCGCCGACGTTCCAACCTGACATGGGCGCATTTGAAAAGGCTATCAACTCCAATACGAGAGCGGTAATTATCAATACTCCCAACAATCCGACAGGCGTAATTTACGACGAAAATACTTTGCGTAAGATGAGCGAAATACTCACAAAAAAGAGCAAGGAATTTTCGAGCGTGATATATCTCATTTCCGACGAGCCGTACAGAGAACTCGCGTATGATAACGAAAAAGTTCCGTTTATTCCCGATTTTTACGCAAATACGATTATCGGTTATTCTTACTCCAAATCGCTTTCGTTGCCCGGTGAAAGAATAGGTTATTTGGCGATACCGAGCGAGGCGGACGGATTTGAAGAGTTGGTTTCCGCGTGCAACGTCGCAACGAGGATTCTCGGCTTTGTCAACGCGCCGTCGCTTCAACAACTTGCGGTAGAAAAGTGTGTTGACGAAAAGACGGACGTATCCGCATACGATAAGAATAGACAGCTTTTGTATTCGTCATTGAGCGAATACGGCTTTGAGTGCGTGCGACCGCAAGGCGCGTTCTATATGTTCGTCAAAAGTCCGATTGAGGAAAGCGAATTCGTCGCAAAGGCGAAGTCGTACAATATTCTTCTCGTCGGCGGAAAGAGTTTCGCGTGCGAAGGGTATGTCAGAATTGCGTACTGCGTAAGCTACGATATGATAAAGGCGAGTCTGCCGTCATTCAAAAAACTTGCCGAGGAAATCTTCGGTAAATAGAAAGGGGAATAGAAAATATGAGTATTATTAAATCAAATTCGCTTAGCATAGAAGTCAACGAAGTCGGAAGTACGCTCGAAAGCGTACTCGACTTGCAAAGAGGAATGGAACTTCTTTGGCAAGGCAGCGAGGATAGTTGGACGGGCAAGGACGTGACTATTTTTCCATTCGTCGCAAGGCTGAAAGACGAGTACTATACCGTCGACGGAGTGCGCTATCCAATGCCGTTGCACGGCTTGTGCGTAGACCACGCTTTTGAGATAAGCGAGATTAGCCCAAGCAAGGTAGAGCATAAATTCACTTGGAACGAGGATACCTTGAAGTATTATCCCTACAAATTCGATTTGAGAGTAATCCACGAAGTCGTCGGGGATAAGTATATAAAGACTATGAAATTGACCAACGTCGACGATAAAGATATGTACTTTATGCTCGGCGGGCATCCCGCAATAGCGTTGACGGCAAAGGGCGATTGCGACACGTCGGAAAATTACATTCAGTTCCCTCGCTTTATGCGCCCCAAGAATTATTACCTCAACGAAGTCGGTCATTTGATTACGCATTTGGGAGATATCGACGGATTTGACAGACTGTATTGCGACAAGGCGCTTATGCGGGAATATAAGACTTTGATACTCACCGACGAGAAGTTCGACGAAATCAAGGTAGTAAGAGGGGATGGCATAAAGATTGGATTTACGCTTAACAATCCGCCTATGCTTGCCTTTTGGTCGCATCCCGACAAAGGAGAGTATATTTGCGTAGAGCCGTGGTGGGGAATTCCCGACGCAGTCGAGCCAAAGAGAGAAATCAAGGAAAAAGAGCGTGTCAATTCTATCAAAGCGGGCGAGGTATTCGAATATACTTTCACTATGCAAATAGAGAGATAACAAGCGGAAGTAGCAAAATTTTACTTTTTTATATATAATAAAAGATATAGACAAACGTAACTTTTTAATGATAGAATAGTATTATAAATTCGACGGAGAAGTTTTGGCGTATGCGAATGAGAAGAAAGCATAATCTAGACGAGCGTTTGGCTGCGGTCAACGATTATATTATCGAGCGCACGATACTCGATTTGAATATGAAGACTTCCGTCGAGAAAAAGGACTATATAGACTTTGTCAAGACGTTTGGCAACGACAATCCCGTTGAGTTGGAAATCGGTTGCGGTAAAGGTCAGTTTATTTGCGAACTTGCTACCAAAAATCCAAACGTCAATTATATCGCGATAGAGATGTTGTCCAACGTCATCGTCGAAGCGTGCGAGAAGGCAAAAAAGTTCAATATCCCCAACGTAAGATTTATGATAATCAGAGCGGAGTGCTTGGAGAGTTATTTTCCAAATCACAGCGTGTCGAAAATCTATCTCAATTTTTCCACGCCTCTTCCGCAAAAGGGGTACGAAAAGCAGAGGCTTACGCATAGAAAGTTTTTGGAGATATATTCCAGACTTCTCACGGACGGCGGGGAGATTCATCAAAAGACGGACAGCAAGTCGCTGTTTGAGTTCTCGATAGCCGAATACTCGCAAAGCGGTTTTCATCTCAAAGACGTAAGCCTTGACCTGCTGAATTCCGACTGCATAGACAATATTATGACGGAGCACGAACTCAAATTTGCTCAAATGGATATGCCCATATACAGAGTGGTCGCATATCTTCCTAAAAAGAATTAAAGACAAAGGGTAAGAATGAAGAGCAACAAAAAAATATTATTCAGCTTAATATTTGTTATTCTATTGGCGACGCTCGTACTAATGGGCGCCTGCTTTGATTTTTCTTCACCTTTGGGCAAAATAAATCTCGACAGCGACAGCGAAATAGTATTTGAAAATACGTTCTACGTTTACACAGGCGAGGAAATCAAGCCGAGCGTAACCGTCAAGCATAGAGATAAAATCGTCGACGCTGAAAATTATACTCTCACTTATTCCGACAACGTAAACGCCGGTAAGGCAAGCGTAAAAGCGGTGGGCGTGGGCGATTATATCGGAAGCGTAAGCGCGACGTTTGACATAGGATATCAGTATACGTTCAACGTCAACGGCGCGGATAAAGTCGACGGAGAAACTTTGCAGGCAGTCGCGTCAAAGGATTTGATAACGCCACCGACGGTTGAAAAGACGGGATATGAATTTCTCTATTGGACTTTAGATTCACAGCCTGTCGATTTTGACGATGTTGCAAATTTGCCGTCAAGCGGAGAATTCGTGGCGAATTACGTCGCGACGATTTATCACATAACTTATAATTTGGACGGAGCGACCAACGATTCGAACAATCTAAGCGAGTATACAGTCGAAGATTACTTCACTTTAAAAGACGCCAAACTATCGGGTATGCAATTCGCAGGTTGGTATTTAGATAGCGAGCATAAAGAGAGAATTACAAGTCTTGAAGGCTATTCGCGAAATCTCAATCTTTACGCTAAGTTTGTAGACTATACCGCAAAGACAATTGAATACCGTGTGCCCGACGGCGCAAACGAAGTAGCGACTGATTTATTTATGCCCGAAGAAAACGTTGAGTATCTGAACTCGCAGTATGCACAGACAAAAGAAATTGACGGCGCGTTACATAAGTTGGTGTGGTACGCCGACGGCAATTATTCTACAAGATACTTTTTCCGCGAAATGCCCAATGAAAACTTAGTCGTTTACGCGCAGTGGGAAGAAGTCTTGCGCGCGGGATTTTTGGGCTACGCGGACGAGTTTATGTCCGATAACGTGTCGATAGATTCATTTGAAGAACTTGTCGCGTATATAGATTACGTCTGTTATTTTAATATAGTCAGCAGAATTGATAGAAATAACCGTCTTATTGACGTCAATGAATTCGTCTCCATTACTTACAAGACGAGGCCTGATGATATCAGAGATGAAATCAGCAATGCGTTGATAGCGACGACTTATCCAAGAATGGCGGCGATAGGCTATGAATGCCAAAACGGCGGTTTTAAAATTGCCCTTACACAGGACAACGTAAAGGATGGCAGAGAAGCGTCGATGTACTCGACGGATGAAGATGACTTTACTCCGCAGATAGGAAATATTTTCGCGCTTAAATCAAATGGAAGAGACGACGGCTTTGATAAATTTCCGATAGATTTTGTGGAAGACGCTTTTGAGGTCGAGACGTCAAATCAACTCTTCTACATTCTCTCGCACGGCTACCGTCCATTGCCAAAGGAAGGCTCTAAGGCGGAGAGCATTTACAATCAATTCAGAAGCATTATGCGTGAAATCTGCGATGACACTATGAGCGACGTGGATAAGGCAAGGGCAATCTTCGAGTGGATAATCCTCAACGTGCAGTACGATAATGCGGTCGCTTATCCCGATACGAGTACGCAAATCGGACAATTGGCTTCCGATAGCAATACGACGTATCTTTTTGACGCGTTCTATTTAGAGGGGGTATTGAGAGGCTCGGCGGTATGCGACGGTATATCCAAAGCCTATTCTGTAATGTGCGCAATCGAGGGTATTGACTGCGTTAGAGTTACGGGCGAGAGGTTCGACGGCGGTCACGCTTGGAATAAGATTCGGTTGAGCGGAGATTGGTATTTGACCGACGCAACGTGGGGTAATGCGTACGCGCAAGGACCTGACAACGTCCTGAGCGAATATATTTTGTATAAATATTTCCTCTTTACTGACGCGGATAGAACGAGAGACGGATACGGCAGACAAAACTATCTATACTACTTGGCGGACACCAAGTTTGACGAAAAAAATTATTATTCCTCTAGCAAGATAGAAATTAACAACAATACGGCGGACTTTTATATCGACAGCGACGCGGAGTTGAGTTATTTGCTCGACCATATTGACGTGAATTTCGACGCTTTGGCGATTGACGGAAGTTCTTTCGAAGTAATGATAAACCCCAACGTTAAAATAGACGGCGTGGCTGTAAGCGGTATAACGTCTAACGTAATTAGCAATTTATTGTCTAGCGCTTGGGATATTTTATATTATAGAAGAGGTTTGTTGCCATCTAATAGACCGAAGATTAATGTGACGAGTTATTTCTTATTTGAAAGCAGCGCGGTATATGAATATACGAAAGTTATGTTTGTATTCGGATAAAAAGGATAAATATGTGGGAAGTGTTGCTTGATGCATTTTTGGATACGCTTAAACTCTCTTGGGTGCTTTTAATATTTTATATATTGATAGAACTCGTAGAGCAGAAAATCGCATCTAAAATGCACTCGAAGTTGAAATCTAAATATTCGGTTGCCGTAGGCTCTTGCTTCGGTATTGTTCCGCAGTGCGGTTTTTCCGTGCTTGCGTCCGATTTGTATTCAAAAAGACAAATCACCGTCGGCGCGTTGCTTGCTGTGTTTATCGCGACGTCGGACGAAGCCCTTCCGATACTCTTTTCATCGCTCAATCAAAAAGGCGTTTGGTTAAAACTTCTTATGCTAATCGGGGCAAAACTCATTCTTGCGCTTATCGCAGGCTACGCGGTAGATTTGATTATACACAACGTTCAAAAGAAGAAAGTGAAAACTGAGCAAGTCGCTGAGGAAAATTCTCACAGCCACGACGGACAAGCCGTTGAACACGAGCATAAACACGAACATGATCACGAGGAAGAGCAATCGACTTTGACTGCCGACGTGTTTGTAAATGCGAATGAAGGAAATGCTCATGATCACGACCATGACCACGAGCATGAACACGAAGAGGAAGACGAAGAAGTAGATATACACAAGGGTTGTTGCGGACATCATATCGACGACGAGAAGGAAAGCGACGTCAAGAAGTATCTGGTGCATCCGCTCTTGCATACGCTCAAAATTTTGGCTTACATATTCATAATCAATTTTATTATGGGTACGTTGATATATTTTATCGGAGCGGAGCGTCTTGCCGAGTTTATGTCCAAAAGCGGAGTGTTGCAACCTATTATCGTGACGCTAGTCGGACTTATTCCCAATTGCGCGTCAAGCGTAATCATAACGGAGTTGTTCCTATCCAATACGATTTCTTTCGGGTCTTGTCTTGGCGGACTTATCGTCAACGCAGGTTTGGGTATTGCGTACTTGTTCAAGACCAACAAGAATTTCAAGCAAAATCTTGCAATTACCGGCGGATTGTTCGCTTTCGCATTAGTGATAGCAATAGCGTTGCATTTTATAATTGTTCGTTGAAGAGCGAATCTAGACAAAAGTAAAGCGGCATCTTTTTGTCTATCTCACTCTTCGCCGAACGAGGTTTTTTTGTTCATTATATTCTAGCGAAAAAACTCTTTTCAAATCGCAAATACTATGCTAAAATTATTATATGGAAAACAAGAGTAAAGACAAGGCAAAAAAAGATATGCTTTTATATCAATGGCTATTCGTTACGCCGTTCAGCGTAATAGGTGTGTTGGGCGTTCTTGCCGTCGCAATAATGGCTTTGCTCATCTTCGTCACTTCGGCAAAATACGTCGTGGCAAGTTTTATGTTGGAAAGCACAAGGATTTTTCCCGCGCTTATATTGACAATAATCTCACTTGGAGTAGTTGCCGTATTGGTGTTTTCTGAAATTATTCTTATTAAGAAATATATAAAAAGTCTTAAAGAATTTCTTGCGGAGAGAAAGCAAGTGCTTTCAGATGCAGAGAAAAGCGAAAACTAATTTTTGTACAACACCGCAACGCTACTTACGCTTATACCTTCTTCGCGACCGGTCATACCGAGTTTTTCGGTGGTGGTGGCGGAAATGCTTACGAGGTCGTCGTCAATTCCGATTATCTTTGCAAGGTTGTTTTGAATTATAGGAATGTGAGGGGATAGTTTTGGCTTTTGCGCCATAACTACCGCGCTTACCGATTTTACGGCAAGTTCTTTCGATTTGACAAGATTTAATACCTCTTGAAGAAGTTTTACGCTGCTGATATTCTTATACTTATCGTCTGTATCGGGGAAGAGTACGCCGATATCTCGCTCGTGCATAGCCGAAAGTATCGCGTCCATAATCGCGTGGATAAGCACGTCGCCGTCGCTGTGCGCGACAAGACCTTTGTCGTGCGGTATCTTTATTCCGCCGAGTATCAAGTCCCTGTTAAAGTCAAGTCGGTGAGTATCCCAGCCGTTGCCGATGAGTAAGTCGTTTCCTATTGCTTTTTTGCAGTCCTCTTGCGTGGTAATCTTGATATTGCTTTCGCTTCCTTTCGTGAGGTGTACGTTCTTCTTGACGTACTGTTCGTAAAGCGTAGCGTCGTCGCTGAATTGCATATTCTCGCCCGCAAGCGAGTACGCTTTCTTTATCTCTTCCGTCTTGAATATCTGCGGAGTCTGTATTCTTACTACGCTTGACCTGTCAATGGGTTGTGACGTTTCTCCCGATAATACTCTCAATGAATCTACGCTAGGCGTATATAGTACGCTCGTGCCGTATTGGGTAGCGTCGCTCATGCCGTCAAGCAGACACTGACGGGGAAGGAAAGGTCTTGCGCCGTCATGGATTATTACGTATTCGCTCTCGACAAGTTGTAGCGCGTTGGAAATAGACTGAGAGCGAGTATCGCCGCCTTGGCATAGAATAGCGTTGTCGGGTAGGGGGAGAGACTTTATCCAATCGATATCGTTTTTATTATGCGATATGATAATTTTCTCTATATCCTCGTGATAGAAGCAAGACAGAGTCTTTTCAAGCACGCTTATTCCGCCTATATTAAAGGCGAGTTTGT
Source organism: Clostridiales bacterium (assembly GCA_014799575.1). Classification (GTDB taxonomy): domain Bacteria; phylum Bacillota; class Clostridia; order Christensenellales; family UBA3700; genus RACS-045. The sequence continues at coordinate 29,688 of JAAVHS010000021.1, read as the reverse complement.
TGTATCCGAGATTGCACCTATCTCCTCTACCGCCACAGGCGAGTATTACGTCAAACTTCATCGGTAATTACCTCGTACATATCGCTACACTCTTGTTTTTTTGCGTTTTCAATCACTTGCAATATTCTGAATGCAAATTGTTTGTCGCCGAAAAACAATACGACTTCGTCGCCGACTTTCACTTGCGCTCCCGCTTTGGCAGGTCTACCGTTGATTTGCACGCGACCGCTGTCGCACGCCTCGTTGGCGACCGTCCTGCGCTTTATTATTCTCGATACTTTGAGAAATTTATCCAATCTCATATCGCACCTCAATTCATTTAATTGAATAATATTATAATTATTATATTATTTATTATAACAAATATATTTATATAATTCAATATAAACGCTAAATAAAATATGCGATAAGATAGAGAAATATCGCCTTATGGGGCAGTTTGTTTTACAAAAATTTTACATAAAATTGCGGATATATTATAAAAAATTCCATATATATTATAAAAAATTTTTCACAGCTAACGTCGCTCTTATTTAATCGCGAAAAGAAATAAAATTTAATATATTTTTAATAATTTTAGTTGACAAGAGTTGCGTCTTTTGTTACAATCTATAATTGTATGATTATGTAAAATGCCAAATTAGCCTATTTTGACGTTAAAATACGCGAAAAGGAAGGCGATAATCATCAGATTTCGAAAATTTTTAAGGAGGGTAAGATATGCCTCAAAGAACTCATACAGTCAAGTACGGCAACACGGAACGCGAATGTTTCTCCAAAATTCACGAGCCTCTTGAAATTCCGTATTTGATCGAACTACAAAAAGAATCTTACAAGCAATTTATTACGACGGGTATCCAAGAAGTCCTCGACGATTTCTCGCCTGTTTGCGATAGAGGCGGAAGATTCGAATTGCATTACCTCGGATTTAGACTTGACGACGAAATCAAGTACTCTATCAAGGAATGTAAAGACCGTGACACGACCTATGCGAGAGCGCTTCGCGTAAAGGTAAGGCTCGTGCGCAAGGCTACCGGTGAAATTACCGAAGAAGAAGTATTTATGGGTGATATGCCTATAATTACCGACAACGGTTCTTTCATTATCAACGGCGCGGAAAGAGTTATCGTCAGCCAGTTGGTAAGAAGCCCCGGAGTTTACAGCGTAAGCACGGTGGACAAGTCGGGAATCGAAAGATACGAAACCACTATTATGCCGAACAGAGGCGCTTGGTTGGAATTCAAGCAAGACACCAACGGTATTTTGTGGGTAAACGTAGACCGCAACCGTAAAGTTGCCGCTACCGTATTGTTGCGTTCTCTCGGTTTGAGTAGTGATGAGCAAATTTATTCGGTATTCGGAAACGAAGAAATTCTTTCCAACACCATTGCTAAAGACAGTACGAAAAATACGGAAGAAGCGAGAGTAGAACTCTACAAGCGTCTCCGTCCGGGTGAAATTCCTTCGCAAGAGGGTATCGCTCAACTTATCGACTCCACTTTCTACGACGACAGAAAGTATAATATGATGAGAGTCGGAAGATATAAAGTCAACAAGAAACTATGCTTGGCTACGAGAATGGAAGGCAACACCCTCGCCAGAGACGTTGTCAACGAAGAGACGGGCGAAGTAATGGCTACGGCAGGAGAAGTAGTCGATATCGCTACCGCTACCGCTATCCAAAATGCGGGTATCAACGTAGTTTATCTCTTGAAGAAAGACGGTAAGGAATTCAAACTTATCGGCAACAACACCGTTGATTTGGCCGCATACGTAGATTGCGACCCTAAGGATTTGGGAATTAAAGAGAAAGTTTATTATCCTGCTCTCAAAGCGTTGATGAACGAGTATCCCGATATGGAAGAACTCAAAAAGGCTATCGCTTTGCCTGAGAACAGAGATAAGTTGGTCGTTAAGTGCGTTACCAATGACGATATTTTCTCGGCTGTATGTTACAACCTCGGCTTGTCCGTAGGCTTCGGCGAGAAGGACAACATCGACCACTTGGCAAACAGAAGAATCCGTTCGGTCGGCGAGTTGTTGCAAAATCAATTCAGAATAGGTCTTACAAGACTTGACAGAGGCATCAAGGAGAAGATGCTTGTCACCCAAGACGAGGGCGAATTCAAGGCTCAAACGTTTATAAATATTAAACCTGTCACGGCTGTAATCAAGGAATTCTTCTGTTCCTCGCAGTTGTCGCAGTTTATGGACCACCACAATCCTATTGCGGAACTTACTCACAAGCGTAAACTTTCCGCGCTCGGACCGGGCGGTTTGAATAGAGAAAGAGCGTCCTTCGAAGTCCGCGATATACACCACACCCACTACGGTCGTATGTGTCCTATCGAGACTCCTGAAGGTCAAAATATCGGTCTTATTTCCTCGCTTGCTACTTACGCAAGAGTCAACGAATACGGATTTATCGAAGCTCCGTACCGCAAGGTTGACAAGAGCAAGGGCGTAGTTACCGACGAAGTAGTATACTTGCAAGCAGACGAAGAGGACAAGTATATCGTTGCGCAAGCAAACGCGCAACTCAACGAAGACGGTTCGTTCGCAACGCCGCGTGTTACTTGCCGTTACAGAGCGGACATCCGCGAGTTCGACGCAGACAAAGTAGACTATATGGACGTATCGCCTAAGCAGCTCGTATCCGTAGCGGCAGCGCTTATCCCGTTCCTCGAAAACGACGATACGGCAAGAGCGTTGATGGGCTCGAACATGCAACGTCAGGCAGTTCCGCTTCTCAGACCCGAAGCTCCGTTGATCGGTACGGGTATCGAGCATAAGATTGCTTACGACTCGGGCGTAATGGTTATCGCTCGTAACGACGGTTACGTAGAGAATATCTCTTCGAGCGTAATCACCGTAAGATGCGACGACACAAGTCTTGATACTTACACCTTGCAAAAGTTCGAAAGATCCAACGCAGGTACTTGTATAATTCAAAAGCCTATCGTAAAGAAAGGCGACAGAGTATTGAAAGGTATGGTTCTTGCAGACGGTCCGTCTACTTGCAACGGAGAACTTTCCTTGGGTAGAAACATTCTTATCGGCTACATGTCGTGGGAAGGTTACAACTACGAGGACGCTATCCTTATCAATGAAGATTTGGTAAAGGACGACGTATTTACTTCTATCCATATCGAAGAATACGAAATCGAAAGCAGAGATACGAAACTCGGCGAAGAGCAAATCACCAGAGATATTCCGAACCTCGGCGACGACGCGCTCAAATATCTTGACGAAGACGGTATTATTATCCCGGGCGCTGAAGTACATAGCGGAGATATCTTGGTAGGTAGAGTTACGCCTAAGGGCGAAACGGAACTCACTCCTGAAGAGAGATTGCTCAGAGCAATCTTCGGCGAGAAGTCTAGAGAAGTCAGAGATACGTCTTTGAGATTGCCTCACGGTCAAGCGGGTATCGTAGTTGACGTAAAGGTATTCACCAAAGAAAACAGCAAAGAGCTTTCGCCAGGCGTAAGCAAACTCGTAAGAGTATATATCGCTCAAAAGCGTAAAATCGGCGTGGGCGACAAGATGTCAGGTCGTCACGGAAACAAGGGCGTCGTATCGAGAGTATTACCTCGTGAAGATATGCCGTTCATGCCTGACGGAACTCCGCTTCAAATCGTCCTCAACCCGTTGGGCGTGCCTTCGCGTATGAACATCGGTCAGGTACTTGAAGTGCACTTGGGCTTGGTTGCGAAAGCGTGCGGTTGGCATATTTCCACACCGGTATTCGACGGAGCAACTGAGGCAGACATCAAGCAACTTCTCAGAGAAAACGGTTTGCCTGAGAACGGTAAAATCGAACTCTACGACGGAAGAACGGGCGAGAAATTCGAGAACCCCGTCACGGTCGGATATATGTATATGCTCAAACTTTGTCACTTGGTTGACGAGAAAATCCACGCAAGATCCACAGGTCCGTACAGCCTTGTTACGCAACAGCCTCTCGGCGGTAAAGCGCAATTCGGCGGACAGAGATTCGGTGAAATGGAAGTTTGGGCTCTCGAAGCGTACGGCGCGGCAAATATATTGCAAGAGATACTTACCGTCAAGTCGGACGACGTCGTAGGTAGAGTAAAGACTTACGAATCTATCGTAAAGGGCGCGCCTATCACCGAACCGGGCACACCTGAATCCTTCAAGGTATTGATAAAGGAATTCCAAGCTCTCGGTCTTGACGTCAACGTACTCAACGAGAACAAAGAGGAAATCGGTCTCAGAGAATTGGTAGACGACGAGTCGGATTACTACGAAGAGAAAGAAGCCGCTCCGGATAAGGAAGTCGATATCTTCGACCTCGGCGGAAGCGACGATATATTCAGTTTTGCCGATACCAATCCGTTTGCAGAAGACGCAGACGACAAAGACGACGAAAGCATCTTCGACAATATGTTTGAAGACGAAGAGAATTAAGGAGGCGCAGTATGTCAGAAGTAAATAATTTCGATTCAATAAAAATAGGCGTTGCCTCTCCAGAAAAAATCAGATCTTGGTCGCACGGCGAAGTTCTGAAACCCGAAACTATCAATTACAGAACGCAAAAGCCCGAAAAGGACGGTTTGTTCTGCGAAAAGATTTTCGGACCAACAAAGGACTGGGAGTGTCATTGCGGTAAATATAAGCGTATCAGATATAAAGGCGTAATCTGCGACAAGTGCGGCGTAGAGGTTACGAAAGCCAAAGTAAGAAGAGAGAGAATGGGTCATATCGAACTTGCCGCTCCCGTTTCTCACATTTGGTATTATAAGGGCGTACCTTCGAGAATAAGCGTAGTGCTTGACCTCTCTCCGAAGGACGTTGACTTGGTACTTTATTTCAATAAATATATAGTCCTCGACGCAGGTAACACCGACCTCAACTATAAAGACGTAATCGAGGATAAGGAACTCGCAGACGTACAGTCAAGATTCAAGGACAATCTCGGCTCGTTCAGAGTAGGTATGGGCGCGGAAGCAATCAAGGAATTGCTCTCTGCAATCGACCTCGAAAAGGAATCGGCTAAACTCAAAGCAATCGTTGCCGAGAGCGGAGATAAGGCAAACAGCCAAAGAAGACTTAAAGCCGTAAAGCGTCTTGACATCATCGAGGCGTTCAGAGTAAGCGGAAACAGACCTGAATGGATGGTTTTGGACGTACTTCCCGTACTCCCGCCTGAACTCAGACCTATGGTACCGCTCGACGGCGGTAGATATGCGGCGTCAGACCTCAACGACTTGTATCGCCGTGTTATCAATAGAAACAACAGACTTAAAAAACTTATGGAATTCGGCGCTCCCGATATTATCGTGAGAAACGAAAAGAGAATGCTTCAAGAGGCTGTCGACGCTCTTATCGACAACGGCCGCAGAGGCAAGCCGGTTACCGGACCTGGTAACAGAGAACTCAAATCTTTGACCGCTCTTCTCAAAGGTAAGCAAGGACGTTTCCGTCAAAACCTTTTGGGTAAGCGTGTAGACTATTCGGGTCGTTCGGTTATCGTAGTAGGACCGGAACTCAAGATGTATCAATGCGGTATTCCTAAGGAAATGGCAATCGAACTCTTCAAGCCGTTCGTAATGAAAAAGCTTGTCGAGAGAGGTACTTGCCTCAATATCAAGAGCGCAAAGAGAGTAATCGAAAGAGCGCAAGACGACGTTGTATGGGATATTCTCGAAGATGTCATCAAAGACCATCCGGTACTTCTCAATCGCGCTCCGTCATTGCACAGACTTTCAATTCAAGCGTTTGAACCAGTGCTCGTAGAAGGTAGAGCAATCAAGTTGCACCCGCTCGTTTGTAGCGCGTTCAACGCCGACTTCGACGGCGACCAAATGGCAGTACACGTACCGTTGTCCATAGAGGCAAGAACGGAAGCAAGATTCTTGATGCTTTCTACCAACAACATCCTCAAATTGAGCGACGGCAAGCCTGTCGTATCGCCTACGCAGGATATGGTTATCGGTTCTTACTATATGACTATGGAAAAGGAAGGCGGACTCGGCGAAGGCAGATTCTTCCGCAATCCCGAAGAAGCTATGATGGCATATCAAGCCGGTCAAATCAGCTTGCAATCTAAGATATTCGTAAGAGTAGAAAAGGTAATCGACGGAGTTAAGTACTCCAAGAAATTGCATACCACTATCGGTAGAATCATATTCAATCAGGCAATTCCTCAAGACTTGCACTTCGTACCGAGAGATACTCCGGAGCAAAAACTCGACCTTGAAGTAGATTTCAGAGTCGGAAAGAAGGAACTTTCGAGAATCGTTGACGCTTGCTTTAAGTATAAGGGCGCAACCGAGACTTCTATCATTCTCGATAAGATCAAGGCTCAAGGTTACAAGTATTCTACGGTAGGCGCAATCACTGCGAGCGTATTCGATATGCACGTTCCGCCGATGAAGAAAGAAATCATCGCAAGCGCGGAACAAAACGTAGTTACTATCGAAAAGCAGTTCAAGAAAGGTCGTCTCACCGAAGAAGACAGATATAAGCAGACAATCGCCGTATGGCAAAAGGCTCTTGCCGACATCAACGTAGAACTCAAAAAGGGACTTGACGAATTCAACCCGATTTGGATGATGGCGAACTCCGGCGCGCGTGGTAGCATGACGCAGATTTCGCAGTTGTGCGGTATGAAAGGTCTTGTCGCTGACCCGTCCGGTCGTACAATCGAATTGCCTATCAAGGCGTCGTTGCGCGAGGGCTTGTCAGTTCTTGAATACTTCATTTCATCGCACGGCGGACGTAAAGGTATGGCGGATACCGCATTGAAGACGGCTGACTCAGGTTACTTGACCCGTCGTCTTGTAGACGTATCGCAAGACGTAATCGTCAACGAAGTAGATTGCGGCGACAACAGAGGCGTAACTATCGAACTTGACGGCAACAACGTCAAAGAATTTATCGACCGTATCGACGGTAGATACGTTATGGAAGATATCGTCGACGAGAACGGTAATTCTATAATCGAAAAAGACACAATGGCTACGCCCGAACAGGCTAAGGCTATCGCAGACGCAGGCGTTAAGAAAGTCAAAATTAGAAGCGTGCTTATGTGTAAGTCGGCTCACGGCGTATGCGCAAAGTGCTACGGAAAGAATATGGCTTCGGGCAATTCGGTAAAACTCGGCGAAGCAGTCGGTATTATTGCGGCTCAGTCAATCGGCGAACCGGGTACGCAGTTGACGATGAGAACCTTCCACACGGGCGGCGTCGCATTGTCGGGCGATATTACAAACGGTCTTCCGAGAGTCGAAGAGTTGTTTGAAGCAAGAAGACCGAAAGGTCAAGCTTTGGTCGCGGACATCGCGGGCGAAGTATCTATCGACAACAACAAGAGAGTTTTGACAATCGTATCGCCAAAGGGCGACAAGGTCGATTACAAACTTGTCTTCGGTCAAAAACTCAAAGTTGAAGACGGACAGACTGTTGCGGCAGGCGACGTATTGACGCAAGGTAGCATCTATCCGCAAGATATTTTGAGAACAAAGGGCGTAAGAGGCGTTCAAGACTACATCATCAAGGAAGTCAAGATACCGTATGCAAGCGCCGGCGTTGACATCAACGAAAAGCATATTGAGATTGTCGTAAGACAAATGCTCAGAAAGGTCAAGATAGAAAATCAAGGCGACACGTCTATGATGCCGGGCGAGTACGTAGATATCTTCGCGTACGAAGCCGAGAACGAGAAAGTAATCGAGAACGGAGGCCGTCCGGCTACCGCTAAGAGAACTTTGCTCGGTATCACGAAAGCCGCTTTGGCTACCGAATCTTTCTTGTCTGCAGCGTCCTTCCAAGAGACCGCAAAGGTACTTACCGAAGCCGCTATCAAGAACAAAGTCGACCACCTTATCGGACTTAAAGAGAACGTCATTCTCGGTAAACTTATCCCTGCCGGTACGGGTATGAAGCGTTATCGCAATATCGTTTCCTTGCCTGCAAACAGCGCGGAGAGCAGAATTGTCGAGGAAAGCATTTCCGACAAGTTCGCTTTGGAAGACGATATCGAAGACTAATTCGAATTACAGACTAGTTCGAAATACTTAAAACTAAAAACTTAATAAACCCGAGGGATAGTATAATAGGGCGCAATTTAATAAAATCGCGTAGCGTCTAAACAACATAATTTGGATTGGATTTTGCGCAGTATCGAGGTCAAGGCGTACTCAATGTACGTCGACCGAGTACAGCGCGGAAGGCAGCCGAAGTATGCGTTTAGATGCGCTCTAATATGCTAGACATCGGGTAATATATTCTATAAAGAGTGTGGGAGTGACGGACACTGTGAACACACAGCAACCTCATGTAAGGTGCTAAATTCCGCAAGTGTACTTGATAGATAGAATTATACCCAACGGGTAATAGTCGCTATCACAGTATAGCGACTATTTATTTATTGAGCAAAAGAAAAGGAGTAGTTATGATAAAAAGATTATTTACAAGCGAAAGCGTGACCGAAGGACATCCCGACAAGGTCTGCGATAAAATATCCGACAGCGTACTCGACGCGTTGCTTGCGCAAGACCCGATGAGCCGCGTCGCTTGCGAGACGTGTACGAACACGGGATTTATACTCGTAATGGGCGAAATTACATCCAAAGCAAACGTGGATTATGAAAGCGTTATTAGAAAGGCGGCTTTGGAAATTGGCTACGACAGCGAGGAAAAAGGCTTGGACGGCAACAACTGTCAAGTAATGATAAGACTTGACAAGCAATCTAGCGATATCGCTATGGGCGTAGACAGTTCTTTGGAAAACAAGCAAAAAGGCGGAGATAAATACGACTTGATAGGCGCAGGCGACCAAGGTATGATGTTCGGATACGCTTGCAACGAAACTCCGACGCTTATGCCTATGCCTATTTACTTGGCGCACAAACTTACGGCAAAATTGACCGCGGTACGCAAATCGGGCGAATTGAAGTATTTAAGACCCGACGGCAAAGCGCAAGTATCGGTAGAGTACGTCGACGACAAAGTCAACAGAATCGAAGCGATTGTCCTTTCCACTCAGCATAGCGAGGATATTGACACCGAGACGTTGAGAAAAGACGTCAAAAAGCACGTTATAGACGCAGTTATTCCCGAGGGTCTTATCGACGAAAATACGAAAATATATATCAACCCGACGGGTAGATTCGTCATTGGCGGACCTCACGGCGACAGCGGTCTTACGGGTAGAAAGATTATCGTCGATACATACGGCGGTTACTGCCCGCACGGCGGCGGAGCATTTTCGGGCAAGGATAGCACAAAGGTTGATAGGTCGGCGTGCTATATGGCTAGATACGTCTGCAAAAATATCGTCGCAAGCGGTATAGCAGAGAGATGTCAGCTCGACGTAGCGTACGCAATAGGCGTAGCAAAACCCGTCTCAATCAACGTAAATACCTTTGGTACGAGCAAATTGAACAATGTTCAAATCGCTAAAATCGTCGAACAGGTGTTCGATTTACGTCCTTTGGCGATAATTGAACAACTCCAATTGAGAAAACCGCAATTCGCCAAGACGAGCAATTACGGACACTTCGGAAGAGAAGATCAGGGCTTTAAGTGGGAAGAGTGCGACAAGGCTCAGGAGATTGCGCGTATAGCCTCGACAATGGCGTGATTGTCACTAATAGGTTGACATAAAGTATAATAATAAATTACAATATAGGGGGAATGAACCCCCTATTTTTGTTGCAAAGAGAGATGTTAATCGAATGGAAATCGTCAAAGGCTACGTAGAAGAGATAGTATTTAGAAACGTCGACAACGGATATTGCGTAATATACGTCAATGCCGACGACGTGCTTTTGACGGCCGTTGGCACTTTTCCGCCTATTGAAGAGGGCGAATATCTTGAAATGAAAGGCGAGTACGTGCTCAACAGCAAGTTCGGCGAGCAATTCAACGTCAGCGAATGCAAAATTGTCAGTCCCGATTCTTTGGAATCCATTTGCAAATACCTTGCGAGCGGTCTTTTCTACGGCGTGGGCGAGGTTACGGCGAAGAATATCGTCGACGCTTTCGGCGTTCAGACTTTGGAAGTTATTGAAAAATATCCCAACAAAGTCGCTCAAGTAAAGGGGCTTTCGCTCAAAAAAGCGATGGTTATTCACGAAGCGTATATCGTGCATAAGGAACAGCAAGCGACTATCGTATATCTTCAAAGTTTCGACATCAGCCTAAATTTGGCGCTCAAAATCTATAAGAAATACGGCGACGGAACAAGGCGCATTATAGAAAAAAATCCCTATCAAATGGTAGAAGACGTCGACGGAGTGGGATTTATCACCGCGGACAAGATTGCTCTCAATATGGGTTTTGACCAATTCAGCAGATTTAGAGTAAGCGCGGGTATCGGACACGTGCTTCAAGAGAGCGCGAGCAAAAACGGACATACCTATCTGCCGAGAGACGAGGTCGCACGCGAAGTTTGTCGATTGCTTAGAATGGACTTTGACGAGTATAGTTTTATGGTCGAGAGTATTATCCTTGACAACGTCGTTATGGGCAAGATAATCATTGTCAATCAAGACGGCGAAGAAAGAGTAATGCTCACCAAAATGTACGAGAATGAAAACGGTATTGCCAAGTGCATTGCCGATTTGATGTTGAACGCAGAGGACTTCAATCTCAACTTCGACGTGGATATAAGCGACTTCCAAAAGTCGCATGACATAACTTTGCATGAAGGACAGATTGAGGCGATTAAGAATTGCGTCAAGTACGGCGTCAACGTAATTACAGGCGGTCCGGGTACGGGTAAGACTACTATCATAAATTGCATTATCTATATACTCAAAAAGCAGTTTGCAAAATTCGTACTTTGCGCGCCGACGGGCAGAGCGTCCAAAAGACTGTCGGAGGCGACGGGCGAAGACGCGAAGACGATACATAGACTTCTCGATTTGGACTTCACAGGCGGAAAAGGTCATTTCAATTACAACGAAGACACTAGGCTTAACGCCGACGTAGTCATAGTCGACGAAGTGAGTATGTGCGACGAATACGTCTTTTACGCGCTTGTCAGAGCGATGAAGAAGGGCGCAAGACTGATACTCGTCGGGGATAAAGACCAGTTGCCGTCAGTCGGCGCGGGCAATATTCTTGCGGATATCATCTCTTGCGGTCTGATACCTATAAATTACCTTACACATATTTACAGACAGAGCGACGATAGCCTTATTATTGAGAACGCGCACAAGGTCAATCACGGCGAAATCCCTACGATTGACAACCGCTCCAAAGACTTTTTCTTCGACGCGCAGTCGGATACGCAGACTATGCTCAAAAACTGTATTGAACTCACTACCAAAAGACTTCCGTCTTTCGCAAAAATATCCCCAAAAGACATACAGGTGCTTTGTCCTATGAAAAAGGGCGTTTTGGGCGTGGAAAACATCAACGTTGAAATGCAAAAGGCGCTCAACCCGCCGTCTCACGACAAGGGCGAAATCCGCTCGGGAAACAATATTTTCAGAGTGGGCGACAAGATTATCCATACGGTCAACAACTACCAAATGGAATGGGTATCGCCTTACGGCGTAAGCGGAACGGGCGTGTTCAACGGCGATATAGGCTATATAGTCGAAGTCAACAAAAGTCAACCGAGTATGAAAGTGGAATTCGACGACGGCAAGATTGCCACCTATAAGCACGAAAATTTTGACGAACTTTCGCTCGCTTACGCAATCAGTATTCACAAGTCGCAAGGCTCGGAGTTTCCTGCCGTCATAATCACCGTCAGCGGCGGAAATCCCTTTCTTATGACGAGAAATTTGCTCTATACCGCAATCACTCGCGCAAAGTCCGTCGTAGTGATTGAGGGCTCAAAAGAAAGCGTAGCCAAAATGGTCAAGAACGACTACACCGCAAAGCGTAATACCTTGCTGTCCGACTTTATTATAGAGAATTGCAAGAAAGCGGGAATTGACGTGTAAATTTTAGGAAAAGAATTGCTTGCATATTGATTTGTTCAAAAATATATGTTATAATTGAAATGCGAATTTGAGTATTTCGTAGACGTATTCGTCACAAAAGAATAGTATAAGGGAGGTGTCAATGATGAAAAAGAGAACGATTTTAAGCGTTTTGATATGCTTGATTATTTGCAGTATAGTTTTCGTCGCAGTCGCTTGCAAAGATAATCACGAGCATATTATTTCGTTGCTTTGGTCTAGCGATGACGATTATCATTGGCATGACCTTCTTTGTGAACATTCCGACATAGTAAGTGATAAGGCTAAGCACGATTGGAATGATGGTGTAATTACGAAATCTCCGTCTTGCGAAGAAGATATTACGAAAGAGTACGTTTGTAAGACTTGTAAGGCTAAAAAATCAGTGAGTATCCCATCGACAGAGCATACATTCTTTCATAAGTGGAGTAAAGACGTCTCTTATCATTGGTATGACGCAACTTGCGGGCACGACGTAATAACAGCCAAAGCCGAGCATGAATTTGATAGCGACGGTTTTTGTACTATATGCAAATACTTTATAGGCGAAGGATTTTCGTTTAGACTAAATAGCGATAATTCATCTTATACGTTGATGAGGGCAAGAGAGCCCGTTTCCGGCGAGATAAAAATACCGTCGACGTATGAAGGTTTGCCAATAACGGGTATTGGGTATTCTGCATTCAAAGATAGTAGCGATTTGGTCAGTTTACAGATGCCTCAAAGTGTGACTAGTATTGGAGATTCTGCATTTTCAAATTGTGTAAGTTTGACTAACTTTGAGATACCCGAAGGTGTGACGAGTATAGAACCATATACATTTTATAGATGTATCAGTCTGACAAGCATAGTGATACCCGAAGGCGTGACGAGCATCAAAGCCGCTGCTTTCTTATATTGTAATAGTTTGACTAGTGTAGAGATACCCGAAAGTGTGACGGGTATTGAAGGGTTCGCTTTTTCAGATTGCAGTAGTTTGAAAAGTATAGAATTGCCAAGCGGATTGATAAGAATAGATTCTTTTGCATTTTCTAAGTGTGTAAGTTTGACAAGCATAGAAATACCAAGTAGTGTGAAATATATCAGTTCTGATACGTTTAGATATTGTAGCGGTTTGGAAAGTATAACGGTAGACGCGGATAATACAAGATTCGTAGGCGAAGGAAATTGTCTAATAGAAAAAGGAACGAATGCGTTGATGTTGGGATGCAACAACAGCGTAATACCTGATTACGTAACAAGTATCAATAAGGAAGCGTTCTATGGTTGTAGCAGTTTGGTAAGCGTTGATATACCAAGCGGGGTGACGAATATAAAGCCGTCGACGTTTTATGAATGTAGCGGACTGACAAGAGTGAATATACTAGGTGAAGTAACGGACATAGACGATAAGGCATTTTATGGATGTAGCAGTTTGACCGAAATAAATCTTCCCGATAGCGTAACAAATATAGGAGAAGATGCATTTTCAAGATGTAGAAGTTTAACAAGTATAGAAATACCAAGTGGAGTTACGATTATTAATTCCGGAGTATTTTTAGGATGTAGTAGTCTCACGAGTTTTGAAATATCAAGTAGCGTAACGAGCATTAATTCAAGTGCATTTTCGGGTTGTATTAGCTTGGAAAGTATTGATATACCAAGCGGGGTAACGAGTATAGGTTCTTCAGCGTTTTATGGATGTAGAGGCTTGATTGATATTAGTATTGCTGATACCGTAACGTATATAGGCAAGTACGCATTTGAAAAATGCAGTAGTCTGACAAGCATTGAAATTCCCGGAGGAATCGAGAGTATCAATCATCTTACGTTTTCAGAATGTAGCAGTTTGAAGAGCGTAGTAATTCAAGATGGGGTAACGAGTATTGGCAATTCTGCGTTCATTGAATGCAAAAGTTTGGTAAGCGTAGAAATACCGGATAGCGTAACAAGTATAGATAAAAAAGTTTTTTATGGATGTAGCAAGTTGTCAAGCATAGACTTGCCTAACGCATTAGAGATTATTGAAACCAGTACGTTTGAAAATAGCGGTTTGTTGAACATAGAGATACCTGCAAGCGTAACAATCGTTCGCGAACGCGCGTTCTACGCCTGCGTCGGTTTGGGAAGCGTAACGTTTGGTGAAAACAGTCAACTGGCAACTATCGGAGAATATGCATTTTTTGGCGATAGATATATGACGAGTGTAGAGTTGCCGGACGGAACGACAAATATAGGTACCTACGCGTTCTATAATTGTAAAAGATTGAAAAACGTTAATATCCCGAGCGGATTGACAAATATTGAAAAATACACGTTCTTTGGATGTAGCAGTTTGCCTACAATAGAGATACCCAATGGAGTGACTAACATTAGCGAGCATGCATTTACAGGATGTAGCGCCTTGACAAGTGTAAAATTTCAAGAGAACAGTCAGCTGTCTGATATCGGCTACGTAGCATTCTATGGTTGTAAGAATTTGAAAAGCATAGAGATACCGAAAAGCGTTAAGAGTATTGGACATTCTGCATTTGACGAGTGCAGTAGTTTGGAGAGCGTGACTTTTGAGGAAAACAGTCAGTTGACGACTATAGAATCAGGTGCTTTCTCTGGATGTAGTATAGTAAGCATAAATATTCCGAACAGCGTGACAAGTATTGGCGGTTCTACGTTTAGAAATTGTTATAATTTGGTTAGTATAGAGTTATCGGAGAATATAACTAGTATTGCCAGTGGACTATTCTATGATTGCAGGAGTTTAACGACTATAAATATTCACGGCAATATTACTAGCATTGGGGATAGCGCATTCAGAGGGTGTACAAGTTTAGAGATAATAGTAATACCAAGTAGCGTAACAAGCATAGGGGATAATGCCTTCTATCAAAGTAGCAATTTGACGATTTACTGCGAAGCGGAAAGTGAGCCAAGCGGATGGGAGTCCGGTTGGGATGACGATTGGAATCACGTTATTCCCGTCGTATGGGGATACAAACCTGAGCAATAAGTAAGTAGTAATAGTAAATAGGTAAAAAGCAAAGAGCAAGCCGACGGCTTGCTCTTTCGACATAAAACGAATTAAATAGAGTATTGCCCTAACTTTGCGAGCTAGCAAAAAACTTGACTTATATATTTATATTATGTTAGTATTGTAAATGGCGTAATTTGCCAAAGGAAGGTACTACTATGGGAATATTCAGAAAAATTTTTCCTAGCCACAATGATAGAGAACTAAAAAGGATTTACAAGACGGTCGACAAGGTCGTCGCTTTGGAAGAAAAATTCAAGGCGATGAGCGACGATGAGTTGAAGGCTTGCACGAGCCAATATATAGAAAGATATCAGCAAGGGGAGAGTCTTGATTCGCTCTTGCCCGAAGCGTTCGCGACCGTCAGAGAGGCGAGCGACAGAGTGCTCAATATGCGTCACTTCTACGTACAGCTTGTCGGCGGCGTGGTATTGTATCAAGGCAGAATTGCAGAGATGCGTACGGGTGAAGGTAAGACTTTGGTCGCTACGCTTGCAGGTTATCTAAAAGCGCTTGCAAAACAAGGCGTTCACGTCGTAACAGTCAACGAATATCTCGCAAGGCGCGACGCCGAGTGGATGGGCAAGGTATACAAATTCTTAGGCTTGACGGTAGGCGTCAACTGTTCGGGTATGTCTAGAGAAGAGAAGGTCGAAGCGTACAACTGCGATATCACGTATAGCACCAACAACGAACTCGGCTTTGACTACCTTCGCGACAATATGGTCAAAGACAACTCAATGAAAGTACAAAGAGGTCTTGAATTTGCGATAGTTGACGAGGTGGACAGCATTTTGGTCGACGAGGCGAGAACTCCGCTTATCATCAGCGGTCGCGGCAAGAAGTCGAGCGATACGTATATCACGGCGAACAACTTCGTGCATACGCTTACTCCCGACGACTATGAGATAGGCGAAAAGGAAAAGTCTATTTTCTTAAATGAGAGTGGAACGGAAAAAGCCGAGAAGTATTTCAATATCGAGAATTTGTCCGACTATGAAAATCAGTCGTTGAAGCATTACATTGACAATGCGCTCAAAGCAAATTTCATTATGAAAAACGAAGACAACTATATCGTTGTCGACAAAGAAGTCGTCATTATCGACGAGTTCACCGGCAGACAAATGGTGGGCAGAAGATTTAGCGACGGCTTGCATCAGGCTATCGAGGCAAAAGAAGGCGTGCCTATCAAGTCGGAAGACAAGACTATGGCGACGATTACTTTCCAAAACTTTTTCAGACTTTACAAAAGACTTTCGGGTATGACGGGTACGGCAAAAACGGAAGAGAATGAATTCGAGACGATTTACGGACTTGACGTTGTAGTTATCCCGACCAATAAACCCGTCATCAGAATTGACGAGCCGGATATACTTTTCAAAAACAAAAGCGGAAAATACAGAGCGCTTGTCGAAGACATCAAGAAATGTTATGCGAAGCGTCAGCCTGTGCTTGTGGGTACGCTCAGCGTAGAGAAGTCCGAAGAGTTGTCTCACATACTCAAAAAGCAAGGTATTCCGCACAACGTGCTCAATGCAAAGAACCACGAAAAGGAAGCCGAAATCGTAGCGCAAGCAGGAAAGAGCGGAGCGGTAACAATCGCCACCAATATGGCAGGTCGCGGTACGGATATTCTATTGGGCGGTAACCCCGAATTCCTTGCAAAGCAAAAACTTGCCAACTTAGGTTATTCGCACGAACTTATCGAGCAAGCCGTATCGTACGCAAACACGGATGACGAGGCTATCCTCAAAGCGAGAGCGGATTACAAGAAATATTACGACTTGTTCGCAAAGGACACCAACGCGGAAAAGCAAGAAGTTGTCGCGGCCGGAGGTTTGAGAATCATAGGTACGGAGCGAAACGAGTCTCGCCGTATCGACAATCAGTTGCGCGGTCGAAGCGGTCGTCAAGGCGACCCGGGTTCGTCGGTATTCTATCTTTCTATGGAAGACGACATTATGAGAATTTTCGGCGGCGACCACATGATAAAGATTGCCGACGCGCTTAAACTCGACGAAGATACGCCAATCGTCAACAAGATGATTACAAGACAAGTGGAAGCGTCGCAAGCAAGAGTAGAGGACAGAAACTTTTCTATCCGCAAACACGTGCTTGGCTATGACGACGTAATGAATCAACAAAGAGAAATTATCTACGAGCAAAGGAATATCGTCCTCGACGGTATGGACGTACACGTGCAAATCCTCGCCATGATGGAAGCTGTCATCAACCGCATTTGTACGACTTACGTCGACTATAAAGAAGACCACAGAAATTGGAATTACGAGGACTTCAATAAGCAACTTGAAGATAGCGTATTGGAAAACGGAACTGAACTCCTCACGCCGGACTACATCGCCGACCTTGCGGATAATTCCATAAGCGGACTTGTTGCGAGTATCTACGAAGTCGCAAAAGAGCAATACGAGAAGAAGTGCGATTACGTCAAGGAAGAGATAGGAATCGACTTCGCAAGATTCGAAAGAGACTGTATGCTCTACAACGTAGACAGTAAATGGATGAACCATATCGACGATATGAGCGAACTCAAACAAGGTATCGGACTTGTCGCTTACGCTCAAAGAGACCCTGTCACGCAGTACAAATTCGAGGGCGCGGAAATGTTCGACAATATGGTAGAGGCCATTCAATACGACACCGTGCGTACGCTTGTCAAGTGTAAATTTGAGAAGACTACGCAGACGCAATCCAAAGCGCAAAACCAAGACGATATCGTCACAAATGAGGAGCTCAACAAGACGAGGACGGTCGTCAAGGATAAGAAGCCGAGACCAAATGATAAGTGTCCATGCGGGAGCGGGAAGAAATACAAACAATGCTGCGGCAAATAGGCGACCGCGTATAACAGCCCTCTTTTTGCTCCGTTCGTCGGGTCTCGGGAAGTCGACGTGTACGCAAAGTACACTTGACGACTCCGCTCGCCCTAGAGCCGTGCAAAAATATGACTATTCTCCGCGGTCGCTTGCGACTTTGCGAGAATGGGTAAAGTTGCGTGTGACTTTGAGGGTGAGAGAATTAAGATTATACAAATAATGACAACCCGCTTGAAAAAGCCTGTGGCGAGTGCGGAGCAAAGTTATTATAAAGAAAATCTGTCACGACTTTGGAGAGTGCTGTGATTTTTGTCCGTGCGACGGCAACCGAGTGGTGAGCGTACTTCTCGTACGTGATCCCGAGGGCGTCCTAGTCGTTAGGACAAAAGGCGCAGTGCTATACAAAGTCGGTCACTAAATAAGGATATAATATGCTAACTATCGAACAAGCAAAATGGGACTACTCAAAAATTAACAAATCGCTACTCGAAGTGAGAGAAGCGTTGGATTACGACGGTCTTGCTAAGCGCGCGGAGGAATTGAGAGCCGAGCAGAGCAAGGACGGATTTTGGGAAGATATGGACAACGCCCAAAAGGTCAATCGCGAATTGTCGAGAATAGAAACCAAGATGAAACACTTTGACAAGTTGTATTCGCAAGGCGAGGATGTGCAGGTGCTTATCGAGTTGACGGAAGACGGCGGAAGCGAAGCGGAACTTGACGAGTTGCAGGCGGAACTCGACGCTTTCTCGGCGAATGTGGAAAGCCTTCGATTGGAAACGCTTCTCAAAGGCAAGTATGACGCCAACAATGCGATACTGACTTTGCACGCGGGCGCGGGCGGCACGGAAGCGCAAGATTGGGCGAATATGCTTTATAGAATGTACACGAGATATTCGGAGAGAGTGGGCTACAAGGTCGTCGAGGTAGACAAACTCGCAGGCGACGAAGCGGGAATAAAGAGCGTTACGTTCAAAGTAATCGGCGAAAACGCTTACGGCTATCTCAAATCGGAAAAGGGAGTGCATAGGCTTGTCCGTATTTCTCCTTTCGATTCCAACGCTAGACGTCATACGTCTTTCGCGTCTTTGGAAGTAATGCCCGAAATCGAAAACCAAAACGAGATAAAAATCAACAGCGAAGACTTAAAGATTGACACGTACCGAAGCGGCGGCGCGGGCGGTCAGCACGTCAACAAGACGGAAAGCGCGATAAGAATTACGCATATACCTACGGGTATCGTCGTGCAGTGTCAAAACGAGCGTAGCCAAATTCAAAACAGGGAACAGGCTATGGGTATGCTCATCTCAAAACTTATCGAAAGACAAGAGCGAGAGATGCAAGAAAAGGAACTCGAACTCAAAGGCGATATTAAGAAAATCGAATGGGGCAGTCAAATCCGCAGTTACGTATTCTGTCCCTACACTATGGTAAAAGACCACCGCACGGGCTGCGAAACGGGCAACATTACTGCTGTTATGGATGGGGAAATCGAAGAGTTTATTTTCGACTATCTCAAAAAAGCAAACTAAGATGAAATACATAGATATAGCCAACAAAAAATTAGACGAAATGCGTAATCGCGACGATATCTTAATCCTTGCGATTGAGAGTTCGTGCGACGAGACGGCGGTTGCCGTAATGCGCGGACGGGAGTTGCTTTCCAACGTAATCGCCTCGCAAATAGATATACACAAACGCTTTGGCGGAGTAGTGCCAGAGATAGCGTCGAGAAATCACACTATGGCGATAGACAACGTGACAAAGCAAGCGCTTGAAGAGGCGAACGTCACTCTCGAGGAAGTGGATTGTATTGCGGTGACATACGGCGCGGGACTTTTGGGCGCGTTGCTTGTCGGCGTATCGTACGCAAAGGCTTTGGCTTACGCGACGCAAAAACCGCTTATTGCCGTCAACCATATCAAAGGACATATTTCGGCGAACTATATCGCGAAACCCGACTTGCAGCCGCCGTATCTTTGTCTTATAGCGAGCGGCGGACATACGACGATTGCATACGTCAAATCGCTTGTCGACGTGGAGATAAAGGGAACTACGCAAGACGACGCGTGCGGAGAAGCTTTTGACAAAGTGGCAAGAGTTTTGGGCTTGCCGTACCCGGGCGGTCCGCAGATAGAGCAGTTGGCGAAAGAGGGGGTGGCGAATATTCCGTTGCCAACGCCGTATAAGGACAAAGACACTTACGATTTTTCATATAGCGGCATCAAGACGGCAGTCATCAACTACGCGCACAAATGCGAGCAAAAGGGCGAAGAACTTAGAAGAGCAGACCTTGCTTGCTCATTCCAAGAAAAGGTCACGGACATTATGGTAGACAATACCTTGCGTTGCGCCGTCGATATGAAAGTCGACACGGTCGTAATTGCCGGCGGCGTGGGAGCGAACGGCGTGCTTAGAGAGAAAATGGAAATGCGCGCAAAGGAAAAGGGTATCAAAGTCTATTATCCGCCTTTGAAACTCTGCACGGACAACGGCGCAATGATTGCATCGCAGGCTTACAATATGATTAAGACGGGCGCGAAGTCTAGTGACATCGATTTAGATGCCAATGCTAACGTAAGAGTATTTGATTAGAGATAAGCAACCGACTGCATTATATTATAATATTATATATATTATCAATAATATATCATAACATTTGAAAAACTTGATTTTTTTAATTGCAAACGCTTGACTAAACTTTTAATACCATATAAAATACTTGTTGTATGAGTAGAATTCTACCCATATATTAAAACATTGTACAAAAAAACTGCGGGTGTGGCAGTTTTTGGTCAATAGAAATGAGATTATCCTTCGGGGTTGCTGGATAACTCATCCGACACATAAACACAGGAGGTTTAAGAAATGCCAACAATCAATCAGTTAATCAGGCAAGGTCGCGAGAAGCAAGTCAAGAAGTCTACTGCTCCTATCATGCAGAAGAATCCGCAGAAGAGAGGCGTATGTCTTTCGGTTACGACGACTTCTCCGAAAAAACCTAACTCCGCTTTGAGAAAGATTGCCAGAGTACGTCTTGTAAACGGTCTTGAGGGTACGATTTATATCCCGGGTATCGGACACAACTTGCAAGAGCACAGCGTGGTACTTATCAGAGGCGGCAGAGTTAGAGATTTGCCGGGTGTCAGATATCACATTATTCGTGGTACGTTGGATAGCGCAGGCGTTGCAAAACGTATGCAAGCTAGATCTAAATATGGCGCAAAGAGACCTAAATAAGGCGAGCCTATTTAGTCGGATGTAATTTTATTCACAATCTTAAAAAGGAGGTATAATTTATGCCAAGAAGAAATTCGGTCCCTGTCAGGGACGTATTGCCGGATCCTATGTACGGCAGTAAGGTTATCACAAAATTTGTCAATCAAATTATGTGGGACGGTAAGAAAGGTACGGCGCAGTCAATCGTATACGGCGCATTTGAGATAATAGAACAAAAGTTGGGTATGCCCGCAATGGAGGTATTCAACAAAGCTATGGACAACGTAATGCCTTCACTCGAAGTTAAGGCTCGTCGCGTAGGCGGTTCTACTTACCAAGTACCGATGGAAATTCGTCCTGCAAGAAGACAGACTCTTGCTATCAGATGGCTCGTAATGTTTTCTCGTAAGAGAGGCGAAAAGACCATGGTTGAGAGAGTTGCCGCAGAATTGATGGATGCATACAACAACACGGGCAATTCCGTGAAGAAGAAAGAAGATATGCACAGAATGGCAGAAGCCAACAAGGCTTTCGCTCACTATCGTTGGTAATCCCCGCGATACATTATTGAGAGGTAAAAAATGGCTAGAGAATATTCTTTGGAAAATACAAGAAATATCGGCATCATGGCTCACATCGATGCCGGCAAGACCACCACGAGTGAAAGAATTTTGTTCTATACCGGTATCAACCACAAGATCGGCGAAGTACACGAAGGCGCCGCTACGATGGACTGGATGGAGCAAGAGCAAGAAAGAGGTATCACGATTACTTCCGCTGCTACGACCACTCACTGGAAAGGCACTTGCATCAACCTCATTGATACACCGGGACACGTTGACTTCACGGTAGAAGTAGAACGTTCCTTGCGTATTCTTGACGGAGCAGTAGCATTGTTCTGCGCACGTGGCGGTGTTGAACCGCAATCCGAGACCGTTTGGAGACAGGCGACAAAGTACCACGTACCTAGAATCGCATTTGTCAACAAGATGGACAAGGACGACGGCAATTATTTCAGAACAATCGAAATGATGAATAAGAGACTTAGCGCAAACGCAGTTGCTATGCAATGCCCGATTGGCGCTGAGAAAAACTTCAAGGGTATCATCGACCTTTTGACGATGAAGGCTTACTACAACGAAGGCAAGAACGGCGAAATCTTGACCGAGAAAGAAATTCCGGCAGAACTCGTCGGCGAAGCAGAAGAGTTGAGAGCGGCTTTGATTGAAAAGGTTGCTGAATTCGACGACGAACTTATGGAGAAATTCTTCGAGGGCGATTTGAGCTTGGAGGCTATGCCTAAGTCGATGCTTCAACCGATTATCAGAAAGGCTACTATCGATATGAAGATTACGCCTGCTTTCTGCGGTACTTCGCTCGGCAACAAGGGTACTCAACTTTTGCTTGACGCAGTAGTTGACTATTTGCCTGCTCCTACCGACGTTCCCAACGTTGAAGGTTACGCGCCCGGCAAGAAAGAAGAAGTTGCTATTCGCAAATCTTCCGACGAAGAGAAGTTCAGCGGTCTTGCGTTCAAGATTGCTACCGACCCGTTTATCGGAAAACTCGCTTTCTTCAGAGTATATTCGGGCGTACTTACCAAAGGTTCGTACGTTTACAACTCGACGAAAGACAAGAGAGAAAGAGTCGGCCGTCTCGTAAGAATGCACGCTAACAGCCGTACGGAAATCGACGAAGCTTACGCAGGCGACATCGTTGCTATCGTAGGTCTTAAAGATACCACGACGGGCGACACGCTTTGCGACGAAAACGCGCCTATCATTCTCGAATCTATGGAATTCCCNGATCCTGTTATCCAAATCGCTATCGAGCCGAAGACGAAAGCAGGACAGGAAAAGATGGGACTTGCTTTGCAAAAACTTGCAGAAGAAGACCCGACTTTCAAGACTTATACNGACCAAGAGACCGGTCAGACGATTATCGCAGGTATGGGCGAATTGCACTTGGACATCATNGTAGACAGATTGAAGAGAGAGTTCAAGGTTGAGGCCAACGTCGGCGCTCCGCAAGTTGCTTACCGCGAGACAATCCGCGAGACCGTCAACGCAGAAGGCTTGTTCAAGAGACAATCCGGCGGTAAAGGTCAGTACGGTCACTGTAAGATTGTTATCTCGCCGAACGAACCGGGCAAGGGCTTTACCTTTGTTGACAAGACAGTCGGCGGTAGCATTCCGAAGGAATACATTCCGGCAGTCGAAGCAGGTATCAAAGAAGCTTCCAAGGGCGGTATAATCGCAGGCTACGAAATGGTAGACTTCAACGTAGACCTTATGGACGGTTCTTACCACGAAGTAGACTCTTCGGAAATGGCGTTTAAGATTGCAGGTTCTATGGCNTTCAAGGACGGCGCTTCCAAGGCTAAGCCGGTACTTTTGGAGCCTATCATGAGCGTTGAAGTTCAAGCTCCGGACGATTATCTCGGTACNATCCTCGGNAGCGTAACTGCTCGTAGAGGTACGATNAAGACCACCGAAGAGAGAAACGGCGTTCAAGTAGTTGACGCNGAAGTTCCGCTCGCAGAGATGTTCGGTTATGCAACCGACTTGCGTGGCGCAACTCAAGGTAGAGGTAACTTCGTAATGCAGTTTGACCACTACGCAGAAGTNCCGAAGTCNGTATCTGAGAAGATTATNGGCGCAAGAGCTAAAAAAGACTAACATTTTATTTAATTTATAAATAAATGTTGACAAAATAAAAAAAACATAATAAAATAAAAAANATAAAAAATAAAAGACCATTCATATATTTTTAGGAGGATATTTAATATGGCAAAGGCTAAATTCGAAAGAAATAAACCACACGTTAATATCGGTACAATCGGTCACGTCGACCACGGTAAGACCACTCTTACGGCCGCTATTACAATGTATTCATCCGCNAAGGGCTTCGCTCAGAAGATGAGATATGATGAAATCGATAAGGCTCCGGAAGAGAGAGAAAGAGGTATTACAATCAATACCGCTCACGTTGAGTACGAGACCGCTAGCAGACACTACGCTCACGTTGACTGCCCAGGACACGCCGACTACGTTAAGAACATGATCACCGGCGCAGCGCAAATGGACGGCGCAATCTTGGTAGTTGCATCCACCGACGGTCCGATGCCACAGACAAGAGAACACATCCTTCTTGCTCGTCAGGTAGGCGTTCCTTACATCGTTGTATTCATGAACAAGACCGACCAAGTTGACGATCCCGAACTTCTCGAACTCGTTGAAATGGAAATCAGAGAACTCTTGAACGAGTACGGATTCCCCGGCGACGATACTCCGATTATCAAAGGTTCCGCGCTTTTGGCTTTGGAAGCTGCTTCCAACGACAAGGCTGACGATCCTGCTTGCGCTTGCATCCAAGAACTTCTTGATGCTGTTGACGCATATATTCCTGCACCTGAGCGTGACACTGACAAGCCGTTCCTTATGCCTGTCGAAGACGTATTCACCATCACCGGTCGTGGTACAGTTGCTACCGGTAGAGTAGAAAGAGGCGTTGTTAAGGTACAAGATAAGGTTCAAATCGTTGGTATCAAGCCGACCGTTGACACAACCGTTACCGGTCTTGAAATGTTCAGAAAGTTGCTTGACGAAGCATACGCAGGCGACAACGTAGGCGCATTGCTCCGTGGTATCGACAGAAAGGGTATCGAGAGAGGACAAGTTCTTGCTAAACCGGGTACTATCAATCCGCACACCAAGTTCGCTTCTCAAGTATACGTATTGACCAAAGACGAAGGCGGTCGTCATACTCCGTTCTTCAACGGATACCGTCCACAGTTCTATTTCAGAACAACCGACGTTACCGGTTCTATCCAACTTCCTGCCGGTGTTGAAATGGTTATGCCTGGCGATAACATCAATATGGACGTTACCCTTATCACCCCGATCGCTATCGAAGAAGGACTTCGTTTCGCTATCCGTGAAGGTGGCAGAACGGTTGGTTCCGGTGTCGTAGCAAAAATTACTGAGTAATTTTTAGACAATCAAAATCAAAAGGCTCTCGTATGAGAGCCTTTTTTGTTTGCCATTTTACCTTAACTTTTAATTATGTTTTTGCAAATTTTGTCGAAAAATTTAGAAAATATTCAAAAAAAGTCAAAATCTTCCAATAAAAGTATACATTTCCTGACCGAAGAATTTCGACACTGAAAAGTCAAAATTCTCGATAATTAGACATATATATCATAACATATCATAATTTTTTATTCAAGTCATTTCGGTCAGGAAATGTATACTTTTCCTGACTAAGCCTAAAAACGGTAAAAATCGAGGTGTAAAATGGATATACGAAAAAGGAAATTAAAGGGGTACGTTGCGCTGTCAATATTGCTAATAGTGTGTATGATTACGGCAAGCGCAATGACCTTTTATACGCCAAATAAAAATAACGAAAATATTGTATCAGCAGCGACTTTGGGCATACATTCGCCGTCTGCGCTATTTCTTAACGGCAAATTTTCCGATATAATCGAAGGCGAGCAAAAAGAGTATATATACTTTGGAAGTAATTCGGGGGCGGCAATAAAGTGGAGAGTGCTTACTACAAATAGCGGATACAGTACCGGAAATATGTTGTTGTGGGCAGACACTTCGCTCGGAGACGTACAATACAACGAATATTACGATAACCCTAATTATGTATATTGGGGTACAAGCAAGATAAGGGCGACGCTCAATGGCGGAAAATATCTCAGCTCCGTATCAAATACTACGGCGATGCCTACTCTCGGTAAACAAGTACAAGTTGATAATTCTTGGTACAAGACTTTATTCAGCACGAACGAACAAGCAAGTATGGTTGCGACGGGAAGTTACTCGACAAAAGATTGGGGAACTACCAACGCAAGTATAGTAAGCGGTGAAACGGGTTATATTTATGCTACGACAAGTATAGTTGGAACTGGAACCGGACAGTATGGTACATCCAACGTATCTAGTATGAACTCGATGGCAATTACTCGTTCTGCAGGCGTGAGCGTGAGCGACACGAGCGTAATAGAAAGTGCAAGCGGAGACTATTTGTTTTTGCTCGATTATTATGATATAAATAATAAAAGCTATGGTTTTTATGATCCAAGCGACAATAAGACTTATGCAGAGAAAATAAATACGAGCTGGACAACAAATTCGAATTGGTATCCGGGTTATAATGATGCAGGAACGAACAATGTCAACAAGAAAAACGGAAGTGTAAAGGCTAATTATTTTGTAGCGAAATCAAATTATTGGCTTCGTCCGGGTGGTCTTAATTATTCAGCATACTCTTGTGGATTAGTAGTGTTTACTGCAGGAAATATCCTTAACGACGCGGTGTCTAGTAGTTACGGAGTTCGTCCAGCTTTTAACTTCAATTCTGAGAAAGTAATCTACGCTACGGCGTCGTCAAATGGAAAGAGCAGTACGTTTTCCTCGGTAAATTCTATTGCGACAACTTCTGGCGGCAAACCTGCATATAAGGTCTATACGAAGACGGATGATTATACAACTTATTCCGACGCAAAGATTACGGTGAAGGACGATAAACTGTCCGTAGAGAAATCGGGCGCAAGCGGTAGCGCAATAATATTGCTTGCGGACAAGTCGGGTAGCGGTGTAGTAGAATATCAAGCGACGGCGAACTTCAATGGTAGTGGCGTCGCTACGGCAACTTTGCCAAGCGGAGTAAACCCAAGAGATTACAGTATTACGGTATTATTTACTGACGGAACGGCAAGAGGCAGTAACTACGCCGAGAGCATAAAGGGAAGTTGCACAGTATTGGGACATACTATAGTGCCGCAAGAAAAAGCAAAAGCAGATACAATAAAATATAAATATTACAGCGATACCAACGAAGTGACTTTTGATTTAGAAAACGTCTACGATAAAAATATCGTAGATAATTCCGATTGGGTGGATATAACAATCGACGGGAAAGGCTATAAAGGAGATACTATTACCGTTGCCGATAGCAAATGGTCGATAGACGCCAGTCACAAACTTACTTTCAACGTCAGCGAAGTGGGAGATTATACCGTCAAAATCAAACCGAAAAGCGGGAATAGTTGGGCGGATGGAACTACTGCGGAAAAGACGTATAAGTATACTTTGAAATACAAAGTAAAACCGCTAGCGTGGGATAATAATTCCGCAAGCATAACGAAAACTTACAACGGCGGAGATCAGTATTTATTGTTGAGGAATTATGACGAAGATATTGCCAAGTTGGTAACCATCACTCCTACGCACGTCACTATACCCGAAGGGCAAACAAATGCGGGTAAGTTGTCAATAAAAGTCAAGGACTATGCCAAAGAAGAAAAAGTCACGGTCGCTTTGAATGCTACATATAAGGATTATTTAGTATGGGACGAAACTGATTATCCCACCGCTTCAAAGGAATTGCAATATACGGTCAACAAAAAGGCTCTCAACCCTACGTTAGTCAAGATAGAAGATTGGAAAACGGAAGTCAATATAGGTGACACTACCTACGACCTGTGGATAGACTGCTTTGAAGAAGATATAGAGACGATAAAGTTTGAGGGATATTATAAGAAAGGAAATGAGGCAGAAAAGTTGGTCGCTATCGCGCCTACTTTTGCCAAAGTCGACGACAAATATGTAAAGTCAGAAGACGGCAAAAAATATAAGTTGACAGTGACTTTGCCAGAGATTTCCGAAAAGGGAAATTATAAGTATATTCTCAAACTTGCTACGCAAGGCTCTACTTCGAATAACAACTATTCGTTGACGTTTGAGAAAGATTTTGCGACGGACAATAAGTCGGTAAACATTAAAGAAGAAGATATAGTATGGCAATATCGAAATACCGATTTGGAAGAATGTAAAGACGGTAAATACATCACGGTGGATACGAAAAATTTGGATTCCGACAGCGCATTCTGCGTAACGTACAATGGCAAAGAGTTCTCGTTGAAAGTAGATACGGACTCAGAGACGAGCAAGTTGAAGCAGTACGCAAGCGATGTGGACTTTAATCTAGTCATTATCGGAAATGACGATAAAGAAGTAGATGACAAAACTATCGTAACAGACGTATTGCTAAAGAATAATGTGGTAACTTATTATACTGTTAAGTTGACAATCACGGCAAAGGAAGGCAAGACGGGAATAGACTTGCCAAAAGATCCGTTCACGTTTAGATTTAAGATAAACAAAGCAAAGTTTGATTTATCGAGCGTTGTTTGGGATTATGACCCCAAACAACCGAAAGAGTATAATGGCGGGAAAAATCTTGAAGTCAAGTTGACAGGCTTTCCTGCGGTACTTGTTGTAGACTATTATGACGATGACAAAGGGGAAGATAGCAATATAAATAGTAAGGTCTGCGAGATAGATAAAGAAGGTAAATACAAGCCGTATACAGCAAAGGTGACGTTCAAATTCAACGATAAACTTGCGAATATTGCAGATATTAAAAGGAACTATATTCTACCGAATGAAGACGATGCGTCATCGTATATTTGTAAGGATAAGGATAGCAATGAGGACAAGGACTTCCCGTGGAAGTTGGAATGGATAGTCAAAAAGGCGGAGATAGACCTTGCCCCCAATTGGGAAAAGGTAGCTAAGGAAGACAAGAACAACGTCGTATTTAGACCGTTTGAAATTTCTGATAAGACGAAAGAGGCAAAGATAGAATATGAGTACTACAAAGAAGCGGAGTGGGACAATGTCAATTGCGTTGTCATAGGCAATGCAACGCCTAAGAAGTTGACAGACATAGTCGTGGATTTGGATAGCGAACCGGAGAAATATTGGGTAGTGGCGAAGGTCAATGAAAAAAACTCTGCCAACTATGAGATAAAGAAAGGAACGGAAGCAAAGAAATTTACTGTCGGCGCAGGTGTGGTCATAGATGTAGATATGGACAAGGAGTTCATGTACGACGGCAAAGAGCACGGTGTAAAGAATGAATTCAAGTTTAATGGCAAAGGCAAAGACGAACACGACGCAATAGCGGATATCAAAGTCAAAAAATATTATTTGATAGAAAAAGGCGAAGATGGCGAAGAGAATAAGCGCATAGAACTTGCCGACGGAGAATTACCTACAAAGGCTGGAACGTATATCGTATCTATCGACTTTGAGGATGAAGAATATCAAGACAACTTTGCTCTTAGCAAGTACAATATCACTTTTGAAATCAAGCAAGCGGAATTGGTAATCTCCCTTGACGGCAACAAGAACGAGTTTGAATTCAACGGCGAAGACTTGGAATTGAAACTAAACCTTTCTTGCGACAACAAGTTGGACGTCAGCGGAATTAAGATAAAGAAGACGTATTACGAAGGTACGGAAATAAAGGAAGATGGAAGTAATAGACTGGCAGACGGAGTATTGCCAAAGAACGTGGGCAAGTATATAGTCGTATTGTCAATAGACGAAACCGATGAAGACAACTACCGCAATTACTATATAAAAGATACATGTATAAAATTTGATATAGAAATTACGCCTTATCAAATCACTGCGGAATGGAATACGACGGGGAATATACCTACTCTCAAAGACTTGAATAGCGAAGAAAAAGAAATAGTCGAATACGTCTACACGGATAGCGAAGGCAACGTGATAGATGATATCAGTACCGTTGAAGCGGGCAATTACAAAGTAATAGCAAGGATAAAGAGCGAGTATGCGGGGAATTACGTATTCGT
>JAAVHS010000020.1 GCA_014799575.1 Clostridiales bacterium | reverse complement strand
ACTATCTTCTCGACGACTTTCTCTACCTCTATCGGCACTTCCTTGACGACTTCCTTTTCCACAACCTTTTCAACGACTTTTTCGACCTCGACAGGCACTTCGACTTTGACTTCCTTCTCTATTATCTTCTCAACGGGTTTTTCAATTATCCTTTCGACGACCTTTTCGGAAGGCTGCGCAATTATCGGCTGTTGCATAAACGGAACGACCACTTGTTTCTCTGTATTTACTTTTGACGACAAATCCATTATTTGCTTCATCAACATCTCTTGATTACGCATCAACATTTCTATCTTCTCGTCATTTGCATTTGTCGCAGCCACTTCTTTTTCAACTGACTTCTCATCGTCTTGTTGCTTGGAGAGTTTAACAACCAACTTTTCGATTACGCTTTCGTCAACGCTTTCTTTGGATTGTTCGGAAAGTCTTTGCATGAGCATTTCCTGTCCGTTCGCGAGATTGCGAATAATTTCTTGGTTTTGCTCAGTAAGTTCTCTTATTTTCTCTTCGTTTTCTTCGGTAAGCTGTCTAATGCGCTCTTCATTTTGCGCGTTTTGCTCAATAAGTTGCTGGACGAGTTCGTCGTTTACAGAGGCTTGTTGCGGTAGATATTGCGTTACGTTGGGAAGCATACTCGACATCGCTTCATTTATCATACCGCGCATATCCTCTATTGCGAACTGCGGTTGCTGAGTATATACTATGCCTTGCTGTCCGCTCATACCCATTCCGCCGTTAATATTATTGCCGCGCATAAACATCATTCTGTTGTACTCGTCTTTAGTATCTTCAAGTGCGCGTTGCGACTTCTTGTAACCGCTCTTTTCAAGCATCATAAAGATAAATGCAAGCGCTGCCACACCCATAAATATGCAGGCGATTATCGTCCAATTTGTCATAGATATTCCAAACAAACCTGTCGCAGCATAAAAAGTACTGTATTTTTCTACTTGTCTATTGTTTTCCTTTTTCTTGCTCGCGTAGTCTAAGCCCTTTGCTGTGAATGCAATTATCAATACTATACTGATTGCGCTTGCGATTACTTGCCACCATTGCTTGAGCGCTTCTCCTACCTTGCCGAAATCAATCGGTCCGTCACTATCTGTGGGCGGAGTTGGATTCTCATTTCCTTCGCCCGGATAGAACGGATTGTTCGGGTCGTCCGGGTCATATATTTGCTCGTTTGCGCTGACAGTGAATTCTTGCCATTCGGTCTCTGTAGTGCCGTCTGCGAAGACGTAATTGTTCTTGTCTGTAATTACCGCTCTGACCTTATAAGTGTTTCCAGCTTTTAAATCGCTGAACTGCAACGAATTGCCGTCCATATCAGCATACT
Source organism: Clostridiales bacterium (assembly GCA_014799575.1). GTDB lineage: Bacteria > Bacillota > Clostridia > Christensenellales > UBA3700 > RACS-045. The sequence goes on along the minus strand of JAAVHS010000020.1, from coordinate 102,541 downwards.
CGTGCTTTATGCCTTTCATCTCTTTTGCTGTTACTTTCAACGACGGCGGATTGTGCAACGTATTCCACGTGTCGTTCTTGACTTGCATTCGCTTTATAGAATATTCTATTACCGCTACCTTACCGTCTACTCTATCTTCTACGTTGTCGCCGGCTAAGTGGTATCCGCTGACGCTACTCTTCAACTTTATCTCTACTCTGTAATCGCCTACGTTGGTTGGCGAGCCTGTGAGCGGCGGCGTCGAATTCTTGTCATAGTAGACAAAGTCAAAATCGCTGTCGCTCAACGCTACGTCCAACTTCAACTTGACTTGTTGCGCCTCTCCGTTGTACGTCAATTCTTTGTTCGTCAAATCTACGTTGACAGCCGTCGAACTCTCGCCTACTGCAAACGGCGGTGAGAATACGTCGGTTTTATCAAACTCCGCGTCATTTGCGTAATTACTCTTTATTACCGCTTTTGTTACGTAATAATGAACCTCATTCTCTACTATTTCTATTTGTTCTTCTCTCAACGCGCTTCCTATCGTCGTTCTATTCTCTGCATCCCACAAATAGTATTCGTAGTCTACTACTCTCTTATCTTCTTTGAGCGTCTGTCTATTATATTTATTGTTATAGTTTTCCGACATCCATTCTACTTTGATTACCAACTTCTCTATTTTCCAAGTCATATCCCACGCAAAGTCGCCCGTACCGTTGAACGTGTAATTTGTATCTTTACCGCCCTGCTCCGGCAATTCATAGTTGAGCGCATAACTTGGGTCGCTTGTATCGTACTTGAACGCTACTGTTACCGTATTCGTGTCATCTGCGTGATTTCCTTGCGCTATGCCTGTATAACAAGTTGAGTCGACAACCAAACCCTTTGGCAAAGTGCTTGCATCTATCTTTGCTACCATATCCGATACGGTGGTGCTAAACGGTATTTTGCCGTCGTGTTCCCACTTGACGTTTGTCAAATCAAACTTCTCTTTGTCTATCGTCCATTCGACTGAGTAGATTTCATTACGTCCGTCAAATTTTATCGACGTCTTGTACGTTCCCGCATCTTTACCCAGCGCGTTTCCACTTCCGTTTATTTTCTCGACTCTGTATCCGCCGGTTCCGTAATTACTATCCAACGTATAGCCTTGCGGATAATCTACTTCAAATTCAAATTGCTTTCCGCTATATACCAAAGTATAGGGGAATGCCTTTACCGACGTATCGTTGAGTTCCGTCACCGTGCGATATCTTGTGTTTTCTATACCATCTTCTAACATTTTCCAAAGTATATTCGTTCTCTCTCCTGAGGATAGTATTATCAACTTCGCCGGTGTCTTTAACGAAACTTCATAATTCTTATCGTTCGTCTTTACTTTTATATTATAACTATTTCCGCTAAAAAAATTGCCTAGATTTATCAACTGCTGATTTGTCAGTTGATAACTTGTACTTTGCAACGTCGCCAAGTTCAAATTTATCGCTTGACTTATATCTACGTCATTAGCGGGATTGCTATCATAAGGAATGTAGAATACTATCGGCACTACATCGCCTGCCAATGGCGTGCCGTTTACGTCAACGAATATATCCGCCGATATGCTCGCCGTTCCTTCCGAGATATTGAAATTGCTGTTGCTTCCGCTGTTATGGACTACTATCTTTTCTATTACCAACGGCGCGGGTGTGACTTCTACTTCACGTTTCGGAGTAGATGAAAACTTGTAATTGATTGCATTTTTAGAGTTGATTGTAGCTATCAATTCATACTTACCAACCGTTGTTGCGCCAACGCTATAAGGCGGTGTCGAAGTATTTATACTTACGCCTGTATAATTACCCTTCCAATTCAAATCCATTATGTTGGGGCTAAAATCTTTTAGCTCGAATTTTACGCCGCTACTTCCATTGTAAGTCTTACTCGCGTCTGTTATTGACGGATATTTTATATCCTTTTTATCAACCTGGAAAGTTATAGTTGTTTTACCCGTAGTTTTATCAGACCACATAAACTCAGTAGAATTTACTATCTCATAATCTATTGTATACGTTCCCGCATTGATTGGTCCTAATGGCAATGGAGTTTGTCCATCACGATACTTTTCAGTAACGTCACCGGTCTGTATAGCATTCTGCAACGAAGAAGTATACCAATCTTCGCCTTTAGGTGTTAATTCGTCTTCATATATTCTATTAAAGTTTTCTGGTTTTGTTAAAAAAGTCAAAGCAGCATCTGCAGCCTTATTAAGATTTAAGTGAAACGCAGGACGAACCACACCGCTGGTACCTGCTGCATTAGAGTCATAAAGACCGTCACCACTCTCCATAATTGAATAATAAAGCCGAGAATAAGAATAATAAGCCGAACGCGTCATTGCTTTACGGGACGTGCTACTCGCCGTATTCTCACGAGTTGAATTCGTTGCTTTCCAAAGTCCTTCCTCGCCACTAACGCCTGTCTCCGTTACGCTTGGAAGCCACAAGGTATCAGTGCCCCAAACATCATAATTTGTCTTAGATAAATAAGAACCTATTGCGCTTGTTCCTCCCAATGTTAATGCGTCATTATTGTTATTAAAATAATATGTATTTTTATATGTGCTGGATGTTAACGTCCCTATTGCAGTCTGATTTAGTTGCCACGACATATTTTCCGGCAACTCGAGGAAACTTTTTATGCTGGTATTTACATCCGCCTTTTCCATAGTATACATAGCCCAAACGCTACTGGTGGATTGTGGCGCGCCAGTCAAAGACGACGCATTGGATGTTTGTGCATAATCGCCACCGTTGTTAAGCGCAACTGCCCTCACATACGACGTGCCGTACATGCTACTCGGATACCTATCATTTTTATTATCGTTTGCATGAGCACTCCACTGAGCATTTTCGGTACCATTTGCCAACCATAGGGTGAGAATCGGGTCTCCATTAGGATTGGTCGCGGTGCCATTACTACGCGATACATAAGTCGCTATCCATTGCTTTCCACCTATAGTAACCACAATGTCCTTTTCTCCATTGACCGAATCTTTATTATTGGCGCGAAAATCTGCCGATGTCAGTGGCGTAGTGAGATCCCAATTGTCAAGTTGCGTCTTATCTGTAACCGTACCGTTACTTAATACATTAATAAGAGACCAAAGCACATTACCGTTAAAAACTTTTCCCGTGCCTGTAGTATCATTCTCATAACCGTCCAAAAGCAACTTGCCCAAATCCGTAGACTTCGACGACATATTTTCTGCTTTTATAGCGTCCGCGTTTTTATTCGGCGTAAAGAAAATCATTGCGCTTGTCATAACAATGCACAATACCAACATTATTGACAACGCCAAATATCCTTTAATTTTCCTTTTTCGTATATCCATTTTTACCTCGATTTTTACCGTTTTTAGGCTTAGTCAGGAAAAGTATACATTTCCTGACTAAAAGCACTTGAATAAAAAATTATGATATGTTATGATATATATGACTAATTATCGAGAATTTTGACTTTTCAGTGTCGAAATTCTTCGGTCAGGAAATGTATACTTTATTTGGAATTTTTTGACATATATTGTAGGTTTGCTATAAATTTCGACAAAAATTGCTAGACTTTATGTAAATTAAAACGTAATATAAATAATAATATGATTAATAAATAAACGAGTATTAATAGATATATTTCTAAAAGTCCAATAAAAAGGAAAAATTGCAATAAGTAAAATAGTGAATTTTTTGTCAAGGCAGTATAAGAAAAAGTCCCTCGTACTTGACGTACGTTGGGACCTTTTTATTGTGCTGATTTGGCGGAAAAGGCGCATTTTAATTTTGCGACTTTTTCTTTTTATTGGACAAAGACGCTTTTACGAATTCGCGGAATATTGCGTGCGCTCTATTCGGTCTTGACTTGAATTCGGGGTGATACTGCACTGCGATAAAGAAGTCGTTGGCGGGTACTTCGACAGCCTCGACAAGTCTATCGTCGGGTGACGTACCCGTGATACGCAAGCCCGCTTTGGTGAGTTCTTCACGGTATTCGTTGTTGAATTCATATCTATGACGGTGTCTTTCGTGGATAAGGTCTTCACCGTACGCTTTGCGCATAAGCGAATCCTTTGCAATCTTACAAGGATAAGCGCCAAGTCTCATCGTACCGCCCTTTGGTATATTGCCGTGTTGGTCAGGCATAAGGTCGATTACGCAATGCTTGCTTTCGGGATTGAATTCGCTGCTCGTAGCGTCCTTGTATCCCAATACGTTGCGCGCGTATTCGATGACTGCGATTTGCATACCTAGACAAATTCCAAAATACGGAACGTTGTTCTCTCTAGCGTATTTACAAGCAAGAATTTTGCCCTCGATACCTCTGTCGCCGAAACCGCCCGGGACGAGTATACCGTCCACGCCGCCAAGCAACTTCTTGCAAGCAGCGTCGTTGGTGATGTCTTCCGCTTCTATCCATTTGATATTTACAATACACGAATTTTCATATCCGCCGTGTCTAAGCGCTTCGGCTACTGACAAATACGCGTCGTGTAATTTGACGTACTTGCCGACGATTGCGATAGAGACTTCTTCCTTTCTAGACTTGATACGGTCTATCATATCCGTCCATTCTTTCATATTGGGCGCAGACGTGTTGAGATTGAGTTCTCGACATACGACTTCGCTGAGTTTGCTCTTTTCCAACATCATCGGCGCTTCGTAAAGAATGTCAACGGTAAGGTTCTCGACTACGCAGTCGGGAGCGACGTTGCAGAAAAGCGCAATCTTGTCCAAAACGCCCTTTTCCATAGGCATATCGCAGCGGCATACTATGATGTCGGGATTGATACCAAGTCCCATAAGTTCCTTGCACGAGTGTTGGGTCGGCTTGGACTTTTGCTCGCCGCTCGACTTGATATAAGGCACGAGCGTAACGTGTACGAACAAGCAGTTGCCTCTGCCCACTTCGTGGGAAATTTGTCTAATCGCTTCCAAAAAAGGTTGGCTCTCGATATCGCCTATCGTGCCGCCTATCTCGGTAAGTACGACGTCCGCGTTGGACTTCTTGCCTACGCTGTATACGAATTCTTTGATTTCATTGGTAATATGAGGTATGACCTGCACGGTCTTGCCCAAATATTCGCCCTGTCTTTCCTTATTGAGTACGTTCCAATATACCTTGCCCGTGGTAAGGTTGGAATACTTATTGAGTTCGATATCAATAAATCTCTCGTAGTGTCCGAGGTCGAGGTCGGTCTCCGCTCCGTCTTCGGTGACGTAAACTTCACCGTGCTCGTAAGGGTTCATCGTACCGGGGTCGACGTTGATATACGGGTCGAGTTTTTGCGCCATTACTTTGAGACCTCTCGATTTGAGCAATCTACCAAGGCACGCCATAGTAATGCCCTTGCCAAGTCCCGATACTACACCGCCGGTCACGAATATATACTTTGTCATACTTCTACCTCTCCGTCAAATACTTTTACTGCGTCGCCCGTCATATAAACCGCTTCGTCGGTATACTTGATTTTCAAGTCTCCGCCGAGAAGTTTTACCGTAATGTCCGCGTCTTTATCGCAATATCCGTTGAGCGCAGCCGCTACCGCTACCGCGCACGCGCCCGTTCCGCAAGCCCAAGTCTCGCCCGAACCTCTTTCCCAGACTCTCATCTTGAGCGTATGCTTGTCAATGACTTTGACAAACTCTACGTTTACGCCCTCCGGGAAGAGCGGACTTTCTTCAAACTTCGGTCCAATCTTTTCGATATTGATATTTTCTACGTGCGGTACGAATACTACGCAGTGCGGATTGCCCATAGATACGCAAGTGATTTCGTACTCTTTGTCGCCCACCTTTACCTTTTGAGCGACGACGCTCTTTCCGTCGAGTTTGACGGGTACTTTGCGCGGATTGAGTTCCGCCTTGCCCATATCTACGCTGATTGACTTAGCCACGCCGTTTTGAGTCTTGATATGCACGCTCTTGATACCGCTGAGCGTCTCAATCATCATTTCTTTCTTATTTACGATAGCATTGTCATAGCAGTATTTTGCCACGCAACGGATACCGTTGCCGCACATCTTGCCTTCGCTGCCGTCCGCGTTGAACATTCTCATCTTGACGTCGGCTACGTCGCTATTGCATATAAGGATAACGCCGTCCGCGCCTACTCCGAAGTGTCTGTCGGAAAGTCTTACCGCCAAGCCCTCCGGGTTGACGATAGGATTGTCTATGCAGTTGAAGTAAATATAGTCGTTGCCCGTGCCTTGCATCTTCGTAAACTTGCGAATACTTCTTCCCTCGCGAAGTCTGTTGATATCGATAAGTTCGGTATTATACTCGGAATATCTGCTGAGCAAAGAATTTGCGACTGCGTTCGCCGTGTCGATAGAGGTAAGACAAGGTATTGCTCTCTCTACCGCCTTTCTTCTTATCTTAACGCTGTCTCTCGTCGGCAACTTGCCTTTTGACGAAGTGGATATGATGTAATCTATCTTACCCGATTCGATAAGAGTAAGCGTGTTGTCTTTTGAATTTTGGTGTATCTTGTTGACCTCGACTACGTCAAGTCCTACGCCCCTAAGCACTTCCGCAGTGCCCGCCGTCGCGTAGAGCGTATATCCGAGATCTTCGAACTTCTGCGCTATCTCGCCGATTTCGTCCTTGTCTTGGTTTCTAACCGAGATGAAGATACCGCCTTTCTTTTTCATCTTGTAGTTTGCCGCTACAAGTCCTTTATACAACGCTTCTTCAAGCGTAGTCGCTACGCCCAAAACTTCACCCGTAGATTTCATTTCTGGTCCGAGTTGCGTATCAACGTTGGTAAGTTTCTCGAATGAGAATACAGGCACTTTGACCGCTACGTACGGCGAGCTTGGATAGATACCCGTGCCGTAACCCATATCGGCAAGTTTCTCGCCGAGGATTGCTCTCGTCGCAAGGTCGACCATAGGCACGCCCGTAACCTTACTGATATAAGGAATGGTACGCGAACTTCTCGGGTTGACTTCGATTACGTAAAGTTCGTTGTTATAAATAAGGTATTGTATATTTACAAGTCCTACGGTATGAAGATTTACCGCAAGTTGTTTAGAGCACTCCTCGATTCTCGCGAGCATTTCGTCGCCGATATTCCAAGAAGGATATACCGCGATGGAGTCGCCCGAGTGAATACCCGTACGCTCGATATGTTGCATTACGCCCGGTATCAAAATATCTTTTCCGTCGCAAATAGCGTCGACTTCGATTTCCGTACCCATGAGGTATTTGTCGATAAGCACAGGGTTTTCAATCTTTTGCGAAAGAATTACGTCCATATATTCGATTACGTCAGCGTCGGAATAGCACACGGTCATATTCTGTCCGCCAAGTACGTACGACGGTCTGAGCAAAGTCGGATAACCTATCTCGTTGGCAACTTTTATCGCCTCTTCCTTGGTCATTATCGTAAATCCGTTCGGACGCTTGATTTGCAATTTTTCAAGCAATTCGTCAAACTTCTCTCTATCCTCAGCCATATCTATATATTCGGCTTGCGTACCGAGAATTTTGATATTCTTCTCTTTGAGCATCTTCGTAAGTTTGATAGCCGTCTGACCGCCAAACGCCACTACGACGCCGTAAGGATTTTCCGTCTTGATAATTGACATTACGTCTTCGTTTGTGAGCGGTTCGAAATAAAGTCTGTCAGCCGTGTCGAAGTCGGTCGATACAGTCTCCGGATTGTTGTTGACAATGACCACTTCGTAGCCTTTACGCTTCAACGCCCATACGCAGTGAACGGACGCGTAGTCGAATTCGATACCTTGACCGATTCTGATAGGACCTGAACCGAATACGATGACTTTCTTCTTGTCGCTCTTTTTGTTGTCTATAAACTCTCTCGCTTCGTTTTCGTCGTCGAACGTCGAGTAGAAGTACGGCGTCATTGCCGCGAACTCTGCAGCGCAAGTGTCAACCATTTTGTAAGACGCGTATCTTACTTTCTTTATCTTTTGTCCGCTGAACTCTTCAATCGTCGAGTCTAGGAAGCCCATCTTCTTTGCTTTGAGATAGAGTTCGTCGGTAAGCGTCTCGGATTTGAGCGCGTTTTGCATATCGATAAGTTTCTTCAACTTATTCAAGAACCATCTGTCTATTTTCGTAACGTCGAAAATAGTGTCTACGCTTACTCCTCTCTTCAATGACTCGTAAATTACGAAAATTCTCTCGTCGTCAACGTCGTGAAGTTTCTCCGCAAGTCTTTCATCCGAGAACTTCTCGAACTTCTTGTCGTTGAGCGTGTTGTGAGAAATTTCCGCTCCGCGTACGGCTTTCATTATAGCCTGTTCGAACGTTACGCCGATAGCCATAACTTCGCCCGTCGCTTTCATCTGCGTGCCGAGTTTTCTGCTTGCATAGAAGAATTTGTCAAACGGCCATTTCGGGAATTTAACTACCACGTAGTCGATTGACGGCTCGAAACAAGCGTACGTATTGCCCGTAACCGCGTTGCGAATTTCATCGAGCGTATATCCGATTGCAATCTTCGTAGCAACCTTTGCGATAGGATAACCCGTCGCCTTTGAAGCAAGCGCGGAACTTCTGCTGACACGCGGATTTACTTCGATTACCGCATACTCGAACGAATCGGGATTGAGCGCGAACTGACAGTTGCAACCGCCCTCTACTTTGAGCGCTTCGACTATCTTCAAAGCCGCGCTTCTGAGCATTTGATATTCCTTATCCGCAAGCGTAACGGCAGGCGCGATAACTATACTGTCGCCCGTATGGACGCCGACCGGGTCGAAGTTTTCCATACTACAAACGGTAATTGCATTGCCCTTGCTGTCTCTTATTACTTCGAATTCGATTTCCTTCCAACCGCTGATACATTTCTCTACCAAGATTTGATGTATAGGCGAAGTTCTCAATCCGTTTTCCGCTATTTCCAAAAACTCGTCTTGCGTATACGCGATACCGCCGCCGCTGCCGCCGAGCGTAAATGCAGGACGGATAATTACAGGCAAGCCTATTTCTTCTGCGACGCGCAATGCGTTTTCGATATCGTTGACGACTTCCGAAGGTATTGTCGGCTCGTTGATTTCAGCGAGCGTGTCCTTAAATATTTGTCTATCTTCCGCTTTATCGATAGTGTCGGGTCTTGCGCCGAGCAAAGTGACGCCCATCTTGTCCAAGAAACCATCTTTTGCAAGTTGCATACTGAGCGTAAGTCCCGTCTGACCGCCGAGCGTGGAAAGCAAGGAATCGGGTCTTTCTTTTTCTATAATTCTCTTGACCGTGGTCAAAGTCAAAGGTTCGATATAAATTCTGTCGGCTACGGCGTTGTCCGTCATAATCGTAGCAGGGTTGGAGTTGACCAATACTACTTCAAGTCCCGCCTCTTTCAACGCTCTGCACGCTTGCGTACCTGCGTAGTCGAATTCCGCAGCCTGACCTATTACGATAGGTCCCGAGCCAATAACCATTACTTTATGTAAATTCTTATTGAGTGGCATTATTTTCTTCCCTCCATATTTTCCATAAATCTGTCAAACAAATATCCCGTGTCGAGCGGACCTGCGCAAGCCTCCGGGTGGAATTGCACCGAGAAAACGTTGGTATTTTGATAGTCGATACCCTCGCAAGTGCCGTCGTTGACGTTGGTGAAACTTATCTTTGCGCTCTTTGGCAATGAGTCGTTGTCGACTGCGTAGCCGTGGTTTTGCGTAGAAACGTATACTCTTCCCGTGTTCACGTCCTTGACGGGTTGATTGCCGCCGCGGTGTCCGTATTTGAGTTTATAGGTCTTCGCGCCTTGCGAAAGAGCAAGCATTTGGTGACCTATACAGATACCGAACATTGGAATTCCGCTTGCGACAAGTTTCTTAACTTGCGCGATAGCGAACTTGTTCTCTTCGGGGTTACCCGGTCCGTTGGAGAGCATAATTCCGTCCGGCTTGAATTCTATTATCTCTTCGGCGGAAGTGTTGTATGGGAATATAGTAACTTCGCATCCGCGTCTAGCGAGTTTTTCAATGATATTGCGCTTGATACCGTAGTCGAGAAGGGCTACTCTCTTCTTAGGTTTCTTCGTGTGGCAAACCACTCTCTTTTCCTTGCAAGATACGCTTGCTACCGCATCTTTTATGACGTACGATTCAAGTTCCGCCTTCTTCTCTTTGGAAAGTTTGGGGTCGCTCGTGATTATACCGTTGAGCACGCCGCTCTCTCTGACGATTTTGGTCAACTCTCTCGTGTCAATACCGCAGATACCTACTACGCCGAGTTTTTTGAGCATATCGTCAAGTTTGCCCTCGCTCCTGAAATTGGACGGAGTATCGCAAATATCCCTTACGATATATCCCTTGACAAAACTGTTGTTGCTTTCGAAGTCCTCTTCGATTACGCCGTAATTTCCGATGAGCGGAAAAGTTTGACACACAATCTGGCCGTAATAGCTTGGGTCGGTCAGAGTTTCCAAATAACCGGTCATTGCCGTGGTAAAGACTACTTCGCCGATAACTTCGCCTTCCGCGCCTATCGACTCGCCCTCAAAGACTTTACCGTTTTCGAGAATAAGATAAACTTTTTTCATACTACCTCTTTGTTTAGTTTAGTCGTGTTGTTTTATTGATATAATTTTCTGCGCTACTTGCTTCTTTGATATTCGCATATCCATAGCGTTTTTTTCTATATACTTGTGCGCTTCTTCTTCGCTCATACCCTCGAGCGCGATAAGAATACATTTTGCTCTGTCGACAAGTTTGAGTTCTTCAAGCTTGTCCTGCAAGCGTCTGTTGCTTTGAATGATATTGTTCATTCTATTGTGATTTGCGTGCAAGGCTTTTAACGTCTTGAACAATCCTTCTTGCGAAAGAGGTTTTCCCATTACCACAACGCCGTAATCCTCGACTTTCGACTCGACTGCTTCGCATATATCCGCCCTTGCCAACATCAGCACGCTCATTGTCGTCTGCTCAGCCGTGTATATCGCCAAGTCGTAACCGTATTCGTCGACAAGCGGCGCGTTGATAATCATCAGCGCAAAGTCTTGTTCGGCAATCAGTTGCCTTGCCTCAACGCCCGAATGCGCTTGCGTGATGTATTCGTAGCCGACTTCCCCCAAAATAGCGGAAAACTTCGTTGCATATTCAACTGTCGACACTATAAGCGCGCTTGCCACCTTCGCAATCTCCATTGATTATACTATAAATTTGCCTCGCCGTCAAAATACTTTTTGCGTATTTTTTCGACATTTTTCCGAAAATCAGATTTTCGGGAAATACTCTCTCGTAAGGAATTCGTCCTTGTCCTTGGATAACGAATACTTCGAGTATTCTTCGCTCTTGTATTCGAGGAATTTTTCCAAAGTCTTTTTGGGGATATACCTTGCGATAAATTCGCTCGACTTTGCCTCTTCAATCGCCTTTACAAGGTCTTCGGGAAGCGTGTCCACTTCGCTCAAATCGAAAATGTCAGCCTCTTTGCCGAGTTTCATTTTCTTTTCAATACCTTCCGCGCCCGCAAAGAGCAACAACGCGTAAGCGATATAAGGATTGCACGACGGGTCAGCGGAACGCAACTGCATATTCGCCCAGCCGTCTTGCTTAATTCTTATGAGTTGAGAACCGTTGGAATAAGACCAAGCGATTTTGTTGTACGCTTCGATTTCTTCGTTGTTTTCAAGTCTTTCGTAGGAATTTATCGTCGGATTGAGGAAAAGCGCCATTTCTTTGGCTCTTGCCAAAATACCCGCGACGAAACTCTCAGCCTCTGCCGGCGCAGACTGCAAATTGGGCGCGAACAAATTCGTTCCGTCTTTAATAAGCGTCAAATTGACGTGAAGTCCGCTGCCTATCTCGTCTTTGAGCGGCTTTGGCATAAATGAAGCGTGAAGTCCGTTCATAGTCGCGACGGCTTTTACTACCGTCTTGAATGTGATAAGGTCGTCCGCCGCCATAAGAGCGTCGTTTATCTTAAAACAGATTTCGTTTTGCCCCGGTCCGCGCTCATGGTGAGAAGATATAGGCTTGATACCCATACGCTCTAAGGTAAGACAGATATCTCTTCTTACATTCTCGCCTCTGTCGTACGGCGCAACGTCGAGATAACCCGCTCTGTCTTGCGGCGTAAGCGTAGGCATACCCTTTTCGTCCAAATTGAAAAGATAGAATTCGCATTCGCTGCCGATTTGACAGGAAAATCCCAAATTAGCGAGTTTGTTCTGCGCCATGGCAAGCATACCTCTGCCGTCGCATTCAAACGCGCGTCCGTCGGTGTGTCTTATCTTACAAAAAAACCTCACTACGCTACCGTGCTGGGGTCTCCAAGGCAACAGTTGGATAGTTGAGGCGTCGGGATAAAGCAACAAGTCGCTTTCTTCAGGGTCTACGAAACCGTCTACCGAATAGGCTTCGAATGATACGCCCTTCTCGAAAGCATTCTGCAATTCGTCTGCTATGATTGATATATTTTTAATACTTCCGAAAGGGTCGCAAAACGTCAACTTGACGAATTTGACGTCGTTGTCTTTTACAAAATCCAAAACTTCTTTAACAGTCTGACTCATAATTTCACGAGAGTACTCCAATATTTTTATAATTATAGCACACTAATTGTGAAATATCAAGTTCTGTAAATAATAATTCTATATAAATTATATTATTATGACTTATATACAATGGTAACAGCTGAACGAAATCAAAACATTGGCGATATAACTTCGCAAATCTTTGCGTAGCCTTGCGCGTTGGGATGCAATCCGTCATAAGTATAGCGCTCGTCAAATTCGCCGTTTTCGTCAACTACGCTTGAATAGGTATCGGCGTAGACTACTCCCTGCACTTCGCACATTTGTTTTAGAGATTCGTTTACGCTCACAACGTCGGAATTTTTGCGTATACCGACCATTCCTTTATTTACGCTTGCTTTTACCGGCAAAAGAGAACTTACGACAATTTTTTCCACTCCGCGTTCTTTACATTTGGAGACTGCCATATTGATATAGCCGACGATATCTTGATTGTCTCTTGGCAAATTCAAGTCGTTGGTTCCCACCAAAATAAACACGCCGGAAGGAGAAATATTGAGCGCATTGTCGTCAAGTCTTTCGCACATTCTGTTGGAGAAATCTCCGCTTATTCCTCTGTTGTAAACCGTCTTGCCTTCTATATTCAACATCTCTGTCGGGAAAATCTCGATTATAGAGTCGCCTATCAATACTATTTGCCCTTGTTGCGCGCTCTCGTTGAGATAAGTAAAATTGTTTTTCTTAGTTGTCTTTATCACGTCGTACGCGTCGCTTTTTGCTCCCGCGCAACCGACAAACGCCAAAATACTTACGCAAAGCGCAGTTATTATACAAACAATATAGATAAACAGTTTTTTCGAATTCTTCAACGCTCTTACCTCTTTGATTTTATTATCCGCCTCGATATTATAGCATATCTTTCGAAAAAAAGATAGACCAATTCAAAAAAACATCCAATAGACACAATTTTATAAAGACGTATAGAGTTGTTTGTAAGGATTTGCCGAGTTAGCCGTCAATACAAAAAAGTCCTTGCTCATAATCTCTTTTGGACTACCGCCGAAATACGAGCAATATTCGCCGACGTACTGCTCTATCTCTTTCAAGTCTTCGGCGTTTGCTTTTCTCGATACGATTTGCTCGGGCAAATCGGGCAACTGCTCGCTTCTTAGAATTATCTTTCCGCCGTGCATACCGTTGCCGGTGAAAAATCCGACGTTGGTCTTGCTGTCGGTGTTCACCCCAAGCACGAGAATAATACCGCCCGCTTGATACTCGCCTAAGAAACTTCCCGCTTTTCCGCCTATGACAAGCACGGGGAATTTATCTTTGTACGCTTTCATGTGGATACCCGCGCGATAGCCCGCGTCGCCCTTGATGAAAATCTTGCCGCCGCGCATAGCGTAACCCGTCGCGTCTCCGCTGTTGCCATGAATGATAATCGTACCGTCGTTCATAGTGTCGCCGACCGCGTCTTGCGCGCTTCCGTTGACTACGATATGGCAGCCGTCCAAGTACGCGCCCAATGCGTTGCCGGGCGTGCCGTTGATTACGATATCCTTACCGCCTACGCCCGACGCAATATATCTATGTCCTAAGCAGTTGTCTATTACAATTTCCTTATCTTGGCTTTCTCTTACCAGTTTTCCGATTTCAGAAAAGTGTTTATTTGTACAGTCTATTTTTAACATTTTATTTACTCCTATACTACTATTATCACCGACTGCGTATAGCGGTACATCTTTTGCCTGATCTTCAAGACGACGCTCGGGGTCACGTACGGGAAGTACGCTCACCACTCGGTCGCTTTCGCTAAGACAAAATCTGCATCACTCTCCGCACTCGCCACAGACTTTGTTCAAATGGTTAGTTTCAATAGAATTACCCAAGTCCAAAGGCGGTTAGAGTGTTTGCGATTTATGTGCCTTTATAGTTTTGGGTTTAAAATATTATCGCTTACTATCTTACCCTCGCTACAAAATATTCGTGCACTAAATGCAAATACTCTTACACCGCCAAAACCCTCAAAGTAATAAAACTAAGACGGTCTGCCTATTCGCCCGCATGTTTAATGCCGAGTATTTCTAACTCTTTTTCGTTCAACCCGACACCGCGCAACATCAATCTGTTGCCTTTGAGCGCCTCAATCGAGTTGATACCCATACCGCCCATCATTTCTTTTATCTCGTGCGTCCATGCGTTGACGAGATTTACTAAGCGGTTGCACCCCTCTTCGGGATTGAGTCTTTGGACGAGTTCGGGAACTTGCGTTGCGATACCCCAGTTGCATTTGCCCAAGTGGCAGGAACTGCAAAGGTGGCAACCCATTGCCATAAGCGCCGCGGTAGCGATATAGCAAGCGTCCGCGCCTAAAGCAATCGCCTTTATTACGTCCGCGCTGTTGCGGATTGAACCGCCTACGACGAGCGACACGTTGCCTCTGATGCCCTCGTCTCTCAATCTCTTGTCTACGCTTGCCAAAGCAAGTTCGATAGGAATACCGACATTGTCTCTGATTCTCGTAGGCGCAGCGCCCGTACCGCCTCTAAATCCGTCGATTACTATAATATCCGCTCCGCTTCTTGCGATACCGCTTGCGACTGCCGACACGTTGTGAACCGCGCCGACTTTGACTGCTATCGGCTTTTTGTAACCCGTCGCTTCTTTGAGCGAATAGACGAGTTGTCGCAAGTCTTCAATCGAATATATATCATGGTGAGGAGCGGGCGAAATTGCGTCGCTTCCGACGGGTATCATTCTCGTCTTAGAAACGTCGGCTACGATTTTCGTACCCGGTAAGTGTCCGCCTATACCCGGCTTTGCGCCCTGACCGACCTTGATTTCTATGCACGCGCCCGCTTCCAAATAGTCTTTGTATACGCCGAATCTACCCGACGCGACTTGCACTATCGTATTCTTTCCGTATTTGTAAAAGTCTTCGTGCAAACCGCCCTCGCCGGTGTTGTAGAATATCCCCAACTTTTCCGCCGCTTTTGCAAGACTTGCGTGAGCGTTGTAACTTATCGAGCCGTAACTCATTGCCGAGAACATAATCGGCGTGGAAAGTTTAAGTTGCGAAGAGAGATTGTCGACGATTTTACCGTCTTTATCTCTGATTATTTCGTCGGGCTTGCTTCCCAAGAATACCGTCGTCTCCATAGGTTCTCTCAACGGGTCTACCGACGGATTGGTCACTTGCGCCGCGTTGATTACGATTTTATCCCAATACACGGGGAATGGCTGGGGATTGCCCATTGACGATAGCAATACTCCGCCGCTTTCCGCTTGCTTGTAAATCTCTTTTATCGCGTCTGACGACCAATTGGCGTTGGCTCTATACGTATTATCCGATTTGACGATTTTAAGCGCTCTTTTGGGACAAGTAGCAACGCACCTTTGGCAGTTCACGCACTTGCTTTCGTCGGCAATCATCGCGCCGCTCTTTTCGTCGTATTTATGCACGCCGTTGGCGCATTGTTTTTCGCATATTCTGCAGTTTACGCACCTATTTTCATTCCTCACTACTTCATAAACAGGATAGATATAATTGATAGCCATATACTATTTATCCTCCTTTTTATCCAATGTGACAATGACGGGCTCTCCGCCTCTCGGCGACCATATTTTGTCGGGATTGGGTTCGATAACTCTAATCGCGCACTCTTCGCTTGCGATATAGGTCATATCGTCCTTTTCACCGACGACCATACTTCTCAATTTGAGTCTGTCGTTGAGCGCCATAAGTCCGTTTTCAAAGCCCACCATAATGCTGAACGGACCTGTAATCAAAAGGCTTGAAAAAGTATTTCTCAAATACTCGGCAAGCGCCCTTTCCTCGGGCGATTTCTTTTCTATCGTCGACCAAAACGGAGCGGCAATTACCTGCGCCATTTCTTCCATTTTAAGTCCCTTGCGACGGCAAAGATAATCGACGACGTAGGCTATAACTTCCGTGTCCGTCATTAGCGTACATTTGTAGCCGAACATCTCTATATATCGCCTGTTTGCGTCGTAAGAAGAAATCTCTCCGTTGTGAACTACCGAATAATCCAACATTCCAAATGGGTGCGCTCCGCCCCACCAACCGGGGGTATTCGTCGGGTATCTTCCGTGCGCCGTCCAGCAGTAAGCGTCATACTCTTCAAGTCTGTAATATTCGCCTACGTCTTCGGGATAGCCGACCGCTTTGAATATACCCATATTCTTTCCGCTCGAAAAGATATACGCGCCCTTTATCGTCGTATTGACTTTTATTACCATTCTTGCGACGAATTCCTTTTCGTCCAAGTTGGTCTCGTGCAATCTTGCGTCGAGGGGCTTGACGAAGTATCTCAAAATCAACGGTTCGTCGGAAATCTTCTTGGTCTTGCGTATGGGTATCATCGACATATTTACGATAAAAAAGTGCTTGTAAAGAAAATTCTCCGCTTCCTTTCTTATCTCATTGTCGTCGTAAAATATATGGAACGCGTAAAAATCAGCGTACTGCGGATAAATTCCATAGCCCGCAAAACCGCCGCCCAGTCCGTTGGATCTGTCGTGCATAGTGGCAATGGAAGTTATTATTTTCTCACCGTTGGTAAGTCTTCCGCTTTTGGAAAATATTCCCGAAATCGCGCAACCGGACGGAATTCTCACCTCTCCTTCTCTTGGCATAGTCTACTCCTTTTATCGACGGAAAACCGCAAAAAACGCGTCTTTTTCACCGTCTCTTGTACGCATTATAATTCTACCAAATCGTCCTTGTCAAATAATTTGAAAAATATTTTTTATAATACTTAAATTTTTTCAATTTTCAGTCAAAATTCTTCTACTTTTCACATTTTAATTGACAAATATCGTATTTTTGACAAATATCAATGAGTGTAATTTCGTTTATTAGATTTCTTAATTGCAATTGAAAACGGATAGATTTTAGCCGTTTTGTCCATATATATGATAAAATATTTTCTCTCTTTTACGCGTAATATTTTATCGACGGCAAATTGTCCTTTTGTCGAGAAAAAACAAAAAAAGTAAAAAACCGCTCCAATTTATTTGACAATGTTTTTCAAAGGATTTATACTTGTATCGTAGCAAAGGCGCTAGTTCGGGGAAACCCGTATTAGCGCCATTTTTTTTGTAAACAATTTTAAGGAGATATATCTATGGTAATGTCAGAAATTTTCGGCTCTCTTGTGTTCAACGAAACCGTAATGCAGGAAAGACTTCCGAAATACACTTACAAGGAATTGAAGACTTGTATCGCAAACGGCGACCCGATTTCGCTCTCTTGCGCTACGGTAATCGCCAACGCTATGAAAGACTGGGCTATCGAGAAAGGTTGCACCCACTACACGCACTGGTTCCAGCCTATGACCGGTATCACGGCTGAAAAGCACGACGCTTTCATTCAACCGACTGCCGACGGCAAAGTTATTATGGAATTCAGCGGTAAGGAACTTATCAAGGGCGAACCCGACGCGTCTTCTTTCCCGTCCGGAGGCATCAGAGCGACGTTTGAAGCGAGAGGCTACACTGCTTGGGACCCGACGTCCTACGCTTTCATCAAAGACGGCACGCTTTGTATTCCTACGGCTTTCGTATCTTATACGGGCGAAGTTCTCGACAAAAAAACTCCACTTCTCAAATCTATGGAAGCGCTCAGCAACAAGGCTTGCAAAATTCTCAAACTCTTCGGCAAGAACGTGGACAAAGTTACCACGACCGTCGGCCCTGAGCAAGAATATTTCCTTATTGACAAATCCGTATACGAAAAGAGAAAAGATTTGATATTCACGGGTCGCACGCTCTTCGGCGCGCCCGCTCCCAAGGGGCAGGAACTTGAAGACCACTACTTCGGCACTATCAAGCAAAGAGTAGTAAAATATATGGCTGACCTCGATATGGAACTTTGGAAACTCGGCATACTCGCCAAGACCAAACACAACGAGGTTGCTCCGTCTCAGCACGAACTCGCTCCGATCTTCTCTCAATCCAACGTCGCTACCGACGCCAATCAGTTGACGATGGAAATGATGAAAAAGATTGCCAGCAGACACAATATGGTTTGCCTTCTTCACGAAAAGCCTTTCGACGGCGTAAACGGAAGCGGTAAGCACAACAACTGGTCCATGTCCACCGACAAGGGCGAAAACCTCTTGGAGCCGGGCGACACCCCCGAAGACAACGCTCAATTCTTGCTCTTCTTGGCAGCCGTAATCAAAGCGGTTGACGACTATCAGGATTTGCTCAGAGTAAGCGTAGCCAGCGCGGGCAACGACCATAGACTCGGCGCGAACGAAGCGCCGCCTGCGATAGTATCCATGTTCCTCGGCGAAGAACTCGACGGTATTCTCACCGCAATCGCAGAAGACAGAACGTACAGCAAGCGCGCAAGATGCGACTATGAAATCGGCGTAAGTTGCCTTCCTAAATTCAAGAAAGACACGACGGATAGAAACCGCACTTCCCCGTTCGCTTTTACGGGCAATAAGTTTGAGTTCAGAATGTTGGGTTCGGCTTTCTCGATATCCGGTCCGAATATTATTCTCAACACGATAGTTGCGGAATCTCTCGACCAGTTCGCCAACGAACTCGAAGGCGCGGAAGATTTGATGAGCGCGGTCAAAGCTCTCGTCAAGAAGACTTTCATCGCTCACAAGCGCATTATCTTCAACGGCAACGGCTATTCCGACGAATGGGTAAAAGAAGCAAAGAAGAGAGGACTTCTCAATCTCGCTTCCACGCCCGAGGCGATACCTTATTTCAAATCTCCGAAGAACGTTGCGCTCTTTGAAAAGCACGGCATCTTCTCGCCGCTCGAAGTCGAATCGCGTACGGAAATATTGATCGAAAATTACTGCAAAGTCGTAAATATCGAGGCTTTGACTATGATAGATATGGCAAACAAGGAAATTCTTCCTGCGGTAACGACTTATATCAACGAATTGACCGCTACGGCTATAAACGCTAAGTCGCTCGGCATCAACGCGACCGCGCAGACAGCTACGGCAAAACTCCTCTCCGATCTTTGCGACAAGGCTATGAAGACTTTGAAGAAACTCAAAGACAGCGTGCACAAGGCGGAAGGTATCGGCAATATCGAAGACCAAGCGATGTCCTATCGCAACGACGTGCTTGTCGCTATGGACGAACTTCGTAAATTGGCTGACGAAATGGAAGTCAACACGGCGGAAAAATACTGGCCTATCCCGACCTACGGCGATTTGCTCTTCTCCGTCAAGGAATAATATAGTTTATATAAATATACAGTATAAAAAGGTTGTACATTATGTTGCTTGAAAAGCAGGAAAACGCGAGTGTGAAAACGCTTGCGTTTTCCTTTCAAGTTTTAGATAAAGTATCTACGTTCGCCGATAAGCCCATATACCAAAATTTGTTAGAAAAAACAAGATTTTTTTGTATTCAAGTATTTGATTATATATGCGATAAATGATATAATAAAGTTGATTTTCAAATTAAATCGAAAAGGTAGGTAGAATATGTCGGAAAATATAAAAGAAGAGTGCGGAATCTTCGGTATTTATGACAAATCAAATCTCGGCAACATTGCAAATCAAGTCTACTTCGGACTTTTTGCGCTCCAACACCGCGGACAGGAAGCGGCAGGTATCGCCGTCAACCGCGATAGAGAAATCACTCTCGTCAAGAATATGGGTTTGGTAAGCGAAGTCTTCAATGACAACAACCTTTCTCACTTGCAAGGCGAACTCGCTATCGGTCACGTAAGATATTCCACGACCGGCAACAATACTCCCGAGAACGCTCAGCCTATCAGCGTAAAATACGCAAAAGGCAATTTGACGGTTTCTCACAACGGAAATATTACCAACGCCAAAGAGTTGAGAGAAAAACTCGAAGCCAAAGGCGCAATATTCCACACGACGAGCGACAGCGAAGTAGTATCTTATCTTATCGCAAATCAAAGACTTAAATCGAATAGTATCGAAGAAGCGGTGGAAAAAGTCTTCCCTATGCTCCAAGGCGCTTTCTCCTTGCTCATTATGAGCCCGAGAAAACTCATTGCCGTAAGAGATAGATTCGGCATCCGTCCTCTTTGTATGGGCAAACAGCAAGACAACGTAATCTTCGCAAGCGAGAGCTGCGCGTTCGAGACGATAGGCGCGACCTTTGAAAGAGACGTGCTCCCGGGCGAAATCGTAATCGTAAACGAAAACGAAACAATTTCCAACAAGAAATATTGCACGAGCCGCAGCGGTCTTTGCATTTTCGAACATATCTACACCGCTAGACCCGATAGCGTAATCGACGGACAAAGCGTAAACGAAGCGAGAATGAACGCAGGTAAGATGCTCGCAAAGAAAGCGCCGGTAGACGCCGACGTAGTAATCGGCGTACCTGACAGCGGACTTCCCGCGGCAATCGGCTACGCTCACGAAAGCGGAATTCCTTACGGCGTGGGTCTTATCAAAAACAGATATATCGGCAGAACCTTTATTCAACCTACGCAAGCAATGAGAGAAAAGAGCGTTGCGCTCAAACTCAACACTCTCAAAAGCAACGTCGAAGGCAAGAGAATCGTTATGGTAGACGACTCAATCGTGCGCGGTACTACCCTTGCCAATATTATCAAACTTCTTAAAAAATCAGGCGCAAAGGAAGTTCACGTGAGAATTTCTTCCCCACCGTTTATCTATCCTTGCTTCTTCGGCACGGATATCCCTTCGAGAAAGGACCTCGCATGCAACAACTATACTATGGAAGAATTGAGAATTAAAATCGGCGCTGATTCGCTCGCATTCCTCGACAAATCGACAATCGACCAAATCGCTCCCGACTCCACGGTAAAATTCTGCAAAGGCTGCTTCACCGGCAAATATCCTTGCAAAGTTCCTTGCGAACGCGAAGACAAAAACATATTTGAATAAGATATAAGAAATTGTAGAAAAAGAGCAAGCACACTACGCTTGCTCTTATTTTATTTATTTGAATTTTGCGGTGTAAGAGTATCTGCAATTTACGTAAATCAGTACTTAATCCTAAAGTATTGAAGAAGTATCTTGAATTTATCTTGCGCCATTCGGCAAGTATCGCGTAAATATCCGCGTTCGTTCTCCCACTCTTTCAAGCCGCGATAATAGAACAATTTAAGTTCTTCATCTATAATAAACGGCGTAATATTATATTTTAAGCAATCTTTGAATAAAAGCAATCTGCCGATACGTCCGTTGCCGTCTTGGAATGGGTGAATGCTTTCAAATTTATAGTGAAAATCTAGAAGGTCGTCAAAAGTCTTTTCTTTATTGTCGTTATATTTATGAAGCAACGTCTTCATTTTTTCGGCAACTTCTTCAGGTTGCGCCGTATACATATCTCCTACTGTATTGGGCAACTTCTTATAATCGCCAACGGCAAACCAATCTTGCCTAGCGTCTGTCGTCCCGCTCTTTAACGTGCGATGTAGTTCTTTTATGAAAGTTTCCGTAATCGGTTTTTTAGCGTTATCTATAATCAAATCAATACATTTAAAGTGATTTGCCGTTTCCACTATGTCGTCAACTTTTACCGAACCACTTTCGATGCCGATAGTATTAGTCTCAAAAATATAACGAGTTTGGTCATGGGTCAACCGACTGCCTTCTATGTGATTTGAATTATAAGTAAGGTCGATTTGAATCTTATGATAAATTCCGCCAGAAAGTTTCGCTTTCTTTTCCGCGATAAGTACTTCCAACAACGTGGTCGGCAACTCTCTTTTCTTATTTACTCTGTCAGGCTTTCGCGCATCTTCGGGAATATTCCAAGTTTTGCCTGTTAAGAAAGCGCCGTCAATCTTTCCCATAGCGCAATAGTTGCGCACACTACGCTCGGATAAATCCCATTTTTTCGCTATTTCCGCAACAGACAAATACTTCATACAATTATACCTCGATAATAATTATATAATGTTATCGGCAAAAAAGCAAGATTTAGAAGTATTATAATAGTAATATTTTTGCCGATAACGGCATTAAAATTAAAAGTGAAGCGGGTACAACTCCTTGATATTCGTCTCCACTACTTCGCCTTTGGAGTTGGAAACGTAAATAATCAAATCGTCGCAAAACTCTTTGATAAACTGTCTTACAATTCCGCAGGGATATGGCATTTCCTCACCCGAACCGACGATTGCCATTGCCATAAAACCGTGTTCGCTACCTGCGATTGCAGTACCCATAGCGACTTGTTCCGCGCAAATGGTCGCGCCGTAACTTTTATTTTCTATATTGCAGCCCACGTAAATTTTTCCGCTTTCGCCCATTACCGCGCAACCGATTTTATATCCAGAGTATGGCGCGTGAGCGTTGTTCATTACAAGCAATGCGTTTTCCAACAGTCTTTGTTTTTGCATCATATTTACCTCCGCAAAAGTAATTTATCTCCAAAAGACGCTCAACGTCTCTCTATTGAGCACTCCCCATCTATCGTCTAATCTTACGATAGCCTTTCCGCCCGAGAACGGCGTCGCAATATCGTAAATAAAATCGACTATTTGATTGCCGTCAATATCTATATATCCGCTCTTGTCTCCTATCGTGACGGACGCCAAGCCTTCGCTGAACGAATTCGCGCAATCGTATTTGAAATCAACGACGAGATTATTGTTCCTGTCTATATAGCCGAGTTTGCCGTCCATTTCCACGCAAGCGCGTTCTTCGGAAAATCCGAACGCCTCTTCATATTGCGGCGGCACGATTACGTTGCCTTTCCAATCCTTATATCCCCACTTGCCTTTACGACAAAACTTGACGAGGCTGCTTTCCGTCAACGGCGGTCTTTCAATTCTCTCCACCGCAGGACGCTCGCGTCTGCCCATAAGTATTTGCGACATAGTCATACCGCTGTAAAGTTTAGAAAGATATTGATTGAGATTTGCGTTCTCATTCTTGTTTTTATTCTTTTTACTGTTCGCGTCGTCGCTCGCGACACTGCCGCGATTGCCGTCTTTATTATTGTTTTGACGTCTGTCTTGATTATTGCGTTGCTCAGTCGGCTGTTGGGCGTCTTTGGCAAACTTTACGCCGTACTTTGACAACGCGCCCGCGATTATGTTGCACTGCTTTCTGCCGATGTTTTGAATTTTATACATCTGCTGATAATTGCGACAAGCAAGGTCGGCAAGGATATTTATCCTACCCGCTTTGAGATAACCTTGAAGATTTTCATCCAAATGCAAATCTTCTATCGATCTGAGCAAATCCTCTTTCTTCGCGTTTGAGCCGGCATTTATAGCCATCTGCAACGCGTCTTGTTGAGAAATCGGTTTGTTTTTATTCTTATTTTTGTTGTAAAATCTGTTTTTTGACATTATTCTCTCTACGTATTGTATTGCAAGATTATTTTAACACAATTTTTATATTTTTTCAAACTATATTTATTATAATTCTTCGCGCATATATAATTTTACTTTAATTTTTTATTTTTATATGCTATAATACTTTATATGAAAAGATTTTTGTGGATAAGCGCGCTCATACTTTGCTGTGTCTGCATAGCGGTATTTGCTCAGACGCCTATGACTGTCAAGGCGGAAAATATCGACGTCACCGTTTCTTTGAACGGCGACTCCTTGGTGTCCGCTTACGGCGAGGACTTTGCCTACACCAACGGCAAAACCGTCTACGTCGCAAAAAACAACAAAGTGCATTCTTATCACGACGCTGCCGACTTCGACAGATTTATCTCTATGGCGATGAATTCCACTCATATCGTTTTGCTCGCAAAAAAAGGAACCGAAACGATGACGTTCGTCTATTCCTATTCGAATAGCGGCATTAGTAAAGTGCCTTATATAAATGAGAGTTTGAGAAACATCATCTCGCTTTACAGTGACGAAAACGGCACTCTTTACGCTCTCAACGAATACGACGTCATAAGATTTAACGTAAACGATACTTCAATAGAAATGCCATTCGATTCAAAGAAAGGCGTATTTGCAAACGCGCAGGAATTTGCTATCAGCGAAGAAAACAACAATTCCGTTCTCTACTTGCTTATCGACGGCAACTTGTATGCGACAACAAAACAGATAATGTACGACGAAACGTCATTGGACGATTACCGTATCACTTCCGATAAGAGTTTCAAAGACCTGACAATCTCTGACGGCAAGTTGATTTGCATTGACGAGACGTGCGCTTACGTCTACAACTCGGGCAGCGGTTTTGACGTACTGCTTGAAAACGGCGTGGGCAGCCACAGTGTGATTTGCGCGACTTACGATAGTATCAATACAAGACATTGCGTTTACGTCAAGTCGGACATTTTCGCAATCAACGTATACGAATACGACGGCGAACTCAACTATTACAGCTCTTTCGACAAGACGCAATTTACTCACCCGACTGAATACGACAGCATTGCGCTCTACAAGACGACGGCGGAAGTGACCTTATATTCATCGCCGAGACATCTTCAAAAATTGGCTTTGCTCCCATCAAACGAATACGTATTGATTCTCAGCGAAAGCGGTAATTTCTACTATGCGTACACTTATGACGCAACGCTTTCAAAAGCAGTCTACGGATATATCAAAAAGCAAGCGAGCATTTCGCTCTGCCCTGCGCAAACGGACACGGCGTTGGGATTGTACGCTCAACCGCTTCATCCGAATACGCCAATATACGAATACCCTATTGACGACCGCGACACAAAAGTCTTGCGTTATGCGTCAATTCGCGACCAGCTCGTCGTAATCGATAACGTCGGTCAAGACGGCGCGTTTAATTGGGGCTGGTATAAAGTAGGTTGTATCGACGCCGACGGCAATCTCGTATACGGCTACGTCAAGGAGTTGAGCGTATCGCCTTACACTTCGCTTTCCGCTCCCGATTTATCAAAGACGGCAAAACTCGGCGCGAAAAAGTTGGGCGAATACGTCAAGATTTACGCTCTTCCGCAAGAGGACTCTCAAGTCGTCGCCGAAGTGGCGGAAGGTTCGCAAATCTATCTCAAAAACAAATTCGATAAAAACAGCGAGTGGACTCAAATAATCTACGAGGAAAAAATTGCGTACGTCAAGACGGAAAACGTATCGCCGAGCGGACTGACCTCGTGGCAACTCGCCTTAGCGATTACTCTTCCTGCGGTTGCAGTCGCAATCACTGCTACGATAGTGATACTCGTCGTGGTCAAGAAGAGAAAAGCGGCTCTCAAAAATTAGTTAATTACATTTTTATATATAGGAGGTTTGGCTATGAAATTGACGATGACTCAACAAATTCTGGCTAAGAAACTCGGTATGACTTACGAAGAAGCAGTCACTGCCCTTTCGGCGGGTACGCTTACTCTCGTCGAAGTCGATACCGCATTGTCCAACGACGTAACCGCGCCGGTAGCAATCGACGTCTTCAACAAGAGCGGCGGTAAGCTTTACGATGCTGACAAAGTTACGTTCGTACTCGACCACTTTACGCCTAATCGCGACATCAAGTCTGCCGAGCAGTGTAAGTGCGTGCGCGCTTTCGCAAGAAAAGAGGGAGTCAAGAACTTCTTCGACGTGGGCGAAATGGGTATCGAACACGCTCTACTTCCCGAAAAAGGAATTGCAAAACCCTACTCTGTCGTCATCGGCGCAGACTCGCATACTTGCACCTACGGCGCGCTCGGAGCATTCTCAACGGGCGTGGGCAGTACGGATATTGCGGGCATTATGCTTTCGGGCAAGGTATGGCTCAAAGTTCCGTCTGCAATCAAATTCAACCTTATCGGCAAGCCGAGCAAATATATTTCGGGTAAGGACGTAATCCTCTATATTATCGGACTTATCGGCGTGGACGGCGCGCTCTATAAATCAATCGAATTCGCAGGCGAAGGCGTCAAATATATGACTATAGACGATAGATTTACAATCTGTAATATGGCTATCGAATGCGGAGCAAAGAACGGCGTCTTCCCTATTGACGATATTACGAACAAGTACGTTAAGACGTCTTGCGGAAAGACCTTTGACGAGATGAGCGCGGGCGACGATAGCGCGTACGAGCAAGTCATCACTATCGACCTTGGCGCAATCAAGCCGACGGTCGCTTTCCCGCACCTGCCGTCCAACACGAAGTTCGTCGAAGACGTCAAGGAAGACATATCAATCGACCAAGTAATTATCGGTTCTTGCACCAACGGCAGAATTTCCGACTTAGAGGCGGCTGCAAAAGTACTCAAAGGCAGAAAGGTAAATCCCAACGTGCGTACGATTATTATCCCTGCTACCAACAAGATTTATCTTGAAGCGATGGAAAAGGGATATATCAAGACCTTTATCGAGGGCGGCGCAATCGTATCCACCCCGACGTGCGGGCCTTGTCTAGGCGGACATATGGGAATACTCGCAAGCGGCGAAGTTGCCGTCACGACGACCAACCGAAACTTTATCGGCAGAATGGGCGCAAAAGACAGTTATATCTATCTTGCTTCCCCCGCTACCGCAATGGCTAGCGCAATCGCAGGCAAACTCACTTGCGAAAGCAAATTGGAGGTGTAATTATGATAAAAGGAAAAGTATATAAATTCGGCGACGACATAGATACGGACGTAATCGTACCGGCTACTTATCTTTCGACTTTCGACGAAAAAGAATTGGCAAAACACTGCATGGAATACACGAACCCCGAATTCTATTCCGAAGTCAAAGAAGGCGATATCATGGTCGCAGGAAAAAACTTCGGTTGCGGTTCGTCAAGAGAACACGCTCCGATAGCAATCAAAGGTTGCGGCGTATCAATAGTAATCGCTAAGTCTTTTGCAAGAATTTTCTATCGCAACGCGCTCAACATCGGTCTCTATATTCTCGAATGTCCCGAGGCCGTTGACGGCATTAGCGCAAACGACGTCGTAAGCGTCAACGTTGACACTGGACTTATCACCAACGAGACGACGGGCAAGACCTATCAGGCTCAACCCTTCCCCAAGTTTATTCAAAACATCATTGAGTGCGGCGGTCTTATCAACGCAATCAAAGCCAACAAGATTTAAGGAGAACATACATGAGTACATTTAATATTGCCGTAATCAAAGGCGACGGAATCGGCCCTGAAGTAACAGGCGCAGCAATGGACGTGCTTACGAAAATCGGCGAGAGATACAAGCACAAATTCAACTTTACCGAAAGCGTATGCGGTGGTTGCGCTTACGACAAGTACGGCGAACCGTTGCCAAAAGAAAGCCTCGATATTTGCCTTGCAAGCGACAGCGTTTTGCTCGGCGCGGTAGGCGGTCCGCAGTATGACAATCTCCCTTACGAATTGCGCCCAGAAAGAGCGCTCCTCGGCGTAAGAAAGGCTATGGAACTTTACGCAAACCTTCGTCCTGCAAAGATGTTCGAAGCGCTTGCCAACGTATGTCCTTTGAAGAATCCGAAGAATATAGATATCATGGTCGTAAGAGAACTTATCGGCGGTATCTACTTTGGCGAGAAGGGAATTAGAGACGGCAAAATGGGTCGCGAGGGATATGACGTAATGGCTTACGGCGAACTTGAAATCGAAAGAATCTGTCGCACCGCATTTGAACTCGCTCAAAAAAGACGCGGTAAAGTGTCCTCGGTCGACAAAGCCAACGTGCTCAAGACTTCGGGCGTATGGCGTAAGGTCGTGCACGAAGTACACTCCGACTACCCCGACGTAATTCTCGAAGACGTGCTTGTTGACAATATGGCAATGCAACTCGTAAGAGAGCCGTCGCAATTCGACGTCGTCGTCACGGGTAATCTCTTCGGCGACATACTTTCCGACCTTGCTTCGCAATGCGTAGGCAGTATCGGTATTCTCCCGTCCGCTTCAATCAACGAAACGACAAGAGGTCTTTACGAGCCTATTCACGGCTCTGCTCCGACTATCGCAGGCAAGAATATTGCCAATCCGATTGCGACTATACTCTCTGCCGCTATGATGCTCAAATATGCGTTCAACCTTATGGAAGAGGGCGACGCTATCGAGAAAGCCGTTGAAAAAACGCTCAACAGCGGCGCAAGAACGGCTGATTTGAGAGAAGAAGGTCACGCGGTGCTCGGCACAAAAGAGATGACGGAACTCATTATA
Organism: Clostridiales bacterium; assembly: GCA_014799575.1. Taxonomy (GTDB): domain Bacteria; phylum Bacillota; class Clostridia; order Christensenellales; family UBA3700; genus RACS-045. The sequence goes on along the minus strand of JAAVHS010000020.1, from coordinate 74,039 downwards.
AAGAATATCTAACACACCGCCCATACCCTCATACTAATAAAAAAATAAGAGATATGAATTTCCTCATATCTCTTTTTGATTACTCAACACTGATTTACTTTATTATAGGTTCTTCTCGATATAACTTACAACTTCTCCGACAGTCTTGAAAGCGAGCGCGTCGTTGTCGTCGACTTGAATACCGAATTCGTCTTCGATTGCCATAATAATTTCTACGACGTCGAGAGAATCTGCTTGCAAATCTTCTTTAAGCGAAGTCGTATTAGTAATTTTGCTTTGCTCCATACCGAGTTGTTCGGCGATAATTTTACTCAATTTTTCAAGTACCATGATATCCTCCTCGTTTAGCAATTCAGCTTAATACTCTATAATTATATCACTCGAAAGATGCGTTGTCAATCAATGTTTCGATGCCTTCGTTATACTCTTCGCCACAGACGCTGACAACGTATTCGCCTTGATAAAACGTATTGATTTTTTTATCGGGCAACTGCGCGGATAAGACCTCTTTGTTGATACCTACGCCCAAATACTTGCCGTAAGCCTCTCTCCTTGTCCACTCCTCGATGCTCTCGCATACCTTAGATGATACTTTACGACTTTTGCGCTCAATGTCTATCCCGACGGGATTGTCGGCAAACGCCATTACTAGCGTATTTTCGGTATGTGAAATAGATACGTACCCCGACTGCTCGCCGTCTTTTGTGAGTAGGGGTTGACCGCTTGGCAAATACTCAATCGAGATATCGTCGCAAGGAAAATGCCTTTTGAGTATTCCCTCTTTTGCCTTTTGAATATCTACGCAATCTTCGCAAAAATAAATCTTCATTGCGCGTTAGCCGTAGCCAAGGCCTCTTCAAAGAAATCGTTTACGCTTTCCAAGAATTCGTAGTCGGTCGCATATACCAAAGACTTGTCGCAATACTCATAACCTGTGTTGACATTATGCTCGAAGATATTCGTATTGCCCATGGCGATTTGCGACTTCTTGCCCTTGTGCAATCTCTTGATTTCTTGTTCGACTTCTTTGGGTCTTGAAATCGTATGCCCTCTGTCTTCGTAAATGACGAACTTGGCCTGCGGATTTTTGTTCTTCTTTTGATGAATAGCGACCGAACATGGATAAGGAACTGTCGGGTCGTCCTTGCTGTGCATTACGAGTACAGGACCGTGGAAATTACTTACTCCGTCAATGCCCTTGTACAAGGCGCGTTTGCCGTAAAGTAGGATATAATAGAAATAAATCCAAGGCTTTGTCAATACTACCATTTTCGTGGCGTATTTCGTCATTTGGTGCTTTGCCGTACCCCAAATATCGTCAAAGCCTGAAATCGAAGCTACAGCCGTAAGTTTTTGCGCCGTCTTGCTGTTGAGTTCCGTCGCAGCCGCGTAGCCACCCCAGCTGTGTCCGTACACGAGAATCTTGTATCCCTTCAACTCTTCGATACCGCTGACGTATTTTATCGCGCAATCCAAATCCAACTGCGATTGGCAAAGTCCCAAAATACCGTCGCCCTCGCTCTCGCAAGTGCCCGTACAATCGTATGCAAACACGATATAGCCTTTCCTTGCAAAATAGTCGTAGCGATTGAGGTAACTCGCTCTCGAACATCCTATTCCGTGCGCGACAATCATTACCGCCTTGTAGTCCTCGACAGCAACGTCCTTGCCGACGGCAAAGAAACCTGCGAGATTATTCTTTCCGCTCTTAAAATTGACGGGATGCGTAATCATTTCGGGGAACTCTTCCAAGACCATATGCTTCTTAGCCTTGCCCACTCTTTTGCCGAAAGCAAACTTGCAAATACATATTGTGGCAACCATAGGCAATACTATTGTGACTGCCAACAATCCGTATATTACGAATATCATAAATCCTAAAAATCGTCTGTACTTCTTCATAATAATTTTCCTATGCAAATAGTATAGCATACTTGTTTTGAAAAGTGAATACCTAATTAGAAAAAAACACGGAAAGCCTGCGGCATTTGATTGGTTTGAGGGTTTTGGCGGTGTAAGAGTATTTGCATTTAGTGCACGAATATTTTGTAGCGAGGGTAAGATAGTAAACGATAATTTTCTAAACCCAAAACTATAAAGGCACATAAATCGCAAACACTCTAACCGCCTTTGGACTTGGGTAATTCTATTGAAATTAACCATTTGAACAAAGTAGTGGCGAGTGCGGAGAGTGGTAATAGATATCCGCTCGAAAAAGCCTCATAAGACCGCAGAGATTGGTGTGATTTTCGTTTTAGCGGAAGTAGCCCGAGCCACCCAGTGTACTTTCCGTACACGGTGAGCGACGGCTATCTTTCGATCAATCGGAAGGCGCGCCGATATATGCGGTCTGCCTCTTACTTCTTCTTGAAAGAGCGCTGCTCTTTCAAATAGTCGTTGTATCTCTCGATTTGGTCTTCGCGCAAATCAATCATATCTTTTGCCGTCGCCAAAGCCTGATTGTCGCCGACTACTACTTCGCTTTCTTTGACCTTAACTTTCGTACCGTCGCTACCCGCATTGCGTCGAATGTCTTTAAAGTATTCGTCTTCCATTTTGAAAAGCGCAACCGTCGTATTCTTCTTTATCGTCAATTTGACGAGCGGATTGACCGTAGATTGTCCAAGCACAATGAAATACGTCGACTTCTTCTCTTTGCACTTATCTTTGCTCATTGCATAGGCTTTGAGGGTGTCAAATATCTTCTTTTGCTTGTCGGAAAGTTTTGCGTACGCTTCGTCAAGCGTAAGTCTTTTCGCGGGCGCTTTCGCCTTTGGAGCGGGTTTCGCCGCAGGAATTTCAACTATCTTCTCGACGACTTTCTCTACCTCTATCGGCACTTCCTTGACGACTTCCTTTTCCACAACCTTTTCAACGACTTTTTCGACCTCGACAGGCACTTCGACTTTGACTTCCTTCTCGACAATCTTTTCCACCACTTGCGGTTCGGTAGGTCTATTGTTGGAAAGTTCAAGTATCTTTTCCATCAAAGTCTCTTGATTCTTAAGAAGTTGCTTGATGGTCTCGTCGTTGTGTTCCGTCTTTTCGACGACTTTGAGGATAGTTTCGTTACTCGTCGCAGGTTGATTTACTACGTTCTTAATTTGCTTTTGCATTTCCTTTATACTTTCTTTCAAATCGCTGAGCGTTTCGTCATTTACATTGGCTGACGCAACTTCCCTTTCTGCAGATTGCTGTTCGGCAAGTTTCTTTATCATCTTTTCTATACGTTTTTCATTTTCCTCGTTTTGCTCTTCGAGTTTGCGCATTAGTTCGTCATTGTTGCTCGCGGTGGGTTGAGGTAAGTATTGCGTCATATTCGGCAACATATTATTCATAGTATCCGCTACTATTCCGCGTATATCCTCTGCTCCTAAGGCAGGTTGCTGATACGCAAAGCCTTGTCCGTTTGCATTTCCGCCCATCATTCCCATGAGCATCATCTGCATTTGCTTGTTTTCCGCTTCCTTTTGGTTCTTCGCGTACTCGTCTTTTGCGTCTTCCAATTCCTCTTCCGCTTTGTTCAGCGTTCTCTTCTCCAATAGCATAAAGACAAACGCTAGCACCGTCACACCCAACATTATGCAAGCGATTACTGTCCAATTCGTGTACGTCAAACCGAACAAACCTGTTCCGCCAACCGCATAATATGCTCCGCTATACTTCTTCTCTATCGTCTTCTTTATCTTCTTTCTCTTTCCTGCGTAACCTATTCCCTTGCTCATAAAGATAATAATCAATATTATGCAAATTAAGGTCACTATAGGTTGCCAATTCTCTTTGAGGAACTCGGTTAAATCAAAAGACTGTTGCGGTTCACTTGGGTCTTGCGGATTTGTCGGGTCGACGGGAGTGGTCGGCTCTTCGGGCGTAGACGGGTCGACAGGCGTGGTCGGCTCTTGTGGATTTTCAGGTTCTTTCGCTTCAATCTCGAAAGCCTTTTCCGTCGCAGTCACGTTTGCTAAAACGTGCCCTCCCTCATCTACGAAAACGTAATTTCTTGCATAATCGTTCTTTATTCTTGCCGTCACTGTGTACGTGCCCTCTTCAAGCGACGTCAAGTCTTCAAGTGGATTGCCTTCTACATCACAGTAGATATAATCTATAATGGATTTCAAAGCGTCGTCAAGATTAGACAAGACAGGTATCTCTTCACTTGTATCCCATACCGCCGTTATCTTTATTTTTTGTATCTCAAAAGTGATTTGAGTTCTTACCAAATCGTAATCTCGCTGATACGCGCTCTTTAATGCCAATATAATCTTATAGTTTCCGCTATCTATCGGCGCGCCGTCTAGTTCTACTTCTTGTCCGTCCTCGTTCTTGTAATACTTGACTTCAAGCAAATCGTTTACGCTCAAAGTATTGTCAGACAAAGTGAGTTCCTCTCCGTGCTTGTTGCCGTCGTACGTATACGTATAGTTTCCCCCATTGAGTTCTACCGCTACTTCTATCTTGTCCGAACCTATACTGAAAAACTTCTCTTTGTTAGCGGTAATCTCATAGTTGATAGCATAATCCGTTGTAAGCGTCGCAACTACCCAAAAAGACACTATTATCGGCGACTGCACTACTATTTCCGTAAATTCTATCGGCTGACCGATTGCCCCGCTTACGCTAGAGTAATCGTCTTCTTTGTAATACAGATATCCGTCGGTATCTATCTTGTTTGCGTGCTCTCCGCTGACTTCAAAGTATTCAAAGATTTTGCCATTCTTGTCCGTCTCCAACTTGGATTGCCATGACAGCGTAATGCCTTGCTTCTTTATTTCCCAAGTCTTTGTCCACGGAAAGACTTGCCCGCCGTTGTACTCATACGTAGAAGCGTTGGCATCACCCGTCTTGGGGTCTTCATAGTTGGGATCGCTATTGGTAATCTGCGTTACCCTTGCAGTATAGCCACTATTTGCATTTCTCTGTCTATTACCGCTATACGTCACCGATAACGTTGCCGGCAAATTAGACAATTTTATTTCATAGTATATGCCGTTGAATACGTCGCTTGTCGATACGACTTCGTTTTGGTACAACTCCCATACTACGCTGGATAACTTGTACTTCGCTTTGTTTATCTTCCATTTGAGCGTAAAACTCGTATTACTCAATTTTACGCTAGAATTAAGGTTTACTGTCGTTGAATAGTTGTCGCCCGCATTCGTGCCTGTCTGATTTGCGTAAGTAAGCGTAATATCTTCATCCACTCCGCTTATAGACGCGCTGAATCTATACTCTTTGCCATTGTAAGGCACTTCAAATCTCGTATCTGCGTCCCACGACGGCAACGTAGTTTCTACGCCGTTGTTGAGATACTTCCATACGATATTGCTTGCGTTGACTGCGACTATTCTGTCCGCAACGCTGAAATCATGCTCATCAGGCGTGAAAGAATAGTTGCTGTTTGTCAACTCGACTTTCAACTTATATTCTCCTGCGAATTGCGAAGGTATGGTAATATTCGTCCTCTTTTTGTTGTCGCTGTCTTGCGCGACTTTTGACGCGTCTATTTGCACTGTTCCAACGTATACTCTATACGTCAATACGTCATCGTCGCTCTTTCTATTATCCGTGATGTATACCGTCTTTTCTTCCCCGCTATTCCAAGACCACGCGTCCGAATGGAACTCCACCGTCAACGTAGCGGGGGTAATGACTACTGTCAAAGAATCCGGCTCCGTATCGTCAGCCGTACCCTTCCACTTTGTATTGTCTGTATCTTTCAACCAATATGAGATAGTATATGTCTTCGCGTCTTTTGCATAGACCTTTTTATCTTCCTTAGAATACGTCATTCCGCTAGACACGGAGATTTCTACGTCGTCAGGCGCCCAATTCGCCAAGTCGATTTCGTAATTGCTACCTTTATACGGTCTATTTTCATTGGATATAGTCGGCTTGCTTACTTCTCGCTTATCTATTGTGAACTCGCTTGTATACGGAGATTTCAACTTATAGTTTTTCTTGCCGATATCGTTGGTAATCTTGACTGTCGCCACGTACGTTCCCGCATTCGTCGGATAGACGTCTGGGTCACACGTCACGCCGTTCTTTGAATAAGATATTTCCAATGTCGGCGCTCGCTCTGTCCCTAGGTCTTTTGAGCATACTCCTGTCGTCTCACTTATGCTCTTGTTGTCCTCAGATATTTTTACCGCTATTTCTTTCTGCTCTATTGTAAAGTCTATAATCCTTATTTTCTCACTCTCGCCTTCGCTAGGCGTACCGACAAACTCATCGTCGCTTGTAATTGTAACTGTCACCTTATAAGTACCCGCGTCTTTGACGTTTGAGGGAAAGGTAACTTCCATTTTAGAAGAATCGTACCACTCCTTTTGTTCCGCAGATACGTTTGTCAAGGAATCCCATACTTCGCCGTTGTAGACTACAGATATATTTTCAGGCTCTTCAAGTCCGGAGTAGGTGAAACTACCCTTGATATTCTCAGCGTATTCGTCACCCATTACGTTGTCTGCGAATAGAACAGTTATATTATAATCGCTTGCTTTTACGCCGCTTGGCAAAGTTGCCGAGGCTACTCCGTTGCTATCAAACGATGACGTCGCCTGATACGCTACCGCGCCGTTGCCTGATTTGTCCGCGAGCAAAATTATTGCGCTACCGCTTTGTCCCGATTTTGTTACGGTAATTTTTCCACCTGCAGTGGAAATTTTCGGAGCGTCAGCCGAATTTGCGCTTTCATTGTAATTTTTGTAATCGCTTGTTTTTAAGTAAATTTTATACGCAGGTTTTCCGTCCGAAGATGAAATAGTACTTACAGATGAAAAAGTAGAATTATTGGACGAAACTGACGAAGCTGTCGCATAAATTATGTTTGAAGGAGTGAAATTAAAAGCCGGACGAACCCCGAGTGGAGTATTTACAGCATCGAGAGCAACACTACCGCGATTGCTCACGACTAACGCATCTGCGTAAATGAGTCCTTCTCGACCGGCTGGACGAAGCCAATAATAGCTAGCTATTTCACCAGAAAATTTAAGATATTCCGATGTTAAAGACATATCATCATTATAGCCCGGATATCCTGCCGAACTCGACGACCAACTAATACCTGCTGACGACGCTACTTTACTTGCGTACGTCGTTCCGCTATCGCCAAATCCGTACGCTGTGTTGTTAATATCGTAATAATCCAACAAAAACAAACTATCGCCCGCCGATATCGTTTCTGTTACGCCTCGATTTGAAGAAGTGCCGACCATACTTATCGTTACCGAATCACCCGCCAAATTATTCATAGCGCTTATGTTTGCCGTAGTATACTGTCCGTCTCCGTTTCCCACTATTCCCGTAGTCTTATAATTTGGATGCGATGTCGTTTGATATCCCCAAAGTTTTGTATCATAACTGCTCGCCGTCGTTACGCTTAACCTTTCAATATCTGAGAATATATTATTGAGATATGAATTATCCACCAATATTTCAGTCTTTGTAGCGTTGCTTCCACTATAACTATTTCCGCCGTTGAGCGTCGCCCTTATTAAACTTGTACTATAATATGCGTCGTTGACATTTGTGTAAGAAAAATTATATGACATACTTCCCAATTGATAGTCCGCCCACAGTAGCCAATTTCCGCTACTGTATCCGCTATCCGTGGAAAGTACTCTCCACTTTATCGCGCCAGTGTGCTTATCATTGTTTGCCCCCGGCGCATTGGCAGTAGTAGACGTAACGTTTCTTCCGAAATATATGTACTCGTTTTGCTTGCCTGTAATTACATTTGAAAAGTAGTCTTGCGCTACGCCCTCTTCGTTGAGATTGAGTACGGACGATGCGCCTGCCTTTACCGCGTCGGCTTGCGCTACCTCGCTCAAATCGCTAAAAGACACGCTCGGTATAGCCATCGCCAAGCATAGACTTATTATAATAATCAGTATAGATAAGACAAAAATACCTTTTATTTTCTTTTTTCGTATATCCATTTTTACCTCGATTTTTACCGTTTTCAGGCTTAGTCAGGAAAAGTATACATTTCCTGACTGAAAGCACTTGAATAAAAAATTATGATATGTTATGATATATATGTCTAATTATCGCGAATTTTGACTTCTCAATGTCGAAATTCTTCGGTCAGGAAATGTATACTTTATTTGGAATTTTTTGACATTTATTGTAGACTAATTATATATTTCTACATTTTTTGCAAAATTTTTCTCGACTTTTTTCGTCAAAAAACTGTATTTTTCTCAAAAAATTTGATATTCTTAACATATCTACATTTTTTACAGGAGGAATTTACATGGCACAATACGGTTATGCCCGAGTTTCGTCATCAGACCAAAACCCGGGCAGACAACTAAAAGATCTCATCAAATTCGGTATCCCCGAGAAGCAAATCTTTATCGACAAACAAAGCGGCAAAGATTTTGAACGAAAAAATTACTTACGTCTGATACGGCGACTGCGGGAAGGTGACCTGCTTGTAATAAAGTCAATCGACAGGCTAGGTCGCAACTACGAGATGATAATATCCGAATGGAGCAAAATCACTCACAAGATTGGCGCAAATATAGTCGTACTTGATATGCCGCTCCTCGACACGAGAGAAAAAGCGGACAACCTGGTCGGAAGGTTTATCGCCGATATCGTATTGCAGGTGCTATCATTCGTAGCGGAAAACGAAAGAGCCAACATACGAATCAGGCAAGCGGAAGGTATCGCGCTGGCAAAGCAGGCAGGAACGCGGTTCGGACGACCTAAAAAGGCATTCACGTCGGATTTCATAAAAGTCGCGGAGGAATACAACAGAAAACTCATCACACTACCCGAAGCGCTCGACTTGCTGAATATGAAACAGTCCACTTTCTTCTATCACCTAGGCACTTACAATAGTATGCTGACCGAATACGACCTTTACGAAGGAAGCCTAATGTAGCAAACCACCACCTAATACCCCTTTAATTTCCTTTAATTCATCACTATTCACTACTTTACTAAATCACTATTCACTAAAAACACAACTTTCTCAAAACTCAAACACTATTTCAAAACTTTTTAAATCACTTTTCACTTTCATATTTATTTATATTTTATCTAATCAATATTGATGAGATTGCGTTTCCGCTTGACATAAAAAAAGAAAGCGGTGAATTTACCGCTTCCTTTTAATAGAACTAACTAAATTTTACTTAACCAACTCAAGTTTAGCCATTTCAGCGCCGTCGCCGCGTCTTTGACCGAGTTTGATTATACGAGTATATCCGCCCTTTTGACCGAGTTTGTTGGCTCTGTCAGCGTAAAATACTGCGTGCTCTCTGAAAATCTTCTCGATAAGCGGATGCTTAACGTCTTTTGTTCTTGCCTTGAAGTCCGCTTTCTTTTCGCCTTCGGCTTTGATTTCTTGAAGGTCTCTCAAGCTTGCCATAAGTTTTCTTCTAGCGGCGAGTTTCTTCGGTCCGTCGTTGACGAATTCCATTTCAACTTTGTCGCCCTTTTCATTCTTAACGGTCTTGGTGACCTTTACGGTATCTTCATAGGTGTTGATCGCGAGAGTCAACATGCTCTCAGCGTAACTTCTAACCTCTTTTGCTCTGTCAACTGTGGTCTCGATTGAACCGTACCACAATAGTTCTGAGGCTTGATTTCTAATTATGGCCATTCTTTCTTCGGCTGTTCTACCCAACTTTCTTGCCATTTTTCTCTACCTCCTAATTATTCATCCTTGTCTTTGAGTTTAAGACCAAGGTCGTCGATTTTCTTCATAACTTCCTCAAGGGACTTCTTACCGAGATTTCTAACCTTGAGCATGTCGTCTTCTGTCTTTTCAATCAAATCCTTAACGGTATTGATACCTGCTCTTCTAAGACAGTTGTAAGATCTTACGGACAAATCCAAATCTTCGATTACCATTTCGTAAATCTTAGCTTGCGATTCGTTGTCTTGCGAGATCAAAATTTCCTTGTCTGCCATATTGTCTACAAGTCTTACGAAGATACCGAGGTGGTCGTTCATAATCTTTGCTGACAAACTTATTACTTCATTAGGGGTAGCAGTGCCGTCGGTGGTGACGTCAATCGTGAGTTTGTCAAAATTGATGTCTTGTCCTTTTCTGGTGCTCTCTACCTGATAACTTGCTGCGATTACCGGCGTGAAGATAGAGTCAACGGGGATATATCCGATACCTTGCTCTTCGTCCTTGTTCTCGCTTGCGCTTACGTAGCCTCTGCCAACGCCAACGTAGATTTCCATTTCCAAGCTTGCGCCCTCGTCGAGAGTACAAATTTCAAGGTCAGGATTCAAAATCTCGATTTCGTCGCCGTGAACAATGTCGCCTGCGGTAACTACGCCTGCAGTATATTTATTGATAGTGCAGAGATGTTTGAAGTTCTTATCCTCGGTGTAAGCCTTGATAGCAAGACCTTTAACGTTGAGGATAATGTCGGTTACGTCTTCCTTGATACCTGCGATAGAAGAAAACTCGTGTTGAACGCCGTGTATTCTAATACCGATGGGGGCAGCGCCCGGCAATGCGCCCAAAAGGATTCTTCTAAGGCTGTTGCCGAGAGTAGTACCGAAACCTCTTTCAAGCGGTTCAATCTCGTATCTTGTCTTTCTGCCGACTTCAATATCTTCTCTGTTTATATTTGGTTTTTGAATTTCTATCATTGTAAGCCTCCTTTTCAATGATTTGACGTGACGTCAAGGCGTATTATTATTTCGAATACAACTCGACGATCATGTGCTCTTCAATCTTTTGCTCAACGTCTGCTCTCTCAGGCAACTCTACGACTTTACCGGTCATCGTTGCATTGTCAAAAGTCAACCACTTCGGAAGATTGAGTGTCTTAGCTTCTTTGATACCGCTGAATACTTTCTTATCGGCTTTGTTTTCCTTTACGCTTATTACGTCGCCTTTCTTTACGAGGAAAGACGGAATGTTTACGCAATTTCCGTTGACTGTAATCAAACCGTGAGATACGATTTGTCTAGCCATCGAACGAGAGGACGCCAAACCAAGACGGTAAACGGTGTTGTCAAGTCTTCTTTCGAGAAGAATGAGCATGTTTTCACCGGTGATGCCGCGCATCTTTTCGGCTTTGTCATAATATCCTCTGAATTGCTTTTCGCAAAGACCGTAAATTCTCTTGGTCTTTTGCTTTTCTCTCAACTGTGTTGCGTATTCGCTGTTTTTCTTACGAGCGGCGCCGTGTTGTCCCGGAGGAGTGCTGTTCTTAACAAAAGGACACTTTTCCGAATAACATTTATCGCCTTTCAAAAATAATTTTTCGCCCTCGCGTCTGCATTGACGACAATCAGGACCTGTATATCTAGCCATATTCTTGCTTAACCTCCTATATTAGAGTCTTCTGCGCTTTGGTGGGCGACAGCCGTTGTGAGGGATTGGGGAAACGTCTTTGATAAGAGTAACGTTCAATCCCACGTTTTGAAGGGCTCTGATTGCGGATTCTCTACCGCTACCCGGTCCCTTAACGTAAACTTCCACGTTTCTAACACCTGCGTCGTATGCAACTTTGCCTGCGTCTTCGCTCACGATTTGAGCGGCAAACGGCGTGGACTTCTTGCTTCCTCTAAGTTGAAGCTTGCCTGCGCTCGACCAACTGATTGCGTTACCTTGAGTGTCGGTAATCGTAACGATGGTGTTGTTGAAAGAGGCGTGGATATGAGCGCATCCGTTCTCACCGCGACGCTTGTTTGCTACACGCTTTTTAGTAACTTTTTTAGCAACTGCCATTTCTCACTCCTCCTTATTTCTTCTTACGGCTAACGGTCTTCTTCGGACCTTTTCTTGTACGAGCGTTTTGCTTCGTACTCTGACCGCGAACAGGCAATCCCTTGCGGTGTCTTACGCCGCGGTAACAACCTATTTCTTGCAATCTCTTGATGTTCATCTTGATTTCGCGCTTCAAATCGCCTTCAACCATAATGTTGTTGTGGTCGATGTACTCACGAATCTTGTTTACTTCCTCATCAGTCAAATCTCTGACTCTTGTGTCAGGATTTATACCTGTATCAGCGAGAATCTTGTTGGACGTAACTCTACCGATACCGTAGATATAGGTAAGTCCGATTTCAACTCTTTTCTCATTTGGCAAATCAACGCCACTAATACGAGCCATTTGATACCTCCAATAATTTAATAAAATGTTTATTATATTATTAAACGCTATGAGAAGTTAGATTGTCTGTTGTATTTGGAATGAAACAACCTATTAGCCGCTCCCCAACGATTAATGTCTATTTTGCGTGGGTATTATAACACGATTTAATAAATCTTGCAAGCGTTATAACACATTTTCTTTATCTTTTTTTACGCAATAAAGGAATTATGGGGTTTCCATAATCCTTTTTGCCGATTTTATGTTTAAGAGTTTAACTCTTAGCCTTGTTTTTGCTTATGCTTCTTGTATTTGGAGCAAATAATCATTACGGCTCCGTTTCTCTTTATAACCTTGCACTTGTCGCACATCGGTTTTACTGATGGTCTAACTTTCATTGTTATATCCTCCGTTAGTTCTTATTACGCCATACTATTCTACCCTTTGTCAAATCGTATGGACTTAATTCTACTTTTACTGCGTCGCCTTCGAGAATTTTGATATAGTTCTTTCTCAATTTTCCCGAAAGATAAGCAACTATGACGTGTCCGTTGGACAACTCAACCCTGAAATTGGTGTTTGGCAATACTTCTATTACTTTTCCCTCAGCCTCGATTACGTCTTCCTTAGACATAAATACCTCCTGTTTATTCAGTCTGCATTTGTTTGAGTACGCTCTCAATACTCTTATCGTCGACTATTGCGTCTAGACCTTTTGCCTCAGTCAATACTTTAAGATGTTTAACGTTCTTCTGCTTGGGCGAAGCCAACTTTCGCGACTTGCCGTCCGCTATCAAAACGTAGTTCTCGTTCAGCGTAGCGACTACTATAAAGGTCTTTTTGCTGTCGTGTCCTCTTTTGGATATTACGACGTCTCCTACTTTAACGCTCATTTTCGCCTCACAACGAGAGTATTTCCACTCCCTCTTCGGTTATCAATACGGTGTTTTCGTAGTGCGCCGACGGCAAATTGTCCGCCGTAACGATTGTCCAATCGTCGTCAAGCACGTAGACTTTGTGAGTACCCATATTTATCATAGGTTCAATGGCGATAGTCATATTCTTTTTGAGCCTCATGCCGTGACCTTGCCGTCCGTAGTTGGGGACTTGCGGGTCTTCGTGCATCTCTTTGCCGATGCCGTGACCTACCAAATCTCTTACCACTCCGTAGCCAAAGCTTTCTGCGTAGCTTTGTATCGCGTAGCCCAAATCGCCAAGTCTTACGCCCTCTTTGAGAATTTTCACTCCCTCGAAGAAAGACTGTTTAGTAACTTCGACGAGTTTGTGTTTTTCCTCGCTGACTTTGCCTATCTCGAAAGTCCTTGCCGCGTCGCCGTTGTAACCTTTGTAGATACTTCCACAGTCAACGCTGACAATGTCGCCTTCTTTGATTACGGTCTTTGCAGAAGGTATTCCGTGCACGACTTGCTCGTTTACCGAAGTGCATATCGACGCGGGAAATCCGCCGTATCCTAGAAAGGACGGTTTCGCGTCGCACTTGATGATGAAGTCGTGAGCCAACTTATCGAGTTGCGCCGTCGTCATTCCTTCTTTGATGACGTCTTGCAACATATCGAGAGTATCTCTGACAATTTGATTTGCCTTACGCATCAATTCGATTTCATTAGGCGTCTTAATCGTTATCATCTAAAATCCTCACGACGTCTTCAAAGACTTTATCCATACTTTGCATACCGTCTACGTTTTTGAGCACGCCCTTTTTAGCGTAATACTCAATGAGCGGCGCGGTCTGCTTTTCATAGACTTCAAGTCTTGCCTTGACCGTTTCTTCTTTGTCGTCGTCGCGTTGATACAACGCGCTTCCGCACTTTTGGCATTTGTCGGAGTTGTACCACGAGATATGATAACTCTCTCCGCATTTGCACATTCTTCTGCCTGCAATTCTTTCGACTACCATATCGGCGTCTACTTGAATATTCACAGCCGTCTCAACTTTGGAGAATTTACTCAACGCCTCGGCTTGTTCAAGCGTCCTCGGAAAACCGTCGAGAAGGTAACCCTTCTTGCAATCTTCCTCGGCAAGTCTTTGTTCTACAAGTCCGATAACGACTTCGTCAGGCACGAGTAGTCCCTTGTCTATGTAAGCCTTAGCCTCCACGCCCAAAGGCGTACCCGCCTTGATGTTCGCCCTCAAAATATCGCCTGTGGATATGTGAGGTATATTGTACTTGCCGCATATACGCGTCGCCTGAGTGCCTTTGCCGGCACCCGGCGCGCCTAAAAATACCAAGTTCATAACAGCCTTCTTTATTTGAGGAAGCCTTTGTAGTGCTTCATCATAAGTTGTCCTTCAAGTTGTTTGTTGAATTCCAACGCAACGCTTACCGCGATGAGCATACCCGTTGAAGATATTGCGTTCGTGATTCCCAAGCCCGAACCCAAAAGTTGGAAGAGAGCCGCAGGGATAATCGCTATGAATCCAAGGAACAACGCTCCGAACAAGACTATTTTATTGTTGATTTTTGCAAGGTAATCGCTCGTCGGCTTACCGCCTCTGATACCTTGAATCGTACCGCCGTACTGTTGGAGATTTCTCGCTACGTCTTGCGGATTGAACTGTATCTGAGCATAGAAGTATGCAAAGAATATAATCAATCCGAGCATTACCAAATAGTAGAATACCCAACCTACCCATTGCCACGTGCCGCCGCCAGTACTTGGATAGCAGAACGTCATATAGTTGATATAGGCTTGACTACCTGTTCCTACGAATTGGAAAATCATCATCGGGATTGTCATAAACGACGAAGCGAAGATGATAGGCATTACGCCCGAACTGTTGACCTTAATCGGAATAAAGGTCGATTGTCCGCCGTACATTTTGTTGCCTTTTACTTGCTTTGCGTAGTTGACTCTGATTCTTCTCTCGCCGCCGTCTACGAATACTATAAACAAGAACAGCAACAAGACTACTACTATATATCCCAACAAGTTCCAAATCTTTGTGATATCGTTTCTGATTTGCGGAATGGTGTTGACCAATGCCAAGCCGAAAGAAGACAGGATACCGCTGAAGATTATCAACGACGTGCCGTTGCCGATACCGAGTTCGGTAATTCTTTCGCCAAGCCACATTACGACCGTACTTCCTGCAACGAGAAGAGCAATAAGCATTATTGCCGTCAACCAACCTTTCGCCTCGCCGAACATAGGATCGATATAATCCTTGTAAGCTACTACGATACCGATTGCCTGAACTACCGCAAGTACTATTGCAACGTATCTCGTAATTATCGTAATTTTTTCACGCCCCTCATCACCTTGCTTGGAAAGTCTTTCAAGCGGAGGAATGATTAGTGTGAGCAACTGCATTATGATAAAACTGTTGATAAATGGCAATATACCTAATGCAAATAAAGTCAAATATTGCATCGAGCCGCCGCTCATCATACTCAACAGTTGAAATATCTCGTTGCCGGTCGCATTGCTTGACAAGTCAAACTGCGCGCTGTAAAAATCAACGGATATTCCCGGAAGCGGAATCCAGCAACCTATACGGAATGCCAAAAGGATTCCGAAAGTTGCGAAAATTCTGCTTCTGATGCTTTTATCGCTAAATGCGTTTTTAATAGTTTGCCACATTATAGCACCTCTGCTTTGCCACCTGCTTTTTCAATTATTTCCGCAGCTGACTTAGTAAATTTGTTTGCTTTAACCTCAAGTTTTTTAGTTAATGTACCGTTGCCAAGAACCTTCAAACCATAAGGTTCAACCTTACTAAGCACGCCCTTCTCCAAAAGAAGGTCTGCTGTAACTACCGTACCGTTGTCAAACTGCTCCAAAGCGCTGACGTTGACGATAGAATATTCTTTTTTGAATACGTTGTTGAAACCTCTCTTCGGAATTCTTCTTACGAGAGGCATTTGACCGCCTTCAAAGCCGGGTCTTACACCGCCGCCACTACGAGCCCATTGACCCTTGTGACCTTTGCCGGAAGTCTTGCCGAGACCCGAACCGATACCTCTGCCGAGTCTTTTGGATTGCGTCTTTGCTCCTTCTGCCGGAGCCATATTACTCAATTTCATACCTTCTCTCCTTACGCTTGCTCAATCATCACGAGATGCGAAACGATTTTGAGCATACCTTCTGAACAAGCATTNGACGTAATTACGTTGCTGCTGCCGATCTTGTNAAGACCNAGCGCNTTAACGGTGTCTTTCTGCTTTTGCGTGCAACCTATCGTGCTCTTTACGAGTGTAACTTTAATCTTTTCCATAAGTCGCCTCCTTAGCCCAAAATTTCTTCGACGCTCTTGCCTCTGAGCGCGGCAATTTGTTCTGCCGTTTTCATGCTTGCAAGTCCTGCAAAAGTNGCTTTTACGCAGTTGATTTTGTTGTTGCTNCCCATAGACTTNGTTCTTACGTCCTTGATGCCTGCGCATTCGAGTACCGCNCGGACAGGACCGCCNGCGATAACNCCGGTACCTTCGCTAGCCGGCATGATGATGACCTTNGAACTTCCGAAGTCGCCGATTGCCTCGTGAGGAACGGNNGTNCCTACGGTCGCAATCTTNATCATATTGCGCTTTGCTTCTGCGGTAGCCTTGCGGATAGCNTCNGGNACTTCGCCTGCCTTNCCCATNCCNAGACCGATNGAACCTTGTCCGTCGCCTACTACGATAAGAGCAGCAAATCTCATTGTTCTACCGCCCTTAACTACTTTCGTAACGCGGTTTACGCAGATGAGTTTATTGAGCAAATCGTCTTGATTGTTAAATCTCTCTTTTCTTGCCATTTTACCGTACCTCCTTAGAATTTAAGACCGGCTTCTCTNGCGCCGTCGGCNACTTTNTGNACACGACCNGTGTAGAGATATCCGCCTCTGTCGAATACGACTTCGCTGATGCCNGCTTTCAAAGCTTTNTCGGCAACNGNCTTGCCTACTNCGNNTGCGGCTTCGCTCTTAGTCATACCNTTTACTTTCTTTACCATATCCTTGTCGAGAGTCGAGCAAGAAACAAGCGTCACACCTTTAACGTCGTCGATAATCTGGACGTTGATATTGTTGGTACTTCTATAAACGTTGAAGCGAGGTCTTTCGGCTGTACCGCTGATTTTTGATCTAACTCTTTGATGTCTTTTTTGCCTGATGGCATTCTTATCAATCTTACTAATCATTTTATCTCACTCCTTATTTCTTACCCGTCTTTCCTTCCTTNCGTACGATTACTTCGTCTTTATAACGAATACCGTATACGTGGTACGGATCAGGATTGCGAACTTTTCTGATGTTGGCAGCCATTTGACCNACCAACTCTTTATCAATACCCTTGACTACNANTTCNGTCGTNGACGGACACTCGTAAGTGATACCNGCNACTTCNTCAATCTCTACCGGATGAGAATATCCTACGCTGAGNACNATCTTCTTGCCTTGTTTAGCAACCTTATAACCTACACCGTTGAGTATCAAAGACTTTTCAAATCCCTTGGATACGCCCTCAACCATATTGGCGATAAGTTTTCTGTAAAGACCGTGCATAGCCTTAACGTTCTTTTCGTCGTTGGGTCTTGAAACCTTTACTTCATTTCCTTCTACGGCAACTTTGATAATGCTGTTTACGTTGAGGTTCAAAGTACCCTTTGCGCCCTTAACGGTAACAACGTTTGCCGGAGATACGCTTACTTCTACGCCTTGTGGGATAGCCACAGGAAGTCTACCAATTCTTGACATAAATCCTTTACCTCCCTATTACCAAACGTAAGCGAGCACTTCTCCGCCGATGTGCGCCGCGCGTGCTTTCTTGTCTGTCATAACGCCCTTAGAGGTGGAAATAATCGCTATTCCCAAACCGTTGAGCACGACAGGAAGATTTTCCGAATTAGCGTAAACTCTAAGACCGGGCTTGGAAATACGCTTAATTCCCGAAATGACCTTTTCATTGTTAGGTCCATACTTCAAATTTACCTTCATAACACTTTGAACTTCGCCTTCTACTATTTCATATCCGTTGATGAAGCCTTCTTCTGTCAAAATTTCAGCGATTGCTTTTTTCATCTTGGAGCTTGGCATCTCGACACTTTCGTGCTTTGCTACCAAACCGTTACGGATACGGGTAAGCATATCNGCGATTGGGTCAGTTATCATCATAGTAAATGTCCTCCTATTACCAGCTTGCTTTCTTTACTCCGGGAATCTCGCCCTTGTATGCGAGTTCGCGGAAGCAAATTCTGCAAATTCCGTACTTTCTTAATACTGCGTGCGGTCTTCCACAAATTTGGCATCTCGTGTATGCTCTTGTGGAGTACTTTGGAGTCTTTTGTTGTTTGTTGATCATTGCTTTCTTAGCCATTTTCTAATCTCCTTATTTCACAAAAGGCATACCGAGGAGAGTTAACAACTCCTTAGCCTCTTCGTCAGTTTTTGCAGTTGTAACGACGATAACGTCAAAACCTCTTACCTTCTCTACTTTGTCGTATTGAATTTCAGGGAAGATGATTTGTTCCTTAACGCCCATTGCGTAGTTGCCACGTCCGTCGAAAGAATCGCTNGGTACGCCCTTGAAGTCTCTTACGCGAGGAAGTGCGACGGATACGAGTTTATCCATAAAGTCGTACATTTTCTTTCCGCGAAGAGTAACTTTTGCGCCGATTACCATACCTTCTCTGACTTTGAAGTTTGCAACGCTCTTCTTTGCCTTACATTCAGCAGGNGCTTGACCTGCAATCATTTTGAGTTCTTCAACTGCTTGTTGAAGGCTCTTGCTGTTGTCTTTAACGTCGCCGAGTCCCATATTGAGCACAACTTTTTCAAGTTTCGGAACTTCGTTGACGTTCTTGTAGTTGAACTTTTTAATCAATGCAGGAACTACTGTCGATTTATAATATTCCAACATTCTGTATTCTCTATTTTCCACAGTCGTCATCCTCCATTAGTTGTTTTCTTCTTCCGTCTTAACGGTCTTCTTTGCTTTTGAAGCGGTTTTCTTCGGAGCNGCCTTCTTAGCGGTCTTNGCAGCCTTAGCAGCCTTTACGTCCAAAGATGCTCCGCACTTCTTACAGATACGGTTTTTAACAGATTTTCCGTTTTCGTCAACGACTACTTTGTGACCTACTCTCGTAGCCGCATTACAGCTCGGGCAAATNATCATAACGTTGGAAACGTTTACCGATGCCTCTCTCTCTATAATGCCGCCCTTTTCCTGAGCGTTACGAGGTTTAACAAAACACTTTACGGTCTTTAAGCCTTCGCCTTTGAGAACCACTCTGTTGGACTTGGTATCTACTGCCAAAACTTGACCGGTCTTACCTTTGTCCGAGCCTGCGATAATCTTAACCGCGTCGTCTTTCTTAACATTCATACTCATAGTGGTCTACCTCCGTTAGATTACCTCAGGGGCAAGAGATATGATCTTCATATAATCTTTATCTCTGAGCTCTCTGGCTATTGGTCCAAAGATACGCGTGCCTCTCGGTTGTTTTTGGTTGTCGATAATAACTGCGGCGTTGTCATCAAATCTGATGTGCGAACCGTCAGTTCTGCCGATACCTTTCTTNGTTCTTACGATAACGGCCTTAACTACGTCGCCTTTCTTTACCGCGCCGCCCGGGGTAGCGCTCTGAACAGACGCTACGATAACGTCGCCGATATTACCGCTTCTACGGAAAGAACCGCCCATAACTCTAATACACTTAATTTCTTTTGCGCCCGAATTGTCCGCAACTGCCAATTTTGTTTCCGGTTGTATCATTTTCGGTCCTCCTTATTTAGCCTTTTCGACTATTTCAACCACTCTCCAACGCTTTTCCTTGGAAAGAGGTCTTGTTTCTACGATACGAACGGTATCGCCAATGCCACATTCATTTTGCTCGTCGTGAGCCTTGAACGTCTTTGTTCTGTTGACAATCTTACCGTAAAGAGGATGCTTAACACGCTCTTTGATAGCAACGACAACAGTCTTTTCCATCTTGTTGCTTACAACGACGCCAACTCTGGTCTTTCTGAGATTTCTTTCTTCCATTGTTTTTTATCCTCCTTATTTAGATTTNTTNGNNGNTTTCTTAGCNGCCGTNGTAGGCTCTTGAGAAATGCCGAGTTCTCTTTGACGGATAACCGTCTTAACTCTTGCGATNTCNTTCTTGCATACTGCAAGTTGATTTGCGTTNTCGAGTTGTCCTGCTTTGTGCTTAAAGCGAAGATTGAAAAGTTCTTCCTTCAACTCGTTCAATTTGAGATTAAGTTCGTCATTTGACATCTCGAAAAAATTACTTGCTTTCATCTTCACTCACCTCTTCTCTCTTAACAAACTTGCACTTTACCGGCAACTTATGGGATGCAAGTCTGAGCGCTTCNCGNGCTACTTCTTCNCTTACACCAGCCATTTCAAACATTACACGGCCCGGCTTTACTACTGCTACCCAGTATTCTACGCTACCCTTACCGCTACCCATTCTAGTCTCGGCAGGTTTCTTTGTNATAGGTTTGTGCGGGAAAATGTTTATCCAAACTTTACCGCCTCTTTTGATGTAACGTGTCATTGCGATACGGGCTGCTTCNATTTGGTTGGAAGTAATCCAGCTTGGCTCCAACGCTACGAGACCGTATTCGCCGTAAGCTACCTTATTGCCCTTGTTTGCCTGTCCGCTCAATCTNCCGCGATGAACACGACGTCTTTTTACTCTTTTAGGCATTAACATTACGCGTTACCTCCTTCCTTATTCTCTTTTGCATTTACGCNCTTTCCNAGTACTTCACCCTTGTAAACCCAAACTTTTACGCCGATGATACCGAAAGTCGTATGAGCCTCGGCAGTACCGTAGTCGATATCCGCTCTCAAAGTTTGAAGAGGNATCGAACCTTCGTGGTANCTTTCCGATCTTGCGATTTCTGCGCCGTCGAGACGACCCGAAACCTTNGTCTTGATACCCTTAACGCCACTCTTCATAGCCTTNGAGATACAACCNTTCATTGCTCTTCTGAAAGCGGTACGCTTTTCAAGTTGAGCNGCGATGTTCTCTGCGATAAGTTGAGCGTCNGTGTCAGGTCTCTTAACTTCCATAATNTTGATGCTTACGCTCTTNTTNGGAGCAAGCTTCATTACTTCTTTNTTGATTTGNTCTACGCCTGCGCCTGCCTTACCGATCATNATACCCGGNTTGGAGGTGTAAATCGTAACGATAACGATGTCGTTTGCCGAAGAAAGTATTCTGCTGATAGTNATNTTNGAAATCGAGCATTGATAATACTTCTTTTTNAGATANGTTCTTATCTTNTGGTCTTCGACAAGGTTTTTNGAAAANNTTTTCTTNTCNGCATACCATTGCGCGTTCCACTCTTTNATNACGCCGACTCTTAANCCGTGNGGACTAACTTTNTGACCCATNTTTAATACNTCCTTCCTTANTNGGCGCTAACNGCGTCTTGTGTTTTTTCATCAAGAATAATCGTGATGTGGCAGGTGCGCTTNTTNATTCTAGCNGCGCTTCCCTTTGCTCTTGCTCTGATACGTTTGAGGATAGGACCTGCATTTGCGTAGCATTCTGCGACGTAGAGGTCGCTCTTGCTCATATTCAAATGGTCTTCCGCATTAGCNGCNGCCGAGTTGAGCAATTTGATAAGCGGTTCGCAAGCNGCCTTGCGNGTNAACTTCAAAATTGCCAAAGCCTCNACGTAGCTCTTNCCTCTGATNATATCAAGTACNATTCTNACTTTGTCGGGAGACATTCTNACGTACTTAACGGTAGCGCTNGGACGCTTGTCGGCATTGNTNTTACGAGCCTCTGNTTTTTCTCTTAATCTCTTTGCCATTTTTTATCTCCTTCCTGTCGTTTTCTCGCCGGCATGACCTTTGAAGGTTCTCGTCGGAGCGAACTCGCCGAGTTTGCAACCGACCATATCTTCNGTGATGTATACCGGAACGTGTTTTCTGCCGTCNTGTACGGCAATCGTGTGTCCNACCATATCNGGGAAGATTGTCGAAGATCTTGACCAAGTCTTGACTACCTTCTTTTCGTTGGCGTTGTTCATTGCGATGATTCTGTCTATAAGTCTCTTTTCAACGAAAGGTCCTTTCTTTACTGATCTACTCATTTTCGCTCCTCCTANTTCACACGCTTGATGATGAACTTNTTGCTCTTGTTCTTCTTTCTGGTCTTGTAACCCAAAGCAGGTTTACCCCAAGGAGTTACAGGACTCGGCATACCGATAGGCGACTTGCCTTCGCCACCGCCGTGCGGGTGATCGCAAGGGTTCATTACAACGCCGCGGACGGTCGGTCTTACGCCCATATGACGTTTACGACCTGCTTTACCGATAGAAACGATTTCGTGTTCGAGATTGCCAACCTGACCGATTGTCGCTCTGCACTTGATAGGAAGATATCTCATCTCGCCGCTCGGAAGTCTGAGCGTAGCGTACTTGCCTTCCTTTGCCATCAACTGAGCCGAATTGCCTGCCGATCTAGCGATTTGACCGCCTTTGCCGGGNTGCATTTCGATATTGTGGATTACNGTACCTACNGGGATNTTNTCAAGAGGAAGGGTGTTNCCCGTCTTGATGTCCGCATTNTCGCCGCTCATAACGGTGTCGCCCTTTTGCAAACCGAGAGGCGCGATAATNTATCTCTTNTCNCCGTCTGCGTATACCAAAAGCGCGATGTTTGCGCTNCGGTTCGGNTCGTACTCGATAGAAGCAACCTTTGCAGGTACGTTNTCCTTATTACGCTTGAAATCAATTATTCTGTACTTTCTTCTNTTNCCGCCGCCGATGTGTCTTACGGTAATTCTACCTGTNGCGTTTCTACCGCCNGACTTGCTCANAGATTNAAGCAAACTTTTTTCGGGAACGGTNGTCGTAATNTCGGTGAANGCCGATACNGTCATAAAACGACGNGCNGGNGAAGTAGGTTTATATCTCTTNATAGCCATTTATCTTGTCCTCCCATTATGCCAAACTCTCGAAGAATTCGATTGTCTTGCTATCTNCTGTCAAAGTAACTACGGCTTTCTTGTAANCGGTCGTCGTACCTTCGTACTTGCCCATTCTCTTTTTCTTGCCGTCAACGTTGACAGTGTTGACTTTTGCTACCTTTACGCCGAAGATNTCTTCAACGGCAACCTTTATCTGAGTTTTCGTAGCNTCTTGCGCTACTTTGAAAGTATACTTTTTNTCAGCGATACCGTCATAACTCTTTTCCGTAAGGATNGGGGATATAATAATATCATATTTATTCATTATTCGCATACCTCCTCAAATCTTTTNTGNATCTTTTCTACCGCGTCAACGGTGAAGATNCATTTNGTGTTGGAAGCCAAGTCGTATACGTTTACCAAATCAGCGTTGATNAGNGTNACGTTCTGAATGTTTGCGCANGCTCTCAAAACTGCNTCGTCGTCGTTTGCAACCGCNATCAANACTNTGCTNTCGATTTCAAAAGCTTTGAGCATTTGAGCGATNTACTTNGTCTTTGCTTCTTGAANTTGAAGTTTNTCCAANACGATNAANTCGTTGTCGCTTACNTTTGCGCTCAAAGCGGAAAGCGTAGCCGTCNNCTTTCATCTTCTTGTTTATCTTCTGCGAGAAGTCTCTNGGCTTCGGAGCGAATACTACGCCGCCGCCNGTCCATTGCGGNCTNCNGATGCTNCCTTGTCTNGCNCNACCNGTNCCCTTTTGTCTCCAAGGCTTCTTGCCTCCGCCTCTGACTTCCGTNCGGGNCAAAGTGGATTTCGTACCTTGTCTTTTGTTTGCCAACTGAGCAACTACTACNTGGTGNATAAGCGCTTCGTTGTATTCAACGCCGAATACNGCGTCGTTGAGTTCAANCTCGCCTACTTTCTTTGCTTTTATATCTAAAACATTAACCTTCATTTTTGCTCACTCCTTTAACCGTTTTGCTTTACAACAACGACGTTACCCTTAGCTCCGGGNATTGCGCCCTTGATGAAAAGAAGATTACGTTCGGCATCGACTCTTGCCACCGTGAGGTTTCTGACAGTAACTTTCTCATTACCCCAATGTCCGGACATTTTCTTGTTCTTGAATACTCTCGAAGGAGTNGAACAAGCGCCCATAGAACCTACGCCNCTGTGGTAACCGGAACCGTGNGCCATAGGTCCGCAGTGATGATTCCATCTCTTTACCGCGCCGGTAAAGCCGTGACCTTTGGACGTNCCGCTTACGTCTACGAGAGANCCTTCNGCGNANTGCGCGCANGTCAATTCCTGACCGAGTTCNNAANNNGCAACNTCCGTTCTGAANTCNCNNANNACTCTTCTNGNCGTAACGCCTGCTTTCTTGTAATGACCCTTAACCGGCTTGGTGACGTTCTTNTCTTTGATGTCGCCGAANGCNATTTGCAANGCTTCGTANCCGTCGTTTTCAAGGGTTTTCTTTTGCACGATAGGACACGGACCCGCTTGNACTATNGTCACAGGGATAACAGTGCCGTCNGNTGCAAAAATNTGACTCATTGCCAACTTTTTTCCAATGATTGCTTTATTCATAGATAAAGTTCATCCTCCTAATTTTATTTCGCAAAACCGCTTNANGCAGTTTTTAATTGACTATNTTATNTNNTATTGATTTGCTTAGAGCTTGATTTGAATATCAACGCCAGCGGGCAAATCGAGTTTCATAAGCGCGTCTACCGCCTTAGCAGTGGGGTTCAATATATCGATAAGTCTTTTATGAGTGCGCAATTCAAATTGCTCTCTCGAATCCTTATACTTGTGAACCGCTCTGATAATCGTAACGATTTCCTTTTCCGTAGGAAGTGGGATAGGTCCTGAAACCTGTACGCCGCTTCTCTTTGCCGTCTCAACTATCTTATCCGACGCTACGTCGATAAGGTTGTGGTCGTACGCTCTTAGTCTGATTCTGATTGTTTGTCCTGCCATTTTTCTTTCTCCTTTTCCTAACTTTTCTTATTTTTTTCTATTGCACTTCCGTGCGTTCCACTTCTGCCGTTAAAAATGGGCTTGCAGAATAGCCCAAATCCGTTAGTCGCCCGATTGTCGGACTCTTGTCCACGGAAGTTCTCTCCTTATATAAGAAGTAACCTCCCGCTTCATCCCTCTCGGCATAAGCACAACTGATTTTACATAATAAAAGAAAAATAAGCAATCGAATGAATGTAAAATTTATGTAAAATTTATATATTCGACGGAAAAATAGGTATTTTTTCTAGAAATTCAGTTTTTTTCACCTCAATATTGACAAGAGTAAAATAAAAACGCAAGACTTTCATCTTGCGTTTTATTTATTCTTATAAGTCGAAATCAAGCGATATTATACTTCGTTCAATTTCTTGACAAGTTCGTCAACGTCAACGCCGTGAACCATTGCCGCTTCCTCGATAGTTTCGCCTCTTGCCATTGCGCAACCGAAGCAATGCATACCGATGCTCAAAAGCACGTTTGCGATTTCCTCGCCGTTTTCCTGTTGAAGAGCGTCAGCTATAAGCATATCCTTTGTAACTGCCATATTTATGCCTCCCATAATTATTATAAATCAAGTATACAATATTATTAGCCTTTTGGCTATCGATTTATATAAAATATTTCAAAAACAGCCACGCGATTAGTCCCACTGCCGCGCCGATTGCAAGCACGATACTTCCAATCTTGAAAACCGACTTAGGATACGAACCTATTACTTTGCCCGTCCTGCCGTTGACGATACAAGCGTAAGACTTCTTTGCGTATGTGTAATTGAACACCCATATAGGCACAAGTACGTATTTGTAGGTACGTTCAGTATACAGATTATTCATTTCCACGTAGTCGACCACGTCGGCGTGGTATTGAGCGATAATCAAAGAGCGCATGCCCTTGTCCATCATCTCTTTTGCGTCTCCCCAACTGTCGTCAAGGCCTTTGTCGTATCTCTCCGCCGAATATCCCGACATATACTGCGAATGGTATTCAAGCGAATTGTCCGTGTCGAAACCGCCCAACTTCCTCAAATTCTTTTGCGTAATAGACTTGCTCGCCTCGACTTGCACGTCGTTGAAAAAGTTGGTAATTCTTCCGCTGTCGGTATACCACTTCGTCCTTGTGACCGTATGTCTGTTCTTTCCCGAACCTACCGTCTCGGTATAATAGCGACCGTAGCGAATGTAGTACGACGAATCGCAATAGCTATCGAAAGTGAACACGGGAACGTATACGCCCGAGCAAGGTTGCCGTTGCGCTTCCTTCTTCAATTTGAAAGGCGCGATATGCTTCTTTTTGAGCCATCTGGCGTAACGCGCAGGCACTTCTTCTTTGCTTATTCTAAACGGCAAAATTCCGTTGGGCAACAATCCTCCGACTTGCTCCGCCTCGACGATATTCGACGCGTTGCAAAACGGACAGCGCACGACTACCTCGTATTCGGGCAGCACGGTAATTGCTCCGCAAGATTTACACTTGACGCTTTTCACGCCCTGCCAACTTTCAAACTCCTCTTCCACGTCGTCGCGATAAGGCAACTCTACCGCGCTTTCCACGACTTTGACGGGCTGAAACGTCTTGCAGTAATCGCATTTGAGTTTTCCGCTCGTCGGGTCGTAATGAAGGAAATTACCGCAGTTTTGACATTTGTATATTTCGCTGTCAAGTCTTTGCTCTTCAGTTTGCGCGTTTGCGTCTTTGTCGAATTCTTTGTCTTGCCTTGATGACATTTCTTTCCAACCTCAAAAGTTTTATTTACGCTTATTCTTGTTTTGCTCCGCACTCGGGACAGAATTTTTGATTGCCCTTCAATTCATGTCCGCACTCTTTGCACGCCTTTGCGCCAATCTTCGCTCCGCATTCGGGACAGAACTTCGCGTTTGCGGCGAGTTCCTTTCCGCAATTCGGGCATTGACCTTTGAGCTGTATCATCTTCTCTCCGCACTCGGGACAGAATTTCGCGCCTCTCTTCATACTTGCGTTGCACTTCGGACACTTGATGAGATTTGATTGCTCAGGACTATTCGGCGACGGCATATAGGTAGCGTTCATATTGTCGGCAAATACCCTGCCAAAGCCAAGACCTGCGCCCATACCGATTCCCAAGCCGCCTACGCTGCTTGTGTTGTTTGCCGCGGATTTCATCGCTTCCAAAGTCTCGAGTTGCGCGTGCTGTTGCATTGCGCCGTTGATTACGCCGACGTTGGTACGCTTGTCGAGCATCTTCTCCACCTCTTCTGGCAAGGAAAGATTCTCAATCATTAGCGCGTCGATTTCAATACCGATTTTTTCAAACTCTTCGGCGAACTTTTGCTTTGCCATTTGAGCAAGTTCGTCATAATGCATTGCAAGGTCAAGCGCAGGTAATTGCGCTTCCGCGATTACGTTGGACAAAGTCGCGGTGACTATCTTCTTGAAGTAGTCGTCTACGTCGCTCACGGTGAACGTGCTCATAGAACCTATAAGTTCTCTCAAAAGATTCGTAGGGACGCCTACCGAGAATGAGTAAACGCCGAAACCTCTGATTCTGACCATACCGAAGTCTGCGTCTCTCATAATGACAGGATTTGCAGTGCCCCATTTCATGTTGATGAACTGCTTTGTCGATATGAAGTATACGTCGCCGGTATACGGACTTTCCCACATATATTTCCAATTATAAAGTTGGGTCAAGATAGGAAAGTTTTTGATATCGTCGAGTCTGTAAGTACCCGGCTCGAATACGTCGGCAAGTACGCCCTCTTTGATGAACAAAGCCTTTTGTCCTTCTCTTACGACAAGGGTCGACTTGCGCATAATTTCTTCCTTTCTATCCAACGGATATTTATAGATAATGTCGTTCGAATTATCCGTCTCCCACTGAATGACTTTTCTAAACTGTTTTTTCAAAAATTCAAATGCCATGAATTATACCTCCTAACGTATCGGAATTCGCTTCCATTTACGATATAATTATAATATCTACGCTTATAGCGTGTCAAGATTAAAATTATGTAGTTTTTACATACAATATGCTATTAAGACAGTTTTAGTTGACATAAATCTACTTATGCGCTCATACAATTTTGTATGAAAAAAAAGTATGTATCCATTATATTAGCAATCGCGCTTTTACTGTCCGTGCTTACGGCTACGGCGTCGTGCGCAAAAAGCAAAAACGTCACGACTTACGAGATGTGGCTGGACTTTGACGACGAGGGCGTTTCGTGCGCTCAAAAACTGCATTTTGTCAACAACTCGGGCAAGCCCCTCGACAACCTCAAACTCAACGTATACGCAAACGCTTTCGACAGCAAAAAGCCCTTGCCCGCTACTCAGCAAGAACAAGCAAGCGCATATCCCAACGGCGTGAGTTTCGGCTCTTTTGAACTTGAACAAGTACACGGGGATTTCGCGAATTACGATTTTGACTTTGAGACGAATCTAATCACTATCAACCTCGCTCAACCTCTTCAAAACGGCGAAGATATCGACGTGCAATTCATCTATTCGCTTACTCTGCCCAACACGCTTTTGCGATACGGCTTCAATGAGCGAGGCGTATCTCTCACCGGCTTTTATCCTCAACTTTGCGCGCTTGTCGACGGCGAGTGGTATTACGACGAATTTAGCGCGATAGGCGACCCCTACTTCTCGGACGTAGCCGACTATGAAGTGCATTTCAACCTGCCTGACGGTTGCGAATACGTGTCGAGTGGAAAGAGCAAATCAAGCGAAGAGGACGGCGAAACGCAAGTTACCGCAAAAGCGGAAAATATCCGCGACTTCGCGATTATCATATCCCCCTCGCTCAGCAAAAAGACCGAAGTATATAAGGGAGTGGAATTCAACTATCTAGGCTCTAATCCATACACGCTCGAATACGCGAAAAGAGCCGTTGACGTATACTCGGCGACGTTTGGAAAATACGCTTACGACAGTCTCTCGATTGCCGATATGCCTTTCGTCGCGGGAGGTATGGAATACGGCAGTCTTTGCGTGATAAACGAGGAA
Organism: Clostridiales bacterium; assembly: GCA_014799575.1. Classification (GTDB taxonomy): domain Bacteria; phylum Bacillota; class Clostridia; order Christensenellales; family UBA3700; genus RACS-045. The sequence continues at coordinate 45,082 of JAAVHS010000020.1, read as the reverse complement.
ATAAAAGACGTGGCGTACGAAGAGGTCGTCGCCCACGAAATCGCGCATCAATGGTGGTACTCCGCCGTGGGAAGCAACAACCTTATCAACGCGTGGCAAGACGAGGGCTTGACGAATTACTCGACCTATCTCTACTTCATCGAGCATTGCAACGTCGAATACGCAGACCTTATGATTAGCGACGCGTACTCGCAGTATAGAAGATTTTGCGATATTCAAAACTCAGTCGGAGAACCTGCCGTCGGCAGACTCGGCGGAAAACTTGCCGACTTCCCGAGCAACTATTATTACACGAATTTGACCTACAATAAATCGCTTATGATGTGGAAACACGCCCAAGACACGTTGGGCAAAGACGCACTGCTCAAAGCCTTGAAAAACTACTACGAAAAATATCAATTCGCCATTGCAAGCGAGGACGACCTTTGGACTGCTCTCGACGAAACTATCCCAAATGGCAGCGGAATTATTAAAGACTTTATAAAAGCAGTGTAGTTGTTGTTCAACAAATAGCGAATCTAGACATAAGTAAAGCGGTATCTTTTCCGCCGATTAAGCATTTGGTTCACGCACCAACGTACATAGAGTACGGGGTGGTTCACCGAACGCTCACTCAACAAAAAATTTACCGCTTTCTTTTTTGTCTATCTCACTCTTTGCCGAACGAAAATTTTTATGACAATATTTTTTACTTCCTCACTAAAATTAAAGTCCTAAAATCATTGCAGTCTGATACAAGTCTTGATCGAACTTGCCTTTCTTTTGCAATGCTTCTTCGATATCGACGTCGACTATCTTGTTGTCCTTGATACCGACTACTCTACCGCCCTTGTCTGCCATGAGCAAGTCAACGGCTCTTATTGCGCATCTTGACGCAAGCACTCTGTCGCCCATTGTCGGCGAACCGCCTCTTTGGATATATCCGAGCGTGGTCGTCTTGATAGAACCCGTAATGCCGTTTTCCGCAAGTTGATGCTTCAAATCTTCCGCTTTGCATACGCCTTCTGCAAGGACTATGATGTCCGAACTCTTGCCTATTCTTTGGTTGAGATTGATTTTCTTTACGATTTGCTTGATATCGAATTCCACTTCGGGAACGAGTATGATTTCCGCGCCGCCGCAAATACCTGCGTACAAAGCGATATCTCCGCACTTTCTGCCCATTACTTCGATGATACACACTCTGTCGTGCGAAGTCATCGTATCGCGAAGATTGTTGATAGCCGATACGACGGTATTTACGCTCGTGTCAAATCCCAAAGTATAGTCGGTGTACGCCAAGTCGTTGTCAATCGTACCGGGGATACCAATAGCCTTTACGCCGAATTTCTTGTAAAGGTCAAGCGCGCCTCTGAAACTGCCGTCACCGCCGATTACGACAAGACCTTCAATTCCGTACGCTTCCATATTGTCAACGGCAATTTGCATATACTCGTCCTCGACGAATTCGGGACATCTCGCCGTCTTCAAAATCGTACCGCCCCTTTGGATGATATCCGAAACGGAGCGTTTGTTCATCTCTTTAATGTTGTTGTGTATAAGACCCGTGTATCCTCTCTCGATACCGTAGACGGTCATTCCGTTGTAGATTGCATACCTTACCACTGCTCTTACGCAAGCGTTCATTCCCGGCGCGTCGCCGCCGCTTGTCAAAACTGCTATATTTTTCATACGTCCTCTCTCGCGCTAAGCGCGCTTTATAAATTTTCTTTCCGATATGTATTATATCAAAATAATGCTTTCAAGGCTACAATTTTGATATATAAATATTTTATTTTACGACTATATTTCCCACGCCTACGATTGCCTTGATTTGATTGACGAAATTTTCCTTGCTGTTTACGCCCTTGCAATACAGTTGAGGCTTGTCGCTGTCGAACATTTTGAAGATTACAGAATCCATACCCGGGAAGAGTTCTATCACTTCAAGCACCCGTCTGTACGTTATTTTGTCGTCAATCTTTATGAAGACTTTTTTACCGCTTACGACCTTGCTGTTTTCGCTCTTCTTTTCCTCGCCCTGCTCTTGCTCGCTCTTATGCCACGGCTGAATGTCGAAGACGTTGAGGTTGAGCTTTCCGTTGTTGCGCTTTATCGTACCGCGTACGGTGACGATATTGTCGTTTATGAGCAAGTTTCTATTGCGCTCGTAAGTCTTTGGGAACAACACGCCTTCCATTTCGCCGTATAGGTCTTCAAGCGTGGTGTACGCCATAATACCGCCGTTCTTGGTCGTCTTCTTCTCTATCTTCGAAAGCATACAGCCGAACACGACTTCTTTGTTTTCGTACTGCGCAATAAGTTGCAAATCGCTCTCTTCGAGTTCGTCCTCGTCGAGATTCTTCGCCGCTAAATCGGACAGTCTTGAAGTATTGAAATCGAACTGCTTGAATTCCTCTCTGTATTCGTCGAGCGGATGGCCCGTGACGTATACGTTGAGCACTTCCTTTTCAAGCGCCAAGAACTGCTTGTCCGGAAACTCTTTGAGATAAGGTACGTCGTCATTCGCGTCGTCGACGTCCTCTTCCAAAAGTCCGAATAAGCTCATTTGTCCGTTGGCTTGCATCTTCTTATCGTGTACGCTCAAAAGCACTATGGATTCATAGCTTGCGATAAGCGCGGCTCTAGTATGTCCGAAGCAATCGAACGCGCCCGCCTTGATAAGACTTTCCAACATCTTCTTGTTGACAGTGCCCGCGGGAAGTCTTCTCAGTATATCGCCTATCGACTTGTACTCGCCGTTGGCTCTTCTCTCCTCGACAAGCGCTTGCATTGCCGCTTCGCCGACGTTCTTAATTCCGCCAAGACCGAAACGCAATCCGTCGTTGTTCTCAACGGTAAATATTACGTCAGATTTGTTGATGTCGGGCGGATAAATCTTCTTGTCGTAGTTCTTCACGTAAGCAAGATATTTGGCTATTTCGTCCGACTTGGTAATTCTGTTGTTGATTACCGCGGCAAATAACTCCAGCATATAGTAGCGTTTGAGATACGCGGTCTGATACGTCAAAGTTGCGTATGCGGCGGCGTGCGATTTGTTGAACGCGTACTTCGCGAAGTCAGCCATTTTATCGAATATCTTTTCCGCCTTGTCCTGAGGTATTCCTCTCTTGACCGCGCCTTCGACGGCAGGAGCGCCTTTCTTTATGACGACGCCCGCGTCGTTTCTCTTTTCTTCGACCGCCTCGCAACCGTTGACGAATACCGCCTTTTCGGCTTTCATTACGTCTTCTTTTTTCTTGCCCATCGCGCGACGGAGATTGTCCGCTCTGCCGAGCGTATAGCCCGCGCACGCTTGCACGGCTTGCATTACCTGCTCTTGGTATACGAATACTCCGAACGTGACGTCGAGTATCTTTTCAAGTTGCGGCGCGTCGTAAACGATGCTTGCGGGATTGGCGCGCGATCTGAGATATTCGGGAATATAACTCATAGGTCCCGGACGGTAAAGAGATATACCCGCGATTACCTCTTCAAGGTTGCGCGGTTGATAACCTTTCAAGAAGCCTTTCATGCCCGCGCTTTCCAACTGGAACACGGCTTCGGTTTCGCCCGTGCCTATCAGTTTGTATACTTCGGGGTCGTCGTAACCCAACTTGTCGAAGTCTATATCCACGCCGTGATTTTGTTTGACGTATTTAAGCGCCTTGTCTATATCCGTAAGAGTGGTAAGCCCCAAGAAGTCCATTTTGAGCATTCCGAGTTCTTCGACTTCTTCCTTTTGGAATTGAGTGGTGATATCGGGACCGTTTCTTTGCAAAGGTACGTGGTCGCTTATGACTTCCTTACAGATTACCACGCCCGCCGCGTGCTTTGAGCAGTTGCGCGGTAAGCCCTCGATTTTGAGCGCCATATCGATGACTTTGCGCATCTCGGCGTTGTTCTCGTAAATCTCGATTACTTCGGGATTTCTCAATTTGAGGTCGTCCTCTTTAGTGCTCGGGTCTCTTCCGAGTACTTTATCCAAAGTGACTTTGGGCGCGTTGGGGATAAGTTTCGTCGTCGAATTGACAATATCCAAAGGCACGTTGTATACTCTCGCGACGTCCTTGATTGCGCCCTTGGCTTTCAAAGTGCCGAGCGCGAGAATTTGGCATACTTTTTCCTTGCCGTATTTGCGAATGACGTACTCTATTACCTCGCCGCGTCTATCCATACAAAAGTCTATATCGAAGTCGGGCGCGGACACTCTTTCAGGGTTGAGGAAACGCTCGAAGAAGAGTTTGTATTTGAGCGGGTCAAGGTTGGTGATTCCCACAGCGTACGCAATGATTGAGCCGACGCCGCTGCCTCGTCCCGGCCCAACGGGGATTTGTTGCGAACGGGCGTAATTGATAAAGTCCCACACGATGAGATAATACTCGGCAAATCCCGTGCGTATTATGATATCCAACTCGTACTCCGCTCTCTCGCGGATTTCGTCGGTTATAGTCACGTATTTTTCTTCCAGACCCTTGTAGGCGAGTTTTCGCAAAAACTGCTCGGGAGTTGAGCCGTCGTCGGGAGTATACGGCGGATACAAATCTTCTTTCTCTATCTTGATATTGCACTTCTCCATTACCTCGATAGTATTCGTCACCGCCTCGGGACACCAACTGAAAATTTCCATCATCTCTTCATAGCTTTTGAGATAGAATTGGTCGTTGCCCATTTCCATACCCGTAGCGTCGTTGATGGTCTTGCCCGTGTTGATACGAATTAGAATATCCTGAGCAACGTTGTCCTCGCGATTGACATAATGCACGTCGTTGGTCGCGACGAGTTTTACGCCCAACTCTTTGGACAGTCTGACGAGGTCGTCGCGAATCGCTCTTTGCTCCGCAAGTCCGTGGTCTTGAAGTTCGATATAAAAATCTCCTTCGGCAAACATATCTTTAAGACGCTTTGCGTACGCTTTTGCGCCCTCGTAATCGCCTATCGAAAGAAGTCTCGGTATCTTGCCCGAAAGACACGCGGAAAGACAAATTACGCCTTCCGAGTACTGCTGTAAAAGTTCTAAATCTATTCTCGGCTTGTAATAATAGCCGTCTATGTACGCAAGCGAATCCATCTTGACAAGGTTGCGATATCCTATATCGTTTTTTGCCAAAAGCACTAGGTGATTTCTCTCAGCGCTCTCCGTCTTGCGCATATCCTCGCAGGTGTAGAATTCGCAGCCTATAATAGGCTTGAGATTTCTATTGTTGGCGGCTTTATAGAATGTGTACGCGCCGAACATATTTCCGTGGTCGGTCAACGCGCAACCGGGCATACCCAATTCCTTGCACGCGTCGAGAAGAGGCGACTTCTTGCCCTTGGTAATTCTCGCAAGTCCGTCCAAAAGGCTGTATTCCGAGTGGACGTGCAAGTGTACGAAAGGCTTGTCGTATTTCTTTGTCTTAACCGATTCTTTGTCCTCTTTCTTCTCTTCCTTGGACGGTACGACCTTGACTTCCTCTTTTGCCTCTATCTTTTTCTCGGCGGTTGCCGTCGGCTTGTCCGCTACTTCTTTGGCTTCGGTCTTGGCGCTCAGCATTTCATCAAGACTGTCGAGCAATCCGCTCTTTAAATCTTCAAACTTATTTTCGTCCATTTTCTTCCTCCGCCAATTCTAATAATCTATTGAGATATCTCGACAAACTCGTCTTGCTCATAGACAGTTTTTCCGCCAACTCGCGCATACTGTCGTCCTCGTATTCTATCCTCGCTTTCGCGACGTCGCGCAATTTCTTTTCTTGCTGTTGCAATACGCCATTTTGCGTCAAAAGTTCTATCGCGTTAATGTACTTGCTTGCGCCCGTCACCGCTCTCGCCAAATTCGCCATATACAAATTGCTTTGTCTGTTAAACTCGTTGGACTTATCCCTTTCGGCAATGACGTTGTTGAGTTTAAATACGCACTCGCTTGCCGAACACATTGCCAACATGTCTTCTATCTCCTGACTGTTGCGCGATTGCAAAATATAATTGGTCTTCGTCTCGCTCATTTTGAGGTCAATGCCAAAGTCAGTCATCTTTTGCCTTATCGCTTCTCCGTATCTCTCGTTGGAGAGTTTAATTTGCATGGAATAATTGGAATAGTTCTCGTCGGGAAATCTCAACTGTCCGCTCGTCAAGACCACGCCTTTGAAAAATGCGAAAAAGTCTTCGCTTTCTTTTAGGGACAGTATGTAATCTACTCCGTCGTCGATGACGAATCCGTCTTGCTCGTATCTGCTCAAATTGAGTTTTTTGAGCAAATCGCTCGCGACTTTATCTTTGAGTTGAACGCAAAAAGTCACGTTGTTTTGAGTTCCTTTTTGAAGAAAAAATACGTCGCCCTCGACTTGCTCTTTTACCATATCCAAAACGGCGAGCGCCTCGTCCTTGTCGTCGAATTCATAAGTCAGCGACGTGGATTTTTTATAGACGTCGATACCGCCCCTACTCTTCGTGACAGCGCAAAGAAAGGCGAGCTTTTGTCCGTCGCTTTCAGGTAACGCAGTGAGTATGTCTTTTTTAAGTAAAGCGGTGCAATCCATATCGTGTCTTTGGTTATTTGTTTTGCGACCTCAAAGTCAACGTCTTGTGGTCGATATTCGCAATTCTATTCGCGGGTACGTCGTATTTTTCTATCAACTCTTTTGCAAACTCGCAAGCGCCTACGTTCTCGGGCTTGTGAGCGTCGGAATTGAGTATGAATTGACAGTCCGTCAAAAGCAATTCTTCAAGTCCTTTTTCGTTGGGCGTACGGTGACGGGAAGAAAGTTCCACGTACGTGCCGTAGTCCGCGCAAGCCTTTCCGAATTGAGTATAATCAATGTCAAGACGAAAACCGGGGTGAGTAATAATATCAATTTTATTCTTCTTGATTGCGTTGATATACATTCTCGTCTGTCTTTCGATTTGCGACTTTGTAGGTTTCAAACAATATCTCGCCAAAGCCGAACAAGTGATATTGAAAAAGTCGTTGGGCTTGTACGGAAAAGCCATAAAATGGTAACCCGCTATTAGAATATCCAACTTGTCCAAGTCCTCGGGCGTGACGTCAATGTTGCCAGATTCGCCCAAAATATTGGCTTCAACGCCAAACAAAAGTTTGAGGTCGGAATAGTCCTTTTGCACGTTGTCCATATCGGCGCGAATTTTATCGAATAACCTTCTCTTCACTCCAACGAACGACTGTCTTGCGCCGTGGTCGGTAATAGCAAGATAATCAAACCCTTTTTCGCTTGCAACGCGCGCGTTGTCGGCAATCGAACCCGTGCCGTGCGAATACGTCGTATGTGAATGGTAATCAGCCGTTATGTTCATTTATCGGCGCGCCCTCCTTGCTTGTCCTTAAATAATTTATGTATAAATTATTGACTTTGGGTCAAATCACGTCTACTTCATATTGTAACTTAACGCCCCATAGTTTGTCAACCTCTTGCCTTGCATAATTACCGAGCGCAAGAAAATCAGCGGACGTCGCGCCACCGACGTTGAGAATAAAATTCGCGTGTTTTTCGGATATTTTCGCTCCGCCTATACGCATACCTTTCAAGCCCGCTTTATCGATATAATAGCCTGCCGACGTACCGCCCGCCTGCTTGAATACGCTACCGAGCGAGACGCCTTGCGGTTGACTTCTCATTCTTGCGATTTTATATCCCTTGATGTCGCTCGCGATTTGACGCTTGTCGCCCGTCGTCAACTTTATTCCTACGCCGACTACCGCGCCCAAACTTCTTGCTTTGGAATATCTATACCCAAAGTCCAAATCTTTTGCGACGTATCTGACTATTTCGCTATCTTGCGCTATATCGACGTATTCTATTACGTCTGCAAATTCTCTGCCGAAAGCCGAGCAATTCATTATCACTCCGCCGCCGACCGTACCGGGGATAGAACACAATCCCTCTATTCCGCTCAAACTTCCCTCTAAAGAAAGTTTGCAAAGCTTGGGCATACTCTCGCCCGCGCCCACGTAAAGCAACTCGTCTTTGACGTCAATACCGCACAAATACTTCGTGCAAATTACGACGCCGTCAACTCCCTCGTCCTTTATAAGCACGTTGGTGCAGTTGCCTAATACGTAATACGGTATTTTCTCTTTATCCAAGAGCGCCGTCGCTTGAACGACTTGCTTAGCCGTCGTGGGATAAATCACCGCGGATATATTGCCACCGCTCGCGAAAGCCGAAAGCGATGGATGATTGAATACTGTATTTGCGTCAAGCGTCGATAAAAAACTTAAATCTGTCACGATTAAGTATATGCTTGCAAATATAATTATGTTCAATGCAAGCGAATCTTAACATATTAATTTAATTTATATTGACTAATACAATCATTTATGCTAAACTTTTAGTAATAATACGATTCGTAAGGTGTGGGATGAATAAAGCGAAAAAAGTATTCTTTATTATGTTTATTGTGTTATGCGGCGGTCTTTTGTGCCTCGCAAGGACTTTTGGCGCTATGCTTGTTCAAGAAGAGATTAAATCTAGTATTGACGCAATGTATCATAGAGCGCACCCATTCCTCTATTACAACGAAACGTGGGAAGTAGATATCCCCGAAGAAAACGCTCATATAACATATAGATATTCAGATATATTTTGGATGGACGGCGAACGATATTCGATTGTTAAATTTGACTCACGTCCAGACGAATTTCTACAATCTTTTTCAAACGAAAAATCAAATATTGATTGGGATCGTTTCGAATTTGCATTAGACAACCTTGTAGAATGCGGAATAGACGAAAGCAAAGTTGTAATTCTCGATGAAAATTTTATATATTATTCTAAGGATAATGGCGATACTCCGAGAGATATACTTTTTCTTCTATACGATGAAAGTTTGAATACTTTATATATCGTAGAATCTTTTATATAATTACTTTTCTACCACAAACTTCCAACTTCGTGACGAGCGCGGAGAGTGATGCAGATTTTGTCTTAGCGGGAAGCGACCGAGCGGTGAGCGTACTTTCCGTACGTGACCCCGAGCGTCGACTCGCAGATCAGGCAAAAGGTGCGTCGCTATACGCGCTCGACTACTTTCTTTCTGCGAGGAAAATCCTAACTTCGCACGGCTCAATATCAAACAACTTCTCCACAACCTCTTCACCGAGGAGCAAATCCATCTTTGCGTTGTCGCAACGGAAAGTCTTGGTATAGCGAGTGTTGTTGGCGACCGTCTTGATAATCTTCTTACCGCTCTTACGGCAAAGCACAAGCAGACCGTCGTGCCACTCGAAGTACGTTTCTCCGCGCATAATAGCGTTGTACTCTTTTCTTATACCGCCAAGTTTCTTATAATGCGAGAGTATATCCTCGTCGCAACCGCTCCAATCTACAGTACGTCTGCAAAGCGGGTCTTCGTAGCCTTGCATACCGCGTTCATCTCCGTAATAGATAGAAGGAATACCTGGAAGCATAAATTGAATTGCCGACGCCATATACAGTCTTTTCTTGGCGATGTCGTACAATTCGGGATTCATACGGTAATCTCTTCTGAATGCCTTATCCGTACCCGACATATCCGCTCCGCTCAACACGCTGAGCGCCCTCGCCGTGTCATGAGAGTCAATCAAATTCATGGTCGCGTCCATAGCGGGCTTCGGATAATTCTCGACGATAGTCATTACCGTGTCTATGAAATTTCGCACGTCGTCGCCCAAAGCGTAGGAAAGCGTCGCTTCCTTAAACGGATAATTCATCACGCCGTCGAGTTCCTCGCCTTGGAAATAATGTCTGCGATAGCTGTACGCAATCTTGTTGGACGCGTCTTCCCACACCTCGCCTATCAATACCGCCTCCTTGTCGCAACTCTTGATAGTCTTGCGTATGTCCTTTACAAAGTCTTCGCGCAACTCGTCGACGACGTCAAGTCGCCAACCTTTTACGCCGAGTTTCGTCCACTTCTCTATGACGCCCTTTTTGCCAGCTATCATATTTCTAAACGCAGTCGCTCTTTGACTTACGGTAGGCGTGACGGTAATGCCCCACCAACAGTGGTATTCGTCTGGGAAATTGTAAAAGTCAAACCAATCGTAGTATTCGCTCTCTTGCGACTGATACGCGCCGAGCGTAGGATAATTGCCGAATTTGTTGAAGTACTTGCTGTCCGCGCCCGTGTGATTGAACACGCCGTCCAACATTACTCCCATACCCTTATCGCGCGCTTTTTCGATAAGTTCGGCAAATTTTTCCTCACTGCCGAGGAGTGGGTCGATTTTTTCATAATCGCCCGTATCGTAACGGTGATTGGACGAAGATTCGAATACGGGTGAAAGATAGATAAGCGTTACGCCGAGTTCTTGCAGATAATCGAGTTTGTCGATAATGCCTTGAAGATTACCGCCGTAAAAGTCGTTGGCTCTAAATACGCCGTCGGGGTCGGCAATCGTCACTTCCTCTCCCCACTCTTTCATCACTCCGTTTTTATTGAAAACGATACTCTTATCGTCTCCTTTGTTGAACCTGTCGACGAAGATATGATAGATTACTCCGCCTTTTGCCCAGTCGGGAGTCCTATATCCTTTTTTGTAGACCGTGAACTGATAGAGCTTGCCGTCGTTGTCCTTATATATATCGCCGTTTTCGGTATGGAATACGAATTTGTACCAATACAACCCCACTTTGTTGATGCTAAACTTTGTGAAAAATTCGCTCTCGTCGCCATGCTTGCAATTAAAAAACATAGGAAAGACGTAAGGTACGTCCTTGCCGTCCTCATATATCAACAATTCCACGCCGCGTACGAAAACGCCGTCTTTGGCAAAAATTCTGAAAGTAATATCCCTATCGTGCGCTACGCTTCCGAAAGGCGACTTACAAATAGGATTCTTGCTATCAAAAAAAATAAAGTCTTGCATCTTTTACGTCCTTATACTATAAAAACAGCCCTATCCGTCCGTCAATGCGACTTTTGGGATAAGGCTGAATAGTCAAATTTATTTCTTTGTCGTCTTCTTCTTTACTACCGTTTCGATAGAGGTCTTATTCGGTTTTGCATAAGACTTCGATACGGTCGTCGATTTGAGCGCAGGCTTTTCCGTAGACTTTTCCTTTGCGCTAGTATCGCCGTACTTGACCGGTTTCATCTTCCAAATTCTGTCGGCATATTCTTTTACGCTTCTATCCGAAGAGAAGAAACCTGCGTTCGCAGTATTGAGAAGCGACATTTTCGCCCATCTCTTTTTATCGGAATACGCTTTGTCAAGTCTGTCTTGCGCGTCGCAATAAGACTGGAAGTCGGCAAGCACTTTGTAAGTGTCGCTTTGGATAAGCGCGTCAGCAATCTCGCCGTAGTTGACGCCTGCGATACCGCCTCTAAGTCCGTCGATAACAGCCTTAATTCTCGGGTTGGACTCATAGTAGTATCTCGGGTTGTAGCCGTTGCGATTTATTTCGTTTATCTCGTTTGCAAGCAAACCGAAGATAAAGATGTTGTCTTTGCCCACGTTCTCGAAGATTTCGATATTTGCGCCGTCCATAGTGCCTATCGTGACTGCGCCGTTTATCATAAACTTCATATTGCCCGTACCGCTCGCTTCTTTACCTGCAATGGAAATTTGCTCGGATACGTCGGAAGCCGGCATAATCATCTCGGCAAGCGTAACTCTGTAATTTTCGATATATACGACTTTGATTTTGCCCTTGATATCGGGGTCGTTGTTGATAAGGTTGCCGAGCGAATGGATAAGACGGATGATTTGCTTAGCCATATAGTAGCTCGGAGCTGCCTTTGCGCCGAATATGAACGTGCGCGGATTGATATCCAAATCGGGATTTTGTTTGAGTCTATAATACAAGTCGAGAATATGCAAAGCATTGAGAAGCTGACGCTTGTACTCGTGCAATCTCTTTACCTGAACGTCGAATATAGAATCGGGATTGACGTCAATTCCGTTAGTCTTTTTGATATACTCGGCAAGTCTTACTTTGTTGGCTCTCTTGATATCCATAATCTTGTCAAGCACTGCTTTATCGTCGGCAAACTTCGTCAAGTTTTTGAGTTTGTCAGCGTCTTTCTTAAATCCGTCGCCCGTCAATTTCTCGATATAGTCGGAAAGAAGGGGGTTGGATTGGCAAAGCCACCTTCTGTAAGTAATACCGTTGGTAACGTTGGTAAACGCATTTGGGTGCATATTGCAATAATCTCTGAATACTTCGTCTTTAAGTATCTGCGAGTGCAAAGCCGATACGCCGTTGATAGTGTGCGAAGCGGCAAGACAGAGGTTCGCCATTTTTACCTGACCGTTTGAAAGTATCGCGTTGTACTCCACTTTGCCGTAATCGTTGGGATAGAAAGCCCAAAGTTCGTCGGTAAATCTTCTGTTGATTTCGCATACGATTTGATAAATTCTCGGCAAGAGCGATTTGAAAAGGTCTTCCGGCCATTTTTCCAATGCCTCAGCCATAACGGTATGGTTGGTGTAAGAAACCGTACGCGTTACGATATCCCAAGCCTTTTCCCACGAATAGCCGTATTCGTCGAGAAGCAATCTCATAAGTTCGGGAATACAAAGCGTCGGGTGCGTGTCGTTGATATGTATAGCCACCTTGTTGGGCAAAGTATCGAGCGTCTTGTAGTCTTTGAGATGCATTTTGATAATAGACTGCAATGATGCGGATACGAAGAAGTATTGCTGTTTAAGTCTGAGCATCTTACCTTCTTGGTGGTGGTCGGCAGGATAAAGCACTTTACAAATACTTTCAGCAATCGCCTTTTGTTCAAGCGACTTGACGTATTCGCCTTCAGCGAACAACTTCATATCGAAGTCCATCGGCGCTTTTGCCGTCCAAAGTCTTAATTTGTTGACCGCGGGTACGTCGTAACCGCTGATATTCATATCGTAAGGAATGGCCTGTACCGTATAGCAATCTTTCTGCTCTATGTAAAGTCTTCCGTCGTTCCAATTCTCTTCGATGTGACCGCCGAACTTTACTTCGAACGTGTCTTCCATACGGGGCGAAAGCCAAACGTCGCCGTTTTCCAACCACTCGTCGGGCAATTCCACTTGCCAGCCGTCTTCAATCTTTTGCTTGAAAATACCGTAGTCGTATCTTATCGAGAAACCGCTCGCAACGTAATTGAGATTGGTGAGCGATTCCATATACGCAGCGGCAAGTCTTCCGAGACCGCCGTTGCCGAGACCTGCGTCGGGCTCGATAGCGTACATATCTTCGAGCGTATATCCCAAATCCTTGCAAATCGCCTCGAACGTGTCTGTCATTTTAAGGTTGTAAAGATGATTTTTCAAGGACCTGCCGAGCAAAAATTCCATAGACATATAGTATACTTGCTTAGCGCCTTGCTCTACTCTCTTTTTCTTGAACGCCAAACGCTTGTCGGTGAGAATATCTCTTACCGTCATACAAATGGCGCGGTAAATTTGATTTTTGCTTGCGTGTTCGACAGTAGTGCCGAAATAAGTCTGACATTTCAAAGAAACAATCTTTTTGAGTTCATTAACTTGATTTTCCATCTTTTCTCCGATAATAATTACGTTTTTTGAGTAAATTTGCCCGAGCGAAGCCCTCGCCCGTCAAATTTACACATTAAAATTATATCATATACATTTATTTTATGCTACAAAATAAACGCTTCTTACGGATTTTTTTATAATAAAGTAATATTCTATAAATTTTTTGACGATTTTGTATAATATTTACAACTGTTTATATAAATCAATATATCTCAAAGATATATTTTGCCAGCTGAAATCCTTCGTCATAGCGTTGTTTACAATCTTTGCCCAGTCTTCTTTATAGTCGCGATACATACCCACGGCTCTTTCAACCGCGTAGAGCAAGTCGTACGCATTGTAAGAATAGAAGGTAAAGCCCGTGCCTCTTCCCGTCGTGTAGTCGTACGGCAAGACGGTGTCTTTGAGTCCGCCCGTCTCTCTTACGATAGGAAGCGCGCCGTATCTCATCGCAATCATTTGGCTAAGACCGCACGGCTCGAACTTGGACGGCATCAAGAACATATCGCTTGAACAATATACCTTGCTTGCCAAATCCGACGAGAACGTGATGAGCGAACGCAAATTGTTGGGATATCTTATCTGTACGCTTCTGAGCATCTCCTCATACTTGTAATCGCCCGTACCCAAAACGACGAGTTGAACGCCCATATCGAGGACGCGCGTGATAATATGCTCAATAAGGTCGAGTCCCTTTTGATGCGTAAGTCTTCCCACCATACCTATCATAGGAATATTTTCGTCGATTGGAAGTCCCAAATCCTCTTGGAACTTAAGTTTGTTTTTAACCTTATCGCCAAAAGTCGAAAGGTCGTAATTGACGTAAGCGTGCTTATCCGTCTTGGGGTCGTACGCTTTTTCGTCTATACCGTTGATAATTCCCGACAGCTTATACTGTCTGTTGACGAGAATATTGTTCATACCGTAGCCGTAGTAGGAATTAAGAATTTCCTGCGCGTAGGTCTGCGAAACGGTCGTAACTTTGTTGGCTCTTTCGATACCGCCTTTCATATAGTTGACGTCGCCCGAATAGTCGACGAATTCTCTCGCCCAGTCGGGAAGTCCCAAAACGTCGCCCGCGATATATCCGCTGTATCTTCCTTGAAATTCGATATTGTGAATCGTATATACCGTCTTTATATTTTTTAAGCGTTCGTCGCCTCTGAAGAATACGTCCAAAAATACGGGGGTCAACGCCGTCTGCCAGTCGTTGGAATGGATAATATCAGGACAAAAACCTTCCATAAGCGAAATGCTTTCCAACACCGCTTTTGAGAAAAACGCAAATCTTTCTCCGTCATCGTAATAGCCGTAAAGTCCGCTTCTTTTGAAGTAATATTCGTTGTCGACAAAGTAATAGGTCACGCCCTCGTGAACTGCCTTGAAAAGTCCGCAATACTGATTGCGCCACGACAGATTGATATAGGTATTGCCCAGAAATTCCATCTTGTCGCGATATTCTTGCTTAATATCCATATAGAGCGGAAGTATAACTCTGCAATCCACGCCGCTATCTACCAACGCCTTGGGCAACGCGCCCGCTACGTCAGCCAAACCGCCCGTCTTGATAAACGGTACGGCTTCGGAAGTCGCGAAAAGAATTTTCTTATCAAAATCGGTCTTCACCACTTCTTTTTTTGCACTTTCTTGTTTTACTGTTTTAGCGGTTGCCGTCTTTTTGGCGGTAGTCGCCTTTTTCGTCTTGCTTTCAGTCGGCATATTCGTTCTCCTTAATTACTAAAATTAAACGGTTTTATTTTTAACTACGACCACCGGATAACTTTCCGAACCGCTCAAAGACTTGTCTTCAGTGACGGTCACGTTTTTATCGGTGATTGCGTAGTTGAGTTTAGAGCCTTTCATAATTCTTCCGCTTTCCATTACGATTGAGTTGCGAACTACCGCGCCTTCTTCCACGATGACGCCACGGAAAAGTATTGAATTTTCTACCTTACCGTTTATCTTGCAACCGTCCGCAATAAGCGAATTTACTACCTTTGCTCCCTCGCAATATCTTGTCGGTACGCTGTCTTTTACCTTTGTAAATACCTTGCCTACGCTATAGAACAAACTGTCGCGTATCTCCGTGTCGAGAGTAGCCATACTTTCGTGATAATAAGACTTGACGTCGTCGACGAGAGCGGCGTGTCCTTTGACCTTGTAAGCGTAGATTTTGAGGTTGTCAACGTTGGCTTGCAACACGTCTTTTTCAAGGTCGATTTTGCCTCTTTCGTAGGTTTCTGTAATGAGTTCAATGAGTTGCGTTCTCTTGAAAAGATAGCAATACAATCCTATCTCCGCGCTCTCATCGCTTGCCGATTTGGTAATTCTCATTCCCGTAACTCTACCCGTCAAATCTTTCTCGACAAGCACTCTTTTCGAAGTGGTCGGCTTTGACGTGTAGGTGAGCATCGTGATGTCCGCTCCGTTTGCCACGTGCGCCTCGTATACGTCGTCAAAATCTATGCTCGCGATGATATTGCTGTTGGTGACGATGACGTACTCGTCGTTGGAATTTTCTATGTAATCCAATATTCCGTACAACGCTTCAATTTTTCCCTTGAAGATGTTGGTCGAAGTATTGGACGCGTAAGGCGGAAATACCGCGATACCGCTGTTCTTTCTATTCAAGTCCCAATCGCGACCCATTCGAATATGGTCCATAAGAGAGGAATAGTTGCTTCTCGTAATTATTCCTATCGTCGTAACCGCGCTGTTGACGAGGTTGGAAAGAGCAAAGTCAATACATCTATATCTTCCGCAGAATGGCAACGACGCCGTCGTGCGGTGCAAAGTGAGTTCGTTGAGCTTGGACTCGTTGTCACTTGCAAAAATTATACTCATCGTATCTTTCATTTCTCTTCCCTCCTTAATCTACCATTGCCTTGACGGGCACTACGGTATTAGGCGCAACTTTTGCGTTCGGTCCGACGACGGTAATTTGCCATTGCCCGCCCACGGGTTCAGTCTGCCTGTCGCCTACGACTGCGTTCTCTCCTACGACCGCGTTGTTGCCGATTATTGCATACTTGACTACCGCGCCTTTGCAAATCTTTGCGCCCGGCATGATATTGCAGTCTTCGACAATCGCGCCCTCGCAAATTTCCACGCCCGTGGAAAGCACGCTGTTGCTTACCTTGCCGTTTATCTTGCAACCTTCCGTGATTAGCGAATTTCTTATCACTGCGTCTTTGCCTACGTGATGAGGCGGTTCGGCAGTATTTCTTGCGTATATCTTCCACGCGCTGTCGTCAAGATTGATTCCGCTATTCTCGTTGAGCACGTCCATATTCGCTTCCCAAAGCGAAGAAATCGTACCCACGTCTTTCCAATATCCGGAGAAATTGTACGCGAAGAGTTTCTGTCCGTCTTTGAGCATATTCGGTATTATATTTTTACCGAAGTCGTTGCTCGAATTTTTATCGTTCTCGTCGTCGATAAGATACTTTCTCAACTTCGACCAGTTGAAGATATAAATACCCATAGACGCGTTGGTGCTCTTCGGCTTTTTTGGTTTCTCTTCAAATTCGTATACCGAATTGTCTGGGTTGGTATTCATAATTCCAAAGCGCGACGCTTCGTCTATAGATACGTTGATTACCGCTATCGTGCAGTCCGCTTTCTTCTCTTTGTGATAAGCGAGCATTTGCGCGTAATCCATCTTGTAAATATGGTCGCCCGAAAGCACTAAAACGTATTCGGGCGAGAACTTGTCCACGAATTCTATATTTTGATAAATTGCGTTTGCCGTGCCCTTATACCAGTCGGAAGTCTCGCCTTTCATATAAGGCGGAAGGACGAATACGCCTCCGTTGAGTCTGTCCAAATCCCAAGGCTGACCGTTGCCTATGTACTGATTGAGGTCGAAAGGCTTGTACTGCGTAAGCACGCCGATTGTATCAATGTCCGAATTGATACAGTTGGACAACGGAAAGTCGATAATTCTGTACTTACCGCCAAACGATACCGCAGGCTTAGCCAAATCTCTTGTAAGAGAATACAATCTCGTACCCTGTCCGCCGGCGAGCAGCATTGCCACGCACTCTTTTTTGTTAGTATACATTTTCCCTCCTAAATATAGATAAAAACTTTCTTTCTAAATATATTTTATCGTTAAAGATATTATGTCCTACGCTTTGGCTTGCGCCTCGTCGGACTTAGTCTGTTTCTTCATCTTCCTAGCGGGCGCGATATACATCACGCTGTTGCCCGGAATCGTCATTTCGATATGGTACGGGTGTCCGTGCATTTCGCCCTTTTGAGCGGAAAAACTTATATTACTACCGCTCTCTCCGCCGTACTTCTTGTCGTCGCTGTTGAGCGCAACTTTGTATACTCTTTTCTCAGGTACGCCCATACAGTAATTTTCTCTCGTCACAGGCGAGAAGTTGACTACCGCAATCGTGTAATTTCCCTCGCCGTCGCTACGCATAAATGACACGATATTTTGAGTATTGTCGTCTACGCAAATCCACTTGAATCCGTCGTAGGTCGTGTCGAGATAATACATCTCTCTATTGTTGAGATAATATGCGTTGAGATCCTTGACGAATTTGTGCAAATTGCTGTGCGAATCGTAATCAAGCAAGAACCAATCGAGTTGTTTTTTATAATCCCATTCAATGAACTGTCCGAACTCTCCGCCCATAAACAGCAACTTCTTTCCCGGATGCGCCATAGTAAAGCCGAAGAAAGCTTTCAGTCCGTTGAACTTGTCCATATAGTTGCCGGGGATTCTGTCGAGAAGCGAACGTTTGCCATGCACTACCTCGTCGTGCGAGAGAGGCAAGACGTAGTTTTCGCTATACGCGTAAGTAATCGAAAAAGTGATTTTGTTGTGGTTGTCTTTTCTGAAAAACGGGTCGAGCGATACGTAAGAAAGCATATCGTTCATCCAACCCATATTCCACTTGAAGTTGAATCCCAATCCGTTGTCGTAAGCAGGCTTGGTCACGTTGGGATACGCTGTTGACTCTTCGGCAATCATCAACAAGCCTTTGAACTTGCCGAGCATATGCGAATTGAGTTTCTTGAGGAAATCAATCGCCTCCAAATTATAATTTCCGCCGAACGCGTTGGGACGCCACTCTCCGCCCTGTCTGCCGTAATCGAGATAGAGCATTGACGCGACTGCGTCTACTCTGATACCGTCGATATGATATTCGCTTACCCAAAAGTCCGCCGAAGAAATCAAGAAAGAGTGAACTTCGTTCCTGCCGTAATCGAACACCCTCGTGCCCCATTCCTTATGCTCTTGCTTAAACGGGTCGGAATATTCGTAACACGGCTCGCCGTCGAATTCGTAAAGACCGAAAGCGTCTTTTGGGAAATGCGCGCATACCCAATCGAGAACTACGCCTATTTTGTTCTTATGGCACTTGTTGACGAAATACTTGAAGTCGTCGGGCGTACCGTATCTGGACGTGGGCGCGAACAAACCGCTGACCTGATAGCCCCAACTTCCCTCGTAAGGATATTCGGCTATCGGCAAAATCTCAATATGGGTATATCCCATTTGCTTGACGTACGGCACGAGTTCGTCCGCCAAAGCGCGATAGTTGAGAATATTTCCGTCTTCGTATCTGCGCCAGCTGCCTACGTGCAATTCGTAGATGTTCATCGGCGAATGGTACGGGTCGAACTTTTCTCTCTCTACCATCCAATTCTTATCGCTCCATTTGAATTGCGAAACGTAAAGTTTGGAAGCGTTGGCAGGCGAAGTCTCGCTATGTCTTGCGTAAGGGTCTGCTTTCAATCTCAACTTGCCTTGCGCAGTCTCGACGCTGAACTTGTAAATGTCGTATATCTTCAATCCCTCGACGAAGCCTTCCCAAATGCCGTCGCTGATTTTCTCCATAGGATGATTATCTCTGTCCCAATTGTTGAAATCGCCGACTACGCTGACTGATTTTGCGTGCGGCGCCCAAGCGCGGAAGAGCCAGCCTTCTTTTCCGTCTCTCGTACATTGTTGGGGCGACATAAACTTGTACGCCTCATAATTTGTTCCCTCATGGAATAAATATACCGGAATTTTTTTATCCAAATCAATTCACTCCTTGTATCATACTTATCCAAATTATACCACATTAATTTTTAATATACAAGACCGAATTTTGAAAAAATAAACTTTTTTTATACGCTTCGCTTGCATTTCTCAAATCTCGGTAGTATAAATGATATGGTAATTTTGTCGAAAATTGCAAACGCCGCTTTAATAGACAGAAAATTCATTTGAAAGAAGGCAAATATGGCAACGAAAGATATGTCCAACGGAAAACCGCTAAAAGTGCTTTACGCATTTGCCGTTCCTATGATAATTTCCGTACTCTTTCAACAATTCTACAACATTGCCGACTCGCTTATCGCGGGCAACTTCATCGACGACGGCGGAATCGCGCTTGCCGCAGTCAACTCCGCCTATCCCGTCACCGTCGTATTTATTGCGATAGGCAACGGCTTCGGCGTGGGCGGTAGCGTCGTCATATCGAGAATCTTCGGTTCAAAAAACTACTCTCGCACTAAGACTGCAGTATACACCGCGCTTATCAATATCGCCGTCTTCTCGGCAATCTTCACGATAATCGGAATATTTACCAACAAGCCTATGCTCACTCTTATGAATTCGCAGGAGTTGGGCGAGGCGGTTTACACGCAGAGCGTGGACTATCTCGACATATACGTCTACGGACTGTCGTTCTTGTTCATATACAACGTGGTTAGTTCTATCTTCCAAGCGCTCGGCAATTCCAAGACGCCGCTCTTCTTGCTGATTTTCTCCACGCTCTTCAACGTGGCGATTGACATAATCTTCGTCAAATACTTCAATTTGGGCGTAAAGGGTCTCGCTTGGGGTACGTTCGTCGCGCAAGGCTTGGCGAGCGCGCTGTCGCTTGTCGTGCTTTTGGTAAACGTCGCAAGACTGCCCAAAGAAAACGAACATATAGAAGGCGAAGCAATCGATGGCGTGCGCGAACAAAAACACGCTCATCGCGCTTTGGAAAATTCAAAGTTCTCCCTCTCGACTTGGACGAGTATAATGCTATTGTCATTGCCGAGTATTTTGCAAAATTCCACCGTGTCCATCGGTCAACTTTTTGTGCAAAGCCTTGTCAATTCTTTCGGCAACCCAAATCTCGTCGCGGGTTACGGCACGGCGTTCAAGATAAATTATATAATCATATCCGTTTTCCTTACTATCTCCAACGCAATGGCGACTTTCACCTCGCAAAATATCGGCGCGCAAAGATTGGATAGGACAAAAGAAGGCTTGAAAGGCGGAATAATTTCAGTAATTGTAATCGCCCTCTTCTCGACGGCTCTGTATATGCTACTCGCAAGACAATTGGTCGCGGCGTTCACAAGCGAGAACAATCCCGAAATTATAGACATAGGCGCGAAGTTTCTATATATCCTTGCCCCATTCTACGCCGTCGTATGCATTAAAATCATCTTCGACGGATTTATACGCGGCGCGGGCGATATGGCAGGCTTTACGTCAAGCACTATGTCCGACTTGGTTTTAAGAGTAGGTCTGAGTTATTTATTCGTAAAAGGGTTTGGACTCGACTATGAAAGTATATGGTGGAGTTGGCCAATCGGCTGGATAATCGGAGCGACGGTTTCGGTACTCTTCTACCTCTCCAAAAGGTGGCTCAAAACGGCTCAAAAAAATCTATAAGCAATAATTAAAAAAACAAAAGTCGCCTTTAAGCGACTTTTGTTTTCGGTTTTACCGATTTTGGAAGTGAAAAAACTAAGTTGAAAAATCTAATTATAGTTTGACTGCGTGCTCCGTCATCGTATCTTCGGAATATATATCGCCGAAGTCGTAGCAGTCCAAGAATTCGTCGTCAAATATCTCCTCTTCGCAAATAGGCTGTTGCGCCCTTTCACGCTCGGCGACTTCCTTCTCTATTCTTTTCCTAAGTTCCGTATCGTTCGGCTTTTCGGCAAGCGCGCTGTCTTTATCCAACAAGCCCTTAGCGACGTACTTATTTTCCAACGGCGTGAGACGCATATCGTATTTGTCGTAATCGTAGCCGTAGAAATCGCAGACCGTCCTATCGTACATCTCTTGAGTAGCCTTTTGCATATATTCTATATTCTCTTTTACGCCCAAATCGCTTCTTGGATATATAGGCGGACAAATTCTTACCGTACAATCCTTTTTGACGCCCAACTTTCTTCTAATCCAAGTCGGCTGTCTGAAAAGTATTACCGTCATCACTACCGGCACGTTGTTTTTGACCGCATAATGGAAGGCGCCCTTTTTGAGCGGACGGGAATTTTCGTACTTTTCCCACATTGCTTGCTCTGCGTAGAATGTAACGACCGAATTGCCTTTCTCGTAGATATCCGTGATTGACTTGTCAAGATTGCTCATTGCCTTTATAGAACTCGCCAAAGGCAAGAAGCCTGCCGCTCTGAAAAACTTGCTGAGCGCGCCCTTTTTGAGTTGGAAAGCCGCGCCCGTCATATAATGACGGTGACCGAAAGCGACTTGGAAGTTTATCATAGTATCGAGCAACATAACGTGATTGGATACTCTAATCGCGTTGTCAACTTGTTTGAGATTGTCCTTGCCCTCGATTTTCAAGTCAAAAAGCAGTTTGTTGGCAAGCGGCAGTCCCAAGCGAAGCATGCCCTTCACGATAAATCTTCCTATCTTGAAAGTACGCGTATTGGGCTGGAATTCATAATCCTTATCGACGGTGATTGCGTTGTCCTCGTTGTAAGGCGTAGTCCATTGGTCATACGCTTCCATCCTCGCATATTGAGCGTGCTTTTCATCGAATTCTCTTTGTGTAATTTTTGCCATTATCCTGCTCCTGATTCTTTAATAGCGGGCTCGCGCGTGTCTTACGTTAATATCTTTGACAATTCAATCAATATTTATATGTAAAACCGCTATTAACCCGTTATTTTTGTTCTAAGGTACAAAATTTGCAAAAGTAATTGACTTTTATCAATTATTTTACTATTATAATTATAAGAGTTTTGAGCAATTTAATCAACCGCAGAAACTATACCATTTGTCTTCAATATGTATAATAATCAACAATATTATTGCGAAATGTCTATTATTATACCATAATTTTGGCAAATTGTTGGCTCTTAACAATTAGTTAACAGTCAGTTTATATTGAGTTAACAAACGTTAATTTTTGCGATTTATGAGATAATTGTCGCATTATTACTCATAGGGGAAGAGGAAAATTATGGATAAGACGAAAAAGGACAGAAGATTCAAACGTACTCAGCAACAACTGCTCTGCGCTTTGAAAGAACTGATAAACACTAAAAGTATAGTCAATATCTCGGTAAGGGAACTTGCCGAACTTGCCGACGTCAACAGAGCGACCTTTTATTTGCACTATCGCGACCCGTACGATATGTTGGAGCAACTCGGCAACGAATTTATCGACAACTTAAAGACGATACTTGTCAAAGACAACGAGGGGTTCAATCCTGCCAAAAGTTTCGTCAATCTCTATAAATACGTCAAAGAAAATTACGATATAGCGTATATTTTGTTCTCCCCCAACTGCGATAGCAGTTTTGGCAGACACCTTGAAAAATCGCTCGAAAAGTTTTGTTTCGACTCTTGGATAGTACGCGCGAAAGACGACGATTCTCGCAACTGCGACTATTTCAGCGTCTATCTCGTCGCAGGTATTACCGCTCTACTAGAAAAATGGGTCTTCGACGGTTTTGTCGAATCCCCCGAAGAAATGGCAAAACTTTCGCAGTACTTTATGATGTACGGTGGCAAACAATTTTGGGAATAAACTCAATAAAGAATTAAAAAATAACCTTTTTCATCCAAATATGCTTACAACTCTCGACGTAATCGTATTCGCCGAAAGGCTCGTAACCTAATTTTGCATAGAAGCCTTGCGCGCTCGCTTGAGCGTGGATACGTATCTCTTTTCCGCCTATACCTTTAATGCTCTTTTCGGCAAAGCGTATCATATCACGACCGATATTCTGTCCGCGATAATTTTTTAGTACGGCTATTCTGCCTATCAAATAATAATTGTCTTGCTTGAAAAATCTACCTGTTGCAATGGCATCTTCACCGTCGAAAGCCAAGATGTGCGTAGCGAATTCGTCTACGGTGTCAAATTCCTCTTGAAAGCCTTGTTCCTCGACAAAGACTTTTTCGCGTATTGCTCGCGCCATTTTTGGCAAAGCGTCGTACTCTCTATACTCTATACTCATCGTTGGCTCAACCTTTTAATTTTCTCTCTCAACTTTGCCGTATTATACTTACTATCCAATCGCCATGTCCAATTATCGCCAGTCGTCGACGGCGCGTTGATACGGCCTTCTTCGCCTATCTCCAAATAGTCCGCCATAGGGATAATTACTCTTTCGGCTTTGGTAGACATAGCCACGCGGATAAGGCTCTCGCAAGGCGTCTCGCCCTTTTTCGGCTTGCACACCTTTTTGAACAACTCTTTTTCGCTATCGCTTATCTCGTCTATCCACTGCGCGGTAGTCATATTGTCGTGCGTGCCCGTGTAGACGATGCAGTTGGACGATTTAATATTTTTGGGCAGATAGTCGCTGTCCTTGTCTCCGAAAGCGAACTGCAAGACCTTCATTCCCGGATATCCCGTCTTTTTGAGAAGCCTTCTCACGTCGGGCGTGATTACGCCCAAATCTTCGGCGATAATCTTTGCGTCGGGAAGTTGTTTGTTCAACTCGTCGAAGAAAGTTATTCCCACGCCTTTGAGCCATTCGCCTTTCTTCGCCGTCTTTTCGCCTTTCTCAACGACGTAGTATCCCGCGAAACCTCTGAAATGGTCTATGCGGATTACGTCATAGAGTTTATAGCCGACTTTCAATCTCTCCACCCACCAAGCGAACTTGTCTTTCTTCATCTTCTTCCAGTCGTAAATGGGATTGCCCCAAAGTTGACCGTCCTCGGAGAACAAATCGGGCGGAACGCCTGCGACCAAAGTCGGCGAGAGTTTTTCGTCGAGAAGATAGTTGTCGGGATTCGACCACACGTCCGCGCTGTCGTAAGCGACGTATATGGGCATATCGCCGATTATCTCGATACCTTTCGAATTAGCGTACTTTTTCAACTTCGCGTATTGAGCGTAGAATTCGTATTGCGCGAAATGCCAAAATTCCATACTGCCGACGTACTTTCTGCAAAGCGCAGGTATATTCTTTCTGTACTTCTCGTCGTCCGCCCACTCCGACCATTCGGAATTGTTGTTGTATTCCTTTATCGACATAAACAGCGCATAGTCGTCCAACCAAAACTTGTTTTGCTCTTTGAACTCAATATAGTCTTTTTTATTGATGTCAAATCTCTCGAAAGCTTTTTTCAGCAAAAACAGTCTGCTTTCAAATAGATAGCCGTAATCTATCCTTTCGCTTTCCTTTGCAAATCCCTCGGCATAATCCTTGTCGAGCAATCCGTCCTTGACGAGCATATCTATATCTATAAAATAATGATTGCCTGCAAAAGCCGACGGCGACTGATAAGGCGAATCGCCGAAAATCGTCGGATTGAGCGGAAGCACCTGCCAATAACTCTGTCCGCATTCTTTGAGAAAGTCTACGAATTTGTACGCGCTCTTGCCAAGACTGCCGATAGAATACTTGGACGGCAAAGAAAATATTGGCAAAAGTATTCCCGATTTTTTTCCGCTCATAAAATAATGTCCTTAATATTGTTAAATTATATTTATTATATATTACTACATATTGAGAGCGATTGCAATACGCTTTGTTTGCTTTTCTTGCATACAAGTGATATAATTGACTTATGCCATACAACGTATATTTGAAAAATAACGAAGAAAAGCGCATTGTCGCAGGTCATCCGTGGGTCTACGCCAACGAAGTTGCGCGCATTGAAGGCAAGGACAAAAACGGCTCTCTCGCCACCGTGTACGACTTCAACGGTCGCTACATCGGCAAGGGATATATCAACCACCTTTCCAAAATACTAGTGCGTATTTTCATTAGGGACGAATCAATCCCCGATTACGATTATTATTACAACGCTATTAAGAAAGCCAACGACTACCGTCTCGCGCTCGGTTATGACAACTGCTATCGCGTAGTTTTCGCCGAAAGCGACAACCTGCCCGCCCTTATCGTCGACAAGTACGCAGACGTACTGAGCGTACAATTGCTCTCTTTGGGTATTGAAAAGAATAAAGATATCATTATCAAAGCCTTAATAGATATTTTCAATCCTCGCGGTATCTATGAGCGCAGCGACGTACTCGTCAGAGAAAAAGAGGGACTGCCATTGCGTAAAGGCAAGATTTACGGCGATTTCGACGCCAAAGTAATAATTGAAGAAAACGGGCTGAAAATGCTCGTAGATTTGGAGAACGGACAGAAGACGGGATATTTCCTCGACCAAAAGGAAAACCGCTTTGCTTTGCGCAGATATTCCAAAGATCGCGAAGTGCTCGACTGCTTTTGCAATTCGGGCGGCTTTTCGCTCAACTGCGCTATTGCAGGCGCAAACAACGTAATCTCTTTGGATATTTCCGAACAAGCGCTTTCCGATGTCAGACAAAACGCTATGCTCAATAATCTTTCCAATATTACGACTATGCAAGGCGACGTCTTCGAAGTTCTTCGTCAGTTTAAAAGAGAGGGCAAGACTTTCGATACGATTATACTCGATCCGCCCGCTTTTTGCAAAAGCGCAAGCGAGGTCAAAAACGCTTATAAAGGCTATAAAGACATCAATATATTGGGAATGAAACTCGTCAAGAGCGGCGGCTACCTTATCTCGTCGTCCTGCTCGCATTATATGACGTTTCCGCTATTCCAAAATATGCTTTGCGACGCGGCGCGCGAAAGCGGTCGAAAGGTTCGTATCGTCGAGATACGCACGCAATCGCCCGACCATCCGTCAATGCTTTCCACCGACGAAAGCCTTTACCTTAAATTCTTCGTAATGCAAGTGATGTGACGTCACGAAATGAAAGAAAAAATCATATTTTTTGCAATACAAAAAGCGAACCTTGCGGCTCGCTTTTTCTCTACTATTTTTTAAAATTAGTCCTCGTCGGCAACGACGATTGCGGTGGCGGCGGTTCTTGCGATAGACTTCATACCTACCTTGCAAGCGTCTTTGGAAAGATATCCGTCGTTGGGCGTGCAAACTACTTGACCGTTGGAAGCCAAAAGTCTAAATCTATATTCGCCTCTTGCATCAAGGAAGATAACCCACTTCGGACATTTCTGCTCAACTACGTTGACCAAAGTCCAGTCCTCAATAGGCGCGGTTTCGGCATTGTTAATGACGCTGTTGATACCCGTCTTCAACGCTCCGAGCGAAGAATACGTGCCTCCGTTCGTTGCAATAACTTTATGGTTAGCGGCATACAATTTGTAAACGTAATTACCCTTCTCGGTCTTTCTGTATACGAATCTACCTCTTCTTTCATTCTCTACAACTTTTGCCATTTTGCCGTCCTCCCGTTCCTAATATATTTCTTCGGATTTAACTCTGCTATTTCTCGCTTTTGTTCATCTATTATTCTAGTCAATTGCTTTCTAAAAAATGCATTGAGCAAGTTTTTCACACAATTACACTATTAGTTTAACACATAATTTTGCTAAATTCAATGAGAAACACGAAAATTTTTTGCATAAATTTCAATATTTTTCAATTTTTTTACAAATTTGTATAACCAAATCACAAATATACCTATTTGTAAATTTGTCAAAATTCACAAATCGAAATGCCGTCGTCACAAATCGAAATTCCACGTTTTTATACAATTTATCGACTCTTTTCGACACCGCGCAACCAACGATTTCCAACCGTCTTTTCAAATTGTCTTTACAAATATAGAAAAATATTTTGACAAGCACTAAAAAATATGCTATTATACTTTTGCAATACGCAACAATACTCAATCAATTTACTTTGGAGAAATACCCAAGAGGCCGAAGGGGCTCCCCTGCTAAGGGAGTAGTACGTGAAAGCGTAGCGAGGGTTCAAATCCCTCTTTCTCCGCCATAGCCAAGAAGTTGTCTTTTGGCTAGTAATAGAAAGTGAGATGTAGCCCATCTCACTTTTTCTATTACTCTGCTTTTACTACAATTCCTTTTCATAGTTACAAAATCGCGATATAGAAATAGCGACGCCACATTTTTATATCTAAAAAAGAACGTGATTTATTATAATGACAGACTAATTTTATTGTGATATAATACTGTTAGGCAAAAAGGGGGAATTGCTAAGTTTTTCAATTGCGGTTGATAAAACTTAACAGAATGCATTATGAAAAAAACGTTTACCCAAAAAGCAATCGGCTTTTACAACAAAATAAAACGCATCAATACAAGCCGTAAAGACAAAGGCGGACTACACGTCTATGATATGATAAATCGACAACGAATTGATGTGATGATTGATTACTTGTTTGATATATCCTACACGCCTATTGCGAATCTTGAGATGACCGCATACGTAAGCAATGAGCCTTTGACGTTTGAAGAACGTTTTTCGGGAAGAAAAATAGAAAATATCAAGGTCGGCGACGTATGGGCCAAAAACAATTTTGATTGCGCATGGTTTCATGTCACGGGCAAAATTCCTTCTATCCCCGACGGTAAAAATATCGTTTATCTTTTAAATCTCGGAGGAGAAGGATTGGTATGCAAGGCCGACGGCACGGAAGTACAATCAATTACGTGCTCTGCTTCGCATTTTGATTATTCTTTGGGATTTCCTGTAAAACGCGTCGTTGATGATTTTTCAACAAACGGTATCGTTGATTTATGGGTAGATGCGGCCGCAAACGATTTGTTCGGAAATCTTAAAAAAAGAGCGGCTATAGCTGAGGCTTGCGTTGCGGTACGTAATGATAATATCCGCGCGCTTGCCTATGATTTGCAAGTATTGATATCTGTATATGATACCAATAACGGTGAATACGCGAAAGATATCTACAAACTGTGTAAGAGATTGTTGCGCTCATATAGAAAGATAACCGATGAAACGGCTATTGATTTACGAAAACAAATTGCCCCGCTTCTTGAACAAAAGAACAACGGCAAACCGTTTGAATATTTCGCAGTCGGTCACGCCCATCTTGACCTTGCGTGGAAATGGCCTATTAGAGAAAGCAAACGGAAAGGCGCGCGCACTTTCAGTTCTCAATTGCATAATATTGAAAAATATCCCGATTATATTTTCGGCGCGTCGCAGGCTCAGCTTTACGATTGGATTAAAGAAGGTTATCCCCATCTTTATGAGCGTGTAATAGAGGCGGCAAAAACGCCTAATTGGGACGTACAGGGCGCAACGTGGGTAGAAATGGATTCCAATCTCATCAGCGGCGAAAGCATGATAAGGCAATTCTATTACGGCAAAAAATTTTTCCGCGAGGAATTCTCTCAAGATATGAAAATCCTGTGGTTGCCGGATAGTTTTGGCTATTCCGCATGCCTTCCGCAAGTCATGAAACTTGCAGGAGTTCCCTATTTCCTCACACAGAAATTGAGTTGGAATACAGTAAATAAATTTCCGTATCATACTTTCAAATGGCAGTCGCCAGATGGGTCTGAAGTATTTGCGCATATGCTCCCCGATGATACGTACAACGGTCCGGTTAGCGGACATCATCTAAAATTCGGAGAGAAAAATTATCAGGAGCGCTCAATCAGCGATCATGCAATCATGCTTTACGGTATCGGCGACGGCGGCGCAGGACCGGGATACGAGCATATAGAACGTATGCGCCGTTTTAAGGACATTGCAAATATACCTAAGGTAACGCCAAAAAAAGCCTTGGATAGTTTCAAAATTCTTGATGACGGAAAAACCGATTATCCTACGCATATTGGCGAACTCTATCTTGAGAGGCATCAAGGCACGTACACAACGCAAAGCAAAAATAAAAAGTATAACCGT
The DNA here is from genome assembly GCA_014799575.1 of Clostridiales bacterium. GTDB lineage: Bacteria > Bacillota > Clostridia > Christensenellales > UBA3700 > RACS-045. Next base: position 15,731 of record JAAVHS010000020.1, on the reverse strand, counting down.
AAATGCGAATTTGCTTTGAAAAATTACGAATATCTTATGCTGCTTGCCAAGAATCGCAATATTGAACTCCCTATCTCAAGCGACGAATTGGAAAAACTTTGGAAAGAAGTATTGCTTTATCAATTCCACGATATTCTGCCCGGTTCATCGATCAATAGAGTTTATGATGAAAGTGTCGCAAGATACGAAACCATACTTGACAGGCTTAATTTCGGAATAGATAACCTATCCAATGGACTTTTCGGCAAAGGAATTCTTAATCTCAATTCTTTCGCGCAAAACGGCATCTCCAAAATAGATGACAATTGGTACGCTTACTCTGCGCCCGCAATGGGATTTGTTGCCGTAGCTAATATGAAAAAGATAAATGAGTTTACAATCAAAATAACAAATGATACAATCGAGAATGAAAAACTACGCGTTAAATTTAAAAAGGGCTGTATCGTTTCGCTTTTTGATAAAACTATCAATCGTGAATTTATCCCGCGCGGTAAGAAAATGGGCGTATTTTCAAGTTATACGGATATCGGCAATTGCTGGGATATTCATCCAATTCATTACCAAAACTGCCGATCGGATGCAAAATGCAAATCGTTTGAAATCAGACTTGACGGCGCTCTCGCAACAGCGACAGGCACGTTCAGGCTTGGCGCAAGTACAATCAAATGTGTCTATAGCCTCGCGCAAAACAGTGAAATCCTCGATATGAATTTGACGATTGACTGTCACCAAAAGCGTAAAATGATGCGCGTCGCATTCCCTGTCGACATAATCAGTGATGAATGTAGTTTTAACGTTCCTTTCGGGCATATCAAACGCGCAACAACCGAAAATAACAGCGTTGAAAAAGCGCAGTTTGAAGTATCCGGTCAAAAATTTGTAGATATTAGTAATGATGAATACGGAATTTCCATTCTCAATGATTGCAAGTACGGTTATAGATGCAAAGGCAATGTGATTGACGTTGACTTAATCAGAAGTCCGCTCGGAGGCCCGGGAAAGAACGTCGACCAAGGAACACATACTTTGAAACTTGCAATATATACGCATAGCGGTAGGCTCTCTTCCGAAACCTACAAGTACGCTTATCAAGTGAACAACGAGCCTGTTATCGTACAAGGCGTTGATAACTTAGATGATTTCGCTCCATTTGCGTGTGATAATGCAAATATAATTCTTGAATCTGTAAAAATATCCGATGATAATCGCGGGGCCGTTTTGCGTTTGTATAATTGCAGCGAAAGTATTGAAAAATGTTCCGTAAGTTTTGAAGGATATGAAATATCGGGAATTACTGACGTTATGGAAGATGAAACCGTCGATATTGATGAAATATTAGAATTCAGACCTTTTGAATTGAAACTAATAAAATTTATAAAAAAGGATAAACCGTAAGAATTCGATTTAGGTTAATATTGCTCCGCTATAAAAAAGAAGTTGCCGAATGGCAACTTCTTTTCATTGACTCAACTTTAAATACTTATTCCACCGTTACAGACTTTGCCAAGTTGCGCGGCTTGTCGATATCGCCGCCGCGAGCAGCCGCGATATAGTATGCAAAAAGTTGCAAAGCCGCTGCGGTAAACAAAGACGAGAACGCGCTGTTGCCGCTAGGTAAAACAATCAAATCGTCGCACTCCGCTCCTATTGAATCGGGAGCGTCCGTAATGCCGATGACGGCTGCTCCGCGCGAGCGTACTTCTTTGATATTGCTAAGCGTCTTTTCGAGCAACGTCGGTTCTGTCGCTATACCTATTACCAAAGAATTCTTTTCTATCAGCGAAATAGTTCCGTGTTTAAGTTCGCCCGCCGCATAGGCCTCTGCGTGAATATACGATATTTCCTTGAGTTTGAGCGCGCCTTCCAAAGCCGCCGCCCAGTCATAGCCGCGCCCGATAAAATATGCGTCGGATGCGGTATAGTATTTGCCCGCCAGATGTTGCGCGACGTTGCTCACGTCGTCTATAAATCGAGCAAGCGTCTCAGGCGTCTGTTTAAGTTCATAAAGCAACTCGTCGTATAACTCCTGCGTAATAGTTTCGCGGTCACGCGCGAGTTTGAGCCCAAGCAAGCATAGCGCAGCGACTTGCGTAGTGTAGCCTTTCGTTGTGGCTACCGCGATTTCAAGTCCTGCGCGGGTGTATAAGACGTCGTCCGCTTCGCGAGCAATACTCGAATCCACCACGTTTACTATTGCCAAAACTCGGCTACCGCGCCGTTTTGCCTCGCGCAAAGCGGCGAGAGAATCCGCGGTCTCGCCCGATTGGCTGATAATGATTGTCAAGCAATCAGGTCCTACGATCGGGTCGCGGTATCTAAATTCGCTGGCAAGGTCGGTTTCCACTTCCAAGCGCGCGTATTTTTCTATAAAGTACTTGCCCACTACTCCGGCATGATAAGCGCTACCGCAAGCCACGACGAAAATCTTGCGAATTTTGCTCCCGTCCAATTTAATACGGTCGAGCCTTATACCGTCGGGCGTTATTCGGTCGTGCACAGTCTTGCGAATTGCCCCAGATTGCTCGTGTATCTCTTTTAACATAAAGTGCGGGAATCCGTCTTTTTCGGCATCCGCCACGCTCAAATCGGATATGGTCACAGGCTTTTGTATTTGCTCTTTATTGCGGTTGTAAATCGTGACGTTGTCAGGCGTAATCAGAGCGATTTCGTTCTCGTCGGGAATGATAAATTTGCGAGTATACGGAAGCGCAGCAGGGATATCCGACGCGATGAAGTTCTCCCCCTCTCCAAGACCTATTACAAGCGGAGAGTCCTTGCGTAACGCGTAAATAGCGTCGCTTTCGCCACGGTGCACTATTCCCAAAGCGTACGAGCCTTTAATCTTGTTGCGCATTTTAATAATAGCGTCAAGCACGTCCCCTTCGTAGTAGTATTCCAACAACATAGCTACGATTTCGGTGTCAGTCTCCGAACGGAAGGAAAAACCTCGTTCGGAAAGAAAATCGCGCATTTCAAGATAGTTTTCTATTATGCCGTTATGTACCACTGCAAAGGATTTGTCACGGCTGTAATGAGGATGCGCATTTTCGTTGCTGGGACCGCCATGCGTTGCCCAACGCGTGTGTCCGATACCCGTCGTGCCTATTGGGCTCACGCCCTCGGTAATTCTCTCAAGTTCGCGAAGACGCCCCTTGATTTTCATAATTTCGATTTCTTTATCGTTCACAATAGCAATGCCGCTGCTATCGTATCCGCGGTATTCCAAACGATTCAGTCCGTCAAGCAAAATGGGAGTTGCTTGCTGAGTTCCGGTATAGCCTACGATTCCGCACATAATTTACTCTTTCTCCTCGCAATGAATTACAACAATTTCTCTTTCTTTAAGAAAAAGACCTTTTTTCAATATATGCGCCCTCTTCAAGCGTTGATACAAGGTATTGCCAACTATTTCATTTTACTTTAATATAAAAATTTTGGCAACCTATCCGACGTACTTTTCAATATAGCTCGTTGCATTTTTCGAGTAGATATGATATAATTATAAAAAGTTTCACAAAGGAGAAATTCAGATGAACGGAGATTTGCAAAGCATATTCCTTTCCGAAGAGCAAATTAAAGACAAAGTAAATCAAGCCGCCGAATGGCTGGACAAGCGTTTCGAGGGCAAAAAGCCGCTTGCGGTAAGCGTATTGAAAGGAAGCGTAATGTTTTTTTGCGATCTCGTACGCGCAATGAAAACTCCTGTGCAGATAGATTTTATGACGATTTCGTCTTACGGCTCNTCCACTCNAAGTTCGGGCATGCCCAAAATAGTCATGGATTTAGCCGCTTCGGTCGAAGGTCGCGACGTAATCTTGGTCGAAGACATCGTTGACAGNGGCAACACTTTATACAAAATGCGCGATTTGCTCGTAGGACGCGGNGCGAAGTCTTTNACCGTCGTCACNCTTTTGGACAAGCCGTCGCGNAGACAGGTCGATATTNAAGCCGACTACTCTTGCTTTGANGTAGGCGACGAATTTATCGTGGGCTANGGACTNGANTACGCTCAACAGTACCGCAACCTNCCATACATCGCAATTTTGAAACGCGAAATTTACGAAAAATAAAGAGAGATACGCACGTGGAAAATCAAGANAATTATCAAACGCCGCAAGANGACGGCAACAAAGANCAAATNATACCNACAAAAAANGTNANCAAATTAGANAAATTTTTNGGTATCACCGCAAGCGGTTCNACTATAAAGACCGAGATAATAGCGGGCGTTACGACGTTTATGGCAATGGTCTACGCNNTGCTCGTCGTNCCCAAAATGTACGGAGTTGACGGCGCNTACCCTTACGTNTCTTTCAACGCNGTNTATATCGCTACGGCGCTCGGCGCAATCGTCGGNACAACGCTCATGGCTNTNCTTGCAAGAATGCCTCTTGCTCAAGCCTCGGGTCTTGGCGCGACCGTTTACGTAACGGGAACTTTGCTTGCTGCGGGAAGCGGACTTACCTACGCCAACGCAATGATTTTCGTATTGCTNGACGGCGTGATATTTATACTGCTCACCGCAACGGGACTTAGGAAAAAGATATTAAAGGCTATCCCCGACGAAGTTAAGGTATCCATACCCGTCGGCATAGGACTNTTTATNGCNCTTATNGGCTTCAAAAACGCAGGACTCGTCACTTTCCCGAGCGGCGGCATAAGCTTTGCNTCATTCAACGTCCTAGGCGGNAATATNACGTATCTTTCGACNATGAGCGCAGTGCTTTGNCTTTTGGGTTTGATTGCGATAGGCGTNCTTTCTGCAAAGCAGGTCAANGGCGCGATACTTTGGGGNATGCTCGGCACGGCNGNACTTTATTACNTATTTGCNGGATTGGGTTGCGCATGGNATGACGCGGCTTGNATAGAAATGTTTAAGGGAATNACTTTTGATTCGCCGTTCACCGCATTTGCNGACTGGGGCAAGGAATCCGTCGGTCAAGTATTTGCCAACGGCTTNAACTTCTCCGGNTATCTCAGCGGACACAACGCGGGACAAATGATAGTGCTTATAATCACTTCCGCCTTATCTCTTTGTATGATAGATATGTTCGACACTTTGGGCACGCTTTACGGCGCTTGTTCAAAAGGCGGATTGATNGATAGCGAAGGCAATCCTTTGCGTATGAATCAATGTATGCTTTCGGANGCGGTNGCGACGTGCGTCGGCTCTGTNTGCGGAGCAACGACCGTAACNACTTACGTCGAAGCGTCTTCGGGCGTTGCCGCAGGCGGAAGAACGGGTTTTGCCGCTCTCGTCTCNGCAATATGTTTCCTATTCGCGACNTTNTTAAGTCCTATCGCAAANATCATCCCCGACTGCGCTACCGCAGCCGCGCTCGTNTGGGTAGGCGTATTGATGATGTCGTCNGTNAANAATATNGACTGGGCAAGTCCTGCAAAAGCGCTCCCCGCTTTCTTGACCGTCACGGTTATGGCGTTCGGCTTCTCAATCTCNTTCGGTATAGGAATAGGACTTATCTCTTGCGTACTNGTAAAAATATGCACGGGCAAAATTAAAGAAATNTCCGTTGTCACTTGGGTAATNACAATACTCTTTATTGCAATGTTCCTTTTGACCAACTAANGAATACTTTTGCTGAAAATATATTTATCGCCTTTATCNACTTTGATTTGTNTATCGTTNATTTTGATTGTATANAAATCNCCGTTTTCGACNGATATNNCAAANGTCTTGCCGCANAATTCTATATTGTTTACANCAAAATTATTCCAACTGTTTGGCAANTTGGGCTTTAATTCGAATTTATCAAATCCTATCGGTCTNTAACCTAAAATTCCCTCNGTAAANATGCGTAGATACAGCGCGCTTTCNGCNGAAAGTTGCGCGGAATTGCCTTCGGGGAACGCTTCNATAGGATANGGCGGATGGAAGCCGAGCATGCGTTCTGNGGTATANTTGCCGAGCAAGTCAACCGCCTTTTCGTTTTCGCCTACGTAGAACAGTCCTCTCAAAGCGTAAAGCAACGAACGGTCCCAATAGGTTTTCTCTCCGCTTCTTGTGAGCATTCCGTTATCCTTGCAGAGTTTATCGCTGAGCATTGCGCTTACCGTTTGCTCGCGTCTATCGTCAATTCCCATTACGAGCGGCAAACATATCCAAGAGCGAAGATTTGTCTCTTCTTCGCAATACCGATACGTACTATACCCCTCAACGTCCGCGCCAAAGTAATTTTCAATGCCGTCTTTTATCTTTTGCGCGTCTGCCATAATTTCTTTGGCTTTTTCGCCATATCCCAATTCATTGTATAGATAATTAAGAGAAAGGAAAGCGTCGTAAGTTATGCAAGCGGTTGAGAGATTTGCGCTTCCGCTTTCAAAGCGATTTTCAAGTTCGTCACTGTCGCTCTTTACAATGCCGCCGTCAGTGATTTGACTTTGGACGTAACTCAACGCAGTCTCTATCGCTGGTAAAAATTCTATTGCTCTTTGCTTATCGCCCGTAGTCAAGAGATAACGGCACAAGCCATACAAGAACATAGAACTGTCTCCGCGGTCGCCCGCAGCATTCCATATATCATCGCCGCAAGCGACAATACTCGTGGGGATTGCTTTATCTTTGCTTGCAAGTTTTGAATAAAGCTTATAGCAGTTGATACTCTGCTCTTTTGCGATGGGATAACCCAAATAGGCAAACAACGGATTGGCATATTCGCATTGGTCGTTCGTCCACAAAGCGGCGTAATAATTCCCGCCACCGGGCGCGTGCATCAATCCGTTTTTGGTATTGAAAATACTCTCGCTCGCTCTGACTTTGCAAAATTCAATCATTCTGTTTATCACGCTATCGGGTGTGATAATCTGCATACAGTCTTGCATTTTATCAATAAACTGCTTTCTTAAATCAAACTGCTCTTCTATCTGCTTTGCAGTAAGCCTTTCCGCGCCGCTGCATACCAAAATAATCTTCTCTTCAAAAGGCTCGATAGAAATGCTTTTCGCTTTATCGTCCGTTCTTTGTCCGTCAACGAACGCATCGGTGAAAATCTCTTGCGGCTTATCTTCATTAAGATATATTTTGCTAATCTTTTTAAAAGGTCTTTTGTTTTTTACAATAAAGGTAAGTTTCTTATCGCAAACGTTCTTCACTATGATTTTTTCAAGCAATGCCTTTTTATCATAAGACGGACAAATAGTATGCTCTATCTCAACGCCTTCTGCGCTTTGACAAAAAGTAAGCATACCGTTGAATTGAATTTTATCCGTCTTGATAGGCGCGTCAAAAGACAATTCAACTCCGTCGAATTTATATGGAAGACTACCCCTTGTTTCGTTGGGGATAACTCTTATCTGCGGGAAAACGCAAAATCTGTAAAGGCTTAGTTTCTTATTCTCATCGACCTTATAACTTATTATCGACGACGTTTCAAAGCCCGACATCTCTATATGATTATAATGCGGCAATTTGCCATTATCACACGAAAATACAATTCCGTCATCTTGGCAGGAATAAACTTCTCCGTTTTGCTCGTTTCCTTTGAATTTTGTCCACTTGGGGAATATTCTCGGCTTTCTGTATTTTAATTTCATAGTCAATCCTTGTTGCAAAATTTATTAAAATCTATCTACAATTCGATTATATATATTATTAGCCTCAATGTCAATATCACTTGTAATATTATTTTCGCTTTGATATAATCATAGTCAAGCAAGGACAACATCAATGAGCAAGAAACTATCTGAAATGACACTTGAAGAACTTTGGCAACTCTTCCCCATATTTTTGACGGAGCATAAGCCTTATTGGACAGACTGGTATAATGATGAAGTGAATCAACTCAAAAGCATACTGCCGTCGGATACGGTTTATCACCACGTCGGAAGCACTGCGGTAAAAGATATTTGGGCGAAACCTATTATTGATATTTTGATAGTAGTAAAATCAACACGCCAACTAAAAGATACAGCCGATACGTTGCAAGAAAACGGATATATCGTCATGTCGGCAAACGACATGCGCGTATCCTTAAATAAAGGCTACACCGAAAAAGGCTTTGCCGAAAAAGTATTTCATTTGCACATCAGGCTTGAAAACGATATCGACGAAATATATTTCAGAGATTATCTAAATACACACCCCGATATCGCAAAAGAGTATGAAAAAATGAAATTGCGTCTTTGGAAAGAATATGAGCATAATCGAGACGCCTATACGGACGCAAAGGCGGACTTTGTAAAGGAATATACAGATTTAGCGAAAAATCAGTAATAAAAAAAGACCGATAAAAAATCAATCTTTATCGGTCTTTTTTATAGATTACTCAGCGTCGAAATTCTTCTTGAAAAAATCTACTAACTTTTCAAAAGGAATGACGTCCTTTCTATCATACAAATCGGTATGAACTGCATCGGGAATAATAAGCAATTCCTTGTTGTCGCCTTTCAAGTTCTTGAATGCGTCTTTGCTAAAATAACACGAGTGCGCTTTTTCGCCGTGCATAACAAGTACTGCGCTCCTTATTTCATTGCTGTAAGCAAGTATCGGCATATTGATAAACGAAAGCGCGGATGTCTTGTTCCAACCGCCGTTGGAGTTCAACGAACGCTTATGATAACCGCGATCGGTCTTATAATAATCGTAATAGTCTTTTACGAAGAACGGCGCGTCTTCGGGTAGTGGGTCAACCACTCCGCCGCCTAATTCATAGTTATCGTTTTTATAATCGACAATGCGTTGCGTATTCAACGCTTTTTTCATATCATAGCGCGCGTCTTCGCTATCTGCGGAATCAAAATAGCCTTTTGCGTTTACTCTCGTCATATCGTACATTGTCGACGCAACCGTAGCCTTAATTCTCGTGTCGATAGCCGCCGCATTGATTGCCATACCGCCCCAACCGCAAATACCTATAATACCGATTTTATTCGAATCTACGTCGTCGCGACAAGATAGATAATCCACCGCCGCGCAAAAATCCTCGGTATTTATATCGGGCGAAGCAACGTATCTAGGCTGACCGCCACTCTCTCCCGTAAAGGACGGGTCGAAAGCAATCGTAAGAAAACCGCGTTCTGCCATTTCTTGCGCGTAAAGTCCCGACGACTGTTCTTTTACCGCACCGAACGGACCGCAGACCGCGATAGCGGATAGTTTGCCTTTTGCGTTTTTAGGAATATACAAATCCGCCGCAAGCGTAATGCCGTAGCGATTGTGAAACGTTACTTTTTCGTGATTTACTTTTTCGCTTTTCGGGAAAACTTTATCCCATTCTTTTGTCAAATTCAATTTTTCCATAATAAACTCCTTTTGATTATTTTCTAATAAACGATTTATCCAACTCGGATACTTCCATATCCCCTATCTTCTTTATTATTTTTGCGGGCACTCCGCCGACGACTGTATTTTCGGGGACGTCTTTCGTCACGACCGCTCCTGCGGCTACGACTGCTCCGTTGCCGATAGTTACGCCCGAAAGTATAGTCGCGTGCGCTCCTATCCAAACGTCGTTGCCTATCTTGATTGGCGCAGGGATCATACTACCGCGTTTCTCGGGCAATAAATCGTGATTGAGCGTAGCCAAAACGACTTGCTGACCTATAAGAGCGTTGTCGCCGATTTCTATACCGCCTTGGTCTTGGAAGCAACAGCCCGAATTTATAAAGACGTTTTTTCCTATCGTGATATTTTGACCGTAGTCGGCGTAAAACGGAGGAAACAACCCAAAACCTTCGCCGACCCCTTTCCCTATAAGTTCGGAAAACAATTTCCTCAACTCTTCGTTGGTATGAAACGTATTATTCATCTCCATTGTTATTCTTCTTGCCCGCTCGGACATTTCGTGCATATGCAAGTGCATTTGAGAATTTGCCTCGATATACGTCTGTCTTTCCATTTCCTTTTTGAATTGCTGAGTATTCATAAATATCCTCCACGCTTTCCTACTTAAATTATAATTTTAATCTTTCGGTATGTCAAATACTATAATCTATAGCAATTTCAAAAATAAGAAAAGACGCGCCTTACAGCGACGCGTCTAAAAATGAAATATCTATTCCGCTCGAACAATTCGAAGCGTCTTGCATCAAATCTTTGATTGTTATGCCGTCGAAGAAATTGTCGATTAGGTTTTGCAGGTCGCGCCACATAGAAATTGTGCGACACTGATTGACTTTTTCGCAAGGTTTTGCGCCGCACTCCAAGCAAGCGACTGGCGCGAGGTCGCCCTCGACAAGTCGCAAGATTTCGCCGACGGTATACTCTTCGGGCTTTCTCGTAAGGCGATAACCGCCTCCCTTGCCGTGTATACCTTCGACAAAATTACTTTGCTTTAAGACGGACAAAATATGCTCTATATATTTAAGCGATAATCCCTGTCTTTCGGCGACCGTCTTCATTGGAATAAACGCGCCGTTGCTATTCTCGGCAAGGTCAATCATTATTCTAAGGGCGTATCTGCCTTTGGTAGAAATCGTCATTTGTTACTCCCTAATTAGTCTTGAAATAGCGGCGTTGACAAATATCTGTCGCCCGTATCAGGCAAAAGCGCAACGATAGTCTTGCCCGCGTTCTCGGGACGTTTTGCAAGCTCAATAGCCGCGTAGACTGCCGCGCCAGCAGAAATACCGACAAGCACGCCTTCGCTCTTGCCTATCGCCTTGCCTATCGCAAAAGCGTCTTCGTTGGACACCGCTATAATCTCGTCGTAAACCTTGGTATTCAACACGTCGGGTACGAAGCCTGCGCCGATGCCCTGTATCTTATGCGCTCCCGCAACGCCTGTGGAAAGCACTGCGGAAGTAGCAGGTTCGACAGCCACTACTTTGATAGACGGGTTCTTTGATTTAAGGTATTCGCCCACGCCCGTGATAGTTCCGCCAGTGCCGACGCCCGCTACGAAGAAATCTACTTTGCCGTCCGTATCTTCATAGATTTCAGGTCCTGTGCTTAGTCTGTGCGCCTGCGGATTTGCAGGGTTGACAAACTGACCGGGGATGAAACTGTTCGGGATTTCCTTTGCGAGTTCCTCAGCCTTTTCGATAGCGCCTTTCATACCCTTTGCTCCGTCGGAAAGCACGAGTTCCGCGCCGTACGCTTTCATTATTTGTCTGCGCTCGACAGACATTGTCTCGGGCATTACGATAATGATTCGATAGCCTCTTGCCGCTGCAACGGACGCAAGACCTATGCCGGTATTACCCGAAGTCGGTTCGATAATTACAGAGCCTTTTTTGAGTTTGCCCGAGCCTTCCGCCTCGTCAATCATAGCCTTTGCAACTCTGTCTTTGACAGAGCCTGCCGGGTTGAGATATTCAAGTTTTGCAAGTATTTTGGCTTTCAAGCCGTATTCTTTCTCCAAGTTGGTAAGTTCCAAAAGCGGAGTTTTTCCTATAAGTTGGTCTGCTGACGTAAAAATTCTTGACATAGCCTAGTCCTCCCAAATTATTTTACTGCGTTGAATCCTCTTTCGAGGTCTGCGATAATGTCGTCAATATGCTCCGTACCGATAGAAAGACGAATGGTATTTCTCTTAATACCTTGGTCGGCGAGTTCCTCGTCGGTGAGCTGACTGTGCGTGGTCGTAGCCGGATGAATTACAAGGCTCTTGACGTCGGCAACGTTGGCAAGCAACGAGAAGATTTGCAAGTTGTCGATAAACTTGTGCGCTTCCTTTTCTCCGCCGTTTATTTCAAAGGTGAAGATAGAGCCTCCGCCGTTTGGGAAATACTTCTCGTAGAGCGCGTGGTCGGGATGATCCGCCAAAGACGGGTGATTGACCTTCTCTACTTGCGGATGCTTGGAAAGGTATTCGATTACCTTTTTGGCATTCTCCGCGTGACGTTCCAATCTCAAAGAGAGAGTTTCCGTACCTTGCAAAAGCAAAAACGCCGCGAATGGCGAAATTGTCGCGCCCGTGTCGCGAAGCAAGACCGCTCTGATATAGGTCACGAACGCCGCCTCTCCGACTGCATCTACGAATGATATGTTATGATACGACGGGTTGGCGTCCGCAATAGCGGGATACTTACCCGAAGCCTTCCAATCGAACTTACCCGAATCGACGATTACACCGCCGAGCGTCGTACCGTGACCGCCGATAAACTTTGTCGCCGAGTGTACGACGATATCCGCGCCGTGCTCAATAGGACGGATAAGATAAGGCGTACCGAAAGTATTGTCCACAACGAGCGGTAGACCGTGCTTGTGAGCAAGTTCCGCCAATGCGTCAATGTCGGGAATGTCGCTGTTGGGATTGCCGAGCGTCTCGATATAGATCGCTCTCGTGTTTTTCTTTATCGCCTTTTCCACTTCTTTTAGGTTGTGTATATCAACGAAAGTCGTCGTTATACCGAAGCCCGTAAGCGTGTGAGCAAGAAGATTGTAACTTCCGCCGTATATCGTCTTTTGCGACACGAAGTGACCGCCGTCTTGCCCCAAAGCCTGCAACGTATAAGTGATAGCCGCTGCGCCCGAAGCGACAGCCAAAGCCGCAACGCCGCCTTCAAGAGCGGCAATTCTCTTCTCGAATACGTCTTGCGTCGAGTTGGTCAAGCGACCGTAAATATTACCTGCGTCGGCAAGCCCGAAGCGCGCCGCCGCGTGAGCTGAATTCTTGAAAACGTATGAAGTCGTCGCATATATAGGCACGGCTCTTGCGTCCGTCGCAGAATCAGGCTCTTCCTGACCTACGTGAAGTTGAAGCGTTTCGAATTTATATTTATTAGACATTTTATTTCTCCTTTTCGCCTTTCGTAGTATTTACCTACTAGATTAGTGTGATTATAGCACCTATTAACCTACCTTGTCAATAGGTTAATATGAATTTTTCAAAAATTTTTGAGAAAATAAATTGACAATTTTGCCTCTCAAATTTGAAACGCGAGATTTACGAAAAATAAATCCCCTACCTATCCGAAATACAGTCTATCGGCTTCTTCTTTGACAGCCTGTAAATAGGTATTAGGCTTGCAAGTACTGCGGTGGCTACGCTAAGAGCAAAAATAAGTAAAACCTGTCTTATGCCGAACGACATAAAAGTAATTTGCATTCCCAAGTCGTTGGCGATACGCGCACTCATTATTGCGCTTGTTGCAAACGCTCCTATTGTTGCAAGCACAAAATTTATGATAGAAATGACCAGGCTTTCGCTGTAAAAGACGGCAAAGACATCGGGCGTTCTTGCGCCCAAAGCGCGTAATATACCTATTTGTTTTTTCTGCGAAGAAATGGACACTGCGATGTAGTTGCTCATAAGCACGATGGAAAATATTGCCAACCCCAAACCGACGTATAAGAATATCTTGCCGAGCGCTTTGAACGTATCGCTTTTTTGCGTCATTGCAAGCATAACTGAATTTTGCATATAGTACGCTCTTTCACCGTCTTGATTATATTGCAGATTGACCAAAGTCTTGACAACATTCTTGTCGTCCGTCATGGGCGCAATCAAGAACTCATACTCGGGAGTAAGCGCCTTTTTAGCCTCGGCGTATATCGCGTTGTTAATAACGTAAGTGTCGGAATTTCCCTCGTCTGTTTTTGGAATATACACGCCGACAATCTTCGGCGTTATTGTCAAAGCAGAGTCCGTATCGTCACCGTAATTAAAACTGACTTTCATTTCTTCAAAGACAATATCGCTTACCACTTTGAGCGCATACTTGCTATACAGCTGACCCCCAAATTGATTTTCTATCTGCTTACCGCTAAGTTGATCGGGAACTACGTTGCCATTATATCCACCGTCGATATTGTCTATCATGCCGTAGAAATCAAAACTCTCAATCCGCAAATAACCTGCGTATAGGATTTTCCATTGCAAATCTGTGAACTCTTCCTCCAACGGGTCGATGTCATCGTATTTATCAGGCAAATACGGCTCTATTTCATTTAAGCACTTATATATCGCTAAGCCTCGCAGCGTTTGTCTTTCCTCGTTGCCCTCGCCTATACTATTGATAAAATCTTTGAAAGCATTAAGACTTGCGCCGTCGATTTTTTCAGCATAATCGCAAGCGCCGATAAGCAATCCTAAATATTCTTTAATCGAATACAAATCTGTTTCCGCAGAAAAATTGACAAGTCCGTCGAAATACGTTTCATTGAGATCAACGCGAGTATACGAAGGAATATTCTTGCCTATACTTGCAATCAAATTCGAGCCTATAATTATCTCGTCGTCTTGCAATGACGCGCGCTCTTTCCCGTCTGCCCATATAATATCGAATTCCTTGATAAAAGTATCGTCGCAAACGCTTGTGAAAGAATTGCCGTAATTATTTACTTTACCCTCGTACGTACTTTCGCGCAACGTAATACTGCCCTTTGCCGCCGCGCCCAAAAGCGTATCGGTTTTACTCAACGCGAAAATTTCATCATAAGTCTTTTGAGTAACGTAACCGAGCGAATGATAGGAAAAACCGAAATAATATTGACATTCAATAGAAAGATTATCGTATTTTTCTTCGGACATGTCTAAATTCGCAGACGGCTTGAGTTGCTCATAGCGTCCATCAGTATCCGCCAACGTATCGACTACTCCGACGACTTTCCAAGTAATGAGCGAACCGTCCTGTATCTCGACCTGAATATATGCTTTTGAGATAAAGTCTTGAAGAGTAGAAATCTCTTCGGGCTCAATATATATTATCTCTTCTTCGCCCACCAATCGTATTCCGCCGAGAGCGAACTGCTCATAAGTGTACTTTGTCACGACAATTTCGTCGTCAGACTTAGGCATTGCTCCCGCAATAAGTCGGTATTTCTCGCCGTCAATGACTTTCTCCGCGGGCAAGTATCCGCGCAAACTCATATTGTAATAAGTCGACAATCCGTCCTTGCCTTTGAGTCTCCTTTGATATGCGATTGGCAACGCTTGCGACGCTTCCCCAAAAGAAGCCACGCCCAAAAAGTCTATTCCCGTCTTGTCTTTAAGATATGGCACGTCTTTCTCCAACGCTCCGCTAATCGAAGTAACCGCCAAAGTATCGTATTGATTTTTTAGAATTGAATTGATTGTCGCTTTGTTTTTGTTGTAAGACGCCAAAGTGTCCGCTAAGCCGAAAAACGCAAAACTGACGATACAAAGTATTATTGTGACTGCAAGCCTTATCGGCTTGGTTATCATTCCTTTTGCGCCCATTCTGAACGCCCTAGCGTAAGGCAAGCGAGATTTCTTCATTTCGCCTTTGCTTTCTTCGACGTCTTTGACAGTCTCGCGAGATCCTTCGCTCTTTGCGGTGTCTGCCACGATTTCGCCGTCGGCTAGTTCTATCACTCTATCGCCGTATTCTTCGGCAAACTCTCTATCGTGAGATACGACGATGACCAACTTGTCTTTCGACAATCTCTTCAACGTGTCTAATATCGCCTTGCCCGTCGCTGAATCCAACGCTCCCGTAGGTTCGTCCGCCATTATTATCTTCGGACTTTTTACCAACGCTCTCGCTATCGCCACCCTTTGCTTTTGTCCGCCAGACAACTCGTTGGTCTTTCTATCTGCGTAACCCTCTAAGTCTACTTCTTTTAATATCTCGTCAAGTCTTTGTTTGTCCGCCTTTTGACTTTGTAATTCTAGCGCAAGAGATATATTCTCGCCTACCGTGAAGTCGTCGAGCAAGTTGTATTCTTGAAATACAAATCCTATATATGTATTGCGATAGGCGTCGTAATCCGACGCATTAAAATACCTTGACGACTTACCGTCTATTTTTATCTCTCCGCCGTCGGCGGTGTCCAGTCCGCCGATGAGATTGAGAAGCGTGGATTTACC